>JAJYRD010000044.1 GCA_021794275.1 Pseudomonadota bacterium | reverse complement strand
GATCGTTTCACGTGCTGGCCGAGAACGACAACGGCCCCCGCGACGCATTGGGTGTAGAGAAGGAACCACCAGTACTCCGATCGACTCGCCCGCCCCTCTTTCGTGAAGCTCTTTCTATAACACGTCACAATCGCTTCTTTCGCGTTCATGCCTCTTCCTCCCCCTCATGAGTTATGTGATCCGCTGAAGGACGCACGCCCTTCCCGACCCCTGCGAGCATCGACGGCCCTCGCGCGCGCCGCCCCCGCCGGGCGCGTCGGACCGATCCAAGGCCCAGAGCCTGTCACCGTGATG
Source organism: Pseudomonadota bacterium (assembly GCA_021794275.1). Lineage (GTDB taxonomy): Bacteria > Pseudomonadota > Gammaproteobacteria > Acidiferrobacterales > Acidiferrobacteraceae > Acidiferrobacter. The sequence goes on along the minus strand of JAJYRD010000044.1, from coordinate 19,197 downwards.
GTGCGGCGCATGCCGGGACCGGTCATCGAGGCCGGTATCATCCCGACGTGTCGCGCAACGCCATTTCACCCGTCAGACGAGATGGTCCGACCGCCATTCGATCATGTCAACAGGATTCTCTTCTAGACATATCCCAAATAAAGCAACCCGCGACTGAAGTTGCAGACTTCCTTGCGGAGAGACTAGGAAAGCGTGTGGGCGCAGGGTGTCAGGCGGGCCCCGACCGAGCCTTACTCCTGGATCCTCGCCCGCCCTGAAGCCGGGCGTACCCTTTCCGGGAACCGCTCGATGCGTGTCGTGCGGGGTTCGAAACGCCGCGCGACGGCGGCCTTTGCCTGGCGCCCCTCCCCTGATCTCTTTCCTATGGCGGTCCTTGCAAGACGCCTTGCCTGTCGCCGGAGGGGATCCGCCCCGCAAGGGACCCGTTTCCGCGAGGTGCCCCTCATCCCTCGCAACCACTCGCCACCCAGATCCTTTTTGGTCGGGCAAAATCGATGCGCGTTGCGGGGATAAGGGATCCGCGACAGCCGGCCTTGGTCCAGCGCCTCCCCGCTTCCGCACTGCTGGGTAGTCCCCGAGCCGGACTTGCTTGGCGGCGTGTATCCGAAGGCCGTCCCAGCGCGCTAAAATGATTCTCCCATGGCCCTCGACTACACCACCCTGAACCTGCTGCGCCAAAACCATCCGGCTTGGCGTCTTTTGTGCTCCGACCACGCGCCGCTCGTGGCGAGCTTCCTCGAGCGCGTGTTCGTGAGGCCCAACCGGCGCGCCATCGATGCCGCGGACCTCGCCGAGGCCCTGGAAGACGAGCTCTATGGCCTGCGCCGGCAACTGGGGCCCGAGACCTTTCCGCGCGCGGCGCGCGACTATCTCGACGACTGGGCCGCGGCCGAGAAGGGCTGGCTGCGCAAGTTCTACGCCGCGCAGTCGGACGAGGCCCAGTATGACCTTACACCGGGCGCCGAGAAGGCCATTACCTGGCTTGGCACGCTCGCGGCCCGCACCTTCGTGGGCACCGAGTCGCGTCTGCTCACGCTCTTTACCCTGCTAAGACAGATGAGCGAAGGCAGCGAGACCGACCCGGCCGTGCGCCTGGCCGAATTGCAAAAGCGTCGCGACGAGATCGACGCGGAGATGGCGCGCATCGCGCAAGGCGATGTTCCGCTGCTTCAGGATAGCGCCCTCAAGGATCGCTTCCAACAATTCGCGCAACTCTCCCGTGAACTGCTCTCCGACTTCCGCCAGGTCGAACACAATTTCCGTCAGCTCGACCGGCGCGTGCGGGAACGCATCGCCCTCTGGGAAGGCTCCAAGGGGGCGCTGCTCGAGGAGATACTGGGCGAACGCGACTCCATCACGGACTCCGACGAGGGCAAAAGCTTCCGTGCCTTCTTCGACTTCCTCATGTCGAGCGCCCGCGAGGAGGAATTGACCCGCCTGCTCGGCCATATCCTGGCCCTGCCCGCGATCCGCGACTTGGGTCCCGACCCACGCATCCGCCGCATCCATTACGACTGGCTTGCCGCCGGCGAGCACACGCAGCGCACGGTCGCGCAGCTGTCCTCGCAGCTGCGCCGCTTCCTCGATGATCGCGCGTGGCTCGAGAATCGCCGCATCATGGACCTCTTGCGCGAGATCGAAGGGCTTGCCCTGGATCTGCGCGAAACGCCGCCCGAGGGCGCGGTCATGAGTCTGCCCGAGAGCGGCGCCGCGGTCGACCTGCCCCTTGAGCGGCGCCTGTACACTCCGCCCGTGCGGCCCGCGATCGCCGACACCCCGATTGATGCGGGGCTTGCCGACATGGACGACAGGGCCTTGTATGCCCAGGTCGTCATCGACCGGGCCGAGCTTGCGCGCCATGTGCGCCAGGCCTTACAGAACCGCTCGCAAGTCACCCTGCGGGAGGTCTGCGACATACACCCCCTGCGCCACGGGCTTGCCGAACTCATAGCCTACCTGGATCTCGCCGCCACCGATGCCAAGGCGTGCATAGACGAGGACGTGACGGACGCGGTCCGATGGCGTAGCGTGCAGGCGGACGGGCAAGAGCGGGAGCGGCGGGCGCGCCTACCGCGTGTCATTTTCGTGAGATAGGACTCAAACTAGGATGCGCGAAGAACAGCAGGAAACAGGCCTGGAGCTCTCGGCGGTCGTGATCCCGCTTTTGAAGGGCGTGATCTACCAGGATAACGAGGCGCCGCTTTGGAATGCCCTTTTGAGCCTGCAGGCGCGTGTGCGCGATTACATGGGGGTGCTCGGACTCGATCTCGTGGTCGATGAATCCGAGGGCTACGCCTTCCTGCGCTCGCGCGACACCGAGGAAGGCGAACTCCGACGGCTCGTCGCACGCCGGCCGCTGTCATTCCCGGTGAGCCTGCTGCTTGCGCTCTTGCGCAAGCGCCTGGCCGAGTTCGATGCCACCGGCGGCGACGTGAAGCTCGTGATGACGCGCGACGAGATCGTGGAACTCGTGCGCGTGTTCCTGCCGGAGACCGCGAACGAGGCCCGGCGCATCGACCAGATCGAGACCCATGTGAACCGTATCGTAGACCTGGGCTTCCTGCGCCGTCTGAAGCCCGCCACGGGCGCGGGGCCGGCCGCCTATGAAGTGCGCCGCATCCTGAAGGCCTTCGTCGACGCCCAATGGCTCGCCGATTTCGCCGAGAACCTGGCCGCCTACAAGGCCCATCTCGCCGCCCCGCAGGAAGCATCCGCCGATGACGCCTGAAAGAAAAGGCCCAAGCGGCGCTCCCGAGACCTTGAGCCTCGACTTTCTCGGGGACGACAGCCTTTCGGGTTTTCGGCTTCAACGTCTCGAGGTCTTCAACTGGGGCACCTTCGATGCCCGCGTCTGGTCGCTCGAGCCTGACGGCCGCAACGCCCTCCTGACCGGCGACATAGGCTCCGGCAAGTCGACCCTGGTCGACGCCGTGACCACGCTGCTCGTGCCCTCCCATCGCGTCGCCTACAACAAAGCGGCGGGCGCGGAAGCGAAGGAGCGTTCGCTGCGCTCCTATGTTCTCGGCCACTACAAGTCGGAGCGCGGCGAGGCAAGCCAGTCGGCGCGCCCTATCGCCCTGCGTGACCACAACACCTACTCAGTCATCCTCGGGGTCTTCCATAACGCCGCCTACGACCAGACCGTGACGCTCGCCCAGGTCTTCTGGATCAAGGATGCGCAGGGACAGCCGGCGCGCTTCTATGTGGGCGCCGAACAGGCCCTGTCGATCACGGTGGACTTCGCGCGCTTCGGATCGGACATCAACACCCTGCGCAAACGCCTGCGCGGCCAGGGCATTGAGGTCCTCGACAGCTTCCCACCGTATGGGGCGTGGTTCCGCCGGCGCTTCGGGATCGACAATGAACAGGCGCTCGAACTCTTCCATCAGACGGTCTCCATGAAGTCGGTAGGCAATCTCACGGATTTCGTGCGCCAGCACATGCTCGAACCCTTTGATGTGGCGCCACGCATCCAGGCCTTGATCGATCACTTCGATAACCTGAATCGTGCCCACGAGGCGGTCCTGAAGGCCAAGGGCCAAATTGAGCTTCTGACGCCGCTCGTAGCCCGCCTCGACAAACATGCGCGCCTTCAAGGTGAACTCGCCGCCTGGGAGGCGGCGCGCGAGGCCGTGCGCCCCTACTTCGCGCGCCTGAAGGCGGAACTCCTCGACAAACGCCTCGCGCGGCTGGAAGACGAATGGGGGCGACGCGATCGGGCCATTGCCCGTCTCGCCGAGACCCGCCAGACCCTGCGTGCAACCGAGGATGAGCTGAAGCGCCACATTGCCGAAAACGGCGGGGATCGCCTGGAGCGGCTCGCCCAGGAGATCGAGCGCAAGGGGCATGAACGCGCCACGCGCGAGACCAAGGCCCGATACTACGAGCAATGGTGTCAGGCCATCAGCGAGCCTGCGGCGACCGACGAAACCGCATTCGTTGCGCAACGCGCGCGCCTCGCGCGCCTGACCGAGGACATGGCGGCCGAGGAGGCCTCGCTTCAGAATGCCCTGACTGAACAGGCCATGGCCCTGCGCGAGACGCGCGGCGCCCACGAGTCGTTGACCGCCGAGATCGAAGACCTGCAGGCAAGACAGAGCAACATCGACTCGCGGCACGCCATGATCCGCGCGGCGCTGTGCCGGGCGCTCGCCCTTGCCGAACACGAGATGCCGTTTGCAGGCGAGCTCCTGCAGGTGCGCGCCGACGAGTCGACCTGGGAGGGGGCGGCGGAACGACTGCTCCACAACTTCGGCCTGTCGCTGCTCGTGCCCGACGCCCACTACGCCGATGTGGCGCGCTGGGTCGACAAGACCGACCTCAAGGGGCGCATCGTCTACTTCCGAGTGCGCAAGGCCGCCCGCAACACCCCCGCCGAACTGCATCCGGATTCGCTCGCACGCAAACTCGAGATCCGGCCGGACTCGCCCTTCTACGCGTGGCTAGAACGCGAGGTGGCACAGCGCTTCGACGTCGCCTGCTGCACCACGTATGAGCAATTCCAGCGCGAGACCCGCGCACTGACCCGCGCGGGGCAGATCAAGACCCCCGGCGATCGCCACGAAAAAGATGATCGTCACCGCCTGGACGACCGCAGCCGCTACATCTTGGGCTGGAGCAACGCCGCCAAGATCAGCGCACTGAAGGCGCGCGCAAGCGCCCTCGAATCCGAGATCGCAAGCCACGCCGCAGGTCTCGCCAAAACCCAGACTGCCCACGGTACGCTGAAAGAACGGCTCGCCGCCCTGACGCGTCTGGAGGAATACCGCGACTTCCGGGAACTCGATTGGCGGACCCAGGCGGCGGAGATCGCCACGCTCGAGGATGAAAGGCACAGGCTCGAGTCGGCCTCCGACACCCTAAAGCAGCTCACCGCGCGACTCAAAGAGGTGGCGGCCGAACGGGAAAGCCATGAGACCCGCATCGACGCCGAGCGCGAACTGCGCGCCAAATGCGAGCAACAAAGGGCCGACACGACGACCGCGCGGCAAACGGTCCAGGCGGTCCTGGACGAGCCGCAGTTCGCGCAGCACGCGACCGCCTTCGACCAGATCGATACCGTGCGCGCCGAGGCCCTGGGCGCGCACGCCCTCACGCTCGAATCCTGCGAAAACTACGAAAACGCGCTGCGTTCGGCCATCGGGAAACGCGCGGGGGATTGCACGAGGCGGCTTGCCGCGCTGCGCGATGCCGTGATTCAGGCTATGGCGTCCTACAAGGAGACCTACAAGCTCGAGACCGCCGATGTCGATGCCGCCATCGAGGCGGGCTTCGAATACCGGAAGATGCTCGAGGAGCTTTTGGCCGACGGACTCCCGGGCTTCGAGGCCCGCTTCAAGGAGCTCCTGAATGAAAACACCATACGCGAGGTCGCGAACTTTCAGTCGCAGCTCGCCCGCGAACGCGAGCTGATCAAAGAGCGCATCGACCGGGTCAACGCCTCGCTCACCAAGATCGACTACAACCCCGGGCGCTACATAGTCCTCGAGGCTGAACGCACGACCGATGCCGAGATCCGCGATTTCCAAGGGGAATTGCGCGCCTGCACGGAGGGGACGCTCACAGGCAGCGACGACAGCCAGTACTCCGAAGGGAAGTTTCTGCAGGTCAAACGCATCATAGAACGCTTTCGCGGGCGCGAGGGCCAGTCGGAGGCCGACCGGCGGTGGACAACCAAAGTGACCGATGTGCGCGCGTGGTTCGTGTTCGCCGCGAGCGAGCGCTGGCACGAGGATCAAAGCGAATACGAGCACTACTCGGATTCGGGCGGCAAGTCCGGGGGGCAGAAAGAGAAACTCGCCTACACCGTGCTTGCCGCGAGCCTCGCCTATCAGTTCGGTCTTGAATGGGGCGCCACCCGGTCACGCTCGTTCCGCTTCGTGGTCATAGACGAGGCCTTCGGGCGCGGGTCCGACGAGTCCGCTCAGTACGGGCTGCGGCTCTTCCGCGAACTGAACCTCCAACTCCTGATCGTGACGCCCTTGCAGAAAATCCACATCATCGAACCCTTCGTGTCGTGCGTGGGTTTCGTGCACAACGAAGAGGGCCGGGCGTCGAAGCTTCGCAACCTCACGATCGAGGAATATCGCGCCGAGAAGGCGCGGATCACGGGATGAGCTGGACTGCGCCCGACGAGGTGCACGCTTACCTGATGCGGCGCTGGGCGCGGGGCGAACTCCTGTCGTCCTTCGTCACCGGCCGATCCGATTTCCCCATGAGAGCGCCATGCAGGACGCCCTCGGCGCGGGAGATGGCGGATCGCTTCGAGGAGGTCCGCGCCTGGGCCGCCACGCTGCGCGCCCTACCGTGCGTGCGCCTCGTCATGCGTGCCACCCGCCATCGGACGCTGGGCGCGAACGAAGTCCCAAGCGAGATCTGGATCGATACTTTGGACGACGCGCTCACGCTCATTCACAAGACCGCGGAGGCCCGCGCCTTCGGGCGCCTGCTTACGATAACCAGGGAAACCCGGCCCGAACTACTCGGGTGGCTCGCGGACCATCCCCTGCGCGCCCTCGACTTGGCGGGTATCTGGGAGCGCCTGCTCGCTGTCGTGACCTGGATCGCAGCCCGCCCACACCCCAATATCTACCTGCGCCAAGTGGACCTTCCGGGCGTCGACAGCAAGTTCCTCGAGACCCATCGGGGCATACTGGGCGCGCTGCTCGATATCGCGCTTGCGAAAGACGCCTATGACCCCGGGGCAAGCGCGACAGCGGGCTTCGCAAGGCGCTACGGCTTTCGGGAAAAGCCCCTACGCGTGCGCCTGCGGCCCCTCGATGACAGCCTGCCCCTTGCCCGCCTGGGCGCCGACATCACCCTGGACGCTCCAAGCCTCGCCCGCCTCGATCCCGAGGTCCGCCACGTCATCATCACGGAAAACGAGGTGAACTTCCTCGCGCTCCCCAAGATCCCCCGGGGCACTGCCCTGTTCGGCGCGGGCTATGGCTTTGCCATGCTGCAAGACCTCCCCTGGCTTGCGCAGGCGCACGTCCACTATTGGGGCGACATCGACACCCACGGCTTCGCCATCCTCGATCAGCTGCGCGTCTACTGTCCGCACGCCCAGTCCCTGCTCATGGACCACGAGACCCTGTTTGCCCATGAAGCGCACTGGGGCCGGGAGGACAAGCAGACCGTACGCGACCTGCCCCGGCTGACACCCGATGAGCGACGCCTCTACGATGAACTGCGCGACAACCGCATCCGACCCCGACTGCGCCTGGAACAGGAACACATCGGTTTCCGGTGGGTGGAACAGGCGATCGGGCGTCTTCCCCACACACAAGCCTCTTTACACGAAGGCGCCCGTTAAGAAGGGCACGCGCCCTGCGTTTCGCCCGGCCGCGCGACATGGGCGCGGTCATGGGAAGAGTCCCATCGCCTCATAGAAGTGCATCATGAGTGGATTCGAGAAGGCGACCATGGCGGCGATGATCATGAGCCATACCTTATGAATATGGAATCTCGCGTCCATTTCGGTGCGCAGGTTCCTCTCAAGATTATCGATCTTGTCGTTCAGGCTGCGGGCCACGCCGTCGATCTTGTCGTTCAGGCTGCGGGCTTGGCCGTCGATCTTGTCGTTCAGGCTGCGGGCTTGGCCGTCGATCTTGTCGCTGAGCACCTCGACGCGCACGTCCAAGACATCCACTCGCGCCGTCAGGAGATCGATACGTGCACCAATCTTCACAAGCTCGTCGTTCGTCGCCACACCTTCGTTCAAGGCCCCAATCAAGGCATCGCTCATGGCGTGCGCCTCATCGTCGCCCACGCCGCCCGCCTTGACGGTGGAAATATACTTTTCCGTATCGAAGAGAGGACGCATACATTCGCCCGTGGCACGACGTGAGCAAGGCCCGTAGTATAATTTGCGGCTTGCCTTCTCGCCAATACACCATTCTGTAACGCTGGAATGTTTCTGTATAGATACCGTACCGACATATCCGAAAACCAGTCCATCGTAAGGGAACGCGCGGCCACCATCACGCGCCGCTATCGCTGCGGCCGGAATGTAAAGGGGCTGCCGGCTTCCCCGATCGCCTGGGACGACCTTGGGCGCGTAGCGTGAACGCCCCTTTACACTACCACTTCGCGAATGGCCCTGCCGCCGCGCATCAAATACAAAGACCCTGCATTTTGTGGCAGGTTGCCTGCGCGGCGGCACGCCCAGGCCCCAGACAAGGCCGCGCCCCGGCACGCCTGGGACCGCAGACGCGCCCATACCCTAGCCCGTCCAGGGCGGCGGGTGATAATCTCCCTCCTGATCGCCTTACACGCGGACGGGCCGGGTATGCAGCGGCGCCCGGCGCCATCCTGGCTTCCCGAAGCACCGTGCCCCCGTATGGGGCAAGCCTTCGAGACGCCGCTCCCCCGGAACGATGCGCTCGAGCCCGTATCCCCACTGGGGTATGGCCTGAAACGTGCTTGCGGTGTGGACTGTCTCAATATTTTCGGACGGGGTCTCCATGGACTATTTACCGATCTTCCTCGATATCCGATCGGCACGCGTTCTCGTCGTGGGCGGAGGCGAGGTGGCGGCCCGCAAAGTCGGGCTCCTGCAAAACGCACAGGCGCGGGTGGTCGTCGTATCGCCGGATCTCGCTCCGGCGCTCGAGGAGATGAAGGCCGCGGGCGCCATCACCCATATTGCGCGGCCCTTCACGGCCGCGGATGTGGCCGGCGCGCGCATCGTCATCGCCGCCACCAATCACGCCGCCACGAACAAGCTCGTCTACCAGGCCGCCACCGCCGCCCGCGTACCGGTCAACGTGGTCGACCATCCGGCGCTCTGCACCTTCATCATGCCCTCGATCATAGATCGCTCACCGGTGCTCATCGCTGTATCAAGTGGGGGCACCTCTCCGGTGCTTGCGCGCCTTTTGAGGGCACGCCTCGAGAGCCTGGTCGCCTCCACCTACGGGGCACTGGCCACCTTCATGGCCAAGCGCCGTCCCGAGGTCCGGCAACGGATCACCTCGCCGCGGACCCGACGCCGCTTCTGGGAACGCGTGCTCCAGGGACCGGCCGCCGAACTGCTGCTGGCCGGACAGGACACGGCGGCCGCCCAAGCCTTCGAGCGCGAGCTTGCGCAGCCGGAAGGCGAAGGCGTGGGTCTCGTGTCGCTCGTAGGCGCGGGCCCCGGTGACCCGGATCTCTTGACCTTGCGCGCCCTGCGGCTCATGCAGGAGGCGGATGTCGTCGTCCATGACCGCTTGGTCGCGCCCCCCATCCTCGCGCTCTGCCGGCGCGAGGCGCAGCGCATCGATGTAGGCAAGGATGCCGGGCATCACGCGGTCCCCCAAGCGCAGATCAACCGAATGCTCGTGGATCTTGCCGCCACGGGCCAGCGGGTCGTGCGCCTGAAGGGCGGCGACCCCTTCGTGTTCGGACGCGGCGGCGAGGAGATCGACGCGCTCGTGGAGGCCGGCATCCCCTTCCAGGTGGTCCCGGGCATCACGGCCGCCCTCGGCTGCGCGGCCTACGGGCACCTGCCGCTCACCCATCGCGATTACGCCCAGTCCTGCGTCTTCGTCACAGGCCACTGCCGGAAAGACTCCCTGGAGCTGAACTGGGAATCGCTCGCGCGCCCACACCAGACCCTCGTGTTCTACATGGGGGTCGCGGCCCTCCCCGCCATCAGCCGCGAGCTCATGGCCCACGGGCTGCCCGCGGCGACGCCTGCGGCCCTGATCGAGCGGGGGACGACACCCGAGCAGCGGGTCCTGACCGGCACGCTTGAAGGCCTCCCGCAGATCGTTGCCAAGGAGGCGGTCCACCCCCCCACGCTCATCGTCATAGGCGATGTCGTGCGACTCCACGAGCGCTGGAGCCGCCACGCGGGCAAGACGGAGGCGTCCGACCTACGCGCCGCGGGATGAGTGCGGTGGCGGCCCAAGACACGCCGCACACTCCCCAGAGAGGCTTGACGCGACGGCACCCGGCCTCGATGCGGCCCATTGGCTCGTTTCGTGACCCGGCATCGCCGGCCCCCCTCGCCAGGTCCACAGTCGCGTCGAGCATGTCTTCGGCGTCATCAAAGGTGTGTTCGGCTTCGTGAAAGTCCGCTATCGGGGTCTTGAGAACGCCCATCGCCTCTTCGTGACCTGCGCGTTGGCTAACCTGTACGGCGTGCGCCGACGGCTGTTGCGACCCTTAAGGGTGCAGTCCGTCCGGAATTCAGGTTTCCGGCCCCAAAAGGCCTCGCGAACGACCAAACAAGGCCCCGCCGGGGCGCGGAATGGTGCGTTTGGACAATCCGCGCCGCCCAAATCCGGATTCTGAACCACTCGGCTGTCGAAATAAGGGGTTAGATCAGACATTCCTTAGGCCAAAGGCGGCTACCTGTTCAACCAGAAGGCGTTGGGCAAGCTCTTCCGGGTGAAGTTGCTTCGGGCATCGCTGCCGCCGGATAGGCGCTGCCTGCTCGTTACCCGAAAGACTGGGTGGTGGATTGCAAGTCGGTCGGTAGCGGCGAAAAGGCGCTGGTCTATCTGGGGCGCTATCTGTAGCGCGGCGTCACTGCCGAGAAAGATAATGCGCGGCAGCAGACCACTGGGCGCGGCGCATGTCGAAGGCCTGGCGGGCTCCGCTCAACTCCCTTCGTTCTCGCCGGGCAGATTTGACGAGGGCGTTCCCACGAAACGCCGCGCATCCTTGAGCAACAGAATCAGCTTCCGTTCGCGCAGCAGCGGCGGGTCGACACCAAGTAGGTGACGCGCTGCTGCGATGACCCCGGAGGCTTGACTGAATCATAGTCAATCTCTATGATTCTTAATAAATCAATACCCCAGGGTGTGCGTCACAACTCGAGGGGACGCAATTGAGCGCCCAGGAGATTAATGATGGCAAAGACCGAAACGCGCGTAGTAACGGCCCATGTGCCGGTTCGGCTGGCCGAGAAGGTGGACCAGCTTGCGGATCGGCTCGAGCGCTCGCGCGGCTGGATCATGAAACAGGCGCTCTCATCCTGGATCGCCCAGGAGGAAGAACGCGACCGGCTGACGCATGAGGCGCTGGCGGATGTGGATGCCGCCCGCGTCATCGACCACCAGACCGTTCAGGCATGGGCGGCGAGTTTGAGCACCGACGAACCACTGCCGACGCCTCGTTGATGGAGCTTAAGTGGACCAGCAAGGCGCTTGCCGACTTAGCGCGCCTGTACGCATTCTTGGCGCCAGTAAACAAACTCGCGGCCGCAGAGGCGGTACAGGCGGTCACCAAGACGCCGACAATCTTGCTAAGCAATCCGCGCGTAGGCGAGCAACTTTTCCAGTTTGAGCCACGAGAGGTCCGGCGGATTCTGGTTGGGCGGTACGAGGTGCGCTACGAGATCGCCGGCGAAACTCTCTATATACTGCGGCTCTGGCACACTCGAGAAGATCGTTAGCGCGAGAGAGTCTTTGCGCCACAGAAAATGCGGGCTTGTGCCGTTTACGCAAAAACCCGCGCGGACACACCCCCCCTGATTTTCTCACGCGAAAGCGGCCTGCCGCCTCGACCCCGCAGCTGCGTCCGCGCCGGCCCGAGGGCCAAGATTCGGGACCCCGCATAGCACCCGCCCGCGCCCTTGTCGATGGCGAGCGGCCACTGCGGTTTTTTGCGGCCATCCTAGCGGACACCGTGGCGGCCCTATTCGAGATTGGTGATCCCGTATTGTCCTGTTATACAATATCTTTTTGATCTCCAAAACCCGACATGGATGCGGACATTATGGTGGCCACAGACCGGCAGGAAAACATCACCCTGATGGAGCCGCTCCTGATCGCGGCCGGCTCTCGTCATCGCCCCGAACTCACTGACCTTGCCCTTGAACTCGCGACGAAAAGCGTGGGTCTTCGCCATTCCCTGCCCGTGGGCCTCTCGGAAGCGCTGGCCCGCCTCGTGCGGGCCATGAACTGCTATTACAGCAACCTCATAGAAGGCCACGACACACATCCTATCGACATCGAGCGCGCGCTTGCCGCCCTCTACAGCCAGGATACGCGTAGCCGCAACCTCCAGCTCGAGGCTCGGGCGCACATCGCCCTGCAGAACTGGATAGACGGAGGGGGGCTTGGAGCCCCCGCCACTACGGCAGCCTCCATGAAGGAGATCCATCGCCGCTTCTGCGAAGATCTGCCACCAGACCTCTTGGAGGTAGACGATCGGGTAAGCGGCCGCAGACTCAAGGTCGTCCCGGGAGAACTCAGGCGGGAGGATGTGGCGGTAGGCCGCCACATCCCGATCAGCGCGCCTGCCATTCCGCGTTTCCTTGCGCGCTACGAAGAGGTCTATGCGAAACTCAGCAAGACCGAGACCGTCATCGCGGCGGCCTCCGCGCATCACAGGCTCCTCTGGATCCATCCTTTCCTCGACGCCAATGGGAGGGTCGCGCGGCTCGTCTCGCATGCGACACTCCTCCAGGCACTCGACACCGGCGCCCTCTGGTCGGTCGCGCGGGGGCTCGCGCGCCGAGTCGACGACTACAAGGCGCATCTCGCGGCCTGCGACATGCCACGGCGCAACGACCTCGATGGACGCGGCTCGCTGAGCGAGGAGGCCTTGATCGAGTTCACGAAATTTTTTCTTGAGGTCTGCATCGATCAGGTGGACTTCATGAAGGGCCTGATACAGCCCGACGGGCTGCGCGAACGCGTCCTGCTCTGGACCGAAGAGGAAATCCGGCTCGGCCGCCTGCCCCCCAAGGCCGGCCGCGTCCTGGAGGCCTTGCTCTATCGCGGTGAACTCCCCCGTAGCGACCTGGCCGCCCTCGTGGATGTAAGCGAACGCCATGCGCGCCGTGTCGTCTCTGCCTTGAGTGATCGAGGCGTCATAACAAGCGACGGGCCGCGCAAGCCCTTGCGGCTTGGCCTTCCGGCTACCCTCGCCGCCCGCTGGATGCCGGGACTCTTCCCGGAGAAGTCCGCCTGACAAAGCAGGATGGAGCGATCACGCACCGCGACCCTTCCGCGACCTTGCCCACCCCCCCCTCTCTCTCGTAAAAGTCCTCATGGCTGCCTCCCCCGGAGAAATGTCCGGCGGGAGCAGGCAAGCCCGCCCCATGCTGGCGCAGTCATCGACACGTATGCCTGCAATCGGGCACGCCTACGGTCTCGACGCCACCAAGCACCGCGGATGAACCCGGAATGACCGCCTAGGCACCGTTCTTGCTAAGTGTCGGTCACACAAACCCAGGGAACGTACATCATGACCGGGCCTCGCATAGGCTGGACACTTGAGGAATGGCGGCAGGGCTATTTGAGCGGGACCATCACGACCGCCACCCTCGCTGACTACCTGGCGCACCTGTCCGCCAAAGATCCGGCATGGATCACCCTGGCCGACGACGCGCGCCTCGCCATCCAGATCGAGGCGTTGGAACATCGGCGCTCCGGGAGCGACGTGCGATCCCTGCCGCTATATGGGATACCCTTTGCGGTCAAAGACAATATCGACGTCGCGGGGTGGCCTACGACCGCGGCCTGTCCGCAGTTTTCCTATATCGCTCAAGACACGGCGGCGGCGGTGACGCGCCTGCAGACCGCCGGCGCGATCCTAGTCGGCAAGACCAATATGGATCAGTTCGCCACGGGACTAAGCGGGACACGTTCGCCCTACGGGCCCGTACCGAACGCCTTCGATCCGGACTATATTTCCGGGGGCTCGAGTTCCGGATCGGCAGCCGTCGTTGCCCGCGGCCTCGTGCCATTCGCTCTCGGCACGGACACGGCGGGCTCTGGACGAGTACCGGCCGGATTCAACAACATCGTCGGCCTGAAGCCCACCCGCGGATGGTGGTCCACACGTGGCGTGGTTCCCGCCTGTCGCACGCTCGATTGTGTCTCGGTCTTTGCGCTCACGGTTGCCGACGCCACGCAAATCGCCGCACTCGTAGCCGGTCCCGACAAGGAAGACCCCTATTCCCGGGAAGATCCCCGGCGCGCCCCGCCTCGGCCGTCCGACCCAATGAGGCTCGCCATCCCTGACACACTGGAGTTCTTCGGAGACACGCAAGCCGCCCGTGCCTTCGCCGCTACGGTCGACGCCCTGAAGGCCCTCGGCGCGCGCATCGATACCCTCGACTTTACGCCCTTTCGCGCCACGGCCGACCTCCTCTATGAAGGTCCGTGGGTAGCGGAGCGCCTCAAGGAGCTCGCACCCTTCCTTGAACGCCAGCCTGCGGCCCTCCATCCCGCCTTGCGCGAGGTGTTCGCCACTGCTGGAGGCCTGTCGGCTTGCGATGCCTTCGCCGGCGAACACGAACGGGCACGCCTCGCCTCCCTCATCGTCCAGCGCCTGCGCGACTTCGATGCCCTGCTCGTGCCGACCGCGCCCTCGATTTACACGATCGAGGAGATGGTGCGCGACCCCTTGCGCCTGAACACGCGGCTTGGTTTCTACACAAACTTCGTGAACCTGGCAGACCTCTGCGCGCTCGCAGCCCCCGGCGTGTTTCGCGAGGACGGGCTTCCCGCAGGCGTGACCTTCATAGCCACGGCGTGGCACGACCAGGCGCTCGCCACCCTTGGACAAGTCTTGGAGCGCCACCTGGCCCTTCCCCTCGGCGCCACCCGCCGACGCTCCGCCGATCACGGCGCGCACTGCCTGCCCACCACGACACCGAGCGTACCCTTGGTCGTGATCGGTGCCCATATGCGCAGCCTGCCTCTGAATACCGCCTTGACCTCGCGCGGTGCCGTGTTCCTCGAATCGGTGCGCACGGCCCCGACCTATCGACTTTACGCCCTACCGGGCGCGCCACCCCGTCCGTGCCTCGTCCGCGAAAGCCACGGCGCATCGATCGAAGCCGAGATCTGGGATGTACCGCTCGGCCACTTCGGTTCCGTGGTGGCGGAGGTACCCGCCCCTTTAACGATCGGAACGGTCACCCTCGAGGATGGCCGGTCATTCAAAGGCTTCCTTGCCGAGGCCTTCGCGGTGCAGGGTCTGACCGACATCACCGCCTGGGGCGGATGGCGGGCTTACCTGTCAGACCAGGACCCCTCGACCGGGTGCCCGCCGTCGCGTGTTCGTCATGATTCCGCGGGCCATGCCTGACTTAGCCCAACTTCAAGGACGCCATGGCCTCGGAGCACATCGACCCTAAACGTCATTTCGACTTTGCCAGTCCTTCATCTCATCATATACCACACACTATTGGTCTTATCGGCGGCACGCATAGACGCCGCGAGGCTCGCGCCTGCGAAGGACGCAAGGATACGGTTCTCACCCGTTCGACTAATGCGCGCCGGGGGCGCGGTTAGCCTTAGCGACGCCAAGGGCGCCGCAAACCCCCTTCGCCCTCAATGAACGTGGCGATCTCGGGCACCCCCTCTCCGGTCTTGAGGTTCGTGAAGACGAAGGGGGCGCTAGCGCGCATCCGGGCGGCATCGACACGCATCACTTCGAGAGAGGCCCCGACATGGGGCGCCAAATCGATCTTGTTTATGACGAGCAGATCTGAACGGGTGATGCCAGGGCCGCCTTTGCGGGGGATCTTGTCGCCTGCCGCCACGTCGATGACATAGAGCGTGAGGTCCGACAGATCGGGACTGAAGGTAGCGCTCAAATTGTCGCCACCGCTTTCGATGAATAGGATATCGAGAGCCGGGAAGCGTTGCATGAGTTCATCGACGGCCGCCAAATTCATGGACGCGTCCTCGCGGATCGCCGTATGGGGACAGCCTCCGGTCTCGACGCCCATGATACGCTCGGCTGGGAGCGCACCGCTACGCGTCAAGAATTCGGCATCCTCACGGGTATAGATATCGTTGGTGACCACGGCGATGTCGTGCCGCTCGCGCATCCGCTTGCAGAGGGCGTCGACGAGCGCGGTCTTGCCCGAACCGACCGGTCCGCCGACTCCGACGCGCAGCGGCCCATGTCCGTCGAGTCCGCTCATGATCGGAAAAGCCTCGTATACTGGGTTTCGTGATGGGCGCAAGCCATGGCAAACCCCGGGGTCAGCGCCCCTATGTCGTCGTCGCCTATGTCAGGGGCGCGACTCACTATCTGCGTCAAGGGCTCGAGCATCCCGCTCACGATACGTCAGCGCCCCCTGCCTCGTGCCTGGACCCGCACCCCGGAAGGGCATCGGAGTAGATCCCGTTTGCGCGAGGGTCGCGCAAGACGGCATGATACGCAAACCGTCCGGCCGCGGACCGCCCCATCACCCTTCCTGGGCCCACGATAGCCGCTCGCGCTCGAAGGCCGCCTGCTGGCGCGCCTTGAAAGCCTCGATCCCTGGGCGCTCGGCCTCCAGGAAGCGCTGGTACTCGGCCCACGAAAAGCATCCCTCCTCGATACGCACCGCAAGGCGCCCACGGGCGAAATCCGCGCGCATCGCGAGCAGTTCCTCCTCGCTCACCGGAAAAAACCGGATGCGATCGAAAAACCGCAGGAGCCACGGGGCGCCGTCCGCAAACGGCGCGGCGGCGGGCCCACGATTCCACATCTGCAGGGTACGCCCCACGAACTGATAACCGCCGGGGCCTTCCATGCCATAGATGCAGAGATAGGCGCCGCCTATGCCCACCGCATTCTCCGGGGTCCAGGTCCGTGCCGGATTGTACTTCGTGGTGACGAGCCTGTGACGCGGGTCGATCGGGGTGGCAACCGGCGCCCCCAGATATACATCCCCCAGACCCATTACCAGATAGTCGGCGGCGAACACGATCTCGCGCACCGCCTCCTCGCGATCGAGCCCATTGATGCGACGAATAAACTCGATATTGCGCGGACACCACGGGGCATCCTTGCGCACCAGTTGCTGATAGCGCGCGGTGGCGAGCCGCGTCTGGCTGTCATCCCAGGCGAGCGGCAAATGGACGATCCTCGATGGAACGCGGGCATCGCGCAATTCGCCGAGATCGGCTTCGGCATCCATCAAGATGTCGATCAAGGCCTGCTGTGAGACCCGATCTGGATCGTAATGTACCTGCAGCGAGCGTATCCCCGGTGTGAGATCGATGACCGCCTCCCCCAGCCGCTCGCGCCCGCACGATTCCAGCCACTCCATGAGGGCGTGGACGCGCAGCCGCAAACCGATATCCAAGACCGGTGGCCCGTACTCGATCAGGACATTGGCATCACCGGCGCGCCGGTACACCACCGCAACTGCCACCTCCGGACCCTCGATGCGCCCGATCACGGCCTCCCAGGCATCACTCTTGCCCGTTCCTGCCGGGCGCTTGGGCGCGAGCGGTGGCGGCCGCAGGCGCAAGGCATCCTCCTGGCGCGCCTGCGCCTCGCGCGCCTCGGCGAGGCTCAGGCGCTGGAACCGCACCGTATCCCCGGGGCGCAGCTGTCCGAGCTTCCAGAGTTCGGCGGACACGACCACGGCGGGGCATACGAAACCCCCGAGACTCGGGCCGTCCGGGCCCAGAATCACCGGCATGTCGCCTGTGTAATCGACCGCCCCTATCGCGTAGGCGTTATCATGGATATTGGAGGGATGGAGCCCGGCCTCGCCGCCGTCCGGGCGCGCCCAGCGCGGGCGCGGACCGACCAGGCGCACACCGGTACGATTGGATTGGGGATGCACCTGCCAATCGGCCGCGAAGAAGGCTTCTATGTCATCCGCGGTAAAGAATTCCTCCGCGCCGTGCGGCCCGTACAAGACGCCGAGCGTCCAGTGTCGCTCGTAGCGCGGGCGCAGGCGGCGCGCCAATTGGCGGCCGATGATCGTCTCGTCACGAATGGCGGTGATGGCGAGACGGTCGCCTGCCTTCAAGGCCCGTCCCTCATGTCCGCCAAAGCCGCCCAGACTGAACGTGGCCCGGCTACCGAGATAGCGCTCCGCGGCAAAGCCGCCCTGGATCGCGAGATACGCGCGGGCGCCCGCACCGCGCGCAACACCACACAACAACTCGCTTCCGGCCTCGACCCGGCACACCTGCCACATCGGCAGAACCTGCCCATCGAGGCGCGCCGTAAATGGCGCACCGGTAAGCGCGACCAGTGCCGGCGCCTGGAACTTAAGCTGCGGGCCCACGAGCGTCATCTCCAGGGCCGGGGCATCCGGCTCGTTGCCCACAAGCCCATTGGCATAGCGATGCGCAAGCGCATCCATGGGCCCCGAGGGCGGCACGCCTACCTGCCAATAACCACGCCGGCCCGGCCAATCCTGGAGCGTGGTCTGCGCGCCAGCCTTCACGACCTCCACGGCCGGAACCGCAGGTGCGGCCGATGCGAGCGTATCGGCATCCAGGCAGCCCTCACGCACCCGTGGGTCCTGGACCCACGCCCGCAGGTAGTCGCGGTTCGATTTGACTCCGCGCACCACGGTCTCGATCAGCGCGTCGTCCAGCGCCCGCCAGGCGCCCGCGCGCTCGTCGCCTACCGCCACTATGTGCGCAAGCTCATAGTCGTCCACGCCTGCCACCTCCGACCCGGGCTCGATCGCGGCCGTGACTTGTGCCCCGCGGGGCCACGCCACGCTTGTCACCGCGCCCTGGGCGCGCATGAACGCGCGCGTCCGGTCTTCGGCACGCAGATGCGCCAGGATCGCATGACGGGGGCGCGACTCGCGTGGCCCGTCGAGCACCCCATGCTCGCCGGCCGCAAGCCGCAACATCCATTCGACGAGATCGATGCCTCTTAGTGTCGCGGCGAGTTCGTGCGCGGCCCCGAGCGCCGTATCCATGGCCACGAAAAAGGCTTTTTGGTCACGCCCGTCGTAGACGAAGCGTACCAGACCCGCGGATCGATAGTTGACGGCACGCGCAAGGCGTACTGCCATTTCTTCAAGGCGCCGGCCTTCACTGGCCTCCAGTCGCCCGGCGGGCGCCTCTTCCAGTATCGCCCGTCCGCCGTGCCGCAGGCTCGCGTCCTGCACGCCCAGGGCCAACACCTCCCCGTAGCCGTTACCGATAAGCGGCACATCGAGATAGCGGGCGTAGGGCAGGCATCTCTCCACGCACGCCGCCGACACGCCCATGGACCCCGATCGGATCCACTCCCCCCAACTCGCGCTCAGGGCCGCGGGATCCACGCACCGCCGCTCCCAGGCAACGGATGCGGCGCGCAAGACGACCGGGTAGCCGATGGCGTCCGCGACCGCAAGCGCGCTTCCCTCGTCATGCAGGGGTCGACTCTTGGGGAGCAGCGCAAGACCCACCTTCCGGGCCAAGGCACGAGCAGATTCCGAGTCCTCAAACACCTCGATATCGCCCGCCCGCGCCCCCGCAAAACCGACCCCTCGGCGCTCAAGCGCACACA
>JAJYRD010000084.1 GCA_021794275.1 Pseudomonadota bacterium | reverse complement strand
GCCTGCGGCCAGACAGGCCAAGTGCGGGCCAGGGCCTGGCCCGGACGCAACAGGCCCGCGCCTGCCACCACCGCCAGGGCCGAACCCGAGAGCGCCTGCTTCAAGAAGGTTCTGCGTGGAAGATTCACTGAGATTGTCTCCGCGTACTTTGAGTGTGTGGGAGAGGGTCCTCCCTCGGGGTAAAGAGACGCGGCACCGCTCGCGATTATTCCCTCACTCCCGCCCCGACCCGCATCACGATACGAACCACGATGTCGGCGCCCCCTCCACGCCTCCGCGGCCGCAGGCCGAAAGACCGCTTGCGCCTCCCATATCCCGAATCCCGCGGATGTCATGGCGAGATAAGGCTTAGCAAAAGACGCGGCACCCTGTACAGTTATGCCCCGTGAACACATCTCAGACCGAGGCGCTCGAGTCCGCAAACCGCGACCGCGGAGGGCTGCGAGTCCTTGAGGTCTGCGCGATACGCTAGATGCGAGCCCTCTTTCATCACCGGCAGTCCGCCCGCCCCGGGCGAAGCCCGATCCTCGCCCTCGCGCTGCTCCTCTCCGGCTGCGCCGTGGGGCCCGCCTTCCACGCACCGCGGCTTGCCAACCCGGCACGCTTCGTAAGCGCCCCGCAGGATGCGCCGCCACGCTGGCCCAGCGCGACATGGTGGCGGGCCTTCGGCTCAGCGCCGCTCGACCATTTCATCATCGAGGCTGAGCGCCACAACTTCAGCATCCGTCTAGCAGCTGCAGAACTCGAGGCCGCCAACGCCGACGCTGAGGTCGCGGGGGCCCCGCTATTGCCAACCGTGAGCGCCACGGGCAACGCGCAGTGGCAAAGGATACCTCATCCGGGCGCTGCGGCGGGCACGCTAGCCACGGGTGGCCGTAACCCGAGCCCCTTCTACGGCGCGTCGGCACAGATCTCCTACCTGGTCGACCTGTGGGGGAAAAACCGCGACGCCCTGCGGCAGGCGCTTGCCGATGCACAGGCCTCGCGCTTCAACCGCGACGCCGTGGCCTTGACCGAGGTGACCGCCGTCGCGACCACCTGGTTCCAGATCCTCGCCGACCGCGACGCGCTTGCCATAGGCTTGCGCAATCTGGCGGCTGCCACCAGACTCCTGGCACAGCTCAAGGCCGAATTTGCTGCCGGCACCGTGGATGCCGTCACGGTCGCCCAACAAAGCGCCTTGGTCGCCTCCGAGCGCGCCAACATTCCGGTCCTGCGGTCGCAACTTCGCCAAGAGACGCTCGGCCTCGGCATCCTCGTCGGCCGCCCGCCAGAGTCACTTACGATCCCCCAGGAAAACATCTGGTCCCTCAGGATTCCGCGGCTCATGCCTGGGCTCCCTTCGAGTCTTTTGCGCCGACGCCCTGACATCGCGCAGGCGGAGGCCAACCTCATAGCGGCGAACGCCGGCATTCGAGCCGCGGTCGCAAGCTTTTTCCCCTCCATCACGCTGACGGGCCAGGCCAACGAAAGCAGCGCCGCCCTCGATACCCTGCTTGCCCCCGGATCGCTACTGCTAAACGCCGCCGCTTCCGTAAGCCAACCACTGTTCGAGGGTGGTCGTCTCACGGGCAATCTCGCCGTATCGCGTGCGGTCTATCAGGAGGATGTAGCGACCTATGAAGAGACCGTGGTCCGCGCCTTCACGGACGTCGAGACATCCCTCACGGCGCTGCACTACGCGACCATACAGACACGCCGGGAGGCAGAGGCGGTGCGCGAGGCGCGCCGCGCCCTTTCTGCGGTGCGCGCGCAACTCAATGCCGGCATCGTGGACGTGAGCGCGGTGCTTACCGCGGAAGAGACGCTCCTCGGCGACCAAAACAGCTACACACAAGCGGAGCTCACGCGGCTCGACGCCGCCATTCATCTCTACCAAGCCCTCGGCGGCGGCTGGCATCTGCGCCGACCAATCGATCGACCAGGAAGCTGACATGTCGCGCCGTCAACGCATCGCCATCCTTTCCGTGATCGCCTTAAGCGTCGTTCTCATAATCCGGCTCGTCGAACGACCGCGCAAGGCTCACCCCACCCCACCTGCAACCCCGGTGCGTGTCGCGCCGGTGAAAACGGCCAACATCCCGATCACCGTGCACGCGCTAGGTCTTGTCCAGGCTTATCGTACCGTGACAGTACAGCCCATGATCACGGGCCCCTTGCAGGCCGTCGATTTTCACCAAGGCAGCTTCGTCCGGCGCGGCGCCCTGCTCGCGCGGATCAGTGCGCGCCCCTACGAGGCCGCCCTCGCCCAGGCCCGTGCCCGACGCGACCAAGACCGCGCGCTGCTCGCAGTCGCCCGCGATACACTAAAGCGTTACCAGCTTTTGATCGCGCACCACTACATATCCGCCGAGATCGTGGCGGAGCAGAAGGCGACCGTCGCCGAGGACCGCGCGGTCGTGGCGCAAGATGACGCCGCTGTCGAGACTGCCCGCACCAACCTGGGCTACACCCGCATCAAAGCCCCGATCGCCGGACGCACGGGCATTCTCGCCGTCAATGCCGGCAATATCGTGAGCCCGGCGACACCCGGCGGCATCGTCACGATCACGACCCTGCAACCGATCTATGTCCTTTTCAGTCTCCCCCAACAAGACCTTCCCGACGTGATGCGGGCGTTGCGCACGCATAAGCGTGACGTGACCGCGTTCGCGCGCAAGGACGGCCGACGCGTCGTGCTCGCGCGCGGGGTACTTGCGGTACTCGACAATGTCATCAACCAATCCACCGGCACCCTGACCCTGAAGGCGCGCTTCAAGAACCCGTCCTTCGCCCTCTGGCCCGGGGCCTTCGTCAACGTGCGGCTGCAAGTGCGCACCGAACGCGACGCCTTGGTCGTGCCTTCGGTCGCGGTCCGGCAAGGCCCGGAGGGCCCGTTTGTCTATGTCGTGCGAAAGGGGCGCCCCAAGGAAAAAGTGGCCGGCCGCACGAATGCCGACGTCACGCGCGTAGCCGACGTACCGGTCCAACTCGGCTTTGCCGACCAAAGGCTCACGGTCGTCCGCGCCGGACTGCGCGCGGGCGAGCAGGTCGTGGTCCTGGGAGGCTCGCGCCTGCGCCCCGGGGCGCGCATCCGAATCCTGCCCACGGCCCCCCACAGGGCGCGGGTGACCGGCCGCTCGTGAATCTCTCGCGCCCCTTCATCACGCGCCCAATCGCCACCACGCTCCTCGCCGTGGCCTTGGTGCTGGCCGGCCTCTTGGGCTACCGCGCGCTCCCGGTCGCGTCCCTGCCATCGGTGGCCTTTCCGACCATCCTGGTCACGACCCGCCTGCCGGGCGCCAACGCCGAGACCATTTCGCGCCTCATCACAGCCCCCCTCGAGCGCCAACTCGGAGACATCCCGGGGCTCGCGGCGATGAGCTCGGTAAGCTCTTATGGCACGAGCGCGATCACCCTGCGGTTCGATCTCCACGAGCCACTCGCCACCGCAGCCCAAGCGGTGCAGGCGGCGATCAACGCTGCCGCCGCGACTCTGCCGCCGAATATCCCCTATCCGCCAGTCTATACCGAGGTCAACCCCGCCGACGCGCCCATCGCTGTCATCGCGCTCACATCACGCACGGCACCCCTTTACGCGCTCGCGAACGTCGCCAACACCCTCATCGCCCCGCGCTTGAGCGAAGTCTCGGGGGTGGGTCGGATACGCGTGCAGGGCGGCATGAAAAAGGCGATCCGCGTCCACGTCGACCCCACGCGCCTCGCGGCCTACGACCTGTCTCTGGAGGCGGTCCGCACAAGCATCGCGAACGCCAATCAAAACGGACCCAAAGGGGGGCTCGAGGGGCGAAGACAAGCCTTTGCGATCGGGGCCTCCGATCAGATCCATACCACCCGCGAATTTCGCGATATCGTCATCGCCTCCGTGGGTGGCGCACCTGTGACCCTGGGCGACGTGGGCACAGTCCAGGCGGGTCTCGAAAATTCAGCCGTAACCACGACCTATGACGGCGCCCCGGCGGTACTGCTTTCCATAGACCGGGAACCGGGCGCCAACATCGTGCGCACCGTAGCGCGCGTCGAAGCAAGCTTGAAGGGTCTCTCCAAGGCGCTGCCCGCCGGCACCAAACTCTCGGTGGTGGCCAACCGCACCATCGCGATCAAGGCCTCGGTGGCCGACGTCGAGCTCACGCTCGTCACCTCGGTCATTCTGGTCATCGTCGTCATATTCGTCTTTCTGCCCACATGGCGCGCAGCGCTGGTACCCGCGGTCGCCCTGCCTCTTTCGCTGGTCGGCACCTTCGCGGCCATGCACGGACTCGACTTCAGTCTGGACAATCTTTCGCTCATGGCGCTCACAGTGGCCTCCGGCTTCGTGGTGGATGACGCCATCGTCATGATCGAAAACATCGTGCGTTTCCTGGAGGCCGGGACCAAGCCGCTTGCCGCGGCCCTCGAGGGCGCCCGCCAGATCGGCTTTACGATCCTCTCGCTCACCATTTCGCTCATAGCGGTTTTCATCCCGCTGCTCTTTATGCCAGGCCTCGTAGGCCGCTTGTTTCGGGAATTCTCCATCACGCTTTCGGTGGCCGTGGCCCTCTCAGCGCTCATCTCGCTCACGCTCACGCCCATGATGTGCGCCCATCTCTTACGGCCGACCGCCGCGCGGCGATCCCTTATCGCGCGCGCCATCGATCGCCTCTGGACGCGCTTGCGCGAACGCTACCGACGCGCGCTCCTGTCGGTGCTGCGTCACAGGGGTCTCGTCTTGCTGCTCTTTGGTGCAACGCTCGCAGGCGCGCTCGCACTCTTTCTCGCGATCCCGAAGGGTCTGCTCCCACGCCAAGACACGAGCGAGATCGCCGTCACCACGCATGCGCGTGCCGACATATCCCTGCGCGCGTTCGCCGCCCGCCAGGCAGAGGCCGTCACGCGCATCCTCCACAATCCGGCAGTGGCCGGCGTGACATCCTACATCGGGACCGGGCTCACCAATCCGACCCCCAACATAGGGCACCTCACAATCATCTTGAAGCCCCTAGGCGCGCGTCCGGCCCTGCCGGTGGTGGAGGCCGCCCTGGCGCGCGCGTTACAGGCCATCCCGGGGCTTGCCGCCGACTTGCGATCGGTGCAGGACATAACCCTATCCTCGCGGCCGTCCCCGACCGCCTACCAATACACACTGACAGACACAGATCCCCGGGCGCTCACGCGTTTTTCGGGGGCGCTTGTCCAACGCCTGCGACACGACGCCAAACTGCGTGACGTGACGGCCGATACCGACAACGCCGGCCCCGAAATCTTTTTGCAGGTAATGCGCACGCGCGCCGCATCCTTGGGCATCACCATGCAAACGATCGCCGATACCCTTTATGACGCCTATGGACAGCGGCAGGTATCGACCATTTACACGCAGAACAATCAGTATCGCGTGGTATTGGGTGTGGCGCCCCGCTTTCGCCAAAGCGTGGCGGCACTGGGCTCACTCTACGTCCCAGGTGCCGGCAATGCCCAGATCCCGCTCGCCGAAATAGCTCGCATCCATATACGCCGCGCGCCACTTGCCATCACGCAAGAAAACCAGATTCCGGCCGTGACCATAGGTTTCGATCTCGCGCCACGCGTGCCGCTCGAGGCCGCCGAACGCTCGATAGCCCGCGCCCAAGCGGGGCTTCGCAAACCGCCCTCGATCAATGGAAGCTACGGCGGGGCTGCTGCGCGCTTTCAATCCGCGCTCGCGCGCGAACCGTGGCTCATCGCAGCAACCCTGGTCGTGATCTATATCGTTCTTGGCGTGCTCTACGAAAGCGCGGTCCATCCTTTGACCATTTTGTCCACCTTGCCGTCGGCTGGCATAGGCGCCCTCGCCGCGCTCTATATCACCCATACCGAGTTCACCATCGTGGCCCTGGTCGGCATCGTTCTTCTCATGGGCATAGTGAAGAAGAACGGCATCATGATGGTGGATTTCGCAATCGACGCGCAGCGTCGCGGTCTCGCACCCCTCGATGCCATCGTCGAGGCCTCGGTGCTGCGCCTGCGGCCCATTATCATGACCACCTTTGCGGCACTTCTGGGCGCGGTGCCGCTCATCCTCGAAGGGGGCGCGGGGGCGGAGCTTCGTGGCCCTCTTGGCATCACGATCATAGGCGGCCTCCTGGTAAGCCAACTGCTTACGCTGTTCACAACGCCTGCCATCTACTTGACCTTGGACCGCTTCCGTAGACCCGATTGGCTCGGGACCGCACCCGCGCTTGGGGATTAATGGATGAATGTCTCCGCACCCTTCATCAAACGCCCCATAGGGACCATCCTCATCGCCCTCGGCATCCTCATGAGCGGCATCGTCGCCGATCGCATGCTGCCCGTGGCCGCGGTCCCGAATATCCCGCTGCCGGCGTTTGTCGTGCTCGCCCACGAGCCGGGCGCGAGCCCGCAGACCATGGCAAGCACCGTGGCCGCCCCGCTCGAGCGCCAACTGGGGAAGATCCCCGGTCTCGACCAGATCCTGTCATTCAACTCAATTGGCGCGAGCAACGTGGTGCTGTTTTTCTCGCGTATCGGCGGCGCCGCCCAGGATGCCGCGGCCATCCAGGCGGGCATCAACGCAGCCCTGCCGGATCTGCCCGCGAATCTCCCTACACGCCCTTTCTACAAAGAGTTCAATCCGGCCTCGCGGCCGATCTTGACGATGGCGCTCACCTCGCGCACGCGGCGGCCCGGGGCGGTCTACGACGCGGCCGACACAACGCTTGCCGAGAGCCTCGCGCAAGTCCCAGGTGTGGCCTTGGTGCAGTTAAACGGCGCGCAATCGCCCGCAGTCCGGATCGATGCGCGCCCGCGCGCGCTCGCCCGCGCGGGACTCACCATCCAGGACGTCTACACGGCCCTGCGCGCGGCGAATGTGTTAAGCCCGCTCGGCGAATTCCGCGGCCCGCACAGAGACAGCGTGCTTGCCGCCAACAGCCAGCTGCATACAGCGCGGGCGTACCGGCGCCTCGTCTTAAAGGCCGGCGCGGGGGCGGTCGTCCGCCTGGGGGACGTCGCCTCGGTCTCGACCGGCGTGGCCAACACCGATCTCGCCGCCTGGGACGGGGCGCGGCCCGCGGTCCTCGTAACCATCACGAAGACGCCCGAGGCCAACGTCATCGCCACCATCGCGGCCATCAAGCGGCGCCTTCCCGCGATTCGCCAGGCACTCCCACCCGACATCAATCTCCATATATTGACCGACAGAACCACGACCATACGCGCCAGCATCCACGATATCGAAATCACTCTCTTGATCACAGTCGTGCTCGTGCTCGCTGTGGTGTGGGGGTTCATGGGGCAGGCTGCGCCCACGATCGCGGCCGGCGTCACCGTGCCCCTGTCAATCGCGGGCACCCTCGCCGCCATGTGGGCGCTTGGGTTTTCACTCGACAACTTCTCGCTCATGGCGCTCACCATCTCCGTAGGCTTCGTGGTCGACGACGCCATCGTGATGATTGAAAACATCATGGCCCATATAGAATCCGGATACTCGCCTCTGGAGGCGGCCCTGCGGGGCTCTCGCCAGATCGGGTTTACCGTAATGTCCATCACACTGTCCCTGATAGCGGTCTTTATCCCCTTGACGCTCATGCCCGGCGTCGTGGGACAGTTCTTTCATGAATTCGCCGTCACACTCACGCTTGCGATCGCCGTATCGGCGCTGGTCTCGCTCACCGTGACGCCCATGGTCTGTGCGCACTTCATGAGGCGCGCCTCCGCCGCACCACCGCCGGACTCTCTCGCGGCACGCCTGGCGGCCGCCTACCAGGGCACCTTGAGAGCCTATGAGCGCTCCCTCGATTGGTCGCTGCGCCACCGCCGTCTCATGCTGGCCTTGACCATAGCCACGGTGGCAGTCACGGTCGGGCTCTACATGCGTGTCCCCAAGAGCTTCCTGCCCGAGGAAGACACGGGGCTCGTGATCGGCAACACGGTCGCCGGAGCGGACGTGTCCTTTGCGCGCATGAAGACCTTGCAGCGCCGGGTCGTCGCAGTGCTTCTGAAGGATCGCGATATCGCCACCGTGAGTTCGAGCATCGGTGTCGTGAACGGCTTTACGCCGCCCAACCGCGGCAAGCTCTTCATTGGCCTTAAACCGCGCGACCAGAGAAGCCTTTCGGCACGCGCAGTGCTCGCGCAGCTCGCCCCCAAGCTCAAACGCGTAAACGGCATCCGCACCTACCTGCAGGTGGCGCAGGACATCTTCCTTGGTGGTCGTGCCGCGAACGGGCAATATCAGTTCACGATACTCGACCCATCACTGAAATCGCTCGGTCTCGTCGCCCACGAAATCGAGCGGCGGATCGCGCATCTTCCCGGCATCCGCGCCGCGTCCTCGGACCAGGATAAACCCGAGCCGCAGGTCACGGTCGCCATCGACCGCGAACGCGCAGCCCGCCTGGGAGTATCGGCGGCGGCCATCGACGCGGCCTTGAACAATGCCTACGCACAACGGCAGGCGAGCCGCATCTACGACGCCCGCAACCAGTATCAGGTGGTGTTGAAAGTCCCGCCCAGCCTCGCCGCGTTCCCCAATCGCCTCGATCATCTTTACGTCGCGGGAAGGAGCGGCCCTGTGCTGCTATCTTCGGTCGCGCACCTCGTCCGCACCGCCGTACCCCTGTCGGTCCGTCACGACGACGGCCTGCCAGCTGCCACCATAAGCTTCAATCTGGCGCGTGGCGCCGTCCTGGGCCCCGTGGTCAAGGAGGTCCAGAAGGCCGTGGCAGCCATGCCACTGCCCGGCGGGGTGCGCGTGCGCTTTGGGAGCAACGCGAAGTTTTTTTTGAAGTCGATCAAAGCGGAACCGCTCTTGATCCTAGCGGCCTTGGCTACGATCTATATCGTCTTGGGAGTGCTCTACGAAAGCCTGGCGCAGCCCTTGACGATCCTGTCGACGCTACCCTCGGCCGGGGTGGGCGCCTTGCTTGCGCTCGAACTGACCGGCATCCCGCTGTCGCTGCTTGCAATCATCGGGGTCTTCCTTCTCATGGGCATCGTGAAGAAAAACGGCATAATGCTGGTCGATTTCGCGCTTGAGGCCGAACGGACCCGGGGCTATACCCACGAAGAGGCGATACGCGCGGCGTGTCTGAAGCGCTTCCGCCCCATCCTTATGACTACCCTCGCGGCTTTGCTCGGCGCAGCCCCGCTTGCGCTCGCCTTCGGTACCGGCCATCACCTACGGCAACCGATCGGTGTCGCCGTCATCGGGGGCTTGCTCGTGTCCCAGGCCCTGACTCTGTACACGACGCCGGTCGTCTACCTAGCCCTCGCCCGCCGCCGCAGGCGACACGCGCCGGAGCCGGCCCACCCCGTCAGACCGTGAAGCTTATGAAGAGCGCCGAGGTCCAGACCTTGGCGTCGTCGACCTGCCGGCCGACAAAGTACACGGGCCTAAAACCGTGCGGCCCATTCTCGGGACCCACGGTAATACGGCCGGAGACCTCGCGAGGCGGCGGGCGGTCGCTCATGCGCTCCCAGGCGAGGAACATCTCGACCCCAGGGAGCGCGTGGCGCAGAGACGACTCACGCAGCAGATCCTCCCCCTTCACCTCCCAACAAAAGCTTGGACAGGCCTCGTAAGGGTTCCCTAGGCGGACATCGCCCACCTTGACGTAACCGTCTATCGTCCCCTCGACACATAGCGTGGCCGACACCCAGTCCGTGCAATCGATCTCGATCGCGTCGACATCACCATAGGTCTCGCTGCGAAAGCCGATCCGGGTGGCGCCCTCGCGCCAACACGCCTCCTCCTTGTGCTCGAAACCTCGCGCCGTGAAGCCGTGAATGACCGCGCCCTTAAGCGTGATCGTTCCGCGCCATACCGCCGCCCGGTAGCGATCCTTGATACGCGCTCCGCCCCAACGGATGCGGATCCTGCGCGCTGAGTAGCCCAGTTCCTCTTGGAGATTGCGGTGCCAGAACAGGCCCCTATGATCGTAGGCTGCGATCTCATCCCAGCCCGCATCCCCAAGAAACCGGTAATCGACGAGCGCGGACCCCTTGCGGGCAAGCTCGTCGCCCTGGATATGCGAGCCGCAACGGCTCAAACCCACGGTCCGCTCCCCCGTGGTCGCAAAGGTATGGCGCGCGCGTAGTGCCTGCCCTATGGCCTTGCGCGTCAAGGCCTGCGCGAGCACGCCCGCAAGCCCGCCCTTGGTCCCGAACACCGCCGTGCCCGGCACACCGCCCCCACATCGTCCGCGATGCTCGTCGCCCGCCATCGAGGCGCCGATCTTGTAGCCGCGCTCCATGGCCTCTTGATACAACCAGCCGAAATGACCCCATGACGAGCCGATCTCGACCAGGCGCTCCAACGCTGGATGGTGCCAGTCCAAGACACAGCGCCGCCCACCGACGTGTGGGATCAACAGGTGTCCCTCGGGATCCTCCGCGTACGCCGCCCACAGCTCCTCGAGCGGCCACGCCCCGGGCTCGATGCGGGCCCCCGCGCCCATGCCCTCGTTCCACTCGAAGGCACGAACATGCTCCCCGGACTTCAGGAAAGGAAACTCCGGGGTGCGTCCATGAAGATAGACGACATTGTGATCCCCTCCCGCACAGGAACTTCCGCACCACTCCACGCCAGGGTAGGCGACGAAGGCGCCATCGGCATTGATGGTGTCGATCTGCCGCACGGTCTCCTCCCACTTGTCCTTCGTGATATTGAAGTCGTTGTGAGCGAAGGCGAGCACATCAAGCCCCGACACGTCACGCCCATAGGCAAGATTGTAACTCGTGCTGTTGGTCCCTATCGTGTCCTCCGAGTGCACGTGCAGATCGGCGTAATACACACGATCGGAGCCAAGATCCTTGTCCACGGTGAGAAACCCCTCGGCGCTCGTAACGGCCGGTTGCCCGGAGAGGCTCGCCGTCACGACGAGCTCACCGGCCGCGTCCGTGGGCAGGTCATCGAAGGCCACCACCGACCATCCGCGCGCGGGCAAGGTCATTTCGCCTCCATAGACCGTGCAACCATCGCGCGTCGCTTTGATGCTCAAAACATGAGGCCTGTCACGGCAGGTATTGCCCCACGCGTCCTCGGCGCGCAAGCGCATGACGGCGCACGTACCCTGGCGCACGAGGCGTGGCCCGGTGAAAACCAGGCGCGCGGCCTCACCCGGGACGATCTGCAGGATCACGTCGTCTGGGATTGCGGCAAAGCGCGACGTCCCCAGAGGGTCGACGTAGCAGCGTATCCGGAAATTCTCCTCGACGAATGTCTGGCTCCTGGTGCCAGGTCCACCGAAGCGCCGGTCCCCTAGGCGCACGATGATGTGATCACCAGCCTTCAGGTACCCGTCGACCGTATCCACGATAATGGCCTTCTGAAACGGACGTTCGTGTCCTTTCTGGTCGAATCGCACCTTGAGCGCCTGGACCGTGGCCGGGCTCTGTCCGGGGAGCAAAGGTCCGGCCTGATACTCGACGCTCACATAGTCCGCGCCGCGCGGGTCGGATGTCTGGAATAGCGCCCAGTCGGAATAGAACCGGAAGGTCGCCTTGAAGACCGAGCCGTCCGCCATGCCGGCCGCACCGAGCTCGTAATCGAGCACTATCTCGGTCCATGCGCCCGCTTCGAGCGCCGACACGTTGCATCTCACCGTCCCAAGAAACGGAGCCTCTTTCAGTCGGTCATAAAGCCCTTGAGGCGCCACGTACCCGCCGAGCCTGCGCGCGAGCTCCTGCTCTGTCATCTTTTTCACGATCCCACACCCCTCCCATTACTTAGCCCTTCAGCACCCCGACCACCGCTACAAGGGCAGCCCTATGGCTTTTAGCCATACCGGTTGTATCAAAATCACATAAAAATTCGCCACGATCGACAGTGGTACCCCGAACTTGATGGCCTCCCACCCCGATGTCTCCGAGGCACTCCAGGCGATCAGGAAGGCAGTAATAGAGATCGGAAGGAAAAACGCGTATTGCAGACAGTTTGTAATGATGAGCGAGAACGGCAGCACCGGCACATGCAAGGCGTGCGCAAGACCCGCGGACAGCGGTATGAAGGCCGCACCCGCCGCAACGGCGCTTACGATGCCGGCGCGCGCGATCTGAAATCCGAACACGAGCAGGATGAGCACCACAAGAAAGGGGAGATGGCTGCCCTCGATCAGACCCACCACGCCGTGCGACATCCATGTCACGGTGCCGGCCTTATAAAGCGCCGTCCCAAGCGATATCGCGCCCCCGAGCAGCATCAGGATATCCCACAGCATGTGTTTGTTGATCTCTTGGAAGTCCACCCCACTCCAGGGCACGAACAAAAGCGAAGCCGCGAGCAACGCCGTCATGCCCGGCGGGATCCATCCGCCTATCCAGAGCGTCATGCCAAGCGCGAGACAGAAAAGCGTCCAGATCTCGGTATGTGTGATGCGCCCCAGATCCACCTTCATCTTGGCAAGGCCAGCCTCCGCGCCGGGTATGTCGAGACCGCGCAGACGGAAATACGCAACGACATAGAAGTAGGTGATGGGCAGAAGCCCCCAGAGTGGCAGATTGAACCACGCCCACCGCGCCCACGAGATTGATATGCCCTGCGTGCTTTTCAGATAGGCTGCCAGCATCAGATTCGGGAACGCGCTCGTAAGCATGAGCGGGCCTATGAACAACGGCAAAAGGCCCGCGATCAAATACATGACCGCAGTATTGATCCGTCGCGACTCCGGAAGCGATTCCTTGCCGGCCATGAAGGATGAAACACCCTTGCACATCGGCAGAAACAACGCGCATTCATTTACCACGGGGAGAAACGGTTTGGTCGCGACCTCAGCCAAGGTGAGACCGAGCAAAACGCGCGTCGCGCGACTTGAGCGCATGGCCGTGGCGACGGTAAGGGTGATGCGTCTACCCAATGGCGTGCCCATCATCACGGCGGCAATAACGAAGGCCCCGGCGGCAAGGAAAAATATGTCGCCATTGAAACCCCCGAACGCCGGCTTCACCTTCATGCCGGCCATGAGGACCAGCAAAAGGGGGGACGCAAGCCCTACGACGGCCTTGGGAAGGGCGTTCGTCACCATGCACACGATGAACCACAGAAACACCGCAAGCACGGCCTGACCCGGCCGTGCCAGGCCATGCAGGAGGGGGCCAAACCGTAGACCGAACAACACGAGGAATGCAGCCGCCAAGCCCAAGGCCTTGCGACCCCTATGCGCCTCCGCACCGGTAGACCCCTCGGCTACCGCCGTTTCCGTCTCGACAACCGTGGCCATACGCTTGCTCCCTTGTGGTGAATCACGCCTTGCGTCAAGCCTGGACACACTACGTCGTGGCCGTCCGCCTCCATCAGCGCGTTATTATTTTTTAACGTCCCGCACACACGGCCGGAGCGAGCCCGATGCCCGCCCTAACCCGTTCGTCCCCCGGCGCCAATAAGCGCCCCACCCCTGCGTACCGCGATGGCTACCGAAGGAGCCCGCGCGTTACCCATCCCGTCTCGCGCAAGCGCGCCTCAACGTTGGGCGATGCCGACTTGACCGCCGCCACTGAAATACAAAGTGTTATTCAAAAGGTGGGACAAGCCGGCGTAGTCGCGCCGATTGGCCGGCACGAACCGCCGCGCCCCGTAGGCCTGGCGCAGGGTGCGCGTCGCCGCCTCTCCGGCTGGCGACAAGAGCGCCGCCCGGATGCGTGCCTGCACGGCCGCAGGCACGCGAGGACCTGCCGAGATCGCCTGATTGGGATAAACCGGCGTCCGATAGAGCACTCGCACAGTCCGCGCCCCCTTCTCGTAGAGCTTCAGGTTTGCGATCGGCAACACGGTGGCCTCGCAGCGCTTGTTCATGAGACCCTTGTAGGACGCGGGCCATCCATGCACGACGACGAGATAGGGCTGGCGCGTTATGTAGGAAAATTTACTCAAGAGCGACAAGGTCCCGAGATTCGGCGGCGAGTTCGCGCACACGGGTCGCCCGGCAAGCTGCGATAGCTGCGTAAATCGCTCACCCCGACGCACGACGACTGCGAATACAAACGGCTCCGGGATTCGAACCAGCGGAGTATCGCCCAGGTAGCGGTCGCGCCAGCTCGTGAAATGCGGCCCATCAAAAACGATATCGTATTTCCCTTCCGTCATCGCTTGGCTATATGTGAGCCAATTTCCCGGCTCCCGAAACACGACCTTGTGTCCCGCAACCCGGCTCAAAAAACGCGCTATGGGCGCATACATGGCCTTCTGCTGCGCGATCGTCCCTCGCGGCGGCGCGCTGAAAATCCAGGGTTTGCCGCTACTTCCGGCTCCGGGCCGCCCGGCGGACGTTCCAAGCGCCCCCGGAGGCGCCCCCAAATAGGAAACGTCCATCGCTCCCGTGTTTGCCGTTGCGATATTGCTTGACATGAGCGCAATTGCCGATAAAGCAAACGTAGACATGACACGGCCCTTCATATACTGCCTCCCTGGACAAGACATTCATACTGTCATTATTTTTCGATACGACACTTGCACTTCTGCAAATATCTATTGTCTTAGAACTTCGTGCATACCGTATCCACTCTAGACGAACATATCCCCATCGCGTCCCGGCTCGGACGAGCGGACCGGCGCGGGCGACAAGCGGGGCTTACAGCAAGACCCTTCAACGCCCTCGCCCGTGACGACTCCGGGAACTACAAGGGATGCGCCAGTTGCCCTAAGGGCGCGTTCGCGCATAGAGGGGGTACGGGACAAGGTCACAATCGAGGGAGGCTCGCATCTGCCTGGTACACACCCCGCCACAGGCCGCCCGGATCCACGCGAGAGCCTTTACGGCGCGGCCAGTCCCAAGGCTCTCGACGCATGACGGGACGCAGGATGCTCACGGCGGCCGTTGAAGCCGCAAGAGATGGCAGGACCCGATCGTGGCGCTCTTGGAGGGAGTGGTGGGCGGTCGTTCTTCGCGGCATGAAGGCGGCGCATGAGTGGCCGCCGGGGGCGGCAATAGGCCCGCGGCGGCGTCCATGGTGAGCAAAAGACTCCCCGCGCGCCCCGTTGCGCTAGGCCAGGAGGTGGCCTATATGGTCGCGCAAGGCTGCGTCGGCGCCGGGCCCGAAACGCGTCTGTCCCCGCACAAACGTATCGGTAAAAAGGTATTCGAAGGCCTGGCCGCCCAGACCCACAACCCCTATTAGGCGGCTCTCGTAGGAGTAGTCGTCCGCCGCCTCCACGAGCTCAGGCCAGCCGGAGCCCGCCTGCGCCAATGCCGGCCCCAAAAAGAGCACTCCCGGCTTGTTCTTCAGGCGCAGACCGCAGGTCCCGCGGGTGCGACCAGGGATCGGGATGAAGTCTATCGTGCGCGTCAATTTGTGTTGGGGGCCGACGCGCAGATCGACATCTCCTACGCTTTCCTCTTCCGTGGAGGCGAGAACGCGTGCACCGACCGAGCGCCACGCGTCAAGGTCGCGCGCCCCGAAGCGACTTGGCAAGAACACGAAGTGCAACGGCGCTACGCGCGCCAAGTCTTCGTAGACGCACGCCTCGAACCGTGGTGCATTGACGAGGACGCCACCGGCATCACGATCAGCGAGGTAATAAACGGCCGGGGGCCCGGATTCGACGAGCCAGATGGCGCGGTCATGCCACGCGAGCACGCGGTCCATCAACGCTCGAGCAGAGGGGCAAGCTCGGTCAGCGCCGACCGGTAGACCTTGCGCTTGAAAGACACGATCGCGTCTATGGGGCTCCAGTAGTCCACCCACCGCCAGGCATCAAATTCCGGCGCAGTGGACAGATCCAGCCTGACATCGGCATCGCTACCTGTGAGCCGCAATAGAAACCATACCTGCTTTTGTCCACGGAATCGCCGCGACCCGCCCGATCGCCGATACGCGCGCGGCAGATCATAGCGCAGCCAGCCCCGCGTGCGCCCCTGGATCTCGACTTGTCCGCACTCGAGTCCCACCTCCTCGTAGAGCTCTCGGTACAAGGCCTCCTCGACGGTCTCTTCGCGCTGAATACCCCCTTGCGGAAATTGCCAACCGTCGCAACGGCACCGCCGCGCCCAAAACACCTGGTTTTGGGCGTTGGCGATAATGATGCCGACGTTCGGCCGGTAGCCGTCGTGATCTATCATATACAACAAGGCGTTAGCTGGTTAGAATGGGGCCATTTTCACAGAATTCGCCGTCTACGGCAACGCTTGGGAGGGATATTGGCGCTGGCACTCTTTGACCTGGACAACACCTTGCTCTCGGGCGACAGCGATTACGCGTGGGGCCAGTTCCTGGTCGCAAGCGGGGCCGTGGACGGCGCGCGTTACGAGGAGGCCAACGCCCGCTTCTACGCGGACTACAAGGCCGGAACACTCGACATCATGGCCTTCCTGGCCTTCGCCCTGGAGCCCTTGCGGCGCCTCCCGCGCGGCCAGCTCTTCGCTTGGCGCGCGCGCTTCATTGAAGAAATCGTGCGGCCGATGGTAAAGCCATG
Organism: Pseudomonadota bacterium; assembly: GCA_021794275.1. Lineage (GTDB taxonomy): Bacteria > Pseudomonadota > Gammaproteobacteria > Acidiferrobacterales > Acidiferrobacteraceae > Acidiferrobacter. The sequence continues at coordinate 4,287 of JAJYRD010000084.1, read as the reverse complement.
GGTGATCCCGCTCCTCACGCGCTACCGCATGCAGGGTGACACACTTGCGCTCGTCACCGCGACAAATGACTTTGTGACGGCGCCCATCGCCGAGCTCATCGGTATTCCGCACCTGATTGCAACGCAGGTCGAGGAGCAAGATGGGCAATTCACGGGCCGTCCCGCAGGAGTCCCCTGCTTCAAGGAAGGCAAGGTCACTCGTGTCCGCGCGTGGATGACCGAGCACGGCCTCTCCTTCGACGGCAGCGTCTTCTACAGCGACTCCCACAACGACCTGCCGCTGCTCGAGGCGGTCGCACGGCCTGTCGCGGTCGACCCGGACCCCATTTTGCTGGCCACGGCCGAAGACCGCGGTTGGGAAATTCTACGCTCGGAGCCCGCGCCCCAGGTCCTGTCCGCTTGAGGCGAAAGCCTCCCGGCACGTCCGTGTGCCGGGAGGCTTGGACGGACCGGCCACCAAGCCGTCAACCGAAAACGCCGAACAGGCGGGCGCCAGCCATCAGCAAGGCGACCGCCAACCAAAAGAGCAGAACGCGCCAAAGCAACGCCACCGCGCGGCGAATATCGGCGGCATTGACGACGAAGCCATGAACCGCGGTCACGCCTAAGCCCTCTTCATCGTCTGTCTCCTCGCAGGCGCTCATGTGCATGGCCCCAAAACCCGAGGCCAGAAGCGGGCCGCTGTTGATGTCAGACCACATCCCCGCCTGGCGCCGCCAGCAGTGCAAGGCGTCCTCGAAGCTGCCCATGATGGCGTAACTCAAGGCCGTGATACGCGCCGGCACCCACCCGAGAACATCATTCAGCCGCGCCGCCGCCCACCCAAACTCGGCGTATTGCGGACTACGATGACCCCAGAGGCGGTCGAGCAGCGCCGCGAGCCTCTGCAGAACGACGGCGACCGGCCCGAACAGGATGAACCAGAAAAGCGGTGCCATGATCGCGGCATTGGCCTGCTTCAGGACCGCCTCGACCGCCGCCTGGGCAATGGAAGATTCGGTCACATCCCCAGTAGTCTTGGTGGTCATGGCCTCGAGGTAGGTTGCCGCCATGAGCACGTCCCCTGACTCCAGCGCCTCCGACACGGCTGCCGCCCGCTGCGTCAGTCGATACAGGTCCAGACACAGATAGAGAATGAGGATATCGAAAATATAAACGAGCGAATAACTGATGTGGCTCAGGACGTAACGGATCAGCGCCACCCCGAGTGTCACAGGCCCCGCCACCACGATCACCGCGGCCAACCCCTGCCCGCGCGTGCCCGCGTTGAAGCGCTGCTCAACGCTACGTGCCCAATCCTCGTACCAAAGGAAGGGCGGGACACGGGCGCGGTCCGGAAACAAACGATCAAGCGCGACCGCGAAAAGAATGATTATCAACGTAACGGCCATGCCTACCCCTCCCCTCCCCGCATCCCGTCGACCCGCAAACGTAGCGCGCCACGGTACCGCCCCCAATCGAAATAAGCCCCTGGGTCGGTCTTGCGTCCCGGGGCAATATCCGAATGCGCGTAGAGCCGTTCGGCGCTGAGCGCGGGATACCGCTGCAAAAGCGCCTCCGACACAGCCACCAGCGATCGATACTGAGACTCTTCGAAGGGGCCGTGGTCGGTCCCCTCAAGTTCTATGCCGACCGAAAAATCATTGACCCTTTCGCGGCCCTCGCAGCGCGATACACCCGCGTGCCATGCCCTATCCTCAAAGGACACGAATTGCATGACCTCGCCGCCGCGCCGGATAAAGAGATGCGCGGAGACCCGCAGCCCCTTGAGATCCGGGTAGCCCCCTGGGCCCACGTCCAGGTCATTCATAAAAAGCCGCTCCACGTCCGGCCCTCCATAGCGCCCCTCGGGCAGACTGATGGAATGGATGATCAGCACTTCGACCTCGGCGCCGGGCGGACGGGCATCGCAATTCGGAGAAAGCTTGCGGGCCGCCCCATGCAGCCAACCCTGTCCATCGATCGCATACATCATACAGGTTGCCACTTCGGTGTCCTGCACCCCATTGTAATGCCTCAAGCCTCGCGCGTTAATCCGCGTCCGCCCGGTGGCTGTCTCGACGCGCAGCGTCTGACGCGCACGCGTCGCTCGTCACGTCGTCACCACGCCGCCCGCCACGTTATAGACTCCAGCGCGCATCATCTCGTCCAAGACCGTGAGGAACGCCTCTCCGGGACGGCTGAGCGGCCCCTGATAGACCACCGACAGAACCTGAACGATGCGCGGGGCGACCGCCCGAGTGCAGAGATCCGGCGGCGTCACAGAGAGCGCCGAGACGAAACCCACGCCCAATCCACAGCGGACCGCTTCCCGTACGGCGGCGCCGGCGCTGAACTCATAGCGGATCTCAGGCTCCAATCCGGCTTGGCGAAAGGCGACCTCCACGCGATCCCGGGTACCTGACCCCGGCTCGCGCCACACAACCGATACCCCGGAAAGTTCGGCGAGCGCGACGGGGTCGTGCTCCGGCCTTTGTGCAAGAGGATGATCGACGCTCAAGAGGATGCGGATGTCGGTCTCGATCAGGGTCTGGCCCTTGAGGCCATGACCACTCCCCGCAACCACTGCATCCTCAACGAACGCCAGGTCTGCCACATCCAGGCGCTTACGTGCCTCCTCCGAATTTCCGGACTGGAGGCGTACCGCGATCATAGGGTAGCGCTTCTGAAAAACCGCCATGGCCCGCAGCAGAAGGAATTCGGCGTTGGTCTGGCTAGCCACGAGCAGCAGACTCCCTTGCAGGAGCCCCTGCACGTCGGTCTGAAGGGTCTCGGCGTCAGCCAAAGCAGATTCGATCTGAGATGCCACACGCAATAGGCGCTTTCCCAAGGGCGTGGGCGTCACGCCCCTCCCGTGGCGACGATAGAGCGGCTCGCCGAGCCAGTCCTGAAGGCGCCTCAGCTGATTGGAAACCGCAGGTTGCGTCAAGCCTAGGGCGTCAGCCGCGGCATTTATGCTCCCCATGCGCGCCACCATCGTCCAAGTCAAAAGCAGTTGAGGGTCGGGCCTTGCCATGAGACATCACTCTAATGGCCATCGGGGCCGTAGGCCGACTCTACACCGCCATCCGGCAGGCGGCTATCTTGACCAAATCTGCCGCGCAAGCCCCTGGCTTTAGCCATGGGGTGAGCGGCCGTCTATTTGTTATATGACGCGGCCTCTGTATAATGATCCCATGTCAGAATACAGGGTCAAATACAAGTCGAGCAACAACGTGGTGTTCTCATGTAAATACCATGTTGTATGGTGTCCCAAGTACCGTCGCGACGTATTGGTGAATGGCGCTGATGCCCGACTCAAAGAGATTATACGGCAGGTCTGTTTGGAAACCGATAGCGAAGTGCTGGAGATGGAAGTCATGCCGGACCATGTGCATCTATTGGTCGAGGTGGACCCGCAGTTCGGTGTGCATCATCTGGTCAAACTGATCAAGGGGCGATCTTCGCGCCTGTTGCGCCAGGAATTTCGCTGGTGTCGCACGCGATTGCCCAGCCTTTGGACTAACAGCTATTTCATCTCGACTGTGGGCGGCGCTCCGCTGGAGATCGTCAAGCAGTACATCGAGCAGCAGAAGCATGTCTAAGAAAGCCGGCCCATCATTCGTCCTGGAACTTCCGCTCGTGGTGCCTCCCCACGAAAGCCGGGTGCTTTCCGTGCGGTTCGAGGCGGGACGGCAACTGTATAACGCGGTGCTGGGGGAGTCGCTGCGGCGACTGGACCTCATGAAGCAGTCCAAGGCGTGGCGCGCGGTACGAACGCTACCCAAAGGCGCTCCCAAATCACCAGAGCAAAAGGCCCGGTCCGCGGCCTTCGCCGTGCTGGCCCAAACCCTGGGCGTCACGGATTACGACCTGCAGTCTTACGCCACCCGGTGTAAAAACGCCTGCTGGATCGGCGAGCACCTGGATGCGCACACCACCCAGAAGGTCGGTACCCGAGCCTTCAAGGCGGCGCAACGCTATCAGTTCCGAACGGGCGGCCACCCGCGCTTCAAGCCGAAGTGGAAAATGTTGGAGTCCATGAAGGGCAAGAGCAACGCGACGGGCTTACGTTGGCGCGACGATCACCTGGAGTGGTGTGGACTCGAACTGAAGGTCATTTACGATCGGAAAGACGCACACGGCGTGCAAGCCTTTGCCCTCCAGCAGCCGGTGAAGTTCTGCCGTCTCGTGCGCCGCGTCATTCGCGGCAAGACACGCTGGTTCGTGCAGTTGGTGTTGGCCGGAGTCCCTCGGTGGAAAGACAAGAATCCGGTGCGGGTCGGCAAAAGCGGTATCGACATCGGG
>JAJYRD010000055.1:58342-65652 GCA_021794275.1 Pseudomonadota bacterium | reverse complement strand
TCGACATCCAGGAAGGCGATAAGCGCGAGGGACATAACCTCATGCAGGGAACCTTCGTATGACTGCATGACGCGCATCGCGGGCACGGGGTCACGGTGTTCCGCGACATAGTGGGATTTGGCGCGAAAGGACGCGTGCATTCCGTCGATCTCTTGCGAATCCGAGTCCACCTGCCGCTCGCCATCGAGATCTTCGACGAACCCACGACCGTGAACGCTGTCATGCCGCTGCTCGCGGCAATGGTGCCCCCGGGGCACATCATCCGCTTACAAGCGGGGCACAATCGCCTATCCCGAGAATGACCTCGATCCCCAGCATCTCACAACCCAGGAACCGCTTTCCGCGTAGACGAGTCCCGGTGGCGCATGGCCGCCCACGCCAAGGCTGCTGCGAACATCTGAACACCTCCCCCGAGCCCCATGGCCCAAGACAGGGCCGCCGGCCCGCCTCCCGCCGCCGCAAAGATCGCCCCAAGGATGGCAACGCCGAGGGTGGCACCGACCATGCGCGCCACATTGACAAGGGAAGCGGCGGTGCCGGAGCGCGCCTGCGAGACTGCCCCGACCGCGGCCGCCATGAGCGGTCCTGTGGCAAAGCCCATGCCGAGGCCCGCGAGCACGAGACCGATTTCGTTTTCAAAGAGCGAGAGCCCACGGGCCGTGAGGCAGATCTCTACGAGGCCGGCGCCGATCATGGCCACGCCACCGGCCGCCATCACGTGACGTCCAAGCCGTGCGGTGAGCGCCCCCGAAAACGGCGATGCCAGAGCGAAGACGAGCGCCATGGGCACCAAGGCAAGGCCGGCGCCCGCGGGCGTAAGCGTGCCCTCCCCGATCCAGAGGAGCGGCACCAGGAAGATGACTCCATACATCCCGAAGGTCATGCCGGCTGTGGCCGTAAGCGCGCCACGGAACGCGCGCACGCGCATGAGGTCGAGCGGCACGAGCGCCCCGGCACCCCTGCGTCCCTCGATACGCACGAAGAGAACCGAGGCACACCCCGCGCCGGCAAGAAGCACCACCGCCTCGAGCGTGTGCCGCCAAGCTATGGAGGCGGCCGCAAGCCCCGCAAGCGCGAGCGCCCCCAATATCTGGCCCCAAGCATCGAAGTGGCGATCCTTGGGATCGGACGACTCGGGCACGGCGCGTGGCGCAAGGACCAAGGCAGCGATGGCGACCGGAACCACCACGAGAAATATACTGCGCCACCCGAACCGGTCTATCAAAAAGCCGCCCAATGCGGGCCCCGCAACGAAGGCGAGCCCATTGCAGGCCGCCCAAATGCCGAGCGCCCGGCCCCGGGCCACGGGGTCCGTCCATACCACGCGCACGATCGCAAGCGAAGCCGGCAGCAACAACGCCGCCCCGGCCCCGGCCAGGGAGCGGGCAGCGACCAGAAAGGGCAGCGAGGGCGCAAACGCGGACAAAAGTGAGGTTATGGAAAAGACCGCCGCCCCCGCCATGAAGATCCGCCTGCGCCCGTAGAGGTCAGCCAACAGACCGCCGCTCAAAAGCAGGATCGCATACATGGCATTGTATCCGTCGACCACCCACTGCAGGGAACCTATGCCGGCATGAAAGTAGCGACCTATGGGACGGACCGCGAGGTTCACCACGGAGGTGTCGAGTTGCGCGATCAACACCGCAAGGCAGAGGGTCGCGAGCGTAAGCCGCAGGCGACGCGGCTCGCGATCTTGCGCGGCCTGATCACGCGCCTTCGATAAAGGATCGGTATGTTTCACGATACTCAACATCTCAAGAGGGGCGGCCATCTGGCCTTCCCCGGAGTGGATTCATTGGCTAGGCGCCGCGGCCGCCGCATGCTCGGCGGCGAGCAGCGCGTCACGGGCGCTCACATCGGCGAAACTTTTGCGTCCGGTGATGCGGGCGATGTACGTGTTGATAGCCTCATTTTGCGGCAGTAGGCCAAAACGCCTGCCCCAATCGAGCGCCACGCCCCAGAGGATGTCGGCGGCGGTCAGGGTGTCACCCAGCAGATAAGGGCGCTGAGCGATCTGGTCTGCCAGAGTTTGGAACATGGAATCGAAATCCCCGTAGGGCGAGGTCTTCAAGGGCGCCGGCTCCCGCTTGAGGGCCCGATCGATCAGCGCGGGCTCATAGCAGCTGCCGTAATACACCATCCAACGCAGATAAGGGCCCCAACGCGGATCACCGATCGGCGGCGCAAGCCCGCTCTGCGGGAAGCGGTCAGCAAGGTAAATGAAGATCGCCACCTGCTCGGTGATAATGGCCTCGCCATCCTTCACCGCCGGGACCTTCCCGAGAGGGTTGATCTTGAGATAGGCCGTCTGCCGCTGTTCGCCGGCGAGCGTATTGAGGATCTTCAATTCATACGGCGCGCCGAGTTCCTCCATCAGGACGCATGTACCGGACGAACGTGTCTGCGGGGCGTGAAACAACACGACCGTCGACTCCGTGCCCATGATCTCCCTCCTTTCCTTGTGATGACGCACGTCCCGGACGATAATCCCGATACCTGTCATCCCATGTCAGGTTTGTCGGGGCCCGATCATGCGCGCAAGCCGTCTTCTCTCCATCCTCCTGACGCTCCAGGCGCGCGGCATGGCCACGGCGCCCGCCCTCGCCACCCAATGCGAGGTATCGCTGCGCACGATCTATCGCGACATCGATGCCTTGAGCGCGCTTGGCATACCGATCTACAGCGAGCGCGGTTACGGGGGCGGGTACCGGCTGCTCGACGGCTACCGTACGCGCCTCACCGGCCTCTCGCCGGAGGAGGCGGAGGCCTTGTTCCTCACGGGCCTTCCCGGCGCCGCCCATGATCTGGGCCTCGGCCCGGCCATGGCGGCGGCCGAACTCAAGCTCTTGGCGGCGCTGCCGCCCGACCTGCGACTGGAGACATCACGGGCCCGCGGCCGCTTCCATCTCGACGTGGCGGGCTGGTTTGCGACCATGGAGCACCCGGAGGCCTTGCCGCAGGTAAGCCGCGCGATCCGCGAACAACGCGTGATACGCATGCATTATCGGAGCTGGAGGAATGAGGGGGAACGGCGCGTGGAGCCCTTGGGCCTCGTACTGAAAAGCGGCGCATGGTATCTGGTCGGACGCCGCAGCGGTGATATCCGCACATACCGCGTCGCCCGCATCCTCGAACCATATCTCCTCGACGAACGCTTCGAGGCCCCCAAGGGGTTCGATCTCGCCTGCTACTGGCGCGACAGCACCGAGCGTCTGCAAGCGGAACTGCACGCCGACCAAGCCACGATCAGGCTCTCGCCCGCGGGCATCAACCTGATCGAGCAGATCGCAAACCCCTATATGCGCACGCGCCTCGTCGTCGAACCCGTCGTTGACGCCGACGGCTGGCACCAGGCCCGCCTGCCCATCGGGTCGCTGCACGGGGCATGCCTGGAACTCCTGCGACTGGGGGCCGACGTCGAGGTCCTGGCGCCCGCGCCTCTGCGCGCGCACATGACCGCGTTCACGGCAAGCCTCGCCCGCGTCTATGGAGGCGAGGCCGCCCCGATAGAGGCGCACGGAGACAATGATCCCGCCGCCCTGCGGCGATGGTCCCCTCGATAGATCGCAACCACTGTCCGTATGCGGTAAGCCCTCCACCGCTTCGTCAGGAAATGGTACGCGTGTCTGCCAGGACCTCCACGATACCGGATCTGTCGAAGTGGTCCGGGACCGGCACGGCTTCCCCCGGATAGCCGCGAGGGTTGCTATAGAGACGGGTCGTCCCCACCGAGGCATCGAGGGGGACATGCGTGTGCCCGAATACCCAGAGCGCAGGAGCGTAGCGGAGCATCAGTGCCGACAGATCGGAATAGAAAGCCGCGCCCAAAGGGCCGCTCGGGTACAGCGGATGCCGGCAGAGCAGGCTTGGGCCGTGATGCGTGACGACGACAGTCGGGCCGGCGAAGGGTCGAGCAAGACGCATCTCCACAAAGCGGCGCGCCGCTTTGTGGAGGACCAGGGCATCATCGGGCGTAAAAAGCCTTCCGCCACGCCGTATGATGCGGTGGTCCGAGATCTCCTTGCGGGCGACCTCCTGGTTCAGCCAGACATCTCCGGGCCAGGCGCGATAATCCGTCCAGAGGGTCGTGCCCAGGAAACGTACGCCGCCCACGACGAGTTCGTCGTCGTCGAGCAGGTGCAAGCCGGGCCACGCGGCGGCCGCCTCGCGCAGCGACGCGCGCAGACTATCGAATTCGTGGCCATAGTATTCGTGGTTGCCCGGGACATAGAGCACGGGCACCTGCAGGTCCAGAGCGAGCGTCCCGGCCCAAGTCACTCCGGCCGCGCCGTTATCGATGTCGCCCGCGAGGATCACGACGTCGACGGAAGGCCATGGGCCCTCCGGACGGCCGCGCCGCATCTCGCGATGCATGTCGCTTATGACGAATAGACGCGTGATCGACTGCGGGTCTGCCATGGCCGCGCCCTCCCCCGTCGAGAACCAGAAGAATCTGCGTTCGCTCTTGCCGCCCACAGTCGAGCGCACACGCCTTCCGCAGTTCATTCCTCACGTTAGGGCCGCGACGACAGTGCCGGCAAGTGGACAGGCCGGCTCATACGCCGGCCGCCCAGTCACCGACACATTAAGCCATCAGGGGCTCGCGCCGGAGACAGTTGCCAAGGACCTGCGGCGCGCGCGATCCGGGTCTCCAAAAACCGTCCTCGGCGTCTGAGATCGTGAGCACTCCACACGAGTTCCCGGGCCCCGGCACCCGCGCGGTCACACCGTGCGGGGAGACATCCTCAAGATCGCCCGCTACGGGTCGGGACAAGTCCGCGATTTCTCAAGCGCCGCTACTCTTCCTTGGTATCGGACGACGGCGCACGCGTGTCGGTCGTCAGGGCCTTCTCCAGGGCCGATCCGAGGACCTTACCCAGGGCGGCCCCGAGAGCCGTCCCGATCAGGGGCAGCGCCCCGGCAGGCAACAGGTTTTCGACCGCCTTACCGAAGCCCGAGAGGCGCGCCGCCCCGCGATTGATGCTCGGCGCAATGATGGCGCCATAGCGACGCAAGGCCTCCTCGCCTTGCGCGGCAAGACCCAAAAGAGTGGCCGCGCTGATGCCGAGCGCCTCCGCTGCCGCTCGCAGTTGCTCCACCGTAAGCGAACTCTCGCCCTTCTCGATCCGCGACCACGTCGAGCCGGCAAGGCCCAGGGTGTGAGCAAGCTGCGCCTGAGTGAGCCCACGCTTCCGCCGTATGAGCGCGAGGACGTGCCCCAGGATGGTGTTCGAACTTGCCACCCACTTGAGCCCCTCTTCGGATCCCATACCCTTACTCATAACCGTGTTCCGCAACATCTCGCATGGGCGTTATTCTAGCAAGATACGGGAATCGACGATAGTATGGGAACACTTCTCCATGTACATACTTGCATGTCGTGCATATTCTCATGTAGAGTTCGATCAGATTGCAGCAACAGGGAGAAAAAGGGTTATGAGAAACGTAACGAAGCATGCCGAGACCCGCAGCCAGCAGCGTGGCCTGCCGCCGCTCATACTGGACCTGCTCAAACGATTCGGAAGGCGGACCTTCGATCATCACGGCGCCGTGCGGCTCACCTTCGACAAAAAGGCGCGACGGCGGGTCGCGCACGAGATCGGTCGCACCGCAGTCGCGAGGCTCCACGAATTCTGGAATGCCTTTGCCGTGCTCGACACGGGAAGCGGGACGGTCATCACATGCGGCCATCAGTACCGAAAGGTCTGTCGGTCATGAGACCGTTCTCAAGGGGGCACTTGAAAGTGCCCGGCGCCGACGGCAATTAGTCAGAACCGCCACACGACCTTGTGCCCTGCACTACGCGGCCGCGGCACATTTTTCAACGATTTGAGGAAGAATCCATCATGAACACACCCAAATGCCCCCATTGCGAGACCAATGATCACGTCACCGAGGACAGGGTCGCGCGCGACCGTGGACGGCGCGTCGGTGGAGCGGTAGGCGGCATCGTCGGGGCGGCCGGTGTGGCGACCGGCGCGCTCGATGGCGCAGCCCTTGGCGCCACGATAGGCTCCGTGGTCCCCGTGGCGGGCACTATGATCGGTGCGGCGATAGGCATTATCGGGGGCGGCATCGCGGGCTTGGTGGCGGGCCAAAAGGCCGGTGAGGCGGTCGGAGGGCTCTTCGACTCCGGATACCTGTGCCGCAAATGCGGATGGCGCGGGTGAGTTGCGCCTCGCCGGCGGCGGGGCCGTGGATCCATATTCATTACAAAAACGATTTCAGGGGGCGCCATGAATGCCAGCAGTATTGAAAACTACCCGGGGCTGCAAAATATGGTGGTGGAAGTTCTGGACGAACTGGAGATCGGCTACCACATAAAGGATGCCGGTCGCATCTTCTTCCAGGTGACGGGCGACAGCGGCACCCTGGAGTGTGAGATACAGACCGACGACGAAAAGGATTGGCGAAGTCTTGGGGTCAGTATCGCCTCACCCACCTATGTGCCCAAGGCCCGTTTCCCGCAAGTATCCGAATGGATCCTACGAAGAAACTTCGCACTCAAGCTCGGGGCCTATCATCTCGATCTCGATGACGGAAATATCCAATTTCGCCTGGGTGTACTCCTCGGGGACTCCCTGGCAACCTCCGATATCGTCCGGTCCAACCTGCTTGCCGCTTTTCATGTCATGGACAGCTCTGTCCCCGAGATCATGAAGGTGGCCTTCAGTGAGCACACCGCGCTGGAGGTCATCCAAGAAGCTGAAAGGCAGAACGCCGAAGACGAGGCCGCGCCGGATGCCCCATTGCAGTAACGACAAGGGAACATGCGCCGGCGCTCGTGGTCTCGCGCCTCCAATCAGAATAAACCGCGTGGGTCGCCCCCCAAATAACACCAAGAGGCGTCGGGGAGACACATGAGTACGATAGATGTCGGCCCATCCGCTTGGCAGGGCAACAGTAGGCGCACCGCACTCCAATTTTTGCCATACGCGTTACGGCATACTTTAAGGTTATGGCCGGCAGGGTTTGTCGTAACTGCTTGTTTTATATGGTGGCTATGGGTGGACTCGAACGACCGACCTCAGCATTATGAGTCCTTAAAAACTGCATACTCTTACACGCCGTTGCAAGCTAACCCACTGTTCCCATTACGCTTATTGTGCAGCGGCCACCCATGAGCCTGCATCAAAAAGCACCCGCACTATGGCAAGAGAATGGCAGAGTGGCTATCGAAATACATCCTGATCTCTCTGCATCCTGATCTCTCTGCATCCTGATCTCTCTGCATCCTGATCTCTCTGCATCCTGATCTCTCTGCATCCTGATCTCTCTGCATCCTGATCTCTCTGCATCCTGATCTCTCT
>JAJYRD010000055.1:7377-58332 GCA_021794275.1 Pseudomonadota bacterium | reverse complement strand
CATCCTGATCTCTCTGCATCCTGATCTCTCTGCATCCTGATCTCTCTGCATCCTGATCTCTCTGCATCCTGATCTCTCTGCATCCTGATCTCTCTGCATCCTGATCTCTCTGCATCCTGATCTCTCTGCATCCTGATCTCTCTGCATCCTGATCTCGCTACATCCCGATCCCTGATCGCATTCAAACGTGGCATGTTTTTGGGGTGTACTCGCCACCTCAACCTATTTCCCTTCGTGCAGATTAGAGGAAGGGAGATACACATGAGGTATATCGTAATGCAGATGTTAAATATCAAACAAGTGGCGGCACAGCTTGGGGTCTGCGTCCGGACGGCCGAGACGATGTTGGCCGAAGGGCGGCTGCCCCGGCCTGTCCGGTTTGGACGCCTACGCAAGTGGAGCGAAGAACAGATAGACGAGTGGATCGTGGCCGAGGTCGCGCGGGTCGGAGGGAGCGGCAGCGGGACTCCCGGCCCTGGCCGTGGCCGGCCGCGTTCTAAGTGGTGGTCTGCGATGACCTCCAGGATTTGGAGGTTATCAACATCCGCCCAGGCGCCTTCTACGCCCGATCTCTTTCAACAGCGCCCGCGTGATCGCGCCCGTCGCGCGGTTGCCTGGTCGGCCCGGAATCGCCTGGCAGTCCTTGGCAAACGCGATGCGCAGATTCCGCGCCGCGCTCCGGGCCAGGCGCGCAATGACTAATCCTCTATTGATGGTAGTCAACGCCCGCCTTGACCACCACCCCCCCGAATACACTCGCGTGCGTTAACGCACGGTTAACGTCTTTAGGGGGGATCACCGAATGAAAATGAAAATCGCCCAGGGGATGGTAATGTTTGGCTCTTTAGTCGTCGCCGCCACACCGGCATGGGCTCATAAGTCACCGTACTATGGCGGCGCCGATGTCCTCATTAGCAGTGCCCATGGGACCGGCGTCAGTAGCTACGGTCTCAGTTTCGGGAACGCTACGGGTTTTAATATCTACGGCGGCTATCACTTGCCCCGCCTCGGAATCGTCCGCCCTGCGATCGAGGTAGGTTACGATCACTTTGGCACATTCAATCTGAACGGACTCCCGGCGGGCTATGCCGGCTCGTTGTCTGGCCATGACATTTCCTTGTCGGCCGTGTTTACGGTCCCGGTGGCCGCGCGCGTGGGCCTCTTTGCTCAGGTGGGAGCAGCCTTCTGGCACGCTACAGCGACGGCGAGTGATTCAACGGGGAGCGCAACCGCGTCGAAGTCCGGAACCAATGCGCTGTTCGGCGGCGGCGTGAGCTATCAGGTGACGCGCGCGATCGGGGTGCGTGCGGAATACCGCGTCACCGACATAAGCGACCAGTACGGGAGTGGGTCCGTCCGCTCATGGGTCCTGGGCGCCAACTACCGGTTCTGACAATCTTCTCCAGACGTGATGCCTCACCGCGTCTTTTTGGGTAGCCTCGGCTACCCTTTTCTTTGGGAGGGATTGGCGGGTAGGCCGCTCAAGCTGGCGGACTCGCCTTTTGGCACGCCGTCAAAGGACATCACTGAGCGACGGCTATGGGTACGGGCTCTGTAGTTGCTCGCCCATGGGGACGTAAACGCACAACCGTTCCCGTTCCGGATTCTCAGGGAATTCGCGAGCGGTCCGAGCGATCGCGATGCAACGCTCCGCCGGGCTCCGATCCAGCCCTATAGCGCGCAGATGCCAGACCGTAAGCCCGAGGCCGCTCAACGGCCCACCATGGTCCTCGCTTGCCAACACATACTCGCCTTCTTCGATACTTGGGAACCGTTCCACCCCCTCGTAGATGTTCCGGCGCCAATGGGTGATCATGGGTTGCCATCTCGCAAAATTCCCGCCGCCGTTGCGGCGATAGTCCTGACCCTCCAGGATGTCGGTCGCGGTAATGCTGTGAATGGCCAGATATGTGGGTGTCGCATCGTGACCGCGCAACAACCGAAAACGCTGTGACGTGAGAAACCCCTGAACGGATATTAGGGCGTGCAGCTTTTCGTGACTGTAAAACGCGTTCCACTCATCCTCTGTGCCCGAATCGGAATAACTGCATTCAACCGTATAGATCATGGGTATTCTGCCTCCTTGCGCGGGGTGTGCCAGCATCATACACCCAGAGAATCGCCGATAAGGGCGGCAACCTGTTCCACCATCGCATCCACCCGTCGAAGATGCCCGGTAGTAAGTCCCCGCCATCAATCCACTCACTGGTTTTCATGCCAGCTCCCCTTCAACTGCAGAGAAGAGGGAAAGACCCTGGTCCGTTGCGGACTCCGCGTGGGCCACGCGTGGCTTATGTTTGATCGGTTCACGTGGCGGGCGCAGATCATCGGGCTCGCACTCGAGCCCCGGGAGTTCTTTTTGCTGTTCTGCCATACGCACGGCCTGGCGGATTTTTTCTGGGCCACGAAGGATTTGACGAATGCGCGCCCGGGTGACGCCCGTGCGCTCCGCTATCTGTCCAACATCCTTCCCATGCCGGGCCAAAAACATAATCGCCCCGACGAGGTCATGCGGCGGGATTTTCGGGAGCTCGTAACCCTCGTAACCCTCGTTTTGCGTATCGAGATCGCGATCGCCATGATCCTGATCTTGATCGCCGTAGTCCTCGTACTCTCCTTCTTCATCAAGGTGTGTGAGGGTTTTCCCTCCAGGCAGGGTACGGCGGTCGAGACGGACCGCCTCCTCCTCCGCGCCATCCACACGATTGTCGATCTGGCGACCGACCCGGCGCTGTCGGCGTTCAGAGTTTAGGGCCTGGCGAGCCGCGCGAATCGCGGCCGGGATGTTGCCTGGGTTTTCTAAGATCGCCACGATCGCGATTTCCTGACAGTCGATCTGCTCGATCTTGTGAGCAGTCGCCAGCCGCCGAACTGACTTATAAACCCGCTCGAATCCCGGAGCCTCTACTTCCACTTTCACTTTCCATACCGTATCCATAAAACCCCTTAAAAATAAGCAAAATGATGGGGCTCGCCGGGTCGAGCGGGGAAAAGCGAAGGGGCGCACGAAGTGCGCCCGGGAGACATCGCCGGAAGGAGATTTTTGGGCGCAGAAAAACGCCCGAGTGGAGCCATTATGATTGAGGATTTTTTTTGGACAAACTCCAGGCGGATCTTGCCTGGGGGTCCCAACCTTTAAGCCGTTAAGGCCATGGTTGACACTTTTTTTGACCCAAGGCCATAAAGGCGGGGGTCGAGGGTGAAGCCATTAGTGTGCAATGATACTGTCCATAAATGCCTTAATGGACAGGCCCGACCTAGAAAGGGCGGGCGAAGCCGCTTTTACATGTGGCCCGGCATGTGTTGCAAGATAAAGGCTACCTACATCCTCACCAGGATGTCAAGAATTATTTTCTGTCAGTCTATTGTGGGCTGGCAGGAATTCGCTAAACCTTGTGACCATCGGTCGCCCGCCCCAACTCGTGATGACGCTTCTTGGCCCCTAACGCAGCCAATAAGAGCGCACCTAGACCATAACTCACGACCGCACCCATACCCACAAAAACCGCCGTAGCCATGCTCATGGTTTAATCCTCCATCGCCAATAAGATATTAGCGATAATTTGGCACGCAATCCACCACAAAAAGGCGGCCAGCATAACCCAAGGGTTGCTCATCGAGTAACCTAAAACTCCCAGCGCGACACCACCCCACGCCGAAACCTTTTTAAGCTCATCCGCTATGGACGTTCTTACTTCCTTATTGAAGCGTAGCCTCATACACTTTACTCCAACCTCTTCACCAAATCCCGAGCCCTCGGATGCGTGTACCGCTTCAGCATCTGCATCGTCTTGTGCCCCGTGATGTCCGCAACTTGCACAGCCCCAACCCCTTTTCAGAGAGCCGGGAGGCCGCCTCATGGCGCAACTAATCCAATAGCGGCGCCAAATCCTTGGCGCGTAGGTGCGTATACCGCTTGAGCATCTGCTGGGTCTTGTGCCCTGTGATGGCCGCTGCCTGCATAGGGTTTAGGCCCTTCTCAAAGAGCCTACTGGCGGCCTCATGGCGCAAGTCGTGGAAGGTCAGGCCCTCGATGCCAGCGGCCGTACAGACCCTCTCAAAAGCCTGCGAGATCGAGTCGGGGCGCATACCCCACACGCGTCCGTCTGGACGCCGAGGCAACCTATCTAAGACCGCCAGCGCTACCTTGGAAAGCGGTACTTCTCGTGGTGTCCCGTTCTTGGTTTCGGGGAGGAGTAGCGCCCGTCCCTCGATATCTAGGTGCTCCCAGCGCATGGCCGCGATCTCGCCTCGGCGCATAGCGGTCTCAATGGCCCAGGTGATGAGGGGGCCGATCTCCCCGCCGTAGGCTTGGGCTTCGGAGAGAAGGCGGGCGTATTCATCGCCGACGAGGCGCCGGTCTCGGGCCTGGCCGGGAGGGGGTAATTGAATGGTGTCCACCGGACTTGCCAATGACTCCATTCCCCATTCCTTCCTCGCCACCTTGAAGACGTGCGCCAAGAGTGCCAGCTTGCGTCGCACGGTGCCCGTGGCGGAACCGCTGGCTAACTCAACATCTCGCCATGCCGCCAGGTCTTTCCCTCGGATAGAGGCTAAGGAGCGGGCCGCCAAGGTGCTCGAACGCCAGGCCCCGAGCTTGTATCGTTCATCGCTACGGCTTTTCTTCTTGGGCGTAACTTCGCGCTCGTACCTGTCAAGAGCCTCCCGCAAGGTCGTGGCCTCCGCCTCGGCCCGTGAGACGAACACCCCGCGGTCCATCTCGCCCTCAATCTGGCGCGCCCAGGCCTCAGCCTCAGCCTTGGTATCGAACGTCTTGTACTGGCGCTCGTGCCCTCTGCGAATGATCTGCGCCTGCCAGGCACTCTTGCCGCCCGGGCCTGGGCGCTTGCGTAATGTCGCCATGCCATACCCCTTTTGCCATACGCGTTATGGCAGGATTATGGCATATCCGGGGTTGTGGCCGGTAGGATTTGTCGTAAGTGCTTGTTTTATATGGTGGCTATGGGTGGACTCGAACCACCGACCTCAGCATTATGAGTGCCGCGCTCTAACCAGCTGAGCTACATAGCCTTGTCTTGAAGGTGGGGCATTTTGGGGGCAGGCTTAGGCGATGTCAAGAAACGAGGCCGTCTCCGGCACCGCCCGCCGCTAGCGGCCCACATTGAACCGGAAATGCACCACGTCACCGTCTTGCATCACATAATCGCGGCCTTCGAGCCGCAGCTTGCCGGCCTCGCGCGCCCCGTGTTCGCCGCGCAGCCGCACATAGTCGTCGTACCCTATCACTTCGGCGCGGATGAAGCCCTGTTCGAAGTCGGTGTGGATGACGCCCGCGGCCTGGGGTGCGATGCTCCCCTGCCGTATCGTCCAGGCGCGGACCTCCTGGGGTCCCGCGGTAAAGAAGGTCTCGAGACCCAAGAGCGCGAAGGCCGCACGCACGAGGCGGTTCAAGCCCGGTTCGTCGAGGCCGATCTCGGCCAGGAAGGCCGGGCGCTCCTCATCGGGCAGTGATACGAGCTCGGCCTCGAAGGCGGCCGAGATGGCCAGCGCCTGGGCACCCTCCTCGCGGGCGCGGGTCGCCACCCGCTCCCATAGGGGGTTATCGGAAAACCCTCCTTCCTGGACGTTGCCGACATAGAGCACGGGCTTCGCCGTAAGCAGCGAGAAACCGCGGATCATGAGCCGTTCATCTTCGGTGAGCGGCAAGGTCCGGACCATGCCGCCGCCGTTCAAGTGCTCGCGGATACGGGCCAGCAGATCCCGGCGCTTCGTCTCCTCCTTGTTGCCGGCGCGCGCGCCCTTGGTCTCCCGCGCAAGCGCACGTTCCACGCTCTCCAGGTCTGCAAGGGCAAGCTCGGTGTGGATCACATCGATGTCGGAGAGCGGATCGACGCGCCCGGCGACATGGACCACGTTGTCGTCCTCGAAACAGCGCACTACCTCGATGATGGCGTCGGTCTCGCGGATATGGGAGAGGAACTTGTTGCCAAGCCCCTCCCCCTGCGCGGCGCCGGCCACGAGGCCCGCGATGTCCACGAACTCCATGACGGCGGGCACGATGCGCTCAGGCTTGGCGATCTCGGCCAGGGCGCTCAGCCTGCGGTCGGGGATCGCCACCACACCCACGTTGGGCTCGATGGTGCAAAACGGGTAGTTCTCGGCCGGAATGGCGGCCGCCGTCAAGGCATTGAAGAGCGTCGACTTGCCGACGTTGGGAAGCCCCACGATACCGCACTTAAGCCCCATCGGCCGTCTCCCCGCCTGTCGTATGCAAAAGATTCATGGCCCGCTGCGTGTCGCCCTGCGCGATGAGGGGCAGGACGCCAAGCCCCCGCGTAAGGCCATCCTCGATCGCCGAGGCCTCCTCACGGGAGGGGCGCCCGAGCACATAGGGGATGAGATCGCGCCGCGGGGGTGGCCGACCTATACCGATCCGAAACCGCCAGAAGTCAGCCCCCGTGTGGGCGATGATGTCGGTAAGCCCGTTATGACCGCCCGCGCCCCCACCCTTCTTCAGACGGACGACGCCTGGCGCGAGATCGAGCTCGTCATGCGCGACCAGAACCTGCGCGGGCGCCAGCCGATAGTATCGGCATAAGGCGCCCACGCTGGCCCCGCTCCCATTCATGAAGGTCGAGGGCTTCACAAGCCACAACTCCACCCCGGCCACCCGCACCCGGCACACGGACGCCGAGAGCTTGGCCTCGTGCCGCCACGAGGCGCCCGCCCCTTGCGCGACCCGGTCCACGAACCAGAAGCCGGCGTTATGCCGGGTATCCTCATATTCCGGTCCGGGATTCCCGAGCCCCACGAGGGCCGCCAGGGGCTCTCCCAACTACTTCCCTTCCTTCTTCGGGGCCTCCGCCTCGGGGGCCGGGGCAGTCGCCTCGGCAGTCGGGGCGGGCTCCGGCTCCGCGACCTCGCGGACCACGGTGATGGTCACGATCGCAAGATCGTTGCCATGGGCGAGATCCGTCAGGGTGACGCCCTCGGGCACCGTCAGGTTGCTCAAGTGGATGGATTCCCCGACATGGAGATTGCCGATATCGACCGTCAGGAACTCCGGCAGCTGGCTTGGCAGACAGCTCACGTCCACCTCGGTCATGAGATGCGCCACGAGACCACCCTGGAGCTTCACGCCGGGGGCGCTCTCCTGGTTTACGAAGTGCAACGGCACCGGCAGATGGAGACGCTCGGTGGCACTCACCCGCTGGAGGTCCACGTGGGCGACCTTGGGCTTAAAGGGGTGCATGTGCAGATCACGCAGGATCGCCTGGTCGACGACCTTGCCATCGACCTTGACCGACAGGATCGACGTGAAGAAGGCCTCATGACGCGTATGATGCCAAAGCGGGTCGTGATCGAAGGACAGCATCACAGGTTCCTTCCCGGCCCCGTACAATATCCCGGGCACCTTGCCGGCGCGGCGCAGGCGGCGGCTCGCACCCGTACCCTTCTCGCTGCGCGTCTCGGCGTTCAACTCGAATTTTCCACTCATGACTACTTCCTCTATAAGGGAGCCTCGCGACCAAGGCCCTCCGACGTCCCGCGGCCGGACCGATTAGTCCATGAAGAGCGAGCTCACGGAGTCTTCGTCCGCGATACGCCTTATGGTCTCCGCGAGCAGCTCGGCTACGCTAAGCTGCCGGATCTTCACGCATGAGCGCGCCTGCGCGCTCAACGGTATGGTATCTGTCACCACGATCTCATCGAGCACCGATCCCTCGATGCGGTCGACGGCGCGCCCCGACAACACGGGGTGCGTGCAATAGGCGACAACCTTGAGCGCCCCATGCGCCTTCAAGGCGGCGGCCGCCTCGCAGAGGGTGTTCGCGGTATCCACGAGGTCGTCCATCAGGACGCAGGTGCGTCCCTCGACCTCGCCTATGATGTGCATGACCTTGGCCTCGTTGGGCCTGGGTCTGCGCTTGTCGATGATGGCAAGCCCCGCATCCAGGTGCTTGGCGAGGGCCCGCGCCCGCACCACGCCCCCGACGTCCGGCGAGACCACCAGCAGATTCTCGTAGCTATGCCGCCAGATATCACCCAAGAGGACCGGGCCCGCATAGATATTGTCGGTCGGGATACTGAAGAATCCCTGTATCTGGTCGGCATGGAGATCCATGGTCAACACCCGGTTCGCGCCCGCGGCACTCACCATGTCCGCGACCAATTTGGCCGCGATCGCCACCCGCGCGGTGCGCGGCCTGCGATCCTGGCGCGCATACCCATAATACGGGATCACGGCCGTGATCCGCCGCGCCGACGACCTCTTGACCGCATCCAGCAGGATCAAGAGCTCCATCAAATTGTCGTTGCTCGGGGCGCACGTGGGCTGCAGGATGAAGACGTCCTTGCCACGGACGTTCTCCATGATCTCCACCTGGATCTCGCCGTCGCTGAAGCGCCCGACATGCGCCTTTCCAATTGGGATACCCAGGTGCCGCACCACGGATTCGGCCAACGCCGGATTCGCGTTGCCCGTGAAAACCGCCATGTTGTCTGTTGACACGGGTTCCTCGCGGATCTGCTGAAAACTGTTCCGTACTGATAAAGATGGCTGGGGTGCCAGGATTCGAACCTGGGAATGCCGGAATCAAAATCCGGTGCCTTACCGCTTGGCGACACCCCAATTCGTGATCGAACTCAAGCGGGCATGCACGGGATGGGTATTAAACCCGTGGGCAAGACACGCACGCCAATGGGGCGGGCACGCCGCCACCACGTCTTGCCCATATCCCGCATCCGGGACCTCGATGAAAAGTGAGGCACCCGACCCGCTCATGCGTACACGCCCGTACGCCTCAAGCCAGCGCCAAGCCTCGTCGACCGGCTCATGGCGGGCGCGTACCACCGCCGCGAGGTCATTATCTCCCTGCCCGGCACGGAAGTCGCGTATTGTGATGGGCCGCCGAAAGCGTGTCAAATCAAGCGCGGCAAATACCGGGCCAGTCAACACCGCGGCATTCGGAACGACCACGACATACCAGGGCTCGGGCATATCGATGGCGCTCAAGCGCTCACCCACTCCCTCGGCCCACGCGGCGGTACCGCGCACGAACACCGGGACATCGGCGCCTAGACTCAAGCCGAGTTCGGCCAAACGCTCGAGCGACCAATGCAGCCCCCACAATATATTCAAGGCAAGCAAGGTGGTGGCGGCGTCCGAGCTGCCGCCGCCCAAACCGCCACCGATCGGCAAGCGTTTGGTCAAATGGATGCGCGCCCCGCGGCGGGTCCCCGAGGCCTCTTTGAGGCGGCGCGCGGCGCGTACTGTGAGATCCCGGTCCTCGTCGACCCCCGCAACCGCCGAGGCGCGCGAGACTACGCCATCGTCGGTCACAGTGAACCGCAGATCGTCCTGCCAGTCGATGAATTGAAAGACCGTCTGGAGGTCGTGATAACCGTCGGCCCGCCGTCCCACGACATGCAAAAAGAGATTGATCTTGGCCGGGGCCGGCCAAACCTCCGGCAGTCCTTCGTTCATGTCACGCGCCACCGGTCGATGCGGATCTTCACCACGATCTGGCCAGGTCCGGAGGCGCCCGCGTGGGTCAGGGTCAGAAAACGTGGCAGCCTGCCGCGCGCGGTCCGTCGATAGCTCCGATAATGGATAGCCCAGCCGGCCTGCGTGAGCGAGGCAAGGAGCCCCCGGCGATCAAGCCTGTGCTCCGCCACGGGTCCGGGCGCAGGTATTCCGAGTATCCAGAAGCGCAGGCCCGCGACTGGCAGGCGTAAGCCGGTCAGGCGCCTGAGGAGGCGCGATGCGCTCGCGCCGTGGAAGCGTCCACGCTCGGTGCGCAAGCGTGCCCCGGCGGGGTCGGCGCGCAGCTGGAAGATGACG
This sequence comes from Pseudomonadota bacterium, assembly GCA_021794275.1. Taxonomy (GTDB): domain Bacteria; phylum Pseudomonadota; class Gammaproteobacteria; order Acidiferrobacterales; family Acidiferrobacteraceae; genus Acidiferrobacter. Next base: position 48,527 of record JAJYRD010000055.1, on the reverse strand, counting down.
CGCCCAAACGGGCCGAAGCCCGTCATTTGATAGGCCGTCGACTTCACAACCCAACGCAACATGAGCGTTCCGCCGTGGCGCCCCGCGACTACCCCGCTCTCTGCCGATACCATGAACGCCCGGATCGCCGCCATGCGCGCCCGGTGGGCGGCCCATATTCGGTGCGGGTGGCGGACCGCCGGCCGCGGCATGGTCGCGCACCCGGCCAAAAAGACCGCAAGGACCGTGGCGACCAACCTTGGCATCATAGGGCGGGGTGCTTGGCGAGTTCGGCCTTCAACGCGGCATTACGCGGGGCCTTCATCAGAGCCGTGCGCCAGAGACGCAGGGCGCGGGCGTGCTCCCCAGCCCGCCAGAGCGCGGCGCCGAGATGGGCAGCAATGGTCGGGTCGTGGGAGAGAATGAAGGCCTCGCGCAGATAAGTGATCGCTGCGCGCGGATGTCCTTCGCGATAGTAGGCCCAGCCCATGCTGTCGAGGATGTCTGGATTCTTCGGGTCCAGCGCGAGTGCCCGGCGGATGAGCGCCAATCCGCGCCTTTCATGCTGACCATGATTGATGTAGGTGTAGCCGAGCGCATTCAAGGCCACGGCGCTGTGCGGGTGGGCTGTTACCAGACGCTCGAGATCCTGTTCCGCCGCCACGACCGCGCCTGATTTTTCCTCATCCAAGGCGCGTGCGTAGAGCAGCACGTTAGGATGGGGACTCTTCAGCGTCGCCGCGTTCAGGAGCGCAAGGCCTCGGGCGTATTGACCCATGGCCATCAGGACTTCATTGCGGGCAAGCGCGAGCGCTGTCATCTGAGCAGGCGTATCGGCCACCACCCGCGCCAAGCGTTGCCAAGCGAGGTGCGGGGCCGACTCCTGAAGCAGCATGAGCCCGTCGCGGACCGACGCGGCAAAACGATAGGGCGCGCCCACATGCGCATAGTAATAATGCGCGCGCGCAAAGCGCTTCTGCTTTTGGGCGATCTCACCAAGATACAATTCGGCGTGCGGATCGGCAGGGGCGAGCGTAAGGCTTCGCTTCAGATAGGACCGGGCAAGTCCGAGGTTATTGGTGCGCAGGGCGATCAACCCCGCCGCATACAAGACCCGCGCATCGTTCGGGGCGGCGGCGGCAATCACCTGAAACTGCGCGAGCGCCCGACGCCAGTATTCGAGGGACACAAGCCTGCGCGCATAATCGAGGCGCAGACGCGTCGCGCTCGGGTTACTCTTCAGGAAGCGCGCCGAAAATGCGAGCGCCCGGCGCGGCGCGGCGCTCCAGAGGATACGCGCCTTCAAGACCGCCGCTCCCTCCCAGTCGGGCTTCAGTGTAAGCGCCGCATCGATGGCCCGCAGCGCAGCAGCTTGGTCGTCGTCCTGCCGCGCCAAATCGGCGAGGGCGTACTCTCCGATCGGATCCTTGGGGTAACGCAGGGTCAGGGCACGCATGACCATCAAGGTCGGCGCAACCCGCTTGTGACGCAAGAGCAGGGTGGCGATGTGCTCGAATCCAAAGGCGCGGCCGGCCGACCCCTGAACGGCCGCCGCTTGCGCCAGGGCCCGATCGAATTGCCGCACCGCGCCCTGCGTCCGATTCAGGCCCAGATCGGCGTCAGCCAGGGCCTCGCGAGCGCTTGCGCTCTTGGGGGCCTTCGAGAGCCACAGGCGCGCCAAATAATGGGCCTGGGCATAACGGCGTGCATAGAGCGACAAAAGCGTCGAGCGACGGGTGAGGCCGAGATCGCCGGTCTCGCGCGCGGCCTCGCCAAACGCCTGCGCCGCGGCACCCAGACGTCCCTGTTGACCGGCGATGTCACCGAGCAGGACATGATAAAAGAGACGGCCTTGACGGTGCGCCTTATGGGTCTTGGCGACCGCCACGTGGTGGGCCGCAGGCCGCGGACCGACCATGGCGCACCCTGCCAAGAGGCCGACCGCGAACATCGGGGCCACCGCTCGCCACAGACCTTGCGTCATAACACTCCGCGCCGCTGATATGATAGGGGCACATCGAAGCCCTGAGCGTCTATGCTCTTCGAAAGCCTGCGGGAGGCCCTGCGCCATGAATCTGATTGTGCTCCCCCTGATTGCCATCCCGGTCCTGGCCTTTGCCTACCGCTTCCTGGGGCGGCTCGCGGTCGCGATCGCCGAGGATTCGGGGCATTATAATACAGAGCCTTCGGCCGGGGCAGAGTCGGGAGTGGTGGCATCACTGCGCGACTTCGGCGTCCTAGGCACCCCGGTGCTCTTGGGGGGGGCGGCATTCGGCCTACGCTTCGGCTGGGCCCCGGCCTTCCTGTGGATCCTCTTGGCCGGCACCACACTGGGGGCCGTCTGTGCGATCGCGCAGATGCGGTTGCGCACGCCGGCCATCCTGCGCACCGCCAACACCCTCGGGCGCCTCTTCGTTAGCGCCATTCTGGCCCTCGTGTGGGCAGGACTGGCGGCCCACGGCGCCCATGCGCTCCTCACCTTCGCGGTCCTTTACCTCGCCGCTGATCGCCTGATCCCGTTTCTGCTCGCGCGGCGTGCCGATCTGGCCGCGGGCCTCGTCCTGGTCGCCGCCATTGGCGTGCTGTTTTCGGCGATCGGTGTCTCCTGGCCCCTTGCCCTTGAAGGTCCGGTGCGCCTCGTCATAGGCCCCTACCAGCGCCTGACGCCGGCCGCTCCCCTGTTCTTCTATGCTTTGCTCTTCGTCATGCTGATCCAGAAGAAGCGGGCCGACCGCCTTGTGTCGCGCCCCGCCTATGGAGCCGTTGGCGCCTTGCTCTTGGGCGCGGTCGCGGTGCTGGTGTTCGTGGCGGCCCTCGTGAGTCATCCGCCGATAACGATTCCCCGGCTGCGCCACGCGCATCTGGTCATGGCGCTGCCGTGGCTTGCATGCGCGCTCCCCTTTGCGGCGGCGCTCGCCCCGCTTGGTGACAACCCAATTGGCCGCCGGGGCCTGTCCGCGACTTACATGACCCTGCTCTTGCAGGCGGGCTGCGCTGTCGCCTTCCTCATGGATGCCTTGCGCGCCTTCCCCGGTGTCGCCGCGTGGTCGGGCTTTTTTGGCCACGGCCCCGATCTCGCGACACTCCTCGCGGCGGGCGTCCTGGGCAACCAGCGGCTCATGGCGTCGATCGGCCTGGGCCCGTGGGTAAGCCAGGTGCTGCTCGCGGCGCTCCTGTTGCTCACGGTGGCTGCCCTCGAGAGCCAACAAGAGGCGCTCGCGCGCGAGCCTTCCCCGCTGGGCCGAGTCCAGCCGCTCATGGCAACCGCCCTCTTGGGCGGCCTTTTATGGGGGGCTCACGGACTCGGCGCGACTGACGAGCTCTTCCTTGGGGCCGTGCTCGGGATCGGGGCTTCCTTCGCGCTCATCCTCTCGCGCCGTGCCTTTCCGGGGTTTATGGTATCCTTGGGATATGTATTGCTGGCGTTAACCGACATTGCGGTGATCGCGCTGGGGTGGAGCGGTGCCGCTCACCATCCAATTCGGGCCGCGCTGGCGGTTACCGTCATATCGATCGAGGCCGTTGCGGCGGCCCGGCTTTGGGGATCTTCGTCTCGGTCCAAAGACCATGCACCTCGTAGCACTGGGCATCAACCATAAAACCGCGCCGGTGGCATTGCGCGAGCAGGCGGCATTCGACCTGCAGACGCTGCCTGATGCGCTCCGCGCCGTGGCCGAGGTCGGGGCGGGGGAGGCGACCATCCTCTCCACCTGCAACCGGACCGAGCTCTATTGCGGCCTGCGCAACCGATCCGAGGAGTCGCTGATCGACTGGTTCTGCGACTATCATAAGCTCGCGCCGCGGCTCGTGCGCCCGCACCTCTACGTCCACGATGGCCGTACCGCCGTCGCGCACGCCTTCCGCGTTGCCTCGGGTCTCGACTCCCTGGTCCTTGGAGAACCCCAGATCCTGGGCCAAATGAAAAGCGCGTTTGCGGCGGCGCACAAGGCCGGCACTACCGGCAAACTTTTGAATCGCCTGTTCCAGCACACGTTCTCGGTGGCAAAGCAGGTGCGTACCGATACCGCCATAGGCGCGAACGCCGTATCGGTAGCCTACGCCGCCGTGAGCCTGGCCCGACGGATATTCGACCGGCTATCCGACCAGACCGTCCTGCTCATAGGCGCGGGTGAGATGATCGAACTGGCCGCGCGCCACCTGAAAGAGCAGGGCATACGGCGCATGGTGGTGGCCAACCGCACGATCGAGCGCGCCACAAGCCTGGGCGGCATCTACGGGGCGGAGGCGATATCGCTCCTCGAAATGCCCGACTATCTGAGCAGCGCCGACATCGTCATTTCCTGCACGGCGAGCCTCTTGCCGCTCCTTGGCAAGGGCGCGGTGGAAAGGGCGCTCAAGGCGCGCAAGCACCGCCCCATGTTCCTGGTCGACCTCGCGGTGCCACGCGATATAGAACCGGAGGTTGGAGAGTTGTCGGATGTCTATCTCTACACCATAGACGACCTGAAAGGCGTCATTGAGGAAAACATGGAGTCGCGCCAAGCCGCGGCGCGCCAAGCCGAAACGATCATTGAGAGCGAGGTGATCGAATTCATGCGCTGGGTGCGGTCGCTCGAGTCGGTACCGACTGTGCGTGCCCTGCGCGCCACCACCGAGGCCCTGCGCGATGCCGAGCTGGAGCGCGCGCGACGCGCGCTGGAGCGCGGCGAACCGCCCGACGAGGTTCTGCTACGCTTTGCCCACGCCCTCACGAATAAATTCATGCATTGCCCAAGCGCCGCCTTGCGGGAGGCAAACGCCGGCGGCGAACTCGATCTCATCGGCGCCACGCGCGCGCTGTTTCGCCTCGACGACCAGGCCTCGTGATGCAGGCATCACTCGTGGCCAAGCTCGAGCGCCTCGTATCGCGACTCGAGGAGACGACCGCCGAGCTCTCGGACCCGCGCGTGACGCAGGACCAGGAGCGCTTCCGGCGCCTGTCGCGTGAGCATGCCGAACTCACCCCGGTGGTAGAGCGCTTCGCTGCCTGGCGCCGAACGGAGGAACAGTTGAGCGCCGCCCAGAGCCTCTTGCAGGACGCGGATCCGAGCGTGCGGGCAATGGCCGACGAGGAGATCGCGGCCCTCGTCGCCGCGCGCGCGGACTGTGAATCGGACTTAAAGCGCCTCATGCTACCGCGCGACCCCAATGACGAACGCAACATCTTTCTTGAGGTGCGCGCCGGGACCGGCGGCGACGAGGCGGCACTGTTCGCGGGCGATCTCTATCGCATGTACGCGGGCTACGCGACGCGCTATGGCTGGCAGATGGAGATCGTGCACGCAAGTAGCGGCGAGCACGGGGGCTACAAGGAGATCATCGTGCGTCTCGCCGGGCCCTCGGTCTACTCGAGACTCAAGTTCGAATCGGGGGGACATAGAGTCCAGCGCGTACCGCTCACCGAGGCGCAGGGGCGCATCCATACCTCGGCCTGTACGGTAGCGGTGATGGCCGAGGTGGAGGAGCGCGAGATCACGATCAATCCGGCGGATCTCAAGATCGACACCTTCCGCGCCTCCGGCGCCGGCGGCCAGCACGTCAACAAGACTGACTCGGCGATCCGCGTGACGCACCTCCCGACCGGCATGGTCGTGGAATGCCAGGACGAGCGCTCGCAACACAAAAACCGCGCCCGCGCCCTGTCCGTCCTCGCCTCACGCCTGCGGGAACAGGAGATGCGCGCGAAGCAGGAGCAGGAGGCGGCCACGCGCCGCAAGCTCGTGGGCAGCGGCGACCGTTCCGAACGCATTCGTACCTATAATTTCCCTCAAGGACGCGTGACGGACCATCGCATCAACCTCACCTTGTACCGTCTCGAGCGCGTCCTCGAGGGCGACTTGGACGAGTTGATCGATGCCTTGATCGCCGAGGATCAGACCGAGCAGCTTGCCGCGCTCGCACTCGAATGACGACCGTGCGAGGCTTTCTGGCGCAGGCGACCCGGCCCACCCCCGAGTCCCCGGGGCGCTGCCCTATCCAGGAGGTCTGGACGCTCGGCTGTCACATCCTGCAACGCCCGCTTGCGCAATTGCTTGCCTCCGACACTACCGAATCGCTACACCCCGAAGACGAGGCGCGCTGGCGCGACCTTATTAAAAGGCGCACAAACGGCGAGCCCTTGGCTTATCTCGTGGGCCATACCGAATTCTGGTCGCTTGCGCTCAAGATCACCCCCGACGTCCTCGTGCCGCGCCCCGAGACCGAGATACTGGTGGAGCGCGCACTTAGCGGGACGATAGCCTGCGGCGATCGCTGCATCGACGCCGGGACCGGCTCGGGCGCCATTGCTTTGGCCCTGAAGAAAGAACGCCCTGGCGCCTCCGTGGCGGCGTGTGATCGAAGCCCGAAGGCCCTGACCGTTGCGCGCGCCAACGCTCGCGCCCTGGGGCTCGAGGTCGCCTTCTGGGCAGGATCCTGGCTCGATGCCATCGAGGCCCGCTCCTGCGCGTTGATCGCGTCCAACCCCCCCTACATCGAAAGCGGCGACCCTTGCCTTGACGATGACGGGCTCAGATACGAGCCGCGCGCGGCCCTGGACGGGGGCAGCGACGGCCTCGCGGCCTTCGCGGCGCTCGTCCCGGGGGCAGTGCGGGCCCTGAGGCCTGGCGGGCGGCTGCTCGTGGAGCATGGCTATGCGCAGGGCCCCCAAGTCCGCGTGCTGTTCGAACGGGGGGGCCTTGGAGACGTCTCCACGCATAGCGACTACGCCGGCCACCCACGGGTGACTGAAGGGACCTGGCATGGATGACGAGGAGCTCTTGCGCCATAGCGCCCACATCTTTTTGCCCGAAATGGGTATCGAGGGCGTGGAGCGGCTGAAGCGCGCCCGGGTCCTCGTCGTGGGTCTCGGGGGCCTGGGTTCGGTGGTGGCCCTCTATCTCGCCCGCAGCGGTGTCCGCGGGCTTACGCTCGCCGATGCAGACCTCGTGTCGCTCTCGAACCTGCCGCGCCAGATACTTTACGCCGATCGTCATGTGGGCCTGCCCAAGACGCAGGCGGCAGCCGAGATGCTCGCGTCCTTCGGGTACGCGGGTGCGCGCATCGTTGCGGAACGCCTGTCCGGCCCACGGCTTGTCGAAGAGGCACTCCGCGTCGATCTCGTCTGCGACGCCTCCGACAACTTCGCCACCCGCTTCGCCGTCAATGAGGTCTGCGTCAAGGCCGGGATCCCGCTCGTGTCAGCAGCCGTGATACGCATGGCGGGACAGCTTTTGGTCGTGGACCCGAAAGAGGCGGCCGCCGGCTGCTATCGTTGCCTTTATCCCGAAATCGAAGAAGAGGCGGAGAGCTGTAGCGAGCGCGGCGTACTGGGCCCGGTGGCCGGCGCCCTTGCCACCTTGCAGGCGGCGGAGGCCATCAAGGTCATAGCGGGCGTCCCCACGCCGCTTGCCCGCGATCTCTGGGTCTTCGATGCCAAAGAGATGGAGAGTCGCCGCATCCGCCGCCGCAAGGACCCGGCATGCCCTGTTTGCGGGGCGCCTTCCTCGCCTTAGAAACAGGCAGTCCCCGGGCCCGCAAGCGGTCCCACCACATGAACCATAAGAGCGCTTTGCCACACTAAAGATGCAGCGTCGGCAGCGGACGGGGTGCTTTAGGACGCCATGGGGGCGGCGCTCAGCTCCTAGGCCCACCAGCCCCTGAAACATGCGCATCCGATGCGGCGCGGCGCCGGGTGGTACATGTCCGCCACCAGACCCACGCCTGCACATCGTCTATTCTATAAATCCAAGTCGTTCGTTTCCTTTAGGACGCATAACGCCTCCGCGCATGCCAAAGGGGCTCGCGGATCGCAGGCCGACGAGCTCGTAACCGTACCTTTATCGGGCGCAACCTCCGACCAAATAACGATGATCGGGACTCTTGCTGATCCCACAATAGCGCGCTTTCATTAGGAGGCGCGGCAAATGGATGAGCAGGGCAGATCTTTGCCACCGCAACACGAGGACGCGACGCCTGGGCATCAGGGTTTCATGCAGCCGCAGCCGGACTCGGAAGGAAGCTATCGTGCGTGCGGCAAGCTCACCGATCGCGTGGCCGTGATCACAGGCGGTGATTCGGGGATAGGGCGCGCGGTCGCCATAGCCTTCGCCAAGGAGGGGGCGGACTGCGTGCTTTTGTATCTCGACGAACACGAAGACGCGGCGGACACGAAAAGGCGCGTGGAAGCCGCGGGCCGGCGGTGCCTCGCCTTGTCGGGCGACGTCGGGTCGGAGGCGTTTTGTCGCGACGCGGTCGAACGCGCGGTGGAGGCGTTCGGCGCTGTGGACATTCTCGTCAACAACGCAGGCGAACAACACCCGGTGAAGGATTTCTCGGACATCACGGCCGAACAGCTCGAACGCACCTTCCGCACCAATCTCTTCGGCTACTTTTATCTCGCGCGTGCGGCGCTCCCCTACCTGAAACCCGGGAGCGCCATCATTAATACGACCTCGGTGACGGCCTACAAAGGCAACCCGCACCTCATCGATTATTCGGCCACCAAGGGCGCGATCGTGGCCTTTACGCGTTCGCTCTCGCAGGCGCTCGCCGAGCGCGGGATACGCGTAAACGGCGTCGCGCCCGGCCCTATTTGGACACCGCTCATAACCTCGACTACGAGTGCCGAAGGGGTGACTCATTTCGGGCAGGAGGTCCCCCTGAAGCGACCGGGGCAACCGGCGGAGATTGCGCCATCATATGTTTTCCTTGCCTCCCAGGATGCGTCTTACATGACAGGCCAGGTATTGCATCCAAACGGGGGCATGGTGATCAACGGGTAGGAGGGCTTATGACGACAGGAAAGGTGACTACCGACCATGACACGATCCAGCGCTGGATCGAGCGGCGCGGAGGCAAGCCCGCGCGCGTGAAATCCACAAGCGACCGCGAAGGCGGAGGACTCCTGCGAGTCGATTTCCCCGACCGTGGCGGGGAAGATCGTCTTGAGACGATCTCGTGGGATAGCTTTTTCGAGACCTTCGACGAACGCAAGCTCGCCTTCCTCTACCAGGACGAGACCGCCGATGGTCATGAAAGCCGCTTCTCCAAGTTCGTCGAGCGGGACACCGCAGCGGCGCACGGCAAGAACGAGGCGGACCGCGGACATGGCGCCAAGGCCCAGCGGGGCGGGGGCGGACCCAAAAAGGCCCCCAAGCCCCACGCTAAGGCCTAGGCGGACCCCTCTTCGTCGCCGAAGAACGCACCCCGCAGGATGGCCCACTGGGCCTCCCATTCGGCGACAGGCGAGACCCGAAAGCGGGTGCGCACCGCCTGCGCGATGCGGCCGTCCGCGGCAGCAAGCAAGAGCTGCACGCAGACCGAGGGCGCGGGCAGGTGAGGTGGGAGCTGCGTGTCGCGCAAGATGAGGCGCAGATGGGTCTCGACGCGTTCATAGATCTGCGCCAAGCGGTCACGCAACCGTTCGTGCTCCCCGGCCAGCACCGCCCCTTGGAGCAAATACGCAAGCCCGTGGTTCTTGTCGGCGAAGGCAAGCCAGAGGCGCAGGACTTGGCCGACCTTGGCCGAGGGGGTGATTGGCTCGGCGGCTATGCGGTTGATGCGCGTAAACAGGCTCTCCTCGATGAACTCGAAGAGCGCCTCGAACATGCGTGCCTTGCTCGGAAAATGCCGGTAGAGGGCGGCCTCCGACACGCCGACCGCCGAGGCCAGATGCGCGGTCGTGATCGGCGCCCCCGGCAGCTCCTCGAGGAGGTGGGCCAGGGTCTCCAGGATCTCCTGGCGGCGTTCGCCGCGACGTGGACGCGCCACCCGTCAGGCCTCGCGCGCCGCGTGCACGATCCGGCCCGCCCCATCCCAGCGTACCCGGAACCGCCCCCAGCAGGGCACGCGCCCGGCGACACAGCCCGCCCCCTCGACCAGGATTTCCTCGAAGGACACCGAGCACACGGCGTCCTCTGATCCATGTTCCAGGACCTCGACTACCAGACTCTCGTTGTCCGGCCAACCATTTTGCGAGCACAGCGCAGCCAACGTGGGCGTTGCGGCAAAATAGCGCTCGATCGCCGACTTATCCATCTCCCCTCCCTTGTCAGGCGTGGATCAACGTGCCGACGCCGTCGTCCGTCAGGACCTCGAGCAACACCGCATGTTCCACACGCCCATCCACTATGTGTGCCGATCCCACTCCAGCGGCGACCGCGTCCAGGGCGCACCGAACTTTCGGCAGCATGCCCCCATGAATCACGCCCGCGGCGATCAGTCGCTCGGTGGAGGCCGCGTCGACGCGCGTCATAAGGTGTCCGTCGCCCCCGAGTACGCCCGCTGTGTTCGTCAACAAGAGTAGCTTCTCGGCGCGCAAGGTGCCGGCCAAGTAACCTGCGACGAGGTCGGCATTGATATTATAGGTCGCGCCGTCGTCGCCTATGCCGATCGGGGCTATCACGGGGATGAAATCCCCGGTATCGAGCAAGCTCACAAGCTCAGCGTCGATGCCAGTCACCTCGCCAACATGACCTATGTCTATGATTTCGCTAGGTAACCCTTCACCTGCAGGAGGACGCAAGGAGAGCTTGCGGGCCCTGATCATGGCGCCGTCCTTGCCGGACAGGCCCACCGCCTTGCCGCCATGACGGTTAATCAGATGCACGATCTCCTTATTGACGAGCCCGCCCAGGACCATCTCGACCACATCCATGGTCTCCTGGTCCGTCACCCGCATCCCCTGTATGAAGCGGCTCTCCTTGCCAATGCGCGCGAGCAGCTGGCCGATCTGGGGGCCGCCCCCGTGGACCACGACCGGATTCATGCCGACGAGCTTCATCAGTACGATATCGCGCGCGAAACCGTCCTTCAGCGTGGGGTCCACCATGGCATTGCCCCCGTATTTGATGACGAAGGTCTTGCCTTGGAACTTGCGGATGTAAGGAAGCGCCTCGATAAGGAGGCCGACTGACGAAGACGAGGGCACGGGGTTCTCCGGCATAAGTGCGGCACAAGGTACCCGATTTCAGGCGCCCTGTCAGCCGTGGCCCGCAGTCCCCGCCCGATGCCAATCCGGATCCGCGGCCGCCCCAAAATAGCAAGGGCCCCCGCAGGGGCCCTCAAAGCGCGGTGCCTCTCAGGCCACGCTGATTTTCTTCGGCTTCACCTCTTCGGCCTTGGGTAGCGTAAGCTCGAGGACGCCGTCTTTATAGTTCGCCGAGACCTTCTTTTCGTCGATGTGGGACCCCAGACGCACGCTACGCGAGAGCTTGCCATAGCAGCGCTCTTCCCGGATCACGCGATCTCCGGACCTTTCCTCGTGCTGGCGTTTGACCTCACCGCAGACGGTCAGCACGCCCTCGGCGAGCGTGATGTCGATGTCCTCGCGATTCACGCCCGGCATATCCATACGGATGAGATACTCGTTTTCGCGCTCGGTCACGTCCATGGCGGGTACCACACCGGTCGCCCCACCTTCTGTCCTACGACGCAGTGGACGGAAGAATCCCTCGAGCAGATTGTCGAGTTCGTCATTTACGAGCGTCCAACCCGAATTCGTCGGGCTCTGCATCAAAGCTGCCATGATAACCACCTCCTCATGATAACGATTTCCGGGAAACCGTCTCCCGGCGACGCGCTTTATTTGGGTACGAAGGGCCGAGATTTCAAGACCCGATTTATGCGGCCAAGACAGGATGGATCGCCCTCGCATGCACCCATCCGTCCAACGGCGCCGTCTGTTCCTGGGTAGCGCCCCGTCTTCTAGGGAGCGCACTCCGTGGCAATCCTCCTCGCCCGACCGCCCCGGGTCCACGGGTGCCACGCACGGCTCATTTCGCGCCCCGCAAGGGCCTGTAAGGCCCTTACATGCGCAGTCGCCACTTTTTATTTTTTTACGGGCCGATCGCATCCATTAATGGGGTTATTTCCTTATATTTTCAAGTACTGCGCGACGCCGTGTCATCACAATCCACCATCGACAAGAAGTTTCTTCGGCGTTTCACTGACATAGAGCAATCCATTTATCGCACACTCGTGCTTCTATATAATCGTGGCATCTCTGCGGCTGTTGCTTTATAGACGTTTCTTATCGGCGCACATAAAGCCAATACGGCTCCCCCCACCGTCCACGCAGGCATCGCATGCTTGCGGCTCGGCGACCCTCACCCTATAGTCCTAGTCCCTGAAAGCGCGTATTCACGGATCGTTACATGGCTACACATTATTTCATGACCGTGGATGTCTGGAATGACACTATTACTCGATATCGGGTGCCTCACATGCGCCCAATCGCCCGCGGAGGACTGCCATGCTCGTAAAAGATGTCATGACCACGAAAATCAAGACGGTGGGCCCGGACAGCGCGCTGCGCGACGTTGCCACACTTCTCGGCTTCTATCACATTAGCGGATTGCCAGTGGTAACAGGGGACGGAACGATCGTCGGCGTCATATCCGAAAAGGACGTGCTGCGCGCCATGTACCCGAAGATCAACGAGGCCATACGGCTCATGGCCTCCGTGCAATTTGATGATCTGGACCGCGAATTTCGCGATGTCCTGGATGCCCGAGTCGCGGAGTTCATGACGCCCGATGTCCTGACCGTGGGGCCAGATGATCAGATCCTGCGCGCGGTCGCGGTGATGATCGCCCACAAGATCCGGCGTATCCCGGTGGCCACGGACGGCAAACTCGTGGGTATCCTCAGCATAGGCGATGTCCATAAGGCCGTCTTGAAAGAGACTTTCGACCACAAGCTCGACCGAGGCGGCAAACGGCCCGACTTGAAACCGCGCGTTTAGAGAAAGGGCGATCCGCAAATGCAAGAACACGGACGGGAGGGGGCGCAATGAGCAAGGCAGCGGACGGGCACGCAGTCGAGTATGTCGTAAATTCCAAAGGGCTTTCGAGCACTGAAGCGGCACGTTTACTGGCTGAGCACGGGGCCAACGTGATCGCCGAGGACAAACCCAATCCGCTGCGATTATTTTTCAAAAAGCTGTGGGGGCCCGTGCCGTGGATGCTCGAGGCGACACTGGCGCTCGAACTCATCATGCGCAATCGCATCGAGGCGCTGATCATAGGGTTCCTGCTGGTCTTCAACGCCATCCTGGGCTTTCTGCATCAACAAAAGGCACAGAATGCGCTGAACATGCTCCGGACCCGGCTGCAGATCAAGGCACGGGTGTTGCGCGACGGGTCGTGGCAGTCGCTTGCGTCCTCGGAACTCGTGCCAGGCGATTACGTGCACTTGCGGGTGGGTGACTTTGCGCCGGCCGATCTCGTCATATCCGAAGGGCAGGTCCTGGTCGACCAGTCGGCCTTGACCGGGGAGTCGGTGCCCGTGGAGCGCGAGCCTGGGGAGACTGTGTATTCGGGCTCGGTCCTACGCCGGGGCGAGGCGAGCGGGACCGTGACGGCCACCGGAAGCCAGAGCTTCTTTGGCAAGACCGCGGAACTGATGCGTGGCGCGGGCAGTCGGGGACACGCCGAGGCCCTCGTCATGTCCATAGTCCGCTACCTGCTGCTCATGGATGGCGCCCTGGTGGTGGCGATCCTGGTCTACGCGGAACTCACCGGGCTCTCGCTCTTGAAGGTCATGCCCTTCGCGCTCATCCTGCTCGTTGCGTCCGTGCCGGTGGCGCTTACCGCCACCTTCACCCTGACGAGCGCCGTCGCCTCTCTCGACCTGTCGAGCAAAGGCGTGCTCCTCACGCGACTTGCCGCCATCGAGGAGTCGGCGGCCATGAATGAGCTCTGCAGCGACAAAACCGGAACCTTGACCCTGAACGAACTTACGCTCTCGGGCATGCAGGCTGCGGACGGTGTGGACGACGCGGACCTTTTGCTCATGGGGGCGCTCGCAAGCGACGAACGCACGCAAGACCCTCTGGATACCGCCATCCTCGCGCGCCTTCGCGAAAATGGGATGGCGGCGCCCGAGAAAACCGGGTTTACGCCATTCGACCCGGCCACCAAGCGCTCCGAGGCCACCTTCCTGCGCGACGGCGCCGTCTGGCGCACGATCAAGGGTGCGCCGCATGTGGTCGCGAGGCTTGCGGGCGCCGAGGGCGCGTTTTGGGAAGAGGCCATCGCCGATCTTGCCGCGAGCGGCGCCCGTGTCCTTGGAGTCGCCGCCGGGCCCGACGGCGCCGCGCCCGCCTTCAAGGGCCTGCTCGCGCTTGCCGATCCGCCGCGCCCTGAGGCGCGCGGCATCATAGCTGAGCTCCGGAAGCTCGGCGTGCGGGTGCGCATGGTGACAGGCGACAGCATGGCGACGGCGCGGGTTGTGGCCGCCGAACTCGGGATGGAAGGCGCCGTCATCGGCGGCCGCGAGGAGATCGGCAGGGGTGAGATCTGCGACATCTACGCCGGGGTCTACCCGGAAGACAAATTCCACCTGGTGCAGACCTTTCAGAATATCGGACACACAGTCGGCATGACCGGCGACGGGGTCAACGACGCCCCGGCCCTGAAGCAGGCGGAGGTCGGCATCGCAGTCTCGACTGCCACCGATGTTGCCAAGGCAGCGGCCAGCATGGTGCTCACAGACTCAGGACTGAAGGGTGTAGTGGAGGCGGTAAAGACTGGGCGCCGCGTCTATCAGAGGCTCCTGACCTATACGCTAAACAAGATCGTGAAGACCATTCAGGTGGCGGTCTTCCTGAGCCTCGGACTCATCGTGTTCCGGCACTTCGTCGTGACGCCGCTGCTCGTGCTCCTACTCCTCTTCGCCAACGACTTCGTAACGATGTCGATCGCCAACGATAACGTACGGATATCACCGGAACCGGACATCTGGAATGTGCGGATGCTCATCAAAACCTCGCTCATCATCGCCGCCGCCTGGCTTGCCTACATCTTCGCCGTATTCGGGGTCGGCAAGGACATCTTGGGCCTGCCGATCCCGGAACTGCGCACCTTGAGCTTCCTCGGTCTCGTCTATTCCGGGCTGTCGAACGTGCTCCTCGTGCGCGAGCGCTCCTATATGTGGTCCTCCCGGCCCGGAGGCTACCTGATGCTCGCCATCGCGGGCGACGTCGTCATGGTGTCCCTGCTCGCGCACTTTGGGGTATTCGGGATGGCGAAGGTTGCGTGGCCAGATATCGGCCTGCTGCTTGCCTTTACGGTTGCCTACGTAACCCTGCTCGACCTCATCAAGGTCCCTTTGCTCAGGTCCCCGCCGCTGCCGGCAGGGGCGGCCGCGTCGTAAATCTGAAGCCCGGCCCGAGGCGGACGCCCTGGGGGGCGCTTGCGCCGCCGGGCCCTTAGAGAATGTAGCGGGCCAAGTCCTCGTTGCCGGCGAGTGCCGCGAGATGCAGATCGACGTAGGCGGCATCGATCGCGACCGCGGTACCGCTCTTGTCCGGGGCCTCGTAGGAGACGGTCTCCAGGAGCCGTTCCATGAGGGTATGGAGACGGCGGGCGCCGATGTTTTCGGTGCGCTCGTTCACCTGGAAGGCAAGCTCGGCGATCCTGCGGATACCGTCGGACCGGAAGTCGAGCGTAAGCCCCTCGGTCGCGAGCAAGGCCGTGTATTGCTCGGTGAGCGAGGCATGCGTCTCCTTCAGGATGCGCTCGAAATCGTCGGCTGTCAGAGCATCGAGCTCAACGCGGATCGGAAGCCGGCCCTGCAATTCCGGGATGAGATCCGACGGGCGGGCGACATGAAATGCCCCCGAGGCGATGAACAGGATGTGGTCGGTGCGCACCATGCCGTACTTCGTGGACACGGTGGACCCCTCGATGAGAGGCAGGAGGTCTCTCTGCACCCCTTCGCGGGATACTTGCGCCCCCTGGGTCTCCGAACGCCCCACGATCTTGTCGATCTCATCTATGAAGACGATGCCGTGCTGCTCGACGCGATCCACCGCGCGGGCCTTCATGTCGTCCTCGTTGACGAGCCGCGCCGCCTCCTCCTCGGTCAAGAGCTTCATGGCCTCGGAGACCTTGAGTCGTCGCATCTTGGTCTGCTTGTTGCCGAGGTTTTGGAACATCCCCTGGAGCTGACTCGTCATCTCCTCCATACCGGGCGGCGCGAAGATCTCGATGCCGGAGGGCGCTGCCCGCACTTCGATCTCGATCTCGGTGTCGTCGAGCTCGCCCGCGCGCAGCCGTGCGCGGAAGCGCTGACGCGCTGCGCCGCCATCATGCTCGCTGCGGGTAAGCGAGTACGCGCTCTCGCGCGTGGGCGGAATGAGTGCGTCCAAGACCCGCTCCTCGGCGGCATCTTCGGCCTTGGCGCGGACCCGTTCGACCTCCTGCGATCGCATCATCTTGACCGCGTTCTCCACCAGATCCCGCACGATCGAGTCGACGTCCCGCCCGACATAGCCCACCTCGGTGAACTTGGTCGCCTCAACCTTCAGGAAGGGCGCCTGCGCAAGCCGTGCAAGCCTGCGCGCGATCTCGGTCTTTCCGCACCCGGTTGGGCCGATCATGAGGATGTTCTTCGGGGTGATCTCCATGCGCAGATCAGCGTCCTGCACCTGGGCGCGCCGCCAGCGATTACGTAGCGCGATGGCCACCGCCCTCTTGGCCGCCCCCTGGCCCACGATGTGACGGTCGAGCTCTTGTACGATTTCCCGCGGCGTCATTTCCGACATCAGGCCCGTCCCAATTCTTCGATCGTGAGATTGTGGTTCGTGTAGAGACAGATGTCTCCGGCGATATGCAGTGCGCGCTCGACGATCTCGCGCGCAGGGAGATCAGTGTGGGCCAGCAGGGCGCGGGCGGCGGCTTGCGCGTAGGGACCGCCAGAACCTATGGCGATAAGCCCGTCCTCGGGCTCTATGACGTCGCCATTGCCGGTCAGGATGAGCGAGGTGTCCTTGTCAGCGACTGCGAGCAAGGCCTCCAGGCGGCGCAGCAGACGGTCGGTCCGCCAGTCCTTGGCAAGCTCGACCGCCGCACGCGTCAGATGCCCCTGATGCTGCTCGAGTTTGGCCTCGAAACGCTCGAAGAGCGTAAAGGCATCGGCGGTCCCGCCGGCGAATCCGGCCACGATCGAATCCCGATAAAGCCTGCGCACCTTGCGCGCGTTGGCCTTCATGATGGTGTGGCCCATCGTGACCTGACCGTCGCCGCCGATCACGACGCGCCCGTCGCGGCGCACCGACAGAATGGTCGTGCCGTGAAATTGTTCCAACGTTTACCCCCGCCCTGAAACCGATACTTCCCATGTGGAGGCGCACTTAGTCAAAGGCAAGAGGCGTTCAGCGATAAAGGAAGCGATTGTCCGTTGCCCGACGGCCCTCATTCTGGCGGCGACCGCCCCGATCTGGCTCCCAGCGGATCACGTCGCGCCGATCACCTTGTCGGCGCCGCACGGAGCGCCTGCGATCCGGCCCACAATAGGTGGCGGTGCGCACCAAGCGCGGCATCTCGCCATCTTTTCTCGTCATAAGCCCTCCTCCCCCAGGTACTCATGATGACGGGAAACACGCTAGCACAAGCGCTGGGCCCGCTTCAACGCGTCTTCTTACGGGATCTCGGGTGGGCTGCATCGTAGACGCGCGCCAGCTGCTGGTAATCGAGATGGGTATATATCTGAGTGGTGCTCAGGTGGGCGTGCCCGAGGAGTTCCTGTACGGCCCGCAGATCCTGGCTCGATTGCAGGATATGGCTCGCAAACGAATGACGCAGCATATGCGGATGGAGGGGGGTCGCGAGACCCCGGGCGCGGGCGAAGAGGGCAAGCCGCTTTTGAATCGCGCGTGGGCCGAGCGGTCGCCCGCTTTGCCCCGGAAACAGAGCCCCCAGGGGATCAGCCCCCGGCCGCAGCGGAAGCCAGGCCTTGAGGGCGGCCTCTGCCTCGCGTCCCATGGGCACGAGGCGCTCCCGTCGCCCCTTGCCCGTAACCCGCACAAGACCCTGGGCAAAATCGAGATCCGTGAGGCGCAGCCCCGCGAGCTCGGACAGGCGCAGGCCGGCCCCATAGAGAAGTTCGACCATAGCCATATCCCGGGTCTCAATATCCCCTGCTGGGGCCCGGGCCAGAAGCCCCTGGAGGGTATCCACCGTCAGATCCCGCGGCAGGGAGCGGGGGGCGTGCGGCGCCTTGACCCCCCGAAATGGGTTGGCGTACGACCCAAGCTCACGATAGAGGGTACGCGCCGCCGACAGGGCGCGCGCTATGCTGCGGCCACTCAAGCCGGCGCGGCTTAAGGTCGCGACGAAGCGGCGCGCGGCCTCGACAGTCATGCCCTCAGGGCCTTCGCAACCCTGGGTCCGTGCGAAGCGGGCGAGCGCATCAAGATCGCGTGCATACGCCTGCAGCGTCCGGTCGGAATAACGGCGCTCGTAGGCCAGCCGATCGAGACAGCGCGTTATCGCGCGACCCCAAGCGTCTGTCATCAAGCCCGGTCCAGCTGCCGAGCCACGGCGCGCATCACGAGTTCGCCAAGCCGGCCCAGATACATAGTCCCCACGCCCGCTGGAAAACGCTCGCGATCGTGGCTCCCGAAGAGGACGAGCCCGGAACGCACTGGGTCGCGCAAGGGCACGAGCGCCACCGACCCGATACGCGCTTCATCGGGTCCGAGAAGACTGCGCGCCTCGGCTAAGATCGCCTTGGGCCCACACAAGGGGCGCTCCCGGGACAAGGCCAGGGCACGGCGCAGCCGGCCATCATCCGGCGCCACGAACTCCGACCGTCCGCCCAGGGGGCCGCCATTCACCCCCAGAAGGATCGTCACGGCATCGAGCTTCAGCTGGCTGCGCCCCAGGTCATAGACGCTACCGAACACATCGTCCAGGGAAGCGGCGTCGATCAAGGCGACCGCAAGCTTGTGCAACTTCTCGGCGAGCGCCTCGTTTTCGCGCGCCGCGGCGAGGAAGCCCTGGCGCTCACGATCCCGGGCGGCAAGGCGATCGCGCAATACCGCGGCCTGACGCTCCAGCAAGGAAACCGCCTGCCCGCGACCCTTGTGTGGGATCCGCAGATCCTCCAAGAGATCCTCATGGCGTTCGAAATAATCGGGGTTGTCGCGCAGATAGCGCGCCACGCCCTCTTCCCACGACAGCTCTTCGCTCGACTGTTTCACGGCCTCACCCCTGCTCGCTCAACCGTCCTTCATACACACGCTCCGCCGGACCACGCATCCATACAGGCCCCGTTCCGTCGTAGCGGATGACGAGCCTTCCGCCACGTAAATGGACCTCGACGTCGTCGTCCAGCAAGCCCCGTTCGCGTCCCGCCACCGCCGCCGCGCAGGCCCCCGAGCCGCATGCGAGCGTCTCGCCCGCGCCGCGCTCGTAGACTCGCAGTCGTATGGTGCGCCGATCGAGGATCTGCATAAAGCCGACGTTCACACCCTCCGGAAATCGGGCATGACGCTCGATCAAGGGACCGAGAGTAGCGACCGGGGCGCGCTCGACATCCTCCACCACCTGCACGGCATGGGGATTGCCGAGCGACAGCACGTTCACCTCCACCGAACGTCCGCCCACATCAAGGGTGTATAGGCGCAGCTCGCGCTCGGCCAGAAACGGCACAACCGCCGGGTCCCAGCGCGGCAGACCCATGTTGACCGCCACGTCTCCATCGTCCTGGAGGGTGAGCGTGATAATGCCGCCCGCGGTGCGCACAGTGAGGGTCTCCTTCGCGCAGAGGCCCTCGTCGCGCACGTAGCGCGCGAAGCAACGCGCCCCATTCCCGCACTGTTGCACCTCGCCGCCGTCGGCGTTGAAGATGCGATATCCGAAGTCGACACCCGGCTCGCTGCTTGGTAAGACCACAAGGACCTGATCACAGCCGACCCCGAAATGGCGGTCGGCGATCCGGCGGATGCGCTCGGGCCTCAGGTCGGGGTGGCCAGTCACCGCATCCAGTACGACGAAATCGTTCCCCAGGCCATGCATCTTGACGAAGCGCTGCCCACCAGCCGCACCCTTCATGACCACTGCGCCTTACGCACTATGCGCTCACCACGCATGAGGTCCTCGTAGGTCTCGCGCTCACGCACTATATGAAAACGCGCGCCGTCGACCAGGACCTCAGGGGGGCGCGGGCGTGCGTTGTACTGGCTGCTCATAGTGAAACCGTAGGCCCCGGCCTCGGCAATCGCCAGGATGTCGCCTGGCTCTATCGCCAAGGGGCGGCCGCGTCCGAAGACATCGGCGCTTTCGCACACGGGGCCCACGACATCGTATTCCTGGATAGGGCCCGGCCTTCTGCGCGCGGGAATCACGTTTTGCCAGGCCCCGTAGAGCGCCGGCCGTATCAGGTCGTTCATACCGGCATCAACGATGGCGAACCGCTTGCTGTCTGTGTCCTTGATGTATTCGACGCGGGTCGCAAGGAGCCCTGCGGCCGCCACCAAGGCCCGTCCCGGCTCCAGAACGAGTTCCACGTCCTCGAGCCCATGTGACGCAAGCCGTTCCCGGACGAGCGCCACATAGGCCGCGACCGTGGGCGGACGCTCATCGTGGTAGCGTATCCCAAGCCCCCCGCCCACATCGACATGGGTAAGCGCGAGCCCGGCGCGGCGCAGGCGCACGACCTCCGGCAAGACGCGGTCCAGGGCGTCGGCAAAAGGCCTAAGATCGGTCAATTGTGAACCAATATGGCAATCGACACCAATAAAGGTGAGGTGGGGGTATTCACGCGCGCGGGCGTAGCACGCCGCGGCCTCCCCAAGCGGTATCCCGAACTTGTTTTCCTTGAGTCCGGTGGCGATATACGGGTGGGTCTTGGCGTCGACGTCCGGATTCACACGCAAGGAGACCGGCGCCCGCACCCCGAGCGCCGCCGCCACCCGATCGAGCCGGGTAAGCTCGGCAGCAGACTCGACATTGAAGCAACGGATCCCGACCTCGAGCGCGCGGCGCATCTCGGTCTCGGTCTTGCCGACTCCCGAAAACACGATACGCATGGGATCACCGCCGGCGGCCAACACCCGCTCGAGCTCCCCCTGCGAGACGATATCGAAGCCCGCCCCGAGATCCGCCAAGGTCGCAAGCAGGGCCAGATTGCCGTTGGCCTTCACCGCATAGCAGACAAGGCTCGGCCGATCCGCAAGGGCATCGGCGAAGGCGTGGTAGGCATCGACCAGGGTCCGGCGGCTATAGATGTAACAGGGGGATCCGACCGCGTCGACGATCTCGGCGAGCGCCACGTCCTCGACGAACAGCTGGTCGTCCCGGTAATCAAAGGCGCTCACGGGCGTGTCCCCGCGCCGTGATGCGCGGCATGGGGCGACGCGGGCTTCGGAGGCGGCAGGTAGAGCGGACCTTGTTTGCCGCACGCGACAAGCGCCAGGGCCGCCACGAAGACCAGGCTGCGTGCCATCACGAAAGCTGTAACACCACTTGTTGCATCGTCCATTCGCGCGTCATATCCGCAAGAGTGAGAACACCGGAACAGGGGAAGGCGCCCGGCTCCCCGCCGCTCGCCATCCACTTGCGCACGAGCGCCACCACCGGCGAGCACAAAGTCGACAGACCGTCCTCACAGACCACGAGGGCGGCGCTACGCACAAGGGGCTCGCCGCCCCGCTCGCCACGCAACACGACGCGTAGCCCGAAGGCCGCCTTGCCAAAGCGCCGCAGACCCTTTTGCAGGACGTGCAGGGCCTTGGCATACCGCCCCGGGTCGGCGACCAAACCCAGCCGGCTCAAGGAGCCAAGCCAGGCGTGCGCGCGGTTCAAGACCGCAAGCTCGAGCCCGGTGCGATACGTGACCCCAGCGCCGTAGTGCTTGCCCAGGATCTCGATTTCGGGGGCGTCGGTCACATAAAGGCGATGGCGTCCGAGCGGTTTGGGGAGGGCCACGGTCCGGCCCCTGGTATATCCCGGCACTTCCTGCCACGTGCCTCCTTCATAGATCCGCGCCCGACGTCCCTGCGCCGCAAGCAGCGCCCGCACACTCGCAAGCCCCCGTGGGTTGCGATTACCGGACAAAGCCGCGATCTCGATGTCGGCGATGACGTCGAACCCAGGGGCGATGGCAGCCGCCAGCACCGAGGAAAAAACGAGGCCCGATCCGGCCCCCGATACCAGCGACACGCCACCCTCGACCGCGCGCCCTGAAAGAGCCTGGATGCCCAGTATATAGGAGGTCTCGTCGGCCATGTCGACATAATGCACCCCGCGCCGCGCGCAGCGCTCGGCCACCACATAATCGTGGGGGCGGAACGGCCCGCAGGTATTCACGACCGCGAAGACCCCGTCCAGGGCGGCATTCAGCGAGGCCTGACGCTGGATGTCGACTGTCACGAACGGGATGCCGAGCGTAGCGGACAAAGCCTGGCCGCGGGCGGCGTCGCGGCCGCCAATGACGCACTCGGCGCCCGGTTCCTGCATGAGCATCTCGGCGATCCGGCGCCCGCAGGTGCCATAGCCGCCGAGGATAAGGATCTTTTTCGCCATGGCGCCAAGAATAGAGGGTGAGGCGCGCCCGACTCAAGGGCGCAGGCCGACAGACCCCAGGAAGACTCCAGGGGCCGCTTCCCGGCGCGGGGGCCTTCGCCGTCTGGCCGTTTGGCGCAAGGCCGGCTACCATGCGCCGGGTGCGACCGCCATGATCCACCCCCCACCCACCACAAGGGAGGGGTGGGAGACGAACGGTGCGCCATAGACGACGAAGGAACCGCCGATGCTGAATGACAACGACTACGACATGCTCGTGCGGGCGACGCTCGAACGCATTGAGCAGGCCATCGAGACCCACGCCCCGGATATCGAATTCGAGACCGAAGGTGAGATCCTGACACTCGAATTCCCGGACGGCTCGCACATCGTGCTCAATAAGCAGCGACCGCTCAAGCAGATCTGGCTCGCGGCCCGCGCCGGGGGCTTCCACTACGACTACGACGCCGCCGCCGACCGCTGGGTGCGCAAGGATGGCCACGAACTCCTGGCCGACCTCGAGACTTTCGCGAGCCAGCAGCTCAAAAAACCCGTGCGCTTGGGCTAGCTCACTCCCAGGTCTCATCGAGGTGGTGGGTGAATGCCCCACGCCCCTCGCACTTCGGGCAGGCAACGGATGTCGCGTCGTCTGGGAGCAAGCCGATATCGTCGTGGTAGCACAGACTGCAGCGCGCGATGCCACCCTCGTCGACCCAAGCACTGCCGACCGAATGGCAGTTGTCGCATCGAAACAGCCGCAAGACCGGCCAGGGCCTGCGACCGCGCCCGACACCGAGATCCCGCTCTTCGTAACGGCACGCGCGACACGCGAAGTCCACCTTGTGTCCCACGGCCTACTCCGGAAAGATCAAGGCCGCAACGTCGCGGTAATGTTTGACGTAGTGCATCACGATTCCGCTGCGCACATTCTCCGGCAATTCCTCGAAATCGTTCCGATTAGCCTCGGGGATGATGATCTCAGGGATCTTCACGCGCCGCGCCGCTATGATCTTCTCGCGTATGCCGCCAACCGGGAGGACGTAGCCCGTGAGCGTAAGCTCGCCTGTCATCGCGAGGGGCCGGATTACGCGCTTGCCACGGGCAAGCGATAGGAGCGCGCTTGCGATCGTGACACCAGCACTCGGCCCGTCCTTGGGGATAGCGCCCGCGGGCACATGCAGATGCAAGGATGCCTTGTCGAAGAAGTCCTCGGGACAGTGGTACTGTTTGCAGTGCGAGGAGATATAGCTGTAAGCGATCTCCGCCGACTCGCGCATTACATCGCCCAATTGCCCCGTGATCTTGATCCCGCGGTTGGCGCGATGCACGCGCGTTACCTCGATATCGAGGATGGCGCCGCCCATCGGGGTCCAGGCAAGCCCCGTCATGACACCCACGCCACGCAAAGGCTTGATCGGCTGGAAGACCGGCCGATCAAGGTATTTCTCAAGATTGCGCGCGCTCACCTTGATCGGCGGCTCCTTGCCGTTGATCATGGCCACCACCGCCTTGCGCGCGATCGAGCCCAGCTTCTTTTCGAGGCTGCGGACGCCGGCCTCGCGCGCGTAGCCCTCGATGATCTCGCGTATGGCCTGATCCTCTATGCGCAACTGCCCGCGCTTAAGGCCCACCTTGTTCATTTGCTTGGGCAGGAGATGATGCTTGGCAATCGCCATCTTCTCGCTCGTGATATAGCCTGCGAGCCGGATGACCTCCATACGATCGAGCAGCGGGCGCGGTATGGTGTCGAGCTGGTTGGCCGTGCAGATGAACAGCACCTTGGAGAGATCGAAGCGCAGATCGAGGTAGTGGTCCAGGAAATCCACGTTCTGTTCAGGGTCCAGGACCTCGAGCAGCGCCGAGGCCGGATTCCCCTGATACGAGGAACCGATCTTGTCGATCTCATCCAACATGATGATGGGGTTCGCCACCCCGACCTCGCGGATTGCCTGGATGAACTTGCCCGGCATCGCGCCGATGTAGGTACGGCGGTGACCCTTGATCTCGGCCTCGTCGCGCATGCCTCCCACGGAGAACCGGTAAAAGGTGCGCCCGAGCGAGGCCGCAATGGAGCGGCCTATGGAGGTCTTGCCCACCCCGGGTGGCCCCACGAGCAGCAGGATGGAGCCCGCCACCTCGCCCTTCATCGCCCCGACCGCCAGGAACTCGATGATCCGATCCTTGACGTCGTCGAGGCCGTCATGGTCCCGATCCAGGATCTCGCGGGCCTGCTTCAGATCGATTTTGTCGGGTGAATAACGCCCCCACGGCAGCATCGTAAGCCACTCGAGGTAATTGCGCGTAACTGCGTACTCGGGCGAGCCCATCTCGAGCACCGCCATCTTTTGCAGCTCCTCCTCGACACGCTTTTGCGCGGCCTCGGGGAGGGTCAGGGTCGTAAGCCGCTCGCGGAAGACCTCGATTTCGGCGGTGCGATCGTCCTTTGCGATGCCGAGCTCTTTCTGGATGGCCTTCAGTTGCTCGCGCAGGAAGAACTGGCGTTGCTGTTCGTTGATCTTCTCCTCGACCCGCTCGCTGATGCGGGCCTGGATCTTGGCGAGATCCAGCTCCTTTCGGAGAAGAAAGAGCACCTTCTCGAGCCGCGGCTCGAGATCGACCGTGTGTAGAATGTCTTGCAGCTCTTCCTTGTTCGCGGTCGTGAGGCTTGCGGCGAAATCGGCCAAGCGTGAAGGCTGGTCGGGCCCAAAGCGCGTCAGGAAGAATTTGAGCTCCTCCCCATACAGCGGATTCAGCGGCAAGAGCTCCTTGATGGTGTTGATGATCGCCACGGAATAGGCCTTGATGTCCGCGCCCTCAACGGCCTCGGGCTCAGGAAAGTAGCGCGCGCGCACCGCGAAAGGGCGCTCGTCGGAGACCCATTGATCCATGTGAAAGCGCTGCAGACCCTCCACGAACACCTGGAGCTTGTCCTCGTTATGCGCGACCTTATGGATACGGCAGACAGTCCCCGTATCGTAGAAATCGCCGCTTACGACGTCCGTCGCCTGGTCCTTGCGGATCAGGACCAGGCCCACGACCTTGTGCGGACTCTCGGTCGCGGCAACGATCGTAGAGCTCCAGGGTTCGCGATCCAGCACCAAAGGGATGGCCTGAGCCGGAAAAAATGGGCGATTGGTTATGGGTACGATAGCGAGGGTTGTGGGCAACACATCGCCGGCACGCGCCAGGGTCCCGCCTGACGCGGGCGTCGATTCGGGTTCGCTCATGGTCATCGATTATGGTTCGCCGTTTTTTTGGGGGGTTCACCCTTGTTATGGGGCTGCCCAGGCTCGGTTCAAGGTCCGGCCATTGTGCCAGAATGCGGCACCGCCGGTACGCGGCCATGGTCGCACGAGACGAGCCGGTCTCTGGCCAAGACTCCGGCACGGACTTATGATACCCCCAAAGGCCATTTCGATTGGACATGGAGGCCGACCCGTATGAAAGCTTTGGCTGTACTCGCAAGCCTTCTCTTGCTCGCCGGATGCGCGACACCCACTCCGAGGTCCTTGCGCGCGCCCGACATCGCGCCAGTGGGCGTCGCAGCAGCGCGCGCCCACACAGCGCCAATTGGCGTGCGCGTGCGGTGGGGCGGCGTCATAAGCAAGGTGATCAACAGTCCCCGCGCCACCTGGGTACAGGTCGTGAGCCGGCCCTTGCGCCACGATGGCAGGCCGCGCCGGGTGCGCTTCAGCGGCGGACGCTTTCTGGCGCGGGTTCCGGGCTTCCTTGACCCCGCAGTCTATGCGACCGGTCGCAAGATTACTGTGCTCGGAACCTTCTCCGGCTACCAGAAAGATCCCATCGGGAGCTACCTGTACGACTTTCCGGTGGTCCAGACAACCGCCGTCCACCTCTGGCGCCCGCGCCCGCGATACTCGCGTTATTACTATGCGAACCCCTGGCCCTGGGGATGGGGCATAGGCTTTGGCCCCGATTTCGACTGGGGCTGGCACGAGGACGAGGGCCCAGGCTACTGACCGCGAGCAAACCTTAAGGAGGACAACACCCATGACGCACGCGACCAGGACCCGCACGACGCGCGCCTCCATCGCCCTGCTCACCCTGGGCCTCGCGGGCTGCGCCACGCATCCGCGGCCCGAGGCTGCCCACATCGACCGCCACATGGGTCTGCGCGCAGTCCTCGCCCACCCTCTGCGCACACGCGGGGCGCGGGTGCGCTGGGGCGGCGTCGTGGTGCAGGACAACGTGGGACCCCAGCACAGCACCCTCACCGTCCTCGCCTACCCCCTGGGCGCAAGCGGCCGCCCGCGGCTTCGGGCGACCCCCAAGGGACGCTTCCAGGCGGTGGCACCCGGCTACCTGGATCCCATGCTCTTTGCTCGCGGCCGACTCGTGACGATCGTGGGGACCGTGATCGGAACCCGGCCGGGACTGATCGGTGAGGCCCACTACGTCTATCCGCGGGTACAGTTGCTCTCAAGTCACGTCTGGCACGCGTACCGGCCGCGACGCCGACACTGGAACTTCGGCTTCGGGATCGGCATCGGTCTCTAGCGAAAGCCCGGGGGCGAGGACCTGCACGAGACCCGCGCACTCCTGGGCGCGACGACGCGCGGTGTCGATGTCGGACGCCACGCCAAGCGCCACCCCCATGCGCCGCCGCACGAAGCTCTCGGGCTTGCCGAAGAGCCGCAACTTGGTGCCGGGCACCCTGAGGGCCTGATCCACAGCGCCAAAGCGAACGCCGGTCGTGTCCTGGTTCCCGTAAATGACGGCGCTCGCTCCCGGACGTATCAGCTCGGTCGAGACCGGCAGACCCAGGATGGCCCGCACATGCAGCTCGAACTCGCTCTGGTATTGGCTCGCGAGGGTCACGAGCCCGGTGTCGTGCGGCCGCGGGCTCACCTCCGAGAACCAGACCTGGTCTTCGTTCACGAAGAATTCGCAGCCGAAGATGCCGCGCCCCCCTAGCGCGGCGGTCACCTTCTCCGCCATCTCGCGCGCCCGATACAGCGCCTTCTCACTCATGGGCTGCGGTTGCCAGCTCTCGACATAGTCGCCGCGCTCCTGGCGATGGCCGATCGGCTCGCAGAAATGGGTCTCGATCGCGCCCTCGGGCCCCGCAGCGCGTACGGTGAGCAAGGTGATCTCGTACTGGAACTCGATGAAGGACTCGACGATGACGCGCGCCAGCTTGACCCGACTCTTTTTCTGGGCCTCGTGCCAAGCCGCCACGAGCCCGGCCTCGTCCGTGGCCACCGACTGACCCTTCCCGGACGACGACATGACCGGCTTTACGACGCAAGGGAAGCCCACCATGGCAGCAGCGTCCTGCAATTCTTCAAGGCTGCCGGCAAAGGCGTAGCGCGAGGTCGGAATCTTGAGTTCCTCGGCGGCGAGCCGACGGATACCCTCGCGGTTCATGGTGAGAAACGCCCCACGGGCGGTAGGGATGACCTCGGCCAGACCCTCGTTTTCGATTTCCATCAAGGTCTCGGTGGCGATCGCCTCGAGCTCCGGAACCACGAAATCCGGCCGCTCGCGCGTGATAACGTCCCGCACCGCCTTGGGATCGCGCATGTCGATCACGTAGGAGCGGTGGGCCACCTGATGGGCCGGCGCATCCTTGTAGCGATCGACCGCGATGACCTCCACGCCAAGCCGCTGGGCCTCGATGGCGACCTCTTTACCCAGTTCGCCGCTACCGAGCAAAAGCAAACGCGTGGCATCGCGTGTCAAAGGGGTGCCCAAAACTGTCATGACGAGAACTCCGAAGCGGGGGTGGGGTGGTTGCCGCGCATCATACCCTCGACCCTGGGCCTGTCAATTCTTGATATTCCGGTGAGGACAGGGGGTCGCGGATCGGAAATCGCCGGCCTCAGTCCTGGACCGCAAGCGCCGCAGGAGTCGTCGCCGGGTGCGACTGGCTCAGGGCCGACGGCGCGGCGGCACAGCCCGCCCTTTCGGCGCGACGCAGCCGCGAACCCATGGCGAGCGCCGCGCCCGCGAGCACGGCAACCTCGAGGAATGCGGCTCGGGGACCCAGGCCATCCGCGATCCAGCCCGCGAGGGGCGCTGCGATCGGCGCACCCCCTAAGGCCGACGCGATCAGGAGCGCGAGCAAACGCCCCCGCAGCGCGGGCTCCGCCGAAGATTGGATGAGGCTGTTGGCGGAGGTCGTGAAGACCTGGATGGCAAAACCCAGGACAGGGAGCAGGCACGCGAACGCCACAAACCCAGGCGCGACCGCAGCCGCGACACCGGCCACGGCAAGCACCGCAGCGGCCCACTGCAACACGGAGAATCGTGGCGAGCGCGACGCGGCGAACAAGGCGCCCCCCACGGCGCCCGCGGCCATGAGCGACGTAAGCAGGCCGTAACGCGCCGCGCCGGCATGAAAGACGCGGACCGTCATGGCCGATATCAGGATCGGGAAGGCAACACCGGCCGCCCCGATCAAAAAAAACATCGCGAGAGCGGCCTTGATCTCGGGATGCGTGGCGACATAGCGCAGCCCCTCCGCGAAGGCGCGCGGGGCCGCCACGATACGCGAGGCCCGGGGGGCGGGTGAACGTCGCAGTCGGCGCAAAGCCATGAGCACCGCCCCAAAAGAAGCGGCGTTGATCAAGAAAACGGGGCCCGTGCCGAGCGAGCCGATCAATATCCCGCCGAGCGCCGGGCCGCAGGCGCGGGCCACATTAAAAGACAAGGAATTGAGGGCGACTGCGTTGGCGAGATCACGCGCCGGCACGAGATCCGACACGAAGGCCCCGCGGGCCGGCGAATCGAAAGCGGTGACGACCCCAAGCAGGAGCGCCAGAAGATAGGCCTCCCACAGGCGGATCGCGCCCGTCAGGATGAGGACCGCAAGCGCAAGCGCCAGGACCGCCATGATCGACTGGGTGGCGATCAGGAGCCGACGACGATCGAGGCGGTCGGCGGCATGACTGATCAGCGGCAAGAGCAAGACCTGAGGCGCGAACTGCAGGGCCGTAACCAAACCTAAAGCCGCCGCGCTATGCGCGGTAAGCTCTGTGAGCACGAGCCAGTCTTGAGCCGTCCGCTGCATCCAGGTACCGAGATTCGAGACCAGGGCGGCTGCCGCCCAGAGACGGTAGTCGCGCGTCGCGAGCGCACGAAAGGTCGCGCGCAAGTGGCGGCTCGGAAAGGGCTCGACGGCACCGCTCACGCGGTGCGCCGGGCGAGCAGCGCGGCCACATCGGCGACCGTTGCGGTCTCGCCCAAGCGCGGGAAGACGCGCTGGACAGAGTGGTCGTGCGACTCGATGGTGAAGTCCGTCATGGCGTCACAGGCGAGCGTCACGTTAAATCCAAACTCATAGGCTTGGCGGGCGGTGGATTCGACACCGATGCTGGTCGCAATCCCGGCGATCACGACCTGTGTCACCTTGCGCGCGCACAGCATCTCCCGAAGGCCTGTGTCGGTGAACGCGCCCCAGGTGCGCTTCACGATGCGGATGTCTGAAACCTGCGCGCAGAGATCCGGAACGAGTTCGGCCCAATCGCGCGGACGCTCGGTGGCGTTGGGGCGTCGCTCGACGCGCCCGGGCGCCCTGCCATCTACTGTCACGAGCACGACCGGCAAGGCGTGATACCGGAAAGTCGCGGCCAATGTCGCCGCCTTCGCCACGACCGTGTCCGTGGGATGCGCCATGGCTTGGCTTACAATCCCTTTTTGCAGGTCGATCAGGATCAAGGCCGTATCGGTATCGAGCATCGTTGCTGGCATCAGTCTGTCCCCCCATTCGCGCAAATGTACCTGGCACGCCGTTCCGATATCCCATCCGTAGGCGCTCGGCGCCTACCCATCCGTCGCGACTAGGCGCGGGCAGGGATGATACTCGGGCAAGGGCCCTGCATAAAAGATAGCCCAAGGGGTGCCGACACAGGCTGCATATTGGGCAAGCCCCCGCACCTGACAGGGCGCGACGGGGCGGGCGCCGAGGTCCTCGCTCGCCCCCAAAACCCCTCGCCGAACATCGCGCAAGACGCGCCAACGGGTCGCGTCGCAGCCATATTGTGCATCGTCGCAAAAACGCAGCGTCGTGGGGGCCAATACGCTGCCTCCACATCGCCCGTGCGTCGGGATGCGAGACATAAATGCTGCCTGGAAAGTCGACGAGCGGGTGATGCGCCCGGGCAAGCGCGGGGAAATCTGCATTTCGGCAGCAGTGGCTGCGCGACGTGCGATCCTGCGGGATCGGACAAAGAGACGCGATCAGGGGCTACTGCTTTAAGTCCCGGCGCGCCGCTCCGCCATTAAGCATACCGCCACGGTGCGCCCGCCCAACCCCGTCACCCCGCACACGCGGCCCCGCTTGGGTGTGCCTGCAAGGAACGATGGACGGCGATCCGCCTCTTTCTTTTAGGCCTTTCGCTTGCGCGTACGCTTACTATAATAACGCGTAGGGGATCGTGTTAGGAGGTAATCGTGACGCCGACTCTCTCCCAGTTTTTTCATCGCCATATCCAACATGGCTTCAGGCGCGCGGGGATCGGGGAGCCCGCCACCGTGGCCTATGTCAGCGACCTTCTCGCCCGCTTCGCGCGCACCGAAGCCCTCTATCCCCTGACCGACCACGAACAACGTCCGCTCACCGCCCTGGTGCAGTTTCTCGCCGAACAAAGGGCCGCCCAGGAGGAGGACCGGGCCCACGAGATGATCATCGTGCGCCACATGGCCGAATATGCGCTTTTCATGAGCGGCTTCTTTCGGGAGCGGCTGCGCTCGCGCGGGCAACTCTCCTATTACGCCGACCATGGACGCAGCGCCTTCGGGCAGACCGCCGATCTCGAGAAGAACAGCGGCCGTGCCCGCGTCTACTGGCGACTCCAACAAGACTTTGCGCGAGTCGCCGAGACCTTGGACGACATCCGTAGGCATCGGTTGCCGCTCGAGTCCGAGGACTACAGCGAGCGACCCCTCGCCGCCCTCTGGCGTATGTAAGCGGCTAGCGGCGCGCCCAGCGACGGACCGCCGCGGCGTGCCGTCGGCTCACCGCAAGCCGCTTGTCGAGACCCTTCAGGGTGACGTGCCAGGTGCCGCTCGTGTCCTTCTCGATGCCGCTGATATAGGGCGTGGCGACCAGGGCGTTTCTGTGAATCCGCAGAAAACTTTCGCCGAACTCACGCTCGAGGTTCACGAGCGAGTCCTCAATCAGGTGCTCCTCGGTCGCGGTGCGCACGGTCACATATTTGTTGTCCGCAAGGAAATATAGGACATCCTGCACCGGGACCAGGCGAATATTGCCGCGCAGATGCACGCTCAGGTGGGTGCGTACGATGGGCGATTCCTGCGCCTGATTCAGATCCTGGAGTTGCTGAAGGCTCAACTTGCCGGCCTTGCTCAGGGCCTTGGCCAGGCGGTCCTTGCGGATCGGCTTCAAGAGATAGTCGACGGCGTTGACCTCGAAGGCGTCGAGGGCATGCTGATCATAGGCGGTCGTAAAGATGACGCCGGGGGGCGCATCCAACCCCATGAGATGCATGGCCGCCTCCAGTCCATCCATGCCGGGCATACGGATATCCATGAGCAACACGTCGGGGTTCAGACGCTCGGTCTGGGCGATGGCCTCACTGCCATTCATGGCCTCGCCCACCACCGTGTGTTCGCCGATCTCCCCTACCATCTCCCGTAACCGATCGCGCGCCAGTTTTTCGTCGTCTACGATCAGGACCTTCATTGTGTCCCTCCTCTGTTCAGCCGGTGCCGCAGTCTCTCTCATCGTGAACTCTCCGCTAAGTAGCTGCCCCCCTGGTTTCTCACAATAGGCATTTTTATTTTGACGTGATATTGATCGCCTTCCTCGAAGGTTTGCAAGGTGGCCGCGTCCGAAAAATGCGAAGCGAGCCTCTGGCGGATGTTATCCATGGCGATCTTGTTGCCGCGCCCATGGGCATGCTTGCGGACCTCCGGGACCGGATTACTGATGAGGACGTTCAAGGTCTCGGCGTTATCCCCCCAAAGCTCGACCTTGACCGTGCCCCCACCGAATCGAGGTTCGATACCGTGATATATGGCGTTTTCAAGGAGCGGCTGCAAGGTCAGCGTTGGGATAAGCGCGTTGCGGGGAACGTTACTTACGGTCCACTGGACAGTGAGCCGATCGCCGAGCCGCAACTTTTCGATTTCCAGGTACTGGCGCGAGATCTCTTGCTCGGCCGTGATCGGCACGAGCTTGCGGGCATCGGCAAGCAGTACACGAAACAGATCCGCGAGATCCTGAAGTGCCGCCTCGGCGCGTGGCGGGTCGCTGCGCGTAAGACTCGCAATGCTGTTCATGCTATTGAAGAGGAAATGTGGTCGGATGCGCGACTGCAGGGCCTGGATGCGGGCCTCCTGCTCGAGCTTGGCATCGATCTGTGCCTTGTGTGATACGAACAGATAGCGCAAGCCAAGCAACATGACCACGGTACCGATCAGAACACCATGGACTAGGATGGCGAGCTGCCAGGGCGGCGCGCGGGTCGGGATGATGCCGAGCGCGTAGAGCCCGTTGATGAGGCCCTCGGTGACCCCCACCACGGCCACGATCATGAGCGCGATCACAACAAGCGACCCCACCACCGCCGACAACTGACGCAGCCCCCGGTTGACGAGGCGCCACAACCCTAGGCTCACCAACGCTATGGTCAGGGTGTAGCCCGATAGGAACAGGAAATGGCGGGCGGTAGCGAGCCCCAGACTGTCGCTGCCGGCGATCGTGAATATCACGGCGATCGCCTCGGCCATGAGCAGCACCTTGGCGGCAATGGCGAGAGAACCGAAATCGGGCAGAAAATAGCTCGTCGAGTCCTTCATGACCACCTTTTATACGAGACCGAGGCCCCGAGGGATAGGGACAAGCTTAAGATTAGCAAGAAAAAGAGGGCCCCGAGTCGTGCTCGTGGGCCCGGCAACCCTGGGCCGGCATTTCGGGGTGGGGGTGCATAAGGAGAGTCCGGCCCAGGCACTACGGGAATAACCTTAGTAGACGCAGGGGTTGGTCTCAACCCACCACCGATGATCGGAAGGCGTCGACGGACAAATGGCAAGCGCGCGCCACCCTTAACGGCGCGCCTGCGGTTCGGTACCATGAGCGCCACTTCATTCGTCGAGCGCGCGCATGTCTCCTACCGACAAGGCCTGGAAAGGTCGCTTCACCGAACCCACGGACGCTTTTGTGGAGGCCTTCACGGCCTCGGTCAGGTTTGACCAAAGGCTCTACCGCCATGACATTCGGGGCTCCATCGCCCACGCGCACATGTTGGCGGCAGTCGGCATCATCCAGGAAAGCGAGGCCGCGCTTATCGCCGAAGGGCTTTCCGCGATAGAGAAGGACATCGACGCGGGCCGCTTCACGTGGTCCGTAGGGCGCGAAGATGTCCACATGAACGTGGAGGCCGCACTCATCGAGCGCATAGGCGAGGTCGGCAAGAAACTGCACACCGCCCGCTCGCGCAATGATCAGGTGGCGACTGCGGTGCGCCTTTACTTACGCGACGGCCTGGACGGGCTCGTAGGCCAACTCCAGAGGCTCGGGTCCGTGCTCCTCATGCTCGCCGAACGCGAGGCGGAGACGATCATGCCGGGCTTCACCCATCTGCAGGTGGCGCAGCCCGTGACCCTGGGCCATCACGTACTCGCGTGGTTCGAGATGTTCTTGCGCGATGCGGAACGCCTCATCGACGCCCGCCGCCGCCTGAACGTCATGCCGCTCGGGGCCGGCGCCCTGGCCGGCACGAGCTTCCCCATAGACCGGCAGATGACGGCACGGGCCCTGGGCTTTGCGCGCCCGGCAGAAAACTCGCTCGACGCGGTCTCGGACCGGGACTTTGTCATCGAATTCACGGCGGCCGCGGCCTTGATCATGGTCCACCTGTCACGGATTGCCGAAGAGCTCGTGCTCTGGTCGACCCCGCAATTCGGCTTCATAGAGCTCGCCGACGGCTTTTGCACCGGCTCATCGATCATGCCCCAGAAGAAAAACCCGGACGTCCCCGAACTCCTGCGCGGCAAGAGCGGCCGCGTCATAGGCCACCTCACGACCCTGCTGGTCCTCATGAAAGGTCAACCGCTCGCCTACAACAAGGACAACCAGGAGGACAAGGAACCGCTCTTCGACACCCTGGACACGGTCCGCGACTCCCTGCGCGCGCTCACCGAGCTCTTGCCGGCGACCACCTTTCATAGGACACGGATGCGCGAAGAGGCCCGCCGCGGCTACCCGACCGCGACCGATCTCGCGGATTATCTGGTGAGGCGGGGCCTGCCGTTCCGTGACGCCCACGAGGCCGCGGGACGCGCCGTGCGGCTTGCCATAGACCGCGGCGTGGATCTCGCGGAACTGCCGCTCCCCGAGCTCAAGTCCTGCTCGGCCCTGATCGAGGCGGACATCTTCCCGGTGCTCACCCTGGAGGGGTCGCTTGCCGCCCGCGATCATCTGGGCGGCACCGCCCCCCGGCAGGTCCATGAGGCAGTCACGCGAGGGCGTACACGCCTCGCGGACCTGGAAGGCAAGACCGCTTAGAACAGATCGAAGATATCGTTCACGATATTGTCGGCCGCCGCGAAGCCGGCGCCCATCCCCAGACCGCCCACGAGCGAACCGAGAAAACCGCCGCCGCCACTCTGCGACTGCTGATTGGCCCAGCCGGCCGACCGCACAGGGGCATTCGGGTGGGTGGCCAGGGCCCCCTCGAGCTGCTGTATATATTGCGCCATCTGCTGGACCAGCATGGTTGTGCTCTGGGCCTGGGCCTGCATCGCCATCGCCGCCTCGCGCAGGTCCATCGCCCATTCGCGGCCCGTCGTAGGATCAGGGGCCGCCGCCGCGAGCTTCTGCGCGAGGGCCTGAAGCGTCTGCATAGCCGTCTGGTTCTGCTGCTGTACAAGCGCCAACTGGTTTTGTGCCTGCTGATAGTCCATCGTGTTTACCCTCAAAATGAGACTCCTGGCCGAATTGGCCGTACCTGCGTCACTGAGACCTGACGAGACAGCCCAAGTTCCGCCGGGCGCAAGCCTAACCCTAAGCGCGAGCGGCGGACCAAGTCAACCGGGCGCAGGCCTTGGCGGTGAACGTCGTGGGGCAGCCACGGCGGGTCGCCCGTGCGCGGCCCCGTGAAAAAACTTGGACCCAGCAACCTCGGCGGCGCCGCGGATGGGGCCGGACGGGGCCGTCTTCGAGAGAGGCGCGGGCTTCCCCGAGGGTCCCTGCCCGCGACCGGCGCTTCGCTAGGGGCGGCCTCTCGGGGCCGTAAGCCCGAGGCGACTCAATCTCGTTCCGATCTTGTCCAGCATGCCCTTGGCCCACGCCCGACGCTCCTCGTCCCGCATGCCCGCCTCATCGAGATCCGCAAGATAGCCACGAGCCACATCGGCCAGCGCATCGGCTGCCTCCTGGACAAGGTGGCGCCCGTGCATACCGGGGAGATCGGCGATATCGATGAGCGCATCGACGTCATCTGGCACAAACCAGTGCTTGCGCTTCAGGGCCTCGTCCGGAAAGTACTGGGTCAAGGTGAGCGCCGGTATGTCCTCCGGCAGGAACAAGGTGGTGTCCAGGACGTCATAGACGGGGGCCAGACGCGCATCCTCCAAGGAATCATAGAGGAGCCCGAAATTCTTCATATGCGCGTCGCCGTTACGGAGCACGTCGTTCAGAATGCATAATTTCAGGAGACGGTGCTTGTCGGCATCGACGCAATCCTCGCGGACGAATTGCTCCACCATGGTGAAAAGCCTTTCGACGCAACCGTCATATTTCAACGCACTGGGAAACCCACCGAGCGCGCAAGCGTCTTCGAATCCGGAAAATCGCCCGTCTTCCCGGATATCGAAACGATCGACAAGCAGGGCATCCCCGGCAGTGGTGAGATTGGCCCGCACACTCTCCAAACCGTATCGCCGGGCGACGCGCAAGGCGAAGTCCTCAGCCACGCACACCCCAAAGTACTCAGGCGACTCGAGCTTGATGATATGGCGGGGAAGGTAAAAGGTTTCCGGACGCCGATCCCGAGGAAGCGCGATCTGGAGTTTCGGCATCACGCCCGAAATCCCGAATTGTTCAGCCTGCGCACGCAAGAGCGCCTGCTCCATCCAGGCGGCAGCGGGCGCGTTCGTTCCGGCGAACGCCACCATCTCGGCATCCACGGCGATGTGCTGGCGCGGCCCACCGACCGTGACCCGCCCGATCAGGCCGCGGCCCACGAGCTTCAGCAAGAAGAAGGGTTCGAAAAGACGCGCGCCCTTCCCGAATCGCTCCACAAGATATTGTATGGCGCGCCCTTCCGGCAGGGACACTTGGAAGACATACGGAACTTGCGAAAAACCGCGATAGGGAACGCAAGACGGTTGGGCCGGCATCGCCAAAGATACGAGTTGGCCTTCGCGGACGGACGGGTCGTAGCAAAACCCATACTCCACGCTCTGCGCGTGATGAATTTTGAGGAGATCTCCGACCGGCTCGTCATTACAATAAACCCGGACCCGCTCCTCGGGTGACGGAGAGGCCTCCATCACATCAAGAGGCCCCGGTTGGCGGCCATGAGTTCATAGATATTGGGGAACCGCTGTCCGCGTCGCGCCGGCAGGACCGGAGGGGAAACCCAAGGATTTTCGGGGGCCGGGACGCCTTGCTCGAGCGTCAACTGTGTCCCCAAGGCCTCGGCCACGACGCGCAGGGTGTCGGTTTGGGTCACGCTCCCCTGCTCCACCGCAATCAAAGTCGCGCGAGACACGCCGGCACGATGGGCCAACTCGGCTTGGGTGAGCCCCAGAGCCTTGCGTCGGCCCTTGATCTGCTGTCCCAGCGTACGCTCCATAGGGAACCCCAAGTCTAGGGAATATGCCAGAAGCGTAAGCCTATGCCGACACCAGGTCAATCGTGGTTGACATTAAGGGCAGATCATCGAGAACGAACCGCTCGGCCGCCGCGCCGTAGCCCGCGACCGAGGGGCCGCAGGCGCGGCCCCCAAGCCCTACCGTAGGCGGACGGCCTGCGGCCCTACATCGAGGAGGCGCCGGAACCCGCCAAACCGCCTTCGGCCATGGGCGTCTCGTGCGTCTCGGCCGACAGCGTCTCCAGACTCTGACCACTCGTCTCGGGCAAGGTGAGCCGCGTCAGAAGCAGGCCCAGGACCGACACGCCGGCCGCGAACATCATGGCGCCTTTCAGGCCGCCCGCGTGGCTTATGTAGGGGAACAGGAAGGTGCCGACGAAGGCGCCGAGCTTGCCGATCCCGGCCGCGATGCCGTGACCCGTGGTACGGCCACCGGTCGGGAAGACCTCGGCCGGAATCACAAAGGTGGTGCAGTTGGGCCCGAACTCGGTGAAGAAGAAGCTCACCCCATACAGAAGCAAGAAAGGCAGGACGTCATGGGTCATGCCGGGCACGATCGCGATGAGCCCGAAGCTTATCGCCATGACCGCAAAGCCGATCAGCTGCAGACGACGGTGGCCGATGCGATCCATCAACAGGATGGAGGCGAGATAGCCCGGGACCGCCGCCGCGGCAAAGATCATGAGCGCCCAGGCGGTCGCCTGCATGGGGCTCGCGTGCGGCGCGAGCAGACCTATGATCTGGGGCGTCGATATGACGTTGCCATAAAAGGCGTAGTCGAGCAGGAACCAGGCGCCCGCGGTGCCCAGGATCATGACGAGATTGCGCCGGTCGCCGAGAAAGGCGCGCAGCGTCATCAGGCGGGGGCGCACAACAGGGCCGGAGGCCTGGACCTGACCTTCGGAATAGACGGACATGTCACGGGCCGCGGCCTCCGACTGCCCGCGCACAAGCGCCTTGTAACGCGGCGACTCGGGCATGGTGCGGCGCAGATAAAGGACCGCAAGCGGTGGCAGAGCGCCCAGGCCCAGCATGATGCGCCAGATGATGTCATGACCAAGCCCCGCCGCCTGCAGCGTGAGCGCGACCACGGGCCCAAACACAAGGCCCAGTCCCTGCATACCGAAGACGAGCGATACGAGCGAGCCGCGCTGCCGGGCATTGCTGTACTCGGCCATGAGCACGGCGCTCATGGGGTAGTCGCCACCGATCCCGAACCCCAGGATCAAGCGAAAGAGGAGCAGCCACGTAAAGCTCGGGGCGAAGGCGCAGGCGAGCGCGCCGATCGCCATGAGCGCCGCCTCGACCCCATAGATGGCCTTGCGCCCGATGAGGTCGGCCAGGCGTCCGAGCGTGAGCGCCCCCAGGAAGGCCGCAAGCAGAGATCCGCTGCCGAGCAGGCCGATCTGGCCCGCGGTCAGATGCCATTCGGGCTTCAGGTAGACGAGCGCCATGCCGATGATGAAAAGGTCATAGGCATCCGTGAAAAAGCCCATGCCAGCGGTCACGGCCGCGCGCATGTGAAAAAAGCTGACGGGCGCGTCGTCGAGCGCCTGGAGTATCGAACGATTGTCTTGGGCCATAAAACTCTCTCCTTGGGCGACAGGCAAGTGGGTACACGCCTCATGCACGGGGCGCGGACGGGGGCGGTCTTTGGACGCCACCTTAAACGACAGGCGCCATATTAGGGGTGACGTATGACGAGGCTATGACGCGAGGCCCCGGCGGGGGCCTTCCGCGTTCCCGGCCCCGGACGCGGCCTGCAAAATCCGCTAGACTGGCGCCTTTTGCATGAGGGCGCGGCGCCCGGCCCTTGGCCCATCTCGCTTGGCAAAGGCGCGCCCGCCCTCTCCGGAGGACCCCATGAGCGGCTTTCAGGATCTCACCGAACGTCTCGCACAATTCGCTAAAGAGCGCGATTGGGAGCAGTTCCACTCCCCGAAGAACCTGGCGATGGCGCTCATCGTCGAGGCGGGCGAACTCGTGGAACAGCTGCAATGGCTGAGTGAAGAAGAGAGCCGCGCACTCTCGGAGACGCAACGCCAAGCGGTGAGCGAAGAGGCCGCCGACGTGCTCCTTTACCTGCTGCGCTTCTGCGACAGGCTCGGGATTGACCTCGAACGAGCGGCTTGGGCTAAGATCGAGAAGA
Organism: Pseudomonadota bacterium; assembly: GCA_021794275.1. Lineage (GTDB taxonomy): Bacteria > Pseudomonadota > Gammaproteobacteria > Acidiferrobacterales > Acidiferrobacteraceae > Acidiferrobacter. Next base: position 9,324 of record JAJYRD010000055.1, on the reverse strand, counting down.
ATGCCGCCAAGTACCCGGCCGACAAGGTGCGTGGCAGCTCTCGCAAATACACGGACTACCAGTGAACTACCGCCACGCTTTCCATGCCGGGTCGGCGGCCGACGTCTTGAAGCATGTCGTGCTTCTGGAGACCCTGGGCCGCGTCTTACAAAAACCAAAGCCCCTCTTCGTGCTCGACACACACGCAGGCGAAGGACTCTATCGCCTGCAGCCCGAAGGGGAGGCCGACCACGGTATCCGCCGCCTCTGGGACCGTCGTGCCGAATGGCCGGCCTTAGGGCGCTATTTTGAGGCAGTGGGCCGCTTCAACGGGCACAAGCTCAGGGACTATCCCGGCTCTCCGCTCCTTATAGCCGGGCAGCTGCGCCCGGAAGACCGGTTCGTCGCGGTGGAAGGGGCACGCGAGACCCACGGCAACTTGCAGCAGGTCCTGCCCGCGGAGCGGGGCCAGATCTTTCTCGGAGACGGTTATCATGCGCTGAAGGCCCTGCTCCCGCCCAAGGAACGTCGCGGGGTGATTCTGATCGACCCGCCGTACGAGCGGGTGACGGAGCGAAGCGCGCTGTTGACGGGTATGAAGACCGCCCTTGAGCGCTTCCGCCAGGGGGTCTACCTCATCTGGTATCCCATCAAAGACAAGCACGACGCGGATCGGTTGGTCACCGCCGTCGCGGCCCTCGGGGAAGAAACCCTGTGCGTGGAACTATTGACCTGGCCACCAGACGTCAAGAACCGCCTGAACGGTTCGGGGCTCGTGATTTTGAACCCGCCCTACGGCCTCAAAAAAAGATTGGGCGAGGTCGTGCCGACCCTCGCCCAGATCCTTACCCGCGACGGAACGCCGCGTTACCGCATCCGCTAAGGATTGACCTCGATGTAACCGTGCTGCTCGAGCCAGATGATGCGGGCGACCGCCCCGGCGTTGACCTTCACATTGGGCAAGAGCTGCTTGTTACCCCAATGATGGGCGCGCATGGTGACCCCGCACTCCTCGATGTCGATACCCTTGTGAAACAGGGCCTCGATCTGGCCACGGTAGGGATTACCGGTGCGCACATGCATGAACTGGTCGTAGGCCTTATTGTTCAGCAACATGTAGCTATCCGCCCCCTGGAAGACCGCATCGATCTTCCAGTGCGTATGATCACGCGTGAACTTCGCCAGCATCATCCGCATCTGCGAAAGCCCCACCGGCTCCCGTGTATGAGGAATGAACACCGGGTGATCCATGTTGAAGACCACCTTGGCGTGCTTCAAGCGCACCGGGATCTGGATATGGATCGTGTTCCAGTGCAGGTTGCCCTGCACCGCCAGGGCCTGCGTACTTGCCGCCAGAAAGGACAGGGCCGTCCATAAAGCACCTTTTTTCACAAAACCTCCTGTAGTTTGAGTCCTTTAGAAGAGCAAGGTCGTCTGCAAGGCGATCGTGTTGTCCTTGGCGCTCGCAATGGCCGATGCGTTGTGTTGTGCGGGCGCGGGGCCCACAGCCGACAGGTGCGGGATGTCGATACGGTTGATCGCATAGTTGAACGTGACGCGCGCCAAGGGCGAGATGTAGTACTGCACGCCCAGGGTGGTGGTCTTGAAGATACGCTCGAGCCCTGGATTATTGGTCATACGATTGTATTGGTCGTACCGGGCCTCGAGGTCCCAATGCTTCGTGACGAACAGACCCGCCTCGACATAGCCGCCCACCGCCGCGTTATTGGCGCCCGGATAGAGGGTCTCGGTGCATAAATTAGTAGCTCCAGTCGCCGAGCTGCATGCACTGTTGTTGTAGGGACCGGCGAATGGCGCCTGGGACAAGATCCAGCCCGTGCCGCGCATGAGCTCACTCGTCACCCGGAACGCCCAGGGCCTCATGAAGCCGCTACGATACTGCGCGCCGAGACCGTAGCGCTTGAAGGTGTATTGCTGGGTGGTGTAGCCGCCCCCCGTCCCCGCCGC
>JAJYRD010000055.1:0-7277 GCA_021794275.1 Pseudomonadota bacterium | reverse complement strand
CCCGGGATCTCGTTGAAGGTGACCGAGGCGTCGGTCAGGCGCGGCGTGTAACTGCCGCTCCCATAGGTGTAGCCGTTGTTCCCGAACTCGGCCATGATGAAGTAGTCGATCTTATTGCTGATCGGCAAGACCGTGCCGCGTACCGCGATGCGGGCGCGCAGCATGTTGAAGCTGCGCATCGAGCTATCCTGCGGGGCGACCTCGTTGAACTTGGGGACGGCGCCATTGAACGCGCCGGCCGGGCCCACAAGGCCGTTCACCGCCGACCCACCCGCATCCTCATAGGTCGGCTGTATGAATCCGAAGACATGCACCGGCGCGGCGATTCCACTTGGCTCCGTGCCCTGGAGCTGAAACCAGTTAGTGGCGTGCGCGCCCCCCGCGAAACAGGCGGCGGCCACCGCCGCCGTCAGCAACGATTGCTTTTTCATGAACTCCTCCTAGATGGGACTGGTTTTTTTAATGTCTTCTTATGCTAACCGCAGCGCCTTCGCTTACGGGCGGATGTAATTCCAACCTTCGCTCTCGCGACGCATGATCTCAATCACGCCGCCCGGCACCACGTGCGCCACCGGATTCAGGTCGGCCTTCGTCAAATGCATCTTCATCATCGTGTTGTGGCAGGCCGCGAACTCGACGCCCTCGGCATGCAGGCTTTGGATCATCTTCGCATGCACGTTGTTCTTCAAGAGCAGGCGCATGCCGGGACCGAAGGCCACGATCTCCATCTGCAGCTTGGTGGGCCCGAAGTACTTCAAGACGTTGGCGGCATTGGCTAGGACGAGTTCCTGCTCTTGGGCGGAGCCGTTGCTGATCTGAACGACGACGCGATGAGTCGCGAACGCATGGCTCTGCATGCCCGCGTAGCCCGGTGCGGCGAATGCCAACAAGGTTAGGACGGCAAACGCCGACACGAACCGATGGTAAACCGCTTTATATGTCATATCACAGTGCTCCTCTGGTGGGTTTTGACAAAGATCCATTTATTATCGGCCCCTCGTATTCCTGTCGGCAGGCGCTCCCCGCAGCTTCTCGCGTAGCATATCGAGGTGGTGATGCATGACAAGACGGCCGTGGAAAGCCCTGGCCCTTCGGGGCGGCTTTATTTCCTTGCGCACCAAAGGATGTTATAGCAGGAAGAGGGTATGCAGGAAACAAAAAACGGATACGGATTGCGCGCTTGTTTCGTCCTTGGGGAACCTCACTTGGGATCGCCCTGGCGGCGCGCGCTCGAATAGGCGTCCGTCGAAGACGCGGTGCGCTCGTGGTGGCCATCGGGGAACCGTAGCCCGCGATCGGGGCAGGGCGGTATGGCGGATGGGCAAATCCAGGAATGGGGACCGGACGCTCGCGGGGCGACATCACAAAGTCGGCGCGCGGAACCCTGTCCGTGGGGATCCGTCTCCCAGAACAAACACGGGCGCTAGAGACCGCGGTTTGCGTAAGTCCCGTCAATTTCTTAGGATGACAGCCCTTACACTCCACCATTCGGACTCTCCGTGACGACTCTGCACCTTGGAACCCGCAAGAGCGCTCTCGCCTTATGGCAGGCTACCCACGTCCGCGATCGGCTCCTGGCCCTGCACCCAGGACTTACGGTCACCATCGTCCCGATGACGACCGAAGGCGACCGACAGCTTTCCGGCCCGCTCGCCGCCTCCGGCGGGAAGGCGCTCTTTACGAAAGAGCTCGAACAGGCTCTTGCGGAAGGACGCGTAGACCTCGCGGTTCATTCCATGAAGGACGTGGTAGCGGAACTGCCTGAGGGTTTGGCCATAGGTGCGATCCTCGAACGCGAGGACCCACGCGACGCCCTGGTGTCCCCCCTTGGAGTGTCCGAACTGGAGGCGCTACCTCAAGGGACCGTCATTGGCACCGCAAGCCTACGACGCGCCTGCCAGATCCGGCATAGGCGCCCCGATCTGCGCATCGAAAATCTGCGCGGGAACGTCAACAGTCGCCTGGCGCGGCTCGACGCCGGCGAGTTCTCAGGGATCATTCTCGCGGCGGCGGGATTGAAGCGCCTGGGTCTTGCCGATCGCATAAGCGGCTATTTGTCGATCGACGTGAGCCTGCCGGCGGCCGCGCAAGGCGCCATCGGCATAGAGTGCCGGCTCGATGACGCCAAAACCCGCGGGCTCATAGATCCCCTGCACCACCCGGACACCGCGCTCTGCGTGGAGGCCGAGCGCATTGTCACAGGCACCCTGGCGGGCGGGTGCCGGCTCCCCATCGCGGCCTTCGCCACGCTGGATTCGGGGGAACTCACCGTGCGGGGACTGGTCGGCGAACCCGACGGGAGCAGGCTTCTCGCCGAGACCCGGCGTGGGCCCGTCGTAGATGCGTCGCAGATCGCGCGCGCCGTCGCCGGCGGCCTCCTGTCGCAAGGCGCCGGAACGATCATAGAACGTCTCTTGAAGGACGGGGCGTGAGCGATCTTTCCGGACTCAAGATCCTTGTCACGCGGCCGGCCGGCCAAAGCCAGGGCCTGATGGAGCGACTCACGGCCCTGGGCGCCAAACCCACACACTTCGCGGCCGTAGAGATCGTGGAGCCCCGTGATATCGCAAGCCTCAAAGCCGTAGTCGCCGACCTAGCCAGCTACGACTGGGCGATCTTCATAAGCCCGAACGCGGTCACCCGCGCCTTCAATCTCATGCAGGGCTGGGGGCAGCAATGGCCCGCGAACGTCCGCATGGCGGCCATCGGCCGCGGCAGCGCCCGCGAGCTGAAGCGGCTTGGTTTCACGGACGTCCTGGTCCCAGAAGGCCGGTTCGATAGTGAGTCACTACTATCTATGGAACCCTTTCAGGGAATGGATGGTCTGCGCGCCATCATCTTTCGGGGGGAGGGCGGGCGGGAACTCCTCGGCGATACCCTGAAGGCCCGCGGGGCTTATGTCCAATATGCCGAGTGCTACCGGCGGGCGGCACCCTCGGCGGACGTCTCGGGGCTCCTGCGCGGGTGGGCGCGCAACGGCCTGGATGCGGTGATCGTGACAAGCGTCGAAGGCCTGCATCACCTCTATGATGCCCTGGGACAGGTCGGCCGCCAGTGGCTTGCGAAGACCCCGCTTGTCGTGGTCGGGACGCGCTTACGGGATGCCTGCCTCGCTTTGGGCCTCACGGGACCCCTCGTGGTCGCCGCGGGAGCGGACGATGAAGCACTGGTTGCTGCCCTCCTTGCCTGGCATGCCGGCAAAAACCCCCTATAATCGCCTAAACCCTAAGAGTCACCATGACCGACGAAGCCGAGAAGACGATCTCCCCCGCGCCCCCACCCGCCCCGCGCCGCGCGCGTTCCGTTGCTGGAGGGCTCGCGCTGCTCTTGTCGCTCGTGACCCTTGTCGGCCTGGGCTATGTGTGGTACCTGCTCTCCTACAAGGCCCACATCGTGGGTCTCGACGTGACGAGAAGCTTTCAGGCGCAAAGCCAGGCCCTCATCCAACTGAACACCAAGATCGCGTCCTTGGAGCAGGCGCAGACGACGAGCCGCAAGGCGATCGCCGACCTCGCGCGGCGCGAGGCGTCAATTTCCACCGCCAACCATCCAGGACGTCACTGGCGGGTGCGGGCGGCAGCCGACCTCCTGCTCATAGCGAACGACCAGCTGCGCTTTCAGCATAACGTTCCGCTGGCGCTGCTTGCGCTCCACCAGGCGCAGCGCGAACTCCGTCGCCAGGGTGACCCCCGCTTGCTGCCTGTGCGCAAGTCCATCCTCCAGGAGATCCTGCGCCTGAAGGCGCTGCGTCGCCAACACACCTCCACCATGGCGCTCGATCTCGTTGCGCTCGCCCACAGCGTCCGGACCTTGCCACTTGCCCTGCCGCACGCCTTCCCCAAAAAAGCATCCCCGACCGTGAAGTCGGCCCCGGCCCCATTCTGGCGCCGCGCCGTCGACGGGATCTGGCAGGATTTCAGGGGGCTCATACGGATCCGCAAGGAGCCGGTGCATGAGCGCGCGCTGCTCGCGCCCAAGCGCGCCTACTTTGCGCGCGAGAACCTGCAGATCCGCCTCTACGGAGCACAGATCGCCCTCCTCGAACATCGCCCGGCGCTCGTTGCCGCCGACCTCGGCGCGGCCGATCGCTGGATCAAGCGCTACTTCAACGTAAAGGCCCGCTCCACCCAGGCGGTCGTTGTGAAGCTGCAAGACCTTAAGCGCAAGAGCCAGACCTTGAAGTGGCCAGACATCTCGCGGTCCCTGCACCTCCTGCGCCGGTTGTCGCGCGCCGCCTCATGAAGATCCTGTCCGGCATCGTCCTTTTGCTCGTGGCCACGGTCCTCGTGACCCTGGCGGCCATGCACAATCCGGGTTATGTGTTGATCGAGCGCAGCCCTTGGAGCGTCGAGATGCCGCTCACGCTCTTTGTGTTGCTCTTGATCGCGGCAGTGGTCCTGCTCTACGCCCTGCTGCATGTGACCATGCGCCTCTTGCGCATACCGCGGGATGTCGGGCGCTGGCGGCTGGACCGCCGTCTGCGCCATCAGCAGAAGGCCCTCCATGCGGGCCTCATCAAGTTCCTCGAGGGCGACCATGCGGGCGCCGAGAAGGATCTCGTGGGCGACATCAAGGCCGAGGATGTGCCGGGTATCCACTATCTTGTGGCAGCCTGCGCGGCGCAGGGCCAAGGGCACCGGGAGGAGCGCGACGAATACCTAACCCAGGCACAACGGACCCCGGGGCTTGGCCTTGCCGCAGGCCTCCTCCAGGCCTATCTGCACGAGGCGGGCCGGGAATACGAACGCAGTCTCGCCACCCTGAACGCGGTGCGCATCTCCCATCCGGGAAATCGCACCGTGCTGCGCCTGCTCGCGCAGCGGGCGCGCGGCCTGCGGGACTGGACCGCCGTGACTCAGCTCGCGCCCGAGCTGCGCCGTCACAAAGCGATGGAGCCTGCGGCGATCGACGACCTCGAGCGCGATGCCTTCCGTCAGCTGCTGGTGCTCGCTGCCACCCACTCGCAGGCAGATACGGAGGCCGTGTGGCGCGCCATACCAAGGAACCACCGCCAGCATCCAGCGCTCATCGCCCTCTACGCCCGCAACCTGATTCGCCGGGGCGAGATCGACGAGGCAGAGCGGCTGCTGACCCCCGCCTTGCGCCACGAGCCCGTGGACGAACTCTATGGCGCCTATGGGGATCTGCAGGGCGACGAGGCGCTGCGCTATCTGTCGCAGGCCGAAAACTGGCTGAAGATCTCACCACAGAGTAGCCCCCTGCTCTTGGCACTCGCCAAGCTCGCACTAACGGCCAACCTCCCCGGCAAGGCCCGGGAGTATGCCGAACGCTGCGCCCGCCAGAACCCGTCATCCGACATCTACGCGGAGCTTGCGCTCGTTATGGAGCGCCTGGGCGACGAGACGCGGTCCCGTGAATACTGCCGGCGCGGGCTCGATCTCCAGAAAACGAAAGGTGACAACAACCGGCCCCCCGAGGCGTTGTTTCTTCCTCTCCCCTGAAGAGCCGACACCGTCCCATAGGTCCGACCGCTGCCCTTGGATTATGGCTCTTCAGGGTTCTTGTGTGGGTCGGGCGGATCGTGCCTGAATTCGGACCCTGGGAGAGTATCGCGTCCCTATGCGCGATACTGAACTCTACCAAACGCTTCTGGGCCTAACGCCACCCTGAGAGGTCACCAGGATGCAGATTACACAACCTTCCGCCGGCCGTGTGCTCGGGGAGATCGCCGTCACCGTGCGGCATCAGCCGGACACCCCGCTCACCTGCCCGAGCTGCGGGAGCGCGGGGTCCCGCTATGACAGCCGGCCTCGGCGCTGGCGGCATCTCAACACCATGCAATGGAAAACGTTCCTCACCGCCGATGTCCCCCGGGTCGCTTGCCCGAAGTGCGGGGTGAAGCAGGTCCGGATCGCCTGGGCCGAGGATCAGAGCCGGTTTACCGAGCTCTTCGAGGCCTTTGCCATCCAGATGCTCAAAGCGGTGCGGAGCACGGTCCAGGCGTTCTTCTGGGGGTCACGCCGCGGGCAGGCATCGATCCGGAACCCCTAGCCCAGGGCCAGATCCCTACAGGCGCGCTGCACCGTGGGTTCGTAGTAACAGGCGCGGGTGATGTCTCGAGCTTCGACCGGCTGCGCACGCATTTCCTCTCGCTGCCCTTGTTGGAATCCCGGTCCGGCGCAGCCACGCACATCGCGGCGGCCGAGCCGTATGCCCGCTGTCGCTGGGCCGGCATCACACCACGCAGTCCTCACGATTGCCCGATCACCATCATTGCCGGGGAACACAACGTGCCACTCTTGCATGAAGATCGGGGTTTCGAACACCTTGCCGAAATGGAATCCCAACTCAGGCTTATCCCGGCGCAGTGATTGAGTCGCGCACCACGCACGGCGCGCCGATCATGTTCTGTTTTGAGGGTCGTGGCGGCTGCAGCCCATGCTATGCAGAGTGATGCACAGTTTGGGCGCAAGGCTGAAGCGCTCAATAGACGCCGGAATCCGGCCGGCATGGCGGGCGCCAGACCAAGAACAACCGCAAGCCTCATTCCCTATCCTCCGGCCACGCCGCGCCATCCACCTCCAAGGCCGGACGCCCGGCAGGCCCTGGCCGATGATGCCCGCTAGGGCGCCGTACATGCCGTCGTGCTGGAGATGACCCGTTCGATCTACTTTTCACGCAGGGATGGTCAGTGTGACGTTCGCACTGTATCGGGTTGGCGATCACGCCGATAGCCTGGCCTGCGCCCGCATGGACCGAGCTCGCAGCGTAGTGAAATAGCAGGCGGACCTTTTCGAATAGGGTATTGGCTCCTTTCAGTGCTGCGGGTCGCTTGCCACCAGCAGATTAATGATCACGCGGATCATCAGGTCCTTGTTGGTGGGTTGACTCTCGGCCACGAGCAGGGCGAGCGCCGTGAGCGCCTCGGGGTCGAGTATCGTGACCACACCCTGTTGGTGCAGATAGAGTAGAAACATGAAGGAACCAATCCGCTTGTTGCCATCGGAGAATGGGTGGTCCTTGATGATGAAATAAAGGAGATGGGCCGCCTTCTCCTCCCGGGTCCTGTAAAGCGCATCCCCGAACATAGTCTGCTCAATGGTACCCAAGATGCCTCGGAAGGCGCCGCCGCGTTCGTGGCCGAACAGATCTGTGGCTTCCCCTCGCCTCATAAGGGTGACCCGAAGTTCATCAATCGCTGGCCTGGCCGTCGCGTAGTCCAGGGCACCTCGCGCAGGCTGACAGAGGGGCGGGAGGGCAAGATCGTTCTCGTCGTATTGCAGCAGGAGGCGCCAAGTCTTGGCGTACCAGATCGG
>JAJYRD010000087.1 GCA_021794275.1 Pseudomonadota bacterium | reverse complement strand
GACGCCAAACCATGGATCACAGACCTCAAGTGTTCGTTGCAAAAACTATATCACGTGGACGATATGCGCCTTACTCCACGCATCCTGCGCTGCGTACCTCCAAGCGCTGAATGTCAGGCGAAAGTCGACCTACCGATCCCCTTGCGTATTCTAGTCATCGTGATCACCGGTTCTTGTCTAAGCGTGATGGTGTCCCTATCGCGATGAGGATCCCCCTGTTGCAGAGCTGATGGCGCAACTCTGGTGCGAATCGGTCGATCGCGATGCTTTGACTAGCCCCGCATGACGATGCAAGACATAGGGGATGGAGAGACACAATACAGATCGAGGGGCCCTCATCGCACCGGATCAGTGGCGACTGCTGCGCTCGGCGCCTGGTTTACGAGCCAGATGCCGGCGGCGATTCCGAGCGCGCCCGCGGCCACATGCCAACCGACGGGCTGGTCCAGGAGCAGCCAGCCGGATAACACACCAAATACCGGAGCAAGAAAGAGATAGGCGCTCACGCGCGCCGGGTCGTTTCGGTGCAGCACATAAAACCAGGCGCCGAACTGCACGATCGAGGCCATAACCACAAGCCATGCGAGGATCGCCGCCGAAGCGACATTCCAGTGGAAATCGGGGGCCTCGAAGACCGCGCCCAGTGCCAGCAGGACCAGACCACCGGTCAGCATCTGATAGGCGTTCAGCACCCACAGGTCCGCAAACCCCTGCCAGCGCTTCATGAGGAGCGTGGCGGCCGCCCAGAAGATCGCCGAGGAAAGCGCCAGGGACACGCCTGGCCTCACTACAAAGCCCCCACCGACCGCCACTGCGAGGCCGGTGAACCCCACGACCACGCCCGCCCATTGCCGCGCGCGATACCGATAGCGGAGCAGCACAGACCCGCCGACGACCACAATCAGGGGATTGGCAAAGGTGAGGATGGCCGACTCGCCGGCAGGGATCGTCTTTAGGCTCACGAAGATCGTGCCCATGACGCCCGCGGTCTGAAGGAGGCCTATGGTGACCACCCGCCCACGGTCGCTCCATCGGGCCAGTGGCCGGCGTTTGCGTGCAAACCCGGCGAGCAGCGCGCCGGCCAGGGTGAATCGCAGCCCCGCCAGGAAAAGCGGGGGGGCGTAACGCAGCCCCATTTGTCCGATGGCAAAGGACGAGCCCATGAGCGCGGTCGCCACTAAAAGCCAAACGATATCGCGTGTACGCACCCGGACACCCCAAAACGGCGCATCATACCGCGTGTGCGAGCTCGCTCAAATGGACCGGGCTGGAAGGCCGAGGTTTCCGGGACAGCTTTCTCCTATACTCGCGACCCATGACTAGGCGAACGGATGAGATATTCCACGTCGTCGTACTCATAGATCCGGACGATTGCGGGCGCAAGCTGGCCCCCTACCTCAGGACACCGGGGGGGCGCGTGATCCGCAAAAGCATCGCGCCGAACGGGATACGCAGGGAGGCTGCGCTCTTTACCGTACCGCGCGCCGCGTCCCACGTCGCCCGCAAAGGCAAGGGCCGGCGCACCCCGGCGCCGGCCATGTCGGTCCGCCGCCGGGCGCAGGCGGTATTGAGGGCCCTTCCGGCACTCATCACCGACCTGCTCGGCACCGAAGGGCAGGAGCGGGTGGTGGCGCGCGCTACTGCTGCCCTTCTGCGCTTTCCCGGGATATATGCGGCACGCATCGTGCTGTACAAGGAATACCGGACCGCTCCACGGCGCGAAGGCTTCGCGAGCGTCGAGGACCCGTACCGCCTTGGGCGATTTCGCAACACCCGCCGCCACCCGCCATTGCCGATCGCACCCGGCCTTCGGCACGCCGCCCTGTCTTTGTTCGACAACCGCACCCCTATCGGCTTTGTCGATCTCGCGGTAAGCCCGGACGCGCTTCTGCCACCCACGCGCGGAGCGCTGCTCGCCGCAGGTCGCAGCATAACGAGTGCCGTCGAACGAGAACGCTCGCGCACGCATATGCGCCGCCTGCACTTTCTGCATGCGCGCCGCACAGCAGAGCTGTCCGCAGAGATCGCCGAACGAAGACGCACGGAGGAGAAACTGGGGCGTTTCATGATTGCCATAGAGCAATCGGGAGACTCGGTATTCATAACCGATACCAAGGGCGTCATCCGTTATGTAAACAAGGCCTTTGAAACGATTACGGGCTACACCCGCGAGGAGGCGATAGACCATACGCCGCGCATCCTGCGCTCCGGCCGCCATGTACGCGCGTTTTACGACAATATGTGGCATACGATACGTTCCGGGTCCGTGTATCGCGACATGTTCATAAACCGTCGGAAGGATGGCTCACTCTACTACGAACAGGCGACCATCACGCCGTTGCGCGACGAAAGCGGCGCCATAGCCTATTTCGTGTCGACTGGAAAAGATATGACCGAACATATCGCCACAGAGGAGCGTATAAACTATCTTGCGCACCATGATCCACTGACTAATCTTCCCACGCGCGCGCTTCTGTCCGAACGCATAGACGCGGCCATCGTCCAAGACCACTACAGAAACCGCTCGCTTGCCGTCCTGTTGTTCGATATCGACCGGTTTCAGCGCGTGAACGACACCTTTGGCCCGCTTGTGGGCGATCATATCGTCCAGGAATTCGCCGAACGCCTGCGCACCACCCTTGGCAGTAAGGCGTTTTTCGCGCGGCTCGGGGGCGACGAGTTCGCGGCGCTGCTCGCGCCCATGAGATCCGTCCAGGAAGCGAGCATATTCGCAGACCATCTGGCAGCTTTGGTGAGCGAGCCGTTCAACGTGAGCGGTCATGAGTTTTTCTTGACGGTGAGCATTGGCGTGAGCCTCGCCCCCACAGACGGCGCCGATGCCGAGACGCTTCTCAAAAATGCCGGCAGCGCCCTGGATCGCGCGAAGTTGCGCGGTGGCAACGCCCACGAATTCTACACCGCCGACATGAACGCCAAGGCGCTCGAGCGGTTGACTCTCGAGAGCCGGCTGCGCCGCGCACTGGAACGCGACGAATTGCGGCTTTTCTATCAGCCGCAGAAGGACATGGTGAGTGGACGGATCGTGGGCGCCGAAGCACTGATGCGCTGGCAGCAGCCCGATGGCGCGCTCGTAAGCCCGGCTGGGTTCATACCGCTGCTGGAGGAGACCGGTCTTATCGTGCCGGCAGGAGAATGGGCCCTGCAGACGGCGCTTGCCCAGATGGAGGCGTGGCGGGCGCAAGGGCTCTGGGACGTGCGCGTGTCGGTGAACATCTCCGCGCGCCAGTTTCGTGATCGCGCCCTGCTCGCGGTGCTGGCCGACATTCTCGGCCGCTGGCCGCACAGCGAGGGCCTGCTGGAGCTGGAGCTCACGGAGTCCGTTCTCATGGAGAACGCCCAGGGGGCGGTCGATATGCTGGAGGCCTTGAGCGACATGGGCATAAGGCTTGCGGTCGATGACTTCGGGACCGGCTACTCGTCTTTGAGTTATCTCAAGCGCTTCCCCTTGAACGCACTTAAGATCGACCAATCGTTCGTAGCCGACCTCACGCGCCATACCGACGGCGGCGCCATCACCCGCGCCATCATCACGCTTGGCCACGAATTGGGGCTCGACATCATCGCCGAGGGCGTCGAGACCGAGGACCAGATGAGCTTCCTGCGCCGCCAACACTGCGACCTTGTGCAGGGCTACCTGGTGGCGCACCCGCTGTCGGGGCCGGCGGTCGCTGAATTGTTGCGCGCCCAGACTTAGGTCGCGCGCCACGGTATCGATCGTCGCTTACCGTGGCGCGCATGCCTATACTGACGTTGTACCCAGGTGCCCCGCGAAGACGCGAGCTTGCGGGCCTGTACCTCGATGACGTGCCGGCAGAGGTCGGGCGCCCCTTCATCTATGCCAACTTTCTCGCGAGCCTCGATGGCCGCATCGCGCTACGCAACAGCGATGGACACAAAGGCGTCCCCGCGACGATCGCCAACGACCGGGATTGGCGCCTGTATACGGAATTGCTGGTGCAGGCCGACGCCGTACTCACCACGGGTCCCAAGCCCGGGCGATCGCCGCAGGCGCGTTCAAGGATATGATGATCGCCGCGCACGAGCGCTATCCGGACCTCCGCGACTACCGCCGCGCGCGCGGCCTGAGCGCGCACCCCGTGTGCGTCGTCGTGACCTCGCGACCCCATGATTTAGCGGCAGGGGCACTCAAGTCCGCGCATCCGGGTGCTATTGCGGCCATAGCCCCCACCACAGCAAGAGATGAGGCACGGGCGGCGCGCGCGGCGGGGCTTCAGGTCGTCATGGTCGATGAGGCGCCCGCCGTGACGGGCAAGGATCTTTGGCGGGCGCTCGATGAACGCGGGCTGCGGCGCGTGTACATGACGGGCGGCCCGCGGCCCTTCCACAGCTTAGTGGTAGACCGGGTAGTCGATCGACTTTACCTCACCACCGCCTGCCGTCTCCTGGGGGGCGAGGAGGATAGGGAAACGCTGGTGCGGGGATCGGGCTTACCGCTGCCGGTCCGAGGCGCGACTGCGCCGTCTCGCGCTCGAGGCCGTGGGGCCGCCGCAACAACGGTTTGCGAGCTACGAGCTGACTCGTATTGACCGGTAGAGCGGGAGTTCATAAGATCGAGTATCTGTTCTACCTACGGCATGTATGAGCGTGCGTCCCTTAGCCATCTTTGCCTTCCTGATGTGTGCC
>JAJYRD010000017.1 GCA_021794275.1 Pseudomonadota bacterium | reverse complement strand
GATCACCGATTCCGGCGCACGGACCCAAAGTGATCACGATCGATCAGAATCCGTGATCACCATCAACCAGAACGGGTGATCACGAGCAATCAGAATGGGTGATCACGAGAGGCCAGAAAACGCAACCCGCACGCTTGACCAGCACGCCGTCCTCAGCCACGGTATCTCCACAGGCTGCCCGACGGTGAAATGGGCAGTACGCGCCACAGCGGCAGGTATGCGCACCGCCAGACTATTTCCCCACTGCTGTACCGTAAGTTTAGTTCCTATCGACATAGGCGATGCCCCTCAACCTCAATGTAGAAACAAGTATATACATAGAGGGGTGCCTGTGAACTCCGAATATTAAGGGAGGCCAAGGGCGAAACTGGCCCCACACCGATTTAATATACGCCGACCCTATGCAGACGCAGCCGCAGGAATGCTGATAAACGGCTTATTGGCGGTCATTGTGCGGGCCCAGCGTCACCGGGAATCCCGGCCAGTTTTCTGCCGCTGGACCCGAATGTGAGGCACGCACCTTTCGAAGCGTTCCGTCGCTCACAGGCGGGAGTCCGCGCCTTTGTGCCAAAAAGACGCGGATTTATAGGGTTGCCAACACCGCATGGCGCGGACCATCTACACAATAACCCGTGCAATATACGCGCGGTTATTCTGCGTTCCGATTCCATTCTATAGTCGCTCGCCCATTCACGCACCGTGTCGCGCCCAGAACACCGCCGGCGTAATAATGGGGTACCGGTCTGCCAGCGCGAGCAGATCTTTATCGCCGGTAATCAAATAATCAGCTTTCCCTAGCAATAGAGTGCGTAGTACCGGTTGATCGGCGGGGTCGCGGAGAGCCGCATCTTGCCCCCCATCCGATTCGACGACATCGGCGAGAAACATGAAACTATCGGCCAGATCGCGGATCTCTGACGGCGTCAGATGGACACGAGAGAGACGCGGCAGAACCCAGACCACTTCATCCAGGATACAATGCGAGAGCACCGCGTCCAGCCCGCCCTGACGCCGGCTGCAACGATACGCCCAGGAATGCTGCCGGGATAGGCGAGCCCAGATACCAAGACGTTGGTAGCTAGAACGACACGCAGGGCCGCCACTATCAGCCGTTTTTCCGTACGCCCGCTACAGCCGCATCGATCTCCGCCAACCCGCTGTCGACCGGCACCGCGGCATAGGCCTCCCTGATCCGGCCACTCAAGGCATCAAAGCGCTCGCACATCCGCCGAATACGGGCAAAAAGCTCCGCATCGACGAGGGCGGCAACCGGCCTCCCATCCTTGTTGATGACGATGCTGTCGTTGCGATACTGCACCTGGCTCAGCATTTCTCCCAAATTCTGCCGAAAATTGACGGCACTGACCTCCGTAATCATGACTCACCTCACACCATGTTGATTAATATGGTCATTATGCCGTGGGTTCCGCAGGAAACCCAGGGTGCGTCTCAGGGGCTTCAGGTGGTCGATTGAAAGGTTGCTGGAGCGCTGATGGTCGACTGATGAGCGAAAAAGATTTTCGTGGAGGCTACGCATATCGCTTGTGAGTTTTTCAGGGCGTCACGGGCGGGAGAGCCACCGCAGAGTGGGCCCATGTGGCTGAGTCCCAGGCCCAAACCATTGTGCAGCGCTCAATTCTCCCCGCCACGAGAATGACCCGGGTTGTTACGACATGGCACGCGGCGGCGAGGATAGATGGTGTGCGTCGGCGTAAAATGTCACAAATGGGGCGAACTTAGCATTCTGATTCAAAAGGAGTATTTGCATACAGCCCCGTGTGACGCCGACTATCGACACGATAGCCCGCACAATATACTAACGGTTATTTTGCATTCCGATTCCATTTCGAGAAGACGGCTCCGAAGGCCGTCGCCTGTCTTGAGGAGGGATTCGAAGACGCCCTGAGCGTGCTGGTGCTGCCCGAGAAATACCGTAAGCGGCTGCGGACCACCAACATGCAAGAGCGCCTGAACGAAGAGATTCGCCGCCGGGAGCGGGGTGATCCGGATCTTCCCGAACACCGAGTCAGCCTTGCGCTTCGTAGGCAGCCTGCTGGCCGAGCAGAACGAGCGCTGGGCCCAACGCCGCTACCTCGACATGGATGAATTCCACGAGTGGTGGATGACTCGGCAACCCATGCACACGGGAGATAATATCGTGGCGCTGAGCTAGAAAAGGGACGTCATTACCGGATCGAATTTACAGCAGAGATTGGACTTGACCAGGAGGGGGCGCGAGGAATGGGTCTTAAACGCTGTTCATGGGCGTAGCTTAGACCAAAAAAATGCATTATGTGAAGTGTTGTGTGAAGCGATGGGGAAACCTGCGCTAAGTCCATCGGTTAGGCCGAAACCAAAGCAACGGCCGCGCCTCAGAAGCCAACGCGCTGAGCATTAGCACGGCAAAACGACCCGTCGACCCTAGTGGCGACGCCCTATACGCCTCGGCGGCCTGCAGCCGAATTAAGCGCCGGAGGGTGCAGCGCTCTCTTTTGCCCGTGATAAGAATGGCCACGGTTGTTACGACGTCGCACGCGATGGCAAAAGTAGCCGGTGTGCGGCGACGTAAGATGTCACATATTGGGTTGCCTTAATATCCTGAATCGCAAGAAAGGCGCGTGTACTGCGCCGCATGGTGGCGACGATCTCCACAAACGACCGCGCAATCTATGCGCGCTTATTTTGCCTTCCGATTCCATCTTCCGCGACGTCATGACGGATCGTAGGTGCCACGGTGTCTTTCGCAGCACCCCGGAGATCACGACCGCCATCGAGGAGTGCATCGCCGTGCATAACGAGCACCTGTTACGACTCTCGCTTTCCCAGACTTACCTCAGCCGTATGTCCCGTGAACGCCCAGGGTGATGGGAAGACATAACCCTGGATCATCGTGGGACGTCGGTTGAGGGATTCGGTGGGTTGTTGGACGAATCGAGCGTGTTCAATTTGTTGACGGTGTGCGCCAAGCTTACTCTCGTAAAAACCCAAGGTCGCGCCCAGGCATGATGTCAGCGCACGAGCAATGGGTGAGGCGTGCGGATGGACGCAGCTCTCCGGGAGATCGCGGGTCCATGGTCTTGGCGCCGAAAAAGGGCTGTCCCTGAACGGTGCGTACCCGCGTGGCTTGGCCCCCAAGTGTCGTATTGGGTTTAGCGTTAGCAAGCCAGTCCCGAAAGACTGATGGCTTCGCCCGGTCTGCGGCTTAATCTCTATCCCTCTCGTCGGAGCATGGGTATGCGCAAGATATCGGGGCTCGTCTCTCTTGCTGTCCTGCTGGCAACAGGGCTTGCGCTGTCTGCCTGCCATTCCTCACGCAATAGCACGTCGACGGGCTCGGCGCCCTCCCGGTCGACGGGCACGGTCGCACCTACCGCGCTTGCGTTCGTGACCAACAGCGAGGCAGGCACCATCGCCACGTACACCGTCAACAATGGTCAGCTCTCCGCTGCGCCGACGGGCGTTACGGATACCGAGGCGGCATCATCGCCACGATGGATCACCCTCAATGGGGGATTTGCGTACGTCGCCAACATGGGATTTGATGACGTGTCGACGTACACCGTGAATCAGGGCACCCTCTCGGCTGTCCCTGTAAGCACGACGGCCCCCATTTCGGGGACCTCTCCTAACAAGATCATACTGAACAGCGCTCACACCCTGGCCTATGTTGCCAACCTAGCGGCGGGAGACGTTTCGGCCTACGCCATCCACAGCGGCCTTTTGGGGACCGATCCTGTGAGCACAACGGTACCGGCTACAGGCTACTACATCGCGGGTATCACCCTAAGCCCCTCCGGCGACCACCTTTACGCGGTTTATTTTCTCAGCTCAGGTTCATCTGGCGATGGCTATGTCGCTTCGTACACGGTTACGAACGGAATCCCGGCAACTAAGCCTCTGAGCACCACGGCGGTCACCCCCAACACCAACCCTATGGGCATAGCCATCAGCTCGTCGGGGCAGGATATCTACGTGGTGAACACGGGCACGGGCGACATATCGACTTACGCGATCACGAACGGCGTACTCTCGACGTACCCGGTCACCACAACGACACCCGTCAACGGCTCGAGCCCCTTCATAGATGCGCTCGGTCCCTCTGGGCGCACGCTGTATGTCGCGAATCAGGGCACGGGTACCATCGCCTCCTATCAAATAAGTAACGGGCTCCCGGCCGCTACGCCCCTAAGCACCACTAATGCCATCCGCGGTTCTGCGCCGTTTTGCGTGGTGGTGGGGGTCCGCGGCCACTTTGTTTATGTGACCAACGAAGGAGGCGACACGCTTGCCTCGTACGCCGTCACAAACGGGATACTCTCGGCCGATCCCGTGCGCACCACGACCGCCGTCCCGGGG
This sequence comes from Pseudomonadota bacterium, assembly GCA_021794275.1. Taxonomy (GTDB): domain Bacteria; phylum Pseudomonadota; class Gammaproteobacteria; order Acidiferrobacterales; family Acidiferrobacteraceae; genus Acidiferrobacter. The sequence continues at coordinate 61,549 of JAJYRD010000017.1, read as the reverse complement.
TCCGGGCCTTTATGGATTGCGCTTGCCTCGTAGTACGGTCCCGTAAGCCGCCATACTCCGGGGGCACGCCCTTACCGATCGTCGGCCGACGCAGATTATTACCTCACCGCGTGCCGCGCTCGCAACGCGAGTGGCCGGAGAATCGGCCCGAATCGCCACCGCTCGCATGCCGACTGGATCAAGGCGGCCCGCGCATGTAACGAGTTGCGCGTCCAGTATTGGTGCGGGGTCGAGCCAAAGGGGGTCGCGGCTTACGCTACGCTTGAACGCGCCGGTCGCCGCGAAGCGGGTGCGAGCCAGCGGCTCTCGGGGCCAAGCTAGCGCGGGCGCACTTGTCCAACGAGCAGAGGGCCCGGTCGTTGTTTGCAGGCGTCGTGGAAGCGTATGCCAAGCTTGGTATTCCAGTCAGCGGCGCGGGGATTTCAGAAGTTGGCCCGCATTTCCACCTACGGGCAGCAACGCCCCGAAAATGGCAGCACATGCATGCCGCGCATGTCGCCACCGCCGCGGGTTCTGTAGCGACCCGATCTTCCACGGGGACTGAGCAAGAAATGTCTTATTGGAAGCTTCAGGCCGCGAACCTGGAGGGCCCTAGGCTGGGTGGCCGGGAGGATAAACTAGCGAATCTGTCTTACCGGACCCGCTTCCGGCGGTCCGACGGGCACGGGTAGGCGAATCTCATGCTCCTTGCTGTACTGGTAATCGTGGAAAACATGTTCGGCGGTGAGGAGAGCGTAACTCCCGTCGGGCAGAAGATGGGTCGTATCTTTAAGGCGGTAGGCGTAATGCCCGCAGGTCCATATGGCGAAATTGCGCATGTGGGTACAGAGGCAACTTTTTTCCTTTACCGAAAAATCGGCATCGGCGCCCCGGGCTTCACGTTCGTTATTATAGGCGTCTATGTAGGCGCAGTGGCCCGAGTTGTCGAGAAGGTAGCCGTATGCCTCGCAGTTCGGTCGTATGGCCGCCCCTATGCCGGGGCTGCCCTTTAGCATGCGCATGGGGTAACCGGTTGGCGAGATCAGATTGACCTCTATGTCCTCCTCGCGCGCATGCAGGTACTCCTGCTTCACCTTTTCGGGCAGCCCGCACTCGTTTGTCACAGTAAAACGGGTCGCTACTTGCACGGCGCCCGCGCCAGACTCCAGAAATTCGACCGCATCGCTACCCGTGAATATGCCTCCAGCAGGTATGACGGGAATATCGAGCCCTTGTTCCGCGAGGTATTGGAGTATCTCAGCGACGATCGTCTTTAAGTCGTACTGTGCCCAATCCATACCGAAGCCGAGGTGGCCGCCGGCCAATGGCCCTTCGACGACGATGTAGTCAGGGAGGCGTCCGAGCCGGGCGTTCTTACGCAAAAATAACAAAAGGGCCCGCAATGACGACACGATTATCCCGAACTTTGCGTCATGAAACCGGGGATGGTCTTGGACGAGCGAAAGGGACCCCAGGTGCAGACCTGCCCCCAAGGTAATTCCATCGATGCCCGCGTCGAGTGCGGCGATAAGCCGGACGCGCAAGGTCTCGCGCGGCGCATTCATGGTGAGTTTCTCCATACAGTTTATGAAGATGAGCCCCGGACCCTTTTTGGCCTCCATGGTGCGGCCGACATGCAGGGCAGTGGCTTCTGCAAGACGCGCGAGATTGAATTGGACATCGGCCTTATCGTTGTTCAACACGTTGTATTTGTATTGCTTAAGCTTTTCCGCAACGAACTTTGTCCTAAACCGCCGATCGGAAACCGTGGGGACCATGGCGTCCGATATATGCCCGATGCCGCCCATGCGAGCTGCTTCAAGCGCCAGACACGCAGCCGAGATGTCGACGCCCATACCGCCGACAATGATGGGTACCAGTTCGCGTCCTGCGAGGCGGAGGCGGAAGTCGTTTACGCATTTCATCACAAAAGGTAATTCCTTGGCGGTGGTCGTGTACGGTTCGAGAGGTCCGAATAACACAGGCCGGGATTGGCTGATTCAGGGAGGTCCCTCTTCGTCTCCGGAACGAGTGGGGGGACGGTCTGAGGCGCCGCAGGATGGGGCCGCAAGGACGGCATAGCCGCATGCACCCACTTTCTTTAAACTAGCGACTAAAAGGTGAGAGGTCAACCCGCGTCGCTCGCCAGCACCTACGGGCGCAAGACGTGTAGCGGCACGTAAATCTGCCATATTTCCTAGTTTTTTGGAAGGGTCGCATGGCCCATTCGCCGCCCAGCGGTACGTTGGCGCCGCTCCAGGGTGCGCGCGATCTGTGCATCGAGCCGACAGCGCCCCGCTTTCTTCCCAAACGGCCAGGGGACATCCGTGCGAGGCATCCGACGACCGGGCTTGGGCGACCCGGCATGAGATCGGGCGCCGCCCTTCGGCAAACTCCTCTCGCCGGCAATGAGCCTTTTCGATTTTAAGGCGAGGCATACCCACTGCGGCGGCTTCCGGTGCGTTACGGAACTTACCAAAGGACACGGGCGCGCGCTTGCGCGCCTTGTGTGCGTATTGCCGTTACGCGGAAGCTCCGCCTCTACAAGCACGGCCGGGGGGCGTGCGACCACATGAATAGACGGGCCCATCCGCCTAATCCGTCCCCCGAAAGGAAGCATCCCTGGCTGCAATGGAGGCAGGGTATATGTGCCAGACGATAGGCCTGCCGTAGATCTCTCGCGAGCGACCCTGTAGGGCCAATGTGGTAGACCAGCACCGTGGCCCGGGCCACGCAAGTTATAACGGCAGCGCGCGGTAAGAGCTTGCCAGCTGTCCACACAGCTTTCGCCCTGCTTCTGTCGAGAAGTCGGCACCCGGACCGTCGCGCCGGATTGGCAGACATATGGATGTTGGCGGAGGGCTGGCGGCTGTATGCCATTGCGTGGCCTTGCGCGAGTATTTAGTGATGCCCGGCCTAGGCTTTGAGATCAAGTGTTCGACGATGTCGTGCGGCGGCCATCGACGACACTGCGCGCATCGGCCGCGGGGAGGCGGGCGACCAGCAACACATTAGCAAAGGGCGTTCCGTCGCTCATGGGGGCGACCGCGACATCGAAGCCCAGGGCATCGAGGCGGGCAAGCCAGGACGCAAGGGGGCGGCAGTGCACGCGCTGCCAGCGAGCCCTGCGGATGGACGTCATGAGGACATCAACAAGGCGCGTGACCTGGAAACGCCAGCCGGCGGCGGCATCGCCAATACGTAAAAGCAGAAGTCCGCCGCGCGGCGTGAGCGCCTCGTGTACACGCTCCAGGACACCATCCTGGGATGCGCAGTCGATGTAGTGCAGCACATCGAAGATCGCCACCACGTTGGCCGCGCCGAACGCGCTCGTGCGTATATCGCCGCACGTGACGATACCGGCCTTCAGCGCCTCGCAGGCACGAGTGGCTTCACGTCCGACCCACTCGATCCCGTGATAAGAGGCAAGGCGCGGGGGTTTCGGCCACGCGGCAGGCCATGCGGCGCGTCTCCAGAGATCTTGCGCAGCCGTGAGCCAGGACGAAAGGAGACCCAGGCCGCAACCGAGATCCAGGACGTGGGCGCCGTCCGGTATCAGCCCGCGCGTCAAAAGCTCAGCGAAGATAGGGTCGTGCGCCAACTTGCCGCGCGCAAAATGCCAGGGAAACCGGCCAGCGTTCCGGTAAGGGGCCGCTGCCGCGTCAATCAACTCGTCCATCACGGCCTTCGGCACACCCTCCCCCCCGTGCGCCCCAGGCCGACGTGGCCTGGAGGCAACCCACCCTCACCTGCTTACGGAACCCCGGAAAAATCGCTATCGATCCCAGCCGGCTTCAGGCCAGCACCCCAATCCACACGGTGCCCGCGCCGCCCTTGCGCGCGCATCGCGTACTCCCGTGAGCACTTTTCGCCTTCAGCACCCTCGGCAGTATGCCAAAGGCCGAGGCGCACGGGCAAACCTTTTAAGGCTTCACGCCTTAATGCCCCCTGTGGCGGCCCGCGCGCAGAGGACGGCCGCGATCGAGGCTCTGTATCGCCAAGAAGCCACGATCCACGCATATGGGCCAAGCGCGAGGCGCATTCGATGTCGCCCCTTCTTCTTGAGCGATATCAAATCATGGGCGCCGCGAGGTGCCATGCTCGTGGCGCGCATCGCTAGGGGGCGGGGCGACCGCGCATCATGCGAAAGAGGCAGGTTCACAAGAACAGCGGCGCGGCATTCCTGTTTGAGAAGAGAGGACGTAATGACGAGCTTGCCTGAGTCCGAGGGTCGCGTGGAAGAATGCGATGTGCTCATAATCGGCGGGGGCCCCGCGGGATCGACCGCCGCCACGCTGCTTGCCCAAAAAGGGCATCGAGTCGTGTTGGCGGAAAAGGACCGCCACCCGCGGTTTCATATCGGCGAATCGCTGTTACCGGCCAATCTCCCGCTTTTCGAGCGGCTCGGCGTCGCAGACAAGATACGCGCGATCGGCATGGTGAAACGCGGGGTGCAATTCGTCTCGCCCTGGCACGAAAACAGGAGTCAAACCTTCGCCTTCAAGGACGCATGGGACAAAACCATGCCGCATGCCTACCAGGTGCGGCGCTCCGAATTCGATGAGGTCCTTTTGCGAAACGCCGCGCGTAATGGGGCAACTGTCCTCGAGGCCTGCCGGGTGCAAAGCGTCGAGAACGCGCCCGCGGACCCGGGTTCGCTCGTGCATGCCGACGATGGGTCAGCCGCCGGGCGGACGTGGCATGCGCGCTACGTCATGGACGCCTCGGGCCGTGGCACCTTCATGGGCAACCGCGAGCGCATGAAGTATCGCAACCCTCGCCACAACAGCGCCTCCCTGTATGCGCATTTTCGCGGGGCTATCCGGCAGGAAGGCGAGGCCGAGGGCGATATTTCTATTTTCTGGTTCCAGCACGGGTGGCTGTGGTTCATTCCGCTGCCAGACGGTGCGACGAGCGTGGGCGCCGTGACCTGGCCCTACTACATGAAGACGCGCCACACCGATACCGAAACGTTCTTTCGAGACATCATAGCGCAGGCCCCGGAACTGGCCGCGCGCTTGGCGTCGGCGGAGATGGTGACGCCCGTGGAGGCAACCGGCAATTTCTCCTACTTCTGCGAACGCGCCTACGGACCGAACTACATACTCGTGGGCGATGCCCTGTCGTTCATAGACCCCGTCTTCTCCTCGGGGGTCTTGCTCGCCATGCAAAGCGCCTTCGCCGCCGCCGATGCCGTGGACACATGCCTGCGGGAACCTAAAAAGGCCCCGGGGGCGCTCATGAGTTATGAGCGCGCGATGCGCGGAGGCCTGAAAAAACTTTCCTGGTTCATCTACCGGATCAATCATCCGTCCATGCGCGATCTTTTCATGGGGCCACGCAACATCTTCCGGGTCAAGGAAGCGCTGCTATCGGTGCTCGCGGGAGATATCTTCGGGGACACGCCGATCTGGCGTTCGGTCGCGGCGTTCAAGGCTATCTATTATTGGGACCAGATGCGCCACCCGCGGCGTTCAATCGCCGCCTGGCAGCGACGGCGCACCAGCATCCGCGTCTAGGGCTCTCGCCTCGCGACCGTCGCCCCTGTAGCCACCGGTAGACGGAGCGGCCTCACGCCGCCCCGCGGCTTCCGTGGGGTTACTTGTGATATCCGACTTCCTTGGGGTTCACGCGGATATAGATGAGACCCTCGGCGGGGCTGCCAAAATAGCGTTGCGAGAACGTCAATTCCCCCTCACCCTTGTAGTACCAATCGGTTCGGTAAGTATCTCCGCCGAAATAGAAAGGGATGAATTGCTTGCCGGTGATATGGCCCGTCGTGCTAGTCGGCGGCCCGATGAGATCCTCAACCTCTTGCCGGCTCATACCGGGGCGGATCTTGGCGAACTTGCTGCCGGGGCGCGGCTTACCGTTCAGGTAGGCGGTGTGTTCGGCCCTCGCCTTCGCTGCCGGATGATTTCCGGATCCGCTTGAAGCACCGCCCGACGGGGTCGCGCAGGCGCTCAAAGAGCCTATCGCGGCAAATGCCAATAGTTTCCACTTCTTCATAGTTCCTCCGTTTTTTGTGTTTTGTAATGGAAAATGACTCTAGCAGGTAACCTGGATAGTGCCAATGATCGTAAGAAGCCCGAAGGACCCTCGTCTTAAAGGGCTTCGTGGCGGTCCTGGCCTCCAACTTTCCAAGATAACCAGGACCAAAGCGGAAGAGGCTGGGTCGTGGTAGGAGGAGGCGCCCGCGCCGACGTTGAGACCCACGCAAGGCTGGCATGGGCCGTGTGGCCCACAATGTGCGTGCCGACAATGGCCGGAGGAGAAGAAAACGATCCGGGACCGGCACCACCAGTATCCAGACTGCGGCGCCACCTGGGGTCGCGATGAAAATGGGGCGCGGGCGCTGTTGCGTGGCTGGAAACCCGAGTGCCCGGCATTACAGGCCGTGAACAACCCTCTTAGTGTAGGGGCACGGCCTATGGTTCCGGCCGCGGGCGGGAACCGTCCGGGGTGTGGAGTGGTGAATGTTTTGCGGTGATGAAGCACGAAACAACGCCCGCCATAGCCGTCTAGGCTTGGCGGGGGCAGTTCATAGCGTGTTACCAGACTGATACAGCATGGTCACGAAACGGCCATGGTCGTCAGCCGATACATGAAGCAAGGTGGCAGGGCTTGGAGACACGTCGCGCAGGCCTTGGGCGATAGCGAAGGCGGAGGCCGTGGGGTAGTCTCCGCAGGCTGCCGCAGAGGTTCGCGGGGTCGCGCGGGGCAAGGCGGCGATAAGCTCGGCGAGAAGGGGCTGCGGCACGCGCGGTCCGGCTGATACAAATATGGGGTCCTGCGCGGCAAGCGCCCCCACACGCTCATGGACTTGCCGCCAATCGGCCTTGCGGGAGGCGCTGAGCCAGCGCATGTCGATGAGCCGACCCATGGCGCGCGCGGGCTCGGTCGAGAGCACGAGCCATGCGCTGCCCTCCCCCGGGCTCTCGCCGGGGTGGAGTTTGTAACGGCGTTCGAGCTCCGCGGGTGAGGGGGCGCTCTCGTCGACGCCCCCGACCAGGGCATGATCGAGGCCGCCCTGGATCGCAATGGTGGCCTGGCGCAGGGCCCACTCGAAGGACAACAGCCCTTGGCTGATGGTGAGATTGGGCCCGGCCAGGCTTGCGAGGCGCGCGATGTAATAGGCTGCCGTGTTGCTGTTCATATTGACGAAATCGAATGGCGAGACCGCGTTCAAGTCGGCACGCGTCTGCGCGAAGACCCGCGCGGGGGTCCTCTGGTCGCCAAGTCCCGTAGCGAGATACACCCCGGTGCACGGAGGGGGCGCGGCCTCGCGGACCGAGGTGAGCGCGGCTACGGCGGCTAAGCGGATGAAGCGCGAGGCTTGGCGCAAAGATCGGCCGCAGAGGTCTTGGACACGGCGGGCAAGCGCCTGATCGAAGGCGTCCTGACCGTCGCGATCATGGAAGGTGTAGCGATGCGCGAAGGCCGTGGGTGCATGCAGATAAACGGCGCGGCTCATGATTCGAAGCCCACGACCAAAGAGACGTAACTTGCCCCAAAGCCAAAAAAATTTAGCTGATAGGGGCCAGGCCGGGCCGCCAGGGGTTTTCTAAGTGGGGCCATCGAAAGGGCCGGGTCAGCCTCCCCAAAGCCCGCCGTCGGGGGCACGAAGCCCGCCTCGAGACAGGCGAGAAAAGCCGCGGTCTCGAGGGCGCCGCTCGCCCCCAAGGTGTGGCCGAGAGTCCCTTTGAGGCCGGTCACGGGCGGTGGGGACCCATAAAGCCTGCGGACGGCAGCAGCCTCGGCCTCGTCGCTCTCAGTCGAGCCCAGGCCGTGGGCCTTTATAGCCACGATGTCGCACGGCTCGCATCGAGCCGTGCGCAGAGCTTCGGTCATGACCGCATACATGGCATCCGCGTCCGGTGCCTGTCCGGCCGGCCCCATGGCGGCGCACACATGGGCCCCCCCGAGGATGACGGCGCGCGGGTCTTGGAATTTCAGCGATGATGCTTGTAGTGACAAGGCCGCCAGGCCCTCCCCCAGATGGAGCCCGACGCGATGACGGTCGAAGGGCCGGCAACCGCGCGGATCGAGCAGCATGAGCGATCGAAAACCGTTCAAAGCAATCGGGCTCAAAGCCTCGAAACCCGTGACCAGCGCGGAGGGGCACTCCTCGCGCGCGATTGCCTGCGCGGCCAACAACAAGGCGTTGGCGCTCGACGAACAGGCGGTGGACAGGGTGAGCGGGGCGCGCTCGAGCCCGAGATCCTGGGCGAGATCGCAGGCTATGTCGCCGCAGGATCCGAGCCACTCCGGACCCGAGCCCATGTATTCACCCAGAAAAAAGATGCTGGAGGTCCCGACGACGAGCCAGGCGTCCGGCATGGAGAGCGCGGCTTGCGCCGGGCGCGCCACATCCGCGAGGGCGGTGCGTAGACCGCTGGGGCTTGGCGTGAAATCGGCGGGGTCCATGGCCGCCGTGAGATCCCCTCTATCCTGGCCCGGGAAGGCCGGGAGCCCGCGCGCCGGCGCGGCCCTCCCCTCGCGCAAGGCCCGCACGATCTCCGCAGACCCCGGCCCGAAGGGGGTGCGCAAGTGCCAACCCGCGAAGGCTACCCTCACATCAAGCGGCACCGGCGGCCTGGAGATAGAGCGCGAGTGTCCGCACCGAGCGCAAGGCGCGACGCGCCTCTTTGCTGTCTTCGATGCGGATCGCGTAATGCTGACTTAGCGCCAGGCTGATTTGCAGTACGTCCAGGGAATCCAGGCCGAGGGCGCTCGCGGGCCCTATGAGCGGCGCGTCCTCATCCAGGGTCTCGGGGGGCTCGGGCCGGTTACAGGCTGTCACGATCAGCCGCTTTAGCGCAGCCACGAGCTCATCGCGATCACCAACACTCGCTCCGCCCATCCCCCACCCTTTCCTATTGTGGCCGCAACTCGCGGTGAAACCGTACGGCCGCCACGATGAGACAGGCCGCGCCAAACCCAAGCAGGCGCAAGGTGTCCGGTAGAACGCCGGCAAGCCCGTCACCGCGCACGAATATCGCCTGGAACCCGTCCAACCCCCACGACATGGGCGAGACCACCGAGAGCTCTTGCATGGCCGTCGGCATCACCATCTTTGGAACCAAAATGCCACCGATGGCGGCCATGATCAAGACGGAAACGGCCCCGAAGCTCGTGGCCTGCTCCTGGCTTTGCACGAAGGTCGCGAGCAACAGGCCGTAGCCTATCGCCGCGAGATTGGCGGATGCCGCGACCACCGCGAGGGCGAACGGGGCATGGCCGACCGTGAGCGCGTCGCCCCCGAGGAGCGGCAAAACATACATGCCCTCACCCAACACCATGAGGAGCTGAATGGTGTTGATCAGGAAATAGGGCAGGATCTTGCCGGCGAGGAGCACCCAGGAGGGCACGGGCAGCGCGCGCAGGCGGGTGATGATGCCCTGCTGACGCTCCTTGATCACCGCTACCGACAGGGGCACGGTCAGGAAAAACATCGCAAGCAGCGCCCACGCCGGCGCGTTTTGCTGTGCGGATGTGGGCGCAGGCGCGCCATCCAAACCGCCCTTCGCCACCAAAAGGCGCGGGGGCCTCGCAAGAGATGCTGGCCCGGCACCGGGGCTTCGGGGCGCGAGGCGACGCACGAGGGACGCGAGCTGGTCGGTGGCGACGCGCGCGAAGGCGCGACGCACGAGCGAGATCCCGAGGGCACGCATCTGCGCAGGCAGGGCCGGGTTGATGTAGAGGGTCGCCGTGCCGGGCCAGGACCCGTGTCGCGCCGCCCCCAATATTACCGCGAGCGCCGCATGGCCTTCGCGCACCTGGGTGCGCACCCGGGCGCGGTCGGCGCGGTTGTCCTTGGAGATCCGCGCCGACACCGCCAGGGAATTCTCGCGCGTTAATGCGGCGAGCAGTCGTTCCGGGCCCGCCCCCTCGCTCGCCAGGAACACGAGGCGCATGGGCCTCGGGATGCTCTGGCGGAAGGTGTCTTGCAGTGCGAGCGACATGATGAGCACGAAGACCGCGGGCATGACAATCAGCATGAGCAGGGCCTCCTTGTCGCGCAAAAGCCCAAGCGTCTCCTTGGCCAGCGCCGCCCGCAATTGCGCCGCACGCCTCACGGCTCGTCCCGTAACTGCGTACCGGTGAGCGCGAGAAAGGCCTGCTCCAGATCGCGCGCCCCGACTGCCACCGAGAGCGGCCGAATGCGGACGTGGGCCAGCATCTTCAGGATGGCCGGCAGTCGCCTATAGGGGTCATCGGTGAGGAGCGTAAGAAGGGGCGACGCGACCGCCACGTCCTCGACGCCAGCCATGGTCCGCAGGATGTCGGCGGCGGCGTCCACGGTGCGGGGATCGAGGCGCAGCTCGATGCGCTTGCCGGTGAAACGCGCGAGCAAAGCCCCGAGTCCGCCCTGGGCGATGAGGCGCCCGCCGTCCAGGACCGCGATCTCGTCGCACAATTGCTCGACCTCATCCAGATAATGTGAGGTGTAGATGATGGTCTTGCCGGCGCGGTTCAAGGCCCGGAGGTTCTCGTGAATGGCGTGGCGGGATTGGGGATCGATGCCGACCGTGGGTTCATCCAGGACAAGCACTGGCGGATCGGGCAACAGCGTGGTGGCAAGATTCAGTCGTCGTTGCTGGCCGCCGGAATAGGTCTCCACCCGTCGGCGGGCGACATCCTGGAGCCCCGCGAACTCCAGCCCGAACGCCACGCGCTCGCGAAGTTTGGCACCGGAAAGCCCGCTCAGTCGCCCGAAGGTCTCGAGATTTTCGCGCGCGGTGAGGCGCGGATAGAGGGCGAGCGACTGAGGGGCAAGCCCGACCAGGTCCTTGTAGGCGTCGGGAGCCTCCGCGAAGCGCAAGCCATGGATCGCGATGGTACCGGCGCGCGGACGCATGAGGGCACAGAGCATGTTAAGCAGGGTGGTCTTGCCCGCCCCGTTGGGCCCAAGCAAACCAAGGAGCGCGCCCTTTCTCACCGCCAGGCTTACACCCGCTATGCTATCGCGCTCGGCGCGCCGGTAGCGGCCGAAAAGGTCCTGAATATCGACCGCAAGGTCCGCTTGGGCAGGCGGCCGCGCAAAGGGCGCTGGGGCGGATCTTGGGAGCGAGGCGACCATGCTCAAAAGGGTAGCAGCGCGTACCGGCCAAGGCCAGACGAAGACCCAGATCCGCCCTGGCGGGCGCACCCTGGCCTCGCGGTCGGCCAAGCGATGGGGTAGCGAACCGCGCTCATATCGCCGCCCTCAACTCCCGGAACAACCGCTCCTCGCGTTCGGCAAGCCCAGTCAAGAGCATCGCGAGCTCCTCGTAGGCGCTAGCGTCGGTCCGCGCGCCCTTGCAGATGTGGGCGCCCACCAGCGCAAGCCGCCGCCACTCATCCCCGATCGCGGTTGTCTCCCGAGACAGATCCTGCAAGCCGGGGACCGCGAGGCGCGTCGCCGCCTCGGCGAGAAAGGCGGCGAACAGGAAGCGGAACCCTGCCCCGCCGGTCCCGATCTCCTCCTGCATGCGCACGATCTGCGCGACCTGCGCCCGCGCGCGATCGGCACCAAAGCGCGCGGGCCAGCGGCGGATATCACGTCCGAGCGCCCGTATGCCGCGCACACCCACGGGCAAGAGCGGAATGTCGAGCATCTGACGGCAGGTCGATCGGATGCCCGCGCGTATGGCGCCTTCGATGTCGGGATCAGTGGGTATCGATTCTGGGTAATACAGGAGGCCGCGCGGGGCGAAGGCACCGCGCGCGAAGCGGGCGCGCTCAAGCGCCTCCGGCGGACAACAAACGACCTCCTCGAACACCGTGTCGCTCAGCCAATAGCCGCCATCATCGCGGGCGAAGGCCACGAGATTGTGGCCATTGAACTGAAAACGCATCGTCGAAGGAAAATACGGCAACCAGTAGACGCAGGCCTGGAGGCCCACCGCGAGCCCCTGGGACAGCAGTTCCTCAAGCCGCCGCGTGGCCGCCCCGGCATCACGGAAACGCTCGTAGCGCATACGGATACCCAGGCGGCGCGCCGCGCTGCGAACGATGGCAAGCGGCGCTACGCGGTAGGCGGTTACCGGGAGCCCCCCGACCTTTAATAAACCCGTGTGCAGGAAAAAGAGGCCGCTGCCCATGCCAAACCACAAGGGCTCGGACAGGTCCAGCCCCCGGTCGCGCAAGAGCGCCCCGAGCGTGCCGGTTTCACAGTGCCCCGAATGCCGATGCGGGAAGGCGCGCGGGACACTCATCCGTCCGCCCCCGGCAGGCGCCTCAACTCCGCAACCGACAGGCCGAGGGCGTGGGCGTAGCGTTCGAGCATGGCTTGCGAGAGCCGCGCGAAGACCCCCGGTCGCAGGTGACGGCGCACGCGAAAGCGCGACAGCCCGGTATTGGCCGCGAGGAGCCGGCAATCCATCTGGCGGGCGGTCATGTGGTAGGCAAGCGCGCTCGCCTTCCCCGCCACAACCCGAAGGCGGACCGCCTCCAATCCCTCGCGCAGGGCGTCCCGGGCGTGCTCGTTGACGATGCGCTCCACCTCCCAGCCACGGCTCGCCACCACCACGTAATGGCCCTGCGCGTCCAAGGCGTAACACGCGCGTAGCCGACCCTCAAGGACCGAATCATCTTGAGGGACCTCGTCTGCCTTCATGTCCGGGCCTCCCGGTCAGACGACGGTGAGATGCACATAGCAGGTCGCGAAGCGCGCGCTCTCCGGCACGAGACAGAGGAGGCGTTGACCCTTGTGGAGGGCCCCCGCGTACAAAAGCTCCTCCAGCATCACATACATCATGGCCGAACCCACGTTGCCCCTCTGCGGCATATTGCTAAACCACTTCTCATAGGGGATGGGAAAACCGATAGCCTCAAGGGCTTTACTCAAGAGCGGTCGGAAGTACTCGGAGGAGTAATGGGGCAGAAACCAGTCCACGTCCCGGGCACTAAGCCCGCGTCTGGCGGCGATGGCCGCGAGGGGGCGCGTGACGGCTGCCTCGACTATATGCCGATCCAACACGCGCGTGTCCTGTTTGACGGTAAAGTAGCGGTCGCGGCTCGCCACCCCAGGCGGCACCTCTCGCCATCCGCGCAGCCGCCCGTCCGCATCCCTATGCGCGCCACTGTACATGCACACCGGGAGTTCACCGGCATAGGAAAGGCAATCGACCCAATCGATGCGCAAAGACAGACCCGGCGGGGCCGCCGGCACTGCGCGGAGGACCGCCGCGCCCGCGCCGTCCGACAGCATCCAACGCAGAAAGTCCTGCTCGAAGGCCAGTACCGGTCGCCGCTCAAGCGTCTCGATATCAGGTTCGGCGTCAAAGTTCTCGGCGCGCATGAAGCTTGAGGCGAGCTCCGAGCCCGTACTCACGGCGACATTCGCGTCGCCGCCCGCGACGGCCATATAGGCATACTTAAGCGCTGTAGCGCCCGCCGTGCAGACACCGGCAATGGAGCTCACCTCCATGGGCGGCGCCGCAAGCGCGCCCTGCACCATGTGCGCATGCCCGGGCTTCAACTGATCCGGGCTGCTGGTGCCGCAGGCCAGGCAGTTCACATAATGGAGGGGCACATCGGCGCGCGTGAGCGCGAGCCGTACAGCCTCGGCGGCCATATCGGCGTTGCTGTGGGTCAGGGCGCGGCTCTGCGGGTCGATGGCGTAGAAGCGGCGCTTGATGCCGTTTCGTGCCAGGACCAGTCGGCGGGCCCTGGACGGGGCGCCGCCAGCCATGCCGAGCACCGCTTCCATCATGTCGTTTTCGACAGGCGCGTTTGGAAAAAAGGCGCCCAGGCCGGTTATGAAGACAGGCCGCAACACGGATTCTTTCACAAAAATTCACCACAGCGATCGCGGTTGCTGCCGGAGGGGGCTTCGAGGCGCCGCGCCGCTGCGCGCAGGCGTCCCGACAGAAAGGGTCGCAGAAGCCATGCCACCATCAGGGTCAAAGGCAGCACGGTGATGATCATGGTCGCGAGAAACACCGCGTAAAACACCAAGGCTGCCCGACGCGGCCGGGAACCTGGAGGACCGATACGCCGCAAGAGCCGGCCCCAGATCAGGAAACTCCGATGCCCTATGCGTTCGCTCGCGATGTAGCGCGGGTCGACCCGTACGGCACCCAAGCCACCCAGCAAGCTTTGCATGGGTTTCTCTGGCAGCGATGGCAGCGCCGCGCGCAAGGCGCGACCAAATCGCGCCGCCCCCTCGATGTCCGCGACACTCACGCCGGCTTCGGGAAAGATCTTCCAAAAGGCGTCTTTGCGCCCGGTCAAGAGCCAGCGCGGGGTCGTGATGAAGGTGCTCCATGGCGGCCCGCGGTCGACCAGGACCACGTTGTCTATGAGCCACGCGCCGCGCCGCTCAAGGAGCGCAACCATCTTCGCCTCGGCGGTGAGCCACATGTTCCGACAGGCAATAAGGGTGATGACGGGCCGGCCTGCGAGCACGCGGGCGGCATCCGAATGCAGAAAGCCCGTGATCGGCAGGGAGGGGGACAGGAACCAGACCTGATAGGCCAGGATAATCAGGTCGAAGTGCTCGTCCGGATCGAAGGCTACGGGCGCGATCGCCGGGGGATCCAAATAGACCGATTCCGGAAAGGCATCCAGAAAATCCAGAAAACTCCACGGGAACCGATAGGGCTCACGAGGAGTGATGGCCGCGTCCACGACCTCGATGTCCGGGCACTCTCGCAGAGGGGCGACGAAGGACTGAACGGCCCGGGTCAGCTGGCCTGTTTGCGAATAGTGGACGACGAGTATGCGTTTAGCGGCGTGCGACGGTGCCATGATCGATGATTCCCCGCGACCTACGCTGCGCTCGTACGTCCCAAGCGGCAATCGTCCAATACTTCAAAAACCAGCGAACCCTGGCGCTGAGTATAGCGGCCGGCCCATACGGGGTAAAGGACGCGCCATCGGCGCCCCTGGCGATCGCCGGCGAGAACGGGGCGCCACCCCGCCCTGGACCTCCCCGGGAAGGCGGCGGCCACCAACTTCGTGGACGGACACGCCATGGGCCCGACAACCGGGGAAGGCGCGCGCACCGATCGGCGCGGGGCAGGAGGCGGCCCGCAGCCAGCGTGGGCCAGAGCGACAGAGGCCGATCGCAAGCGCGAGATCGGCGTCTTGGGGAGGGGGCAAGGCGTCGAGCCGGTGAGAAGACAACGGAAGCCAAACCTAGAGGAGACGCGCACGGCAGCGGATTGCCGCCAGATAATACCGCAAGGCCTTCACGATACCACCGTCTCTCGGGGAAGATATCGGCGGTCAGGCCCTGATCGACCGATTCGTGTGAGCCCGCGTAAACGGCGTGCATGAACTTCGGCAGGCGCGCAAGGCCTGGGGCGCTCGCGGCCGGCTTTTTTGCGGAACCACGATGACGGACTGCAAGCGCGCTGCGCCGATAAAGAGCGTGCGACAGCCCCACCGCTTGTGGGCGACCACGTGCCGATTGGGATTCAGATAGGTGATATCATGGCGGCCGGCGAATACCCGCGCCTGGAACGTGGGAATATCTTGAGCAGTCTCAAAGTGTAGGTAACGGTCGGCCGTACGCCCAACAGCGCGCAGCAGAGACGTCCACGCCAACGCCGTGGTCCGGGCCGACCGCTGTGGGACGATCCCGACAGTGATCACGGGCTTGCCCGCCCACGCCGTTGCCACAAGAAGGGGGCCACATCGCGCAAACGCAGAACCTTCCGTGCCGTTGAAGCATGAGCCTCTCTTCTCGGAAACCATACAATGGTTCGGCTATCATCCAACGCGCGACGCCTTTCTCGAGGTTGTTCAGGATGTCTCGGTATGGCACACGACGCACACTCGAGCCCTTCGGCAAAGACCCGCTAAGTTTAGTCGTAAAGCCCGCGCGGCTCAAAAAGCCCAATAGGGGGAGCTTTTATTGGGCGACGAGCCTTCCCCCAAACCCCGCCCGTCGGCCCTATATCCGCAATGTGCATACCGGGAAGCGGATATTCTAAAGGGGTTGCCGATCATCGATGTACGCGTAGGCGTCCGCTATCGGGACCCGAACGGACAAAACGTAACCATCGTGGAACTCAGCCCACACTATCGCAACCAGACCATTACCATGAGCCGCAAGCTTCCGAAGACCGTCCGCATGACCACCCTGCGCGCACTCTTGAGCCCGGCGGGACAAACGGCCATGATGCGATTGCGCAAACGTTTCGCGCATGGCCGCCCCCTGGTCGCCGGGCATGCCAGCCAGCACCGGAACGTGGATCATGGTCTTGACGCGCAATAGGGTACGATCCATGCGTCGGGCATCCGCCGCTACCTGAAGCAAGACGCCAAACGCGAAGGGTTCGCGGCTGACCAAAAGATTGCTCCCTAATACACGGAAACCAATAAAAAGGACGAGACATGAGACAAAACAAATGGAAGACCCTGCTGGGAGGGGCGCTTCTCGCCACTGCAACGACCTGCGCGTATGCGAAGGGCATACCACAAATTCCCGGGGCGCCCGCGATCCATGGCCACCCCGTGGTCAACACGCCCAAGGTGCTGATGTGGCCGCGTAACGCGCGACCCGCCGCTGCCGATCTCACCGATCCGACCGCGGATCTGCTTTTCGATCTACATGGTAGCATAGAACGGGGCGCCTGCCGCAAGGTGGACCTGGTGGTGTCCACAGAGGGCAACTACCACATGGCGCTCAACACCCTCTGGCGCAAAGTGCTTTTGCCGCGCTATGGAAGGACCATCCGCAGCTGGTACTACACGACGAGCCCGCCGGTCGCGTTTCCCCAACTCTTGCATCGCGATGATCTGAGCTTCGGCAACTTCTACCTGCATTGCCGGCCCGAGGTAGCCATCGCGGCGCCACGACTCATTCATAAGCTCGAGACCCACGGATTCACGGAAGGCAAGCCGATAGCGCTCATGAAGAGCCGCGGCAACGTTCTGCTCGTGAAGTACGGCAATCCCCTCCATATCCACAGTGTCTGGGATCTGGGCCGGCCGAACGTGCATCTCGTCACCCCCAATCCCTACAACGAGCCCGGCGCCTTCCTGAACTACGCGACCACGATCTATGAGATCGCCAAACACGATCCGCACCCGCCGAAAGGCTGGACGGCAAACCGGCTTTTCAACGCGATCTTCAATAGCCGCGTGAAAGACAAATGGCTCATAGGGGCGCGCATCCATCACCGTGATGAGCCGTGGTCGGTGGCTTACGGCCGGGCCGATGTGGCGGTGATCATGTACCAGCTCGGCAAGTACACGAAGGCGGTGTTCCCACACCTCTTTACGCTCATTCCGCTTGGGGGCACGGTCTCCGATCCGCGGCCCATGCCAGGTAACGAGGTCGATACAACCTACCTCATCCGCATCAAGGGGCACTTCACAAACCGCCAGCGTGCGGCGCGCCGGGACTTCATCAAGACCCTGGAGTCGTCTATCTTCACGCGCATCCTGAACCAGGACGGGCTGCGCCGACCGTAGGAAGTTCCAGGGCGCAGGACGGTAAGCGGGCGTCCTGCGGGGGCGCGCGAGTCGATGTTCCATGCGACTCGCGCGCCTTTATTATTTCACCATGACTCCAGCCCGGCACTTCGCTGGACTACGCCAAGACTAGATACGGCAGGTTTATCCATAACTTCGGCGAGTTCATCATATGCCGGTGCTTTCCGAAACTTGACCCGACTTCTTCTCTGCTGGCCCCTAGAAGGCTCCTGGGAACCGGGTCTTTCCGAGAAGTCATCATGGCGAAACAAGCTCACCAAGTCCGCTGGCGATGCGGCACAAACACAGGCGCAGGCCGTCGAACTCTGGGATACGCCGGTGCCCAGCTTCTTGCGCAAGATTGCCCCGTCGGGCCGCAAGGTGTTCATGCTCCAATACCGGACGAAAGCTGGCGAGCGGCGCAAGGCCGCCTTGGGCCAGTACGGGGAACTGACCGTCGAACAGGCCCGCTCGCTCGTGCAGGAATGGCTAGCCCAGGTACGCCGGGGTGGTGATCCCGGCGCTGCCGGGGCGGAAGCCCGCAAAGCGCCCACCGTCGAGGGGTTGCGCAAAAAGTTCATGGAGGACGACTCCAGAAAGTGCAACAAGCCCAGCACCCGTGTCGGCTATCAAGGCGTCATCGACCGCTGCGTCATTCCGTTGCAGGGCCGCAAGAAGGCCCACGACGTGAAGCGCCCTGACATTGCCGGACTGATGGAAAAACTTTCCTACAAGCAGGCCGAGGCGAACAAGGCGTTCAGCATCCTGCGCAACATGTTCAACTCGGCCGAGGTGTGGGGCTATCGGCCTGATGGCAGCAATCCTTGCCGCCATGTCCCGATGTTCTCTGCCGGCAAATCCACCCACCTTATCAGCGACGAGGACATGGGCAAGCTGTTCCGGCAGCTCGACAAGATCGAGGCCGAAGAGCTGGAGGACTACGTCAATCCCTTGGCGATCCGCTTGCAATTCGAGTTCGCCGGCCGCCGCTCCGAAATCGTCACACTCGAATGGGAGTGGGTCGATCTGGAAATCCGTCGCATCGTCTGGCCCGACAGCAAGACCGTTGGCATGTCCAAGCCCATAAGCGAGGAAGGCTACCGGCCGCTTTCGACGGCGCCGAGGCAGGAAGGCAATCCCTACGTACTACCGTCGCCGCGACATCCAGGGCGACACCTGACCACGGGCGAGTATTACGGGGGCTGGAGCCGTGCACTCAAAGCGGCGGGGGCAACGCATGTGGGGACGCGCGGCATCCGCCACCGCTCGGCGACCGGCGGCCGTGCAGCAACGAGATACCGCGGCGTGAGTCCCCCGATCAGGTAGACGGACTCTTTCCACGGTCCGAGTCCGCGCAGCAGCGTTACAAGGACGCGTTCGCAGTCCACCGTGTACTGGTCGCCGTAGCCATCAAACGTCGCGGGCTTAGCCATCAGAAGCCAATCCTTTCCTTGCGTAAGTGCGCGGCCATTTCCTTGGCGCGGCCTTCCCCGCGCAAGAGGTCGAGATAAACCTGGACCGGACTGGCCAGCCAAACACCCCCGGCGTTTTGCCGAAACAGGAGTTCTCCCGCCGATTTCGTCTCAATGACCGCGAGGTTCGCCCCTTCATTGACGACGCGCGCACCCAGCTCAGCCATTGTCGTCTCGGCACTGGTGCCGGGTAGCAGCCGAACTCGCACCTGTGAGATGCCGGACAAGAAGGGGGCGTAGCGCCGTGCAGCGGCTTCGTAGCTCACCGCGTAAGCGACCTGATGCGCATCGAGCATCTGGCCGAGCCGCTCGACCAGTGCACCAGACTTCAATCCGGGCACGAAGTATCGGCGCAGCGCGGGCGCGCGCTGCGTAGCGAGCTGCTTCGCCCAAGCATCGAGCAGCGCAGTTGGTTCGTGCAGATGCCGCTCCTTGCTCGGCCCCTGTCCTCGCGACCCCAACCAGTCCAACCGCTCCAGCTCGCTTAGTACGTCCGAGGCCGTGGATGGAGCCACCTGCGCCCGTTCGGCCACTTCGGTAACACCAAACCACTCCTCATGATTGACCAGGAGCGCGTACAAAACCTGGGCGCGTCTCCCGGAGAAGAGCGACCGCACCGACTTTTCCGAAGTCTTCGGAGCCGGCTTGTCGATGTAGACGTAGGCACCGGCGGCCGGCAAGAACACGCTTCCGCCTCTATCGAAATAGCCGATGCGCTCGGCTCTGAGCAATTCTTTCGCCCCTGGTGAGAGCGACTCGGCGATCAGCAGATGCTGCACATCGGCGTAGTAACCATGCTGCAGCGACTTCAACTGCCATAACACCTGGCGCACATCTCGGGGATAGACGGACTTCTTTGCCTCAACCAGCAAGACAATCGATTTGCCGGCGACGTGCAGATCAATCTTCGCGTCGATGCGCCCCGCGGCTTGAACAGCAGGTTCCGATCGAGCCAACTCGGCGTGCACGTCCGGCAACTTCCAGAGTGCCTCCAAGAGCTGTTCGATCAGAGCATGGTCCACGAGGGTCGATTCGGTCATGACGGCCGTTATTTCCTGTTCAGCGAATAAGCGAACCATACCGAACATTCGGCATAAGCGGCATATTCGCTGCACAGCGAATTTCTTCTGGGTAGCCTAAATGCGACGGTCGTCCCGGCGTTCCGCCGTCGGGCTCGCGGGCTACGCCCCATGCCTCGTGCCGAGTCATGGCCATCCGGCCTTGATCCCTGACGCCTCCGGCCCCGTGGGCCTGCGCGCTGCGCTTGCCTATCCGTCGTCTCTGCGGGCGGGGTGTGGACGGTCTTGCTGTTCCCTTCACCGTATCACGGCGTTCTTGCCGTCAAGGACTGCGCGTGCAAGCACGCTTGCGGCTCCTGGCCGTCCTTGCCCCCTGACTGCTTGCGCTGCGCCGTGCTGGCGACGGTTCCGGGCAATTC
Source organism: Pseudomonadota bacterium (assembly GCA_021794275.1). Classification (GTDB taxonomy): domain Bacteria; phylum Pseudomonadota; class Gammaproteobacteria; order Acidiferrobacterales; family Acidiferrobacteraceae; genus Acidiferrobacter. The sequence continues at coordinate 41,248 of JAJYRD010000017.1, read as the reverse complement.
CGCCCGTGCAACCGGAGATCGTCATGAACGACAAATCACACGTTTTCCTCGAACAGCACGTTTGCCTGGTCTGCGGCAAAGCGCTCGATACCGGCGCCGTCCTGCTGGACAAGCGCTTTCGCGCGAGCATGGAACGCCATACGAAGATGGGATGGGGTTTGTGCCCCGAGCGTCAGGGTAGGTCGCCAAGTGCGTGCGGCGGCTGGAATTTAGCCTAACTCATTGCCCTGAATAGCCTTTAGTGCTGCTGTCCGACTGCATCCAAAGCTTGACAGCGGACTTTTTTACGTGTCCGCGCATCGAACAGGGAATTTGCTTGGCAGCCCCGGCGTGCAAAGGCCGCCTAGCCGGCGACGGGGGCGGCCCCCAACACCCAGGGGCCACGGGCCGCTTCGATCCGATGCCGGCAGCGGGCGACGGTGCGCCATGGCACGCGGGAGCGGGACAAACTGTTCGCATTCTACGGCCCTCGGCCGCGAAATCCGGCTATGCGAACGTCATTGCTCGCGGCACACAAGAAACGCATGGGGCCGACCTCTGGCTCTTCGGCAAAGACCTGCTAAGGTTACCCGCTTGGGCCCCTCTCGCGGCCCCAAAAGACAATCACTGCGGTGTGGGAGTTTAAAGACATGAAGCACGAAAAATCGTGGGGGGCGCTGTCCGCGCTGGCGCTGACCGTAGCGTCGGCGGCAACCATCTCGGTCGGCGCGCGGGCATCGGTCGTATCGACCAAACCTTACCTCCTGGTCGCGGCACCGCGCGAGACCGTGGCGCGCGGACAACGGGACTATGGGCCCGTCGCTGCCTTTCTCACGAAGGTGCTTCATCATCCGGTGGTCTACAAGCATCCGGATGGCTGGCTCACCTATGAGCTCTGGATATGGAAAGATCATGGCGACATTTATTTCGATGGCCCGCAGTTCATCGCCTGGCGCCTGCACTACCTTCACCAGACACTCGGACCGCGCGTGCCGCAGACACAGGACTGGCGTCTCTATACCTGGAAGGGCTCGCCCGTAAAGAATCTCGAGGAAGCGTCGACCGGGGCCGTGCTCTGCGCCCCGCCCGTGCCGAATTTCGGAACGCTCTGGGTGGCTAGGCTTTTCCCAAACCCCGCCCGGCAGCCCTATATCCACAACATGCACGGCTGGAAGCGGATATTCAAGGCAGTGGCCAACCACCAATGTACTCTTGGCATAGGCCCGAAGCTTAGCCTCCATTACCTGGATCCCCAGCACGCGAAGGTCACCGTCCTGCGGCGCAGCCGCCACTTCCCAAACCAAGGGTTTTCGGTAAGCGCCAAGCTCCCTGAGAAGGTCCGCGCGGCCATCGTGCGCGCACTCTTGAGCCCGGCCGGAGAAAAGGCCATGACACGCTTGCGCAAACGTTTCGCGCATGGCCGCCCCCTGGTCGCCGGGCACGCGAGCCAATACCGGAACGTCGACACGGGATTGAGCGCGCAGTGGAGCACGATCTATGCGTCCGGCATCCGCCGCTACCTGAAGCAAGACGCCAAACGCGAAGGGTTTAGCACCGATTAATGGGCCACACTGACACACGGAAACGAAAGAAGGCGTCTGCCTAACCTCAGGCGGCGCCTCGGGATACTCCAAAAACCCGAAGGCCGCGCAACTTCACGGGCATCCTGAACCCGGCCGGGCTGCGCCGCCAGGGGAACGCCCGTGGCGCACCAGTCGCTTACCCATGCGGCTTGTGCGCCTTTTTTCTGGGCTTCGCGCCTTGCCTCGCACCCCATCTCTCCTTAAAGTAACAACTCCCTATCAAGGCCCGAGACTGTTCATGACCTCAAAGAGCGCTTCCCCGCCCGCCGCGCCCGCTTTCTGCACCGGGATGCATTCCTTCGGTGCGCCATGGCCCGACTTTGCGACCCTTGGGTCGCGCCCGGCCATCCCCGAGAACGCCCGAGCGATCAAGGACGCGGGCTCCAAGGAGGCCGCCTACCAGACCTTGCTCATGGCCGATGCGCTCCGTTACGTCACGCTTCAGATGTGCGCGTCCAAGGCCTCGGGGCATCCGGGGGGTTTTGCGTCCAGCGCCGAAGCCTACGCAGCCCTTGTCATGCTTGGGCACACGCACGTAGTCACGGAAGTCGGCCATCACGCACCGGGCTTTTATAGTGCTATGTTTCTGGACGGATCTCTGGAAACGCTCGGGATCCGCACCATGGCCGACCTCATGGGGCGCTTTCGCGAACAGCACGGTCTGCTCGGACACCTGTCGGGGGCGATCCCTGGGATATTGGCCCCCGCGGGTCCGCTGGGCCAGGGCCAACACTTCGCCATGGCGGGCGCCCTTCTCCATCCGGGCCTGCTCTTTCCTGTGACGATAGGCGATGGCGGACTCGGCGAACCTTATGTCCTGAGCGCGATCAAGCACTTTCACACGAGCTATCCGGCGACCACGAATTTCCTGCCCACGCTGGTCTGGAACGGCTACAGTCAAGAGCACCACTCCATGGTATCGGAGCTCTCCAACAGCGACATGCGCCGCTACTTCGAGGCCCATGGCTTCGGGCGCGTGGTCCTGGTCGATGCCAAGGACTTTGACGACGCGGGTCAGGTCGGGCGCTACGTGGACTCGACCCGGTTTTCCTTCGCCCAGCGCATGGCCTTTGGCCAAGCAGTGCTCGCCGCCACCGACGAGGCCGCGCGCAGTGCGCTTGGCGGGACGCTTACAGCCCTCATCATAAAGCAGCTGAAGGGCGCCGGTGTCCATGCCCAAGGGGCGAAATCCCACAACCTCTACCCGGGCGACACGCTCGATAAGCCGCATATCGAGGCGGCGCTCGCGGCGCGCGCCTTAAGCCCGGAGGCATGGGCCCTAGTGCGGGAAAATTTCATGCGGGCGGGAGGAGGTCCGGCGGCCCAGACGATGGTGACGGAGCAAACCCTGGAGCTTCACGATCCGGGGGGCTTTCCTGTCAAGGAATATGGCCCGACCGAGAAGGCTGTTTCGTCCACGGCGGTCGGGGCGCTGGTCGCGTGGCTCGGCGGGAAGGACCCGCGATTCGTCGTCACGAACGCCGACGGCAACGAGGCCTCGGGGCTTAAGAACATCAACGACGCGTTGAAGATCCGGCACCCCACTTCGGACCCCCTCTACAACCAGGAACCCGGAGGGCAGGTCTATGAACCGCTGAGCGAGGACGCCTGCGCGGGCCTTGCCGCCGGACTCGCCCTCTTTGGCAGCCGCAGTCTCTGGCTTTCCTATGAATCCTTCGCCATCAACGGGTGGCCCATCTATCAGACCGTGACCCAGGCCATGGCCGAGCTCAGACGCCGCACGCCGTCTGCCGTCTGCCTGTTTACCGCAGGCGCCCTTGAGCAGGGGCGCAATGGCTGGACCCACCAACGGCCGGAGATCGAGAACTACATCGCAGCACAGATGCGTAACGGCAACGTCTACCTGTTGTTCCCCCCCGACGCCAATGCCGCGCAAGCGGCCTACGAATACGCGGCGACCAGCTGGAATAAGGGTATGGCCATCATCGCCTCCAAGAGCCCCCTCCCAGTCTATATGAGCATGGAGGCGGCGCGGCGCGCGGTGCGCGAGGGCGCCGCGGTCCTCTACGAAGGCCCCGACGGGCGGCGCGGCCGAGTCGTTTTGGCGGCGGCCGGGGACATGATCCTGTTGTCGGTGTTCGCCGCCAAGGAGCGGCTGGAGGCGGAAGGATTCGGCGTGCGCATAGTGGCGGTCGTAAATCCGCGGCAACTGTACCGGCCCTCCGACGTTGCCTCTGGCACCGTCGCCGAACCCGACGGCGGCTTCATGGGAGACGCGCAGTTCGCGCGGCTATTCGACGGCGATCGCTTGGTGGCAATAAGTGGTGGACCCTCGGGCTCGCTTGAGCCTGTGCTGTTGCGTACGAAAACCCCGAGGCGAGCGACCCTCGCATGGAGACGCGGTGACACCGCCGCCTCGCCTGGGGAGCTCCTGGACTATAACGGGCTCGACGCGGGCGGTATCGCGGCCCAAGTCTTCGCCATGGACGAATAAGGTGGGTGCCCAGGGCGCCGGGGGGCGCAAAGTCATCGTTTTGGATGACGACCCGACCGGATCGCAAACCGTCCATTCCTGCCTCCTGCTCACGCGCTGGGACACCACCACGCTGGGGAAGGCGCTGCGCGCCGAATCCCCCCTCTTCTTCATCCTGACGAACACGCGCAGCATGGGACCCGACGAGGCCGCCGCGACGGTGCGCGACGTGTGCCAAAACCTGCGCACGGCCCTGGATGAACTGGCCCGCGAGGGCGTGGCGGTACGGCCCATCTTCGTCAGTCGCTCCGACTCGACCCTGCGTGGCCATTATCCGGTCGAGACCGACGTCATGAGCGAGGAACTGGGTCCATTCGATGCCCACTTTCTGGTCCCGGCGTTCTTCGAGGGCGGGCGCGTAACGCGCGGCGGCCGCCATTACGTGTTGATGGACGGGGTTCCGGTACCGGTGCATGAGACCGAGTTCGCGCGCGACACGGTCTTCGGCTACCGCAACAGCGATCTCCGCGAATATGTCGCGGAGAAAACCGGCGGCCGCATCGGTGCCGATGAAGTGACGCTCTTTGCGCTGCCGGATGTGCGTGCCGGCTGCGGCACGCGCCTGAAAGGGCTTGCCGACAATGCCTGTTGCGTGGTTGACGCCGTCCAGCAAAGCGACCTCGACCAGTTTACACGGGCGGTCTTCGAAGCCGTCGATGCCGGGCAACGCTTCCTGTTTCGTAGTGCGGCAAGCCTTCTCACATCGTTTGCGAACCTGCCCCCTCAGCCGGTCCCTCCGGAAGCGATGTCGGGCTATGCGCGCGGTGCCGTGGGCGTCGTCGTGGTGGGCTCGCATGTGCGCAAGACCACCGAGCAGTTGAGTGCGCTCATGCTCGATCCCGGCGTATGGGCGATTGAAATCGACGTCGACCGCGCCCAAAGGTCGGACCCCGCCTTCGTGGCCCAGGTCCTGGGCGAGATCGATGCCGCGCACGCCGCCCACAAGACCGCGGTCATCTTCACGAGCCGCGCAGAACGTCAGTTCGCGGACCGCCAAGAACGTCTGCGCTTCGGGGTAGGGGTCTCGAACTTCCTCATGCGCGTCGTACAGTCGCTGCCGAAGACCACGGGCTTTCTGATCAGCAAGGGAGGGATCACGTCGAATGACATCCTGAGCACCGGGCTTGCCCTGGACACCTGCGAGGTCGTGGGTCAGATACTGCCCGGCTGCTCCGTGGTCTGCTGCCCCAAGGATCACCCGCGACACCCGCAGATGCCGATCGTGATCTTTCCCGGCAACGTCGGCGATGCGCAAGCCCTGAAGATCACCTACCGGCGCATGACCGGTCGGTTCTGAAAATCAGAGCTCGTCGGTCACCCATGTCCCTCGTAAAGCGGCCCGCGCGGCCTGCGCGCGATGCTGGGCGGGGCCGTTGGCGCCCAGGTTGTGGGCGGTATTGATGAGGCCTACGTGGGAGAAGGCCTGGGGGAAATTGCCGAGCAGACGTCTCTGCTTCGGGTCGTACTCCTCGGCCAGGAGGCCCACGTCGTTGGCTACACCGCTCGCGCGGTCGAAGATCGCCTGGGCCCGGGCCTTGTTCCCCATGAGCGCGTAATTATCGGCGAGCCAGAAGGTGCAAGCGAGAAAAGCCCCCTCACCCGTAGGGAGGCCGTCCTGGCCGTCGGTCTCGTAACGCCGCACGAAGCCGTCTTCCGTGAGCTCGCGCTCGATGGCTCGCGTGGTGTTGACGACTCGCTCGTCGTGGGGCGAGAGGAAGCCCACGAGAGGGAGCAGAAGCAGAGAGGCGTCCAGCCGCTCGTTGTCATAAGCCTGGACGAAGGCCTGCTTCTTTTCGCTGTACCCCTTCTGACACACATGCTCATGGATGCGACTGCGCAAGGCGCGCCACCGATCCACCGGGCCTTCCTGTCCAAAATGTTCCACCGCCCTCACGGCGCGGTCGGCCGCCACCCAGGCCATGACCTGCGAATAGACGTGCGTACGGGCGCCGCCGCGCTCCTCCCAAAGGCCCGCATCCGGCTTCTGCCACCCGCTCTCAAGGAAATCCATGAGTCCACGCTGGATCCCCCAACTGTCCTCATCGTCCTTGAATCCTTGGGCGCGGCTTAGGTGCAGGGCATCCATCACCTCCCCATAGACGTCTATCTGGCATTGCTTGTAGGCGGCGTTACCGAAGCGCACCGGGCGACTGTCGGCGTAACCGGCAAGCCAGGGCCCCTCGCGCTCCTCCAGACTGCGCTCCCCGCCGAGGCCATACATGATCTGAATGCGCCCCGGCTCACCTGCCACCGCCCGGCACAACCAATCGCGCCACGCGCGCGCCTCCTTGCGGAAGCCCGCAAGCCCAAGGGCATAGAGCGTGAAGGTCGCGTCGCGCAGCCAGCAAAAGCGGTAGTCCCAATTGCGCGGCCCCCCGAGACTCTCGGGCAACGACGTGGTCGCCGCCGCCACGATCCCACCCGTGGGATTGAACGTGAGGGCCTTCAGCGTGATCGCCGATCGTCGCACCATCTTCGCATAAGGGCCCTCCTTGGGCATGTGCCCACTCCACCTGCGCCAAAACGCCTCCGTGCGCGCCAGGGCCTCGTGGGCATCGCGGTCGCCGGGCTCCGGACGATACGATGCCGCGCGTGTCAACATGAAAACCGCCTCATCGCCCTCCGACACGGTGAACTCCGCACGCGCCTCGGCATGCTGTCTGGACAAGGGCACGGGGGAATACAGGAAGAACGCGTCGGGACCGGCAAAGGCATGGAGCTTGCGGCCCTCGACCTGCACCCACGGGACTACTGACCCGTACTCCGGGCGCAGTTTGAGGGCGAGATGCATAGGGACCATGCCGCGACGGCCGCGCACGATGCGGACGAGATCGGTGACGCCGTCGGGGCGCGGGGAGGGCATGAAGTCCACGACATCGACCGCCCCCTCCTCAGTCTCGAAATGGGTCTCCAGAATCAGGCTATCTTCACGATAGGCCCGCCCGGCGCGCCTGACGGGACCGGCGGGCGCCAGCAGAAACCGGCCATTGTCCTCGCTGCCCAGAAGCTTCGCGAAGCAGGCGGGCGAGCTGAAGGTCGGGAGGCATAACCAATCGATAGACCCGTCGCGTCCGACGAGCGCTGCCGTATGCGTGTTTCCGATCAGGGCGTAATCTTCGATCAAAGCGCTCACGGCACACTCCCTTGGGTTCTCAGAAATCGGGGCGATGGCGGTACGAACCGGTCCGCATGATACAAAAGACGGCCGCGCACCTGTATCCGCCAAGGGAAAGACCGCGCACCGTCCGACGAGAAACCAGGGCACGTCATGGGATAGGCGTGCTTGACGAGGCCGGCGCCGACACCCCTGTCGGCCGAACGGGCGTCCGTCGCAAGCTGCCCGAGCAAAAGACATGACACAGGATCGGGCGGTTGTCCTGTCCGCATCGAGCGGGGAAGCGCTCCCGGCGCAACCGCCGTCGGCGCCAAGCCATGGTAGGCGACCCCCGGACCTCGGTCGTGGACGACAAGAACCGCAGTAAATCCCTTCCGCTGATTCGACCATGCACGCCCCTTCAGCCACTGACCCAGTGCTGATTTGCTGCAAGAGAACTGCGGCACGTCATGGTCGGCCGTGAGCGGCTCCGGCCCGGACAGAATCAAAGCTCAGCTCTTGCCTTTTCGCTTGCCTGCTTCCCAAAGGGCTTGCCGACGCGCCAATGCCACCAACTCCGAAACGGGCTTTGGCCGCCCGGTGATCGCCTGCAGGAAGGTATCAAATTGCAATACGTATCGGCACTGAGGGGTAACATCCGCACGGACCGCGTTCGGGGTTTGAGCAGGTTCGGCGTGCCGCCTCCAGCGACCCCTGTGATCGAATGCGTCCTCATGGCCCTATAGCGGCCGATAAGCAGCAATTCTCAATGTGAAGTTGTAAGGCCTCGGAGCTATGGTGGGAGAACCCGAAACGCCCGGTGACGGCATCGGGACAAGGGTGTTTGAGGGCGTCCATACCGGACGTTGGCGCTCATTAGCACACCCCAAGCCACCGGATACTCATTGGCCATTGCCACATTGAGAATTGCTGGCCGATAAGGACGGGACTTGCGCGGGCACGGCGTTTTCCTTATAGTGCGCGGTCTTTGTATCAGCATAACGCCCTTACCGAGGCGCACCATGAAAGCCGACATCCATCCCGAATACCAGACCATCACGGTCACATGCGCGTGCGGGAACGTCTTCAAGACGGGTTCCACGCTCGGCCATGATCTGGCTGTCGAAGTCTGCTCCGCTTGCCATCCGTTCTACACGGGCAAGCAAAAGATCGTCGACAGCACAGGCCGCGTCGAGAAGTTCCGCCAGAAATACGGTCTGCGCAGCAAATAGACCCGGAACCGGCATGACGGAGAAAGCACGAGAAGCGGCGCTCTCGTATCATGCCGCAAGCCCCCCGGGCAAGATCGCAGTAATACCGACGAAGCCCTGTGAGACGCAGGGCGACTTAGCGCTCGCCTATACGCCCGGCGTCGCGGAGCCCGTACGCGCCATCGCGACCAACCCCGAGGACGCCTACCGCTACACCGCCAAGGGCAACCTTGTGGCGGTGGTGAGCGACGGGACCGCGGTGCTGGGTCTTGGCAACGTCGGGGCGCTGGCCTCGAAACCGGTCCTCGAGGGCAAGGGCGTCCTGTTCAAGCGGTTTGCGGACATCGATGTCTTCGACCTCGAGATCAACGCCCAATCCCCGGAACAATTCATCGAGATCGTGGCCGCGCTTGAGCCGACCTTCGGGGGCATCAACCTCGAAGACATCGCCGCGCCCGCCTGCTTCGCCATCGAAAAGGCCTTGAGCGAACGCCTGTCGATCCCGGTCTTTCACGACGATCAACACGGAACGGCCGTGATCGTGTGCGCAGGCCTGCTGAACGCCCTCGAACTCCAGGGAAAATCCTTGAAGACCGCGCGTATCGTCTGTCTGGGCGCGGGCGCCGCCGGCATCACGTCCATGCGGCTCCTCATGAGCCTGGGCGCGGCCATGGAGAACATCATCCTGGTCGACAGCCGCGGCGTGGTGCACAGCGAGCGGGCCGACCTGAACGACTATAAGCGGCCCTTCGCCCACATCACACCGCTCAGAACCCTGCGCGATGCGATGGCCGGCGCGGACGTCTTCGTCGGAGTGGCGGCGGCCGATCTCGTGGACGCGGCCATGGTGCAAAGCATGGCGGCGCGCCCCATCGTGTTCGCGCTCGCAAACCCGGTCCCGGAGATCCTGCCGGAGGTCGCCCATGCTGCGCGCGCGGACCTCGTCATGGCCACCGGCCGCTCGGATTATCCCAACCAGGTGAACAATGTCCTGGGCTTTCCGTTCATATTCCGCGGGGCACTCGACGTGCGGGCCCGGACCATCAACCAGGCCATGCAGCTCGGCGCGGTGCATGCCCTGAGCGCGCTCGCGAAGGAGCCGGTGCCGGCCGAGGTCTTGCAGGCCTATCGGCTCGATCACCTGGCATACGGCGCGGATTATTTCATACCAAAGCCCCTCGACCCACGCCTGCGCGGCGCGGTGCCGCCGGCCGTCGCCCAAGCCGCCATCGACACGGGCGTCGCGCGGGCATCCTACCCCAAACATTACCCGCCACGCCCGGATCGATCGGCCTGATCGCGCTTGCGTCACAATCCAATATGGACGCGATGTCGAGCCGGATCGGCCGTAAACAGAAATCCCTTCAGAGAAGTCGCATGAAGAACCCGATCGGGGGCCCGGCGGTCGCGGACCGGGAACGGGTGGGTCGTTGATGGTCTACGGCGCCCCCCGCACAGTCCGCGACCACGTCCTGTACGTGGAGCGTCGGCTCAAGGCCGCGCATGTCGTCTTCGGACACGGCACCGAGGACGCCCGCGACGAGGCGGCGTGGCTCGTGTCCGGGGCTTTGAGGATCCCACCGAATGGACTTGCGGCAAGGCTTGCCGAGACCCCGAGTCGCAAGGTGGCGGCCCGCATCCGCACGCTTCTGGCCGCACGCATCCGCACCCGCCAGCCGCTCGCCTACCTGCTCGGCGAGGCGTGGTTCATGGGGCGCCGCTACCTCGTCGACCCGCGCGTCATCGTTCCACGATCCCTGATCGGTGAATTCTTGCCGGAAGACGGGGCCTCACCGCTCGCCGATCCCGACATCCGCTCCATCCTCGATCTCTGCACGGGCAGCGGGGCGATCGCGATCGCCGCGGCACGCGCCTTCCCAGGGGCGCAGGTCGATGCGGTCGACATTTCGCAAGACGCCCTCAAGGTGGCGTCGCGTAACGTGCGTCTCCACGGCCTCGGGCATCGTGTGCGGCTCATTGCCTCGGACCTCTACGGCGCGCTGGCAGGACGACGCTACGACCTCATCTTGAGCAACCCGCCCTATGTCTCCGCGGCCGAGATGGCCTCTCTGCCGCGGGAATACCGCAAAGAGCCGGCTTTGGCGCTCGAAGCGGGCGCCGAGGGGCTCGATCTGGTGCTACCCATACTCCGGCAAGCGCCGACGCATCTCACGGACGACGGGCGCCTGGTCCTGGAAGTCGGGGCAAGCCGCGAGGCACTCGAGGCCCGCTTCCCCGACGAGCCCTTCCTGTGGCTCGCCTCCGCGGACGACGAATGCGTCGGCTACTGGCATAGAGAAGATCTCTGGGACTTCGCAAGCGACGAATAGTGTCCTCGCATCCCGGGTAGCAATGCAATTTGCGCTGCCCGCAAGCACCGCAGCCCCGTCAACGGCCCGTGCAGACCCCCGTGCGCACGCCAGCGATGCGTTGATGCTCGGTCACGTTGCCCAGGGCCGTGGTGATGACCGCGCGCGTACGGCCCGCGAAGCTGCGGCCCCCGGGACCCAGACGCAGGCGTGCCGAGACATGCACGCGGATCGCGCCGTGCCCACCCGCCTGGCTCAGACGACACACCTCGCTCACCGTGATCAAGGTCCCCTGAACGTTTACGGGGCTGGCCATGCGGCAATGGCTCCCCTCGTTTTGCAGGATCTTCCGCGCGGTTATGTGGCCCCCCCGCAGGCACGTCGAGTAATGCATGGGACCTCCCGGCGTGCGAGCCGTCATCCGCCATTCGCCAGCCACTATCTGCGGCGCCTGGGCTGCTGCGGCCAGCAGGGCCCACGCCAAGGTCGTGATTCCTAAGGCTATGCGTCCGATTTTCGCCATGTCCGTTGCGCCGCTTTGGGGAGATAGGGAGATTAGGGGGCCGGACGCGGCCGCTGTCAAGGGTGGCATGCAGGCGGGAAGGAGTGGGGCGCAGTCCTCAAGCGTCGCGGCCGGCGGTGTAGAGGCCGTCTATGGCCGCCTGGTAGCGCTCCTCTATCCATTGGCGCCGGACCTTCAGAGTGGGTGTGAGGAAGCCATTTTCGATCGTCCAGGGACCGTTGACGCGCAGCACATGGCGGATCCGGGTGTATCCCGGAAAGGCGTGCAGCTGCTCGTTGGCCCGGTCGCGCAGAGCCGTTTCGTCCTCTATGTCGCTTACTACCAGCAGCGCCAGGGCACCACGCCCCTCCCCCACCACGAGGGCCTGCTCGAAGGCGCGGTCCTGGAGGATGGCCTGCTCGACGTCGGCCGGCGCGACCTTTTCCCCGTTCGAGAGGACGATGATGTCCTTGGCCCGTCCGGTTAGGTACAAAAGACCGTTCTCGAGGCGCCCGAGGTCCCCGGTATGGAGGAATCCCTCGGTGTCGATGACCTCGGCGGTAGCCTCCCGTTGATTCCAATACCCTTGCATGACGCTCGGACCCTTGACGCAGATCTCGTCGTTCAAGAAGCGCAGGGTGAGGTTCGCAAGGGGCCGGCCCACGGAAGCAAGATCGCGATCAGCAAGGCGAAGGCAGCTGATCACAGGAGCGGTCTCGGTGAGCCCGTATCCCTGCAAGAAACGCAGGCCGAGGCCCGTGAAGTAGGCGAGCAGACGGGGCGACGCCGGGGCACCCCCCAGGAACACGTAGCGCAGCTTTCCTCCCAGACGGCGCCGTACCGCGCGGCCGACCAAGGCATCATAGAGCCGGGCGGACAGACGTTCGAGTCCGTGGGCGCGCCCCTCGAAGACCGCCAGACCTGCCGCAGAGGCACGCGCCAGGAGCCGCTCTCGGCGCGGTGATCCTTTCATCTCCTCCTGCATCTTGGCGTAGGTCCGCTCAAAGATCTTGGGTACGCTCACAAGAATGGTAGGCCGCGCGGCTTCGAGGTCCGCAGCGAGCTCCGTAATGCCGCGCGAGAACACGGTCTCGGCACCCATGGCCACGGCCACGAATTCCCCGACGGTCCGCTCGAGCATGTGCGACAGGGGCAAAAACGATAGAAAGCGGTGCGACTGCATCGCGACCTCGGGGATGGCCGCAAGCAAGGCACCGACGTTGGCCAGTATATTCCGGTGACTCAACATGACGCCCTTGGGTCGACCCGTGGTCCCCGAGGTGTAGACGATGGTCGCAAGATCGTCGGCCTCCGGCTCGCGCGACCCCGGGCGCGCCTTGTGGCCGGCCGCCAGCCACTCTCGGAACGGTACGACGCCACGCACGTCCTTGAAGCTCACGATGCCCTGAAGTTCGCAGGCGAGGATCTCGGGGGCCGGCGGGCGATCAATGAACAGCCAGCGCACGCCCGCGTCTCTCAGGCAATAGGCGATATTCTCCGGACGGTCGTTGAAGAACAAGGGCACGACTGTAAGCCCCAGGGACAGCGCCGCGATATCGCAGAACACCCACTCGGGGGCGTTGTAGGCGCAGATGCCCACGCGATCCCCGGGGGACAATCCGCTCGCGGCGAAGGCCGCACGCACCCGCGCGACCTCGCGCCCGGCCTCGCCCCAGCTCCAGGCGCGCCACCTTCGGCCATCATAACCCCGGTAGGCCGGCTCATCGGCGGTCGTGGCGATGCGGCGGGCGAATAGCCCGCCAAGCGTAGCCGGGGCATTCGGCATGGCGATCCTCACAGGCTGGGGGACCGGCGCGCAAGGAGCTCCCCTTGCGACCAGGCCTCGTCGGGTGTGAAGCGCGGCCCGTGGCGCTCGGTCAACTCCAAAAGCCGGTTACGCACCTCGCCCGCCCCCAGGGCTGCGGCGTAGCCCAAGGGTCCACCGCGAAACGGCGCGAAGCCCGTACCGTAGACCAAGCCGATGTCCACCATGTCGGCATCATCCACGACACCAAGCCGCAGGCAGCGCGCCGCCTCGTTTACGAGCCGCATGATGAGCCGCTCGCCTATGGCGGAGTCTGGCACCGGCCGCCGCCGCAAGGCGAAATGCCGCGGGCGGGGGTACCGGTAGAAGCCTTGACCGGACTTCTTTCCGAGAGCCCCCACCTCGACCTTGCGCGCAAGCAGCGCCGGGACCGGCATGTCGAGGGCTGCGCCCAGGGTCTGCGCTACCGCCAGGCAGACATCGAGTCCCACCGTGTCCGCAAGCGCGATCGGTCCCATGGGCATGCCGAAATCGGTGGCCGCCTCGTCGATGTCGGCGAGCGCCACGCCCTCCTCCGCAAGGGTCACGGCCTCGAGCAAATAAGGCATAAGGGCACGATTTACGAGGAAGCCGGGCGAGCTTTTGACGTCCACCGGCAAGCGATCGAGGCTCACGGCGAGGCTGCGCATGGCGGCAAGCGTGGCGGGCGCAGTCGCGGCCCCGCCGATTACCTCGATCAAGGGCATCTTGGCCACGGGATTGAAGAAATGCAGGCCGACCAGGCGTCCGGGGACAGCAAGCCCGGTGGCGAGCTCGTCCAGAGGTATGCTGGAAGTATTGGTCGCAATGATCGCGCGTTCCGCTACCTGCGTCTCGATCTGCGCAAACAGCGCGCGCTTGGCGGCCCGATCTTCGACAATCGCCTCGATCACGAGGTCGGCCCGCGACAAGCCCCCACCGCGCATATCCGGCATCAGGCGATCGCGCGCGGCCTCCGCGGCGCGGCCCTTCAGGCGCTGAGCGAAAAGTCCGTGGGCCTTCTTGATGGCGCGCGCAAGCACCTCGGGCGCGCGATCCTGGAGGCTCACCTGAAAACCCCTGAGGGCCGCCCAGGCCGCGATGTCCGCCCCCATCACCCCGGCGCCCACCACATGCACGCGCCGGATCCCGTGGATCTGTTCGCGCGCACGGCGCTTCAGGCCCTCCGATACCTCGAACAAGTGCACGAGGTGCCGGCTCGCGGGGGTCACGAGCATCTCGGCGCACGACAGGGCCTCGGTCTCGAAGGACGCTTGACGCGTCCACAGGGATACGACGCGGCACGGGGCCGGATAATGACGGCAGTCGACCTTCGCCTTCAGGCGCCACTGCATGAACGCACCCAAGTAGGGCCGCAGGAACGGCGCCCCGACCCACGCCTGGTGCCACGGAGGACGCGCCCTCGGCGGCACTTCGCGCAACAGCGCGCGCGCCGCGGTCTCCAGGTGACGGTCGGGCACGCATTCGTCCACGAGCCCGAGGCCGCGTGCGCGGCGCGCCGACACGGCGCGTCCGCCGAGCATCAAGGAAAGCGCCGGCAAGGCCCCGATCAAGGCCGGCAGCCGCACGGTCCCGCCGAAACCTGGGTGGATGCCGAGCTTGACCTCGGGCAGCGCGAGACTCGTGCGCTCATCGTCGCAGGCAATACGGTAACTACAGGCGAGCGCGAGCTCGAGACCGCCGCCGAGGCACGGCCCACGGATGACCGCCACCGACGGGTAGGGGAGCCGGGAAAGGCGCTCGAGGACCATCTGACCCGCGCGCGTAAGTTCGGCGGCGCGGGCGGCGTCGAGGATGCGCCGAAATTCGTGCACGTCGGCGCCGACCACGAAGCCCTCGGGCTTGCCCGACCGGATGAGCAGCCCGCGCAGGGGTCGGGTCTCGATCTCGGCGAGCGTCTGGTCGAGATCGCCCAGGACCTCGCTCGACAGCACGTTGTGGCGCCGACCCGGCACATCCAGGACGAGTTCCACGATGTCGTCCTTCTCCGAAATTGTCCAGTTCTTGCCGGTCATGATGCGCCGCCCCCCCGTATGAGCATGGCTCCTCCCTGGCCCCCGCCTATGCACAAGGTCGCAAGCCCGAGCGCCCCCGGCTCGTCACGCAAGGAGCGCGCCAGATGCAAGACCAACCGGGCACCTGTGGCACCAACCGGGTGGCCGATGGCCACCGCGCCCCCATGGGGGTTCAGGCGCGCGGCGTCGATCGCGCCCAAGGGGGCGTCGAGTCCGAGCTCTTGTTTCGCGTAGGCCTCGCTCGCGAACGCGGCCTGACAAGCCAGCACCTGGGCGCTGAACGCCTCGTTCAGCTCCACGTGACGCAGATCCCCGATGCCAAGCTTGTGGGCGCGCAAGAGCTTGGCAGTGGCATGCACCGGCCCAAGCCCCATCTGCGCGGGGTCCACGCCTGCCCAGGCATGGTCCACGATCTCCCCTAGCACCGAAAGGCGCCGGCGTTTTACCGCAGCCTCGCTTGCCAGCACAAGAACGGCCGCGCCGTCTGTGATCTGCGAGCTATTACCCGAGGTCACGCCTCCGAAACGCCGATCGAATACAGGCTTCAGGCGGCCGAGCTTCTCTGGGTCGGTGTCGGGGCGCACCCCATCGTCTTGGCCATAACTGTCGGCGCGCGAGCCGTACAGGGGTTCGATCTCGTCCCGCAAGAGCCCGTCGGCCTGACTCGCCGCCGCCCGCTGATGGCTCTGCAAGGCGTAACTGTCCTGCGCGAGCCGTCCTATATGGAAGCGATGCGCGACGATCTCAGCCGTCTGCCCCATGGACAGCGCCACCACCGGGTCGCGCAGACCGAGCAGAAGCGAAAACACCGGCCGCAGATGCCCCATGCGGAAATCAGCGAGCGCCCGCAGGCGTCGGACTGGCGTCTTGGCGCGATACAGGCGCGCGAGCCACCGGCTCATGGCCATGTTCCATTGGATGGGGGCGCGGCTCATGGCCTCAGCGCCCCCGGCGAGCACCAGATGGGCGCGTCCTGACCGGATGTCATCGTATGCGCTCGCCACCGCCTGGAGCCCAGAGGCGCAGTTGCGCTGGACCGTATAGGCCGGGACCGCAAAGCCAGTGCCCACGCGAAGACCAACGATGCGCGCGATATTGGCCTCGTCGGGGGCGGCGATGACGCAGCCCAGGATCACCTCGTCGAGCTCCTCCGCGTCAAAGGGTTGACGCGCCAAGAGGGCGCGCGCGGCCATCACCGCGAGATCCGCGGCGCTGAACGGCCCGGGTTCGTCGCGCGCCTTCAGAAACGGCGTCCGCGCCCCATCCACAATAAACACCTTGGCACTCATGTCGCCTCCTCCATCCCCGTCCGGGCGAGCGCCGTCAACAGGGCTCCGACCCAGGCCCTCACCTCGCCCACGCAGCGCACAACCGGCCGCGCGCCCGCCCGCGCACCGAAGATCGGCGCCTCCGGGTCGCAATTGATGGCGACGATCTGCGTCTCGGGCGCGATACCGGCCATATGCTGTGGCGCCCCGGAGACGCCCAATGCAAACAGTATCCGCGGCGCCACCTGGAGCCCAGTCTGCCCGATCTGGTGTTCAGACGACAAAATCCCGCTCTCCTGCACGAACCTGCGGGTCGCGCCGAACGCAACCTCGCATCCCATCATATCCGAGAGCCCCGATTTAAGCCTCATAAGCTCTCTCTTGAAGAACACGCTATCGGCCACACCCTGCCCCAGATCGATGACCACCTCGGCGGCCGCAAGACCCGTGGCGCGGTGCCTGCGCAGCGCGCGGGCCAAGCCGCCTGGCCGCGCGGCGGGAGACGCCAGGTCCTCCACGACACAGATTCCGCCGGTACGCGCGGGGCCCGCGGCGGGGGCGCGGCCTGTGACCAGGACCGCGCGGTCGGGACAGGGGGTAAGCCAGGAACCCCGGTCGCGCTCGCAGACGAGATCGTCGCCCCGCCGGGCGACTACGCCCGTATAGAGAGGACGGCGCAGACGCTTGGCCAAGGCGCCTGCAAGCCCCGCGTGTTCGGGCCCGAGGACGATATATGCGGCCTGGGCCAGATGATCAGCGAGGGGCGCCGCGCAAGCTTCGGGGGCGTCGGGCACCATCAGCCGAAAAAGCGGCCCATCGACACCCTCGGGGGGCCCGTCCCCGCTATCGTGCGCGAGCCACACAGCGCCCATCGCGGGTCCCAGGCTGCGCGCCAGCGCTCCCGGACCACGCCCGAGCGCGCCGGAGCCCGCGATCAACATCACCGCCGCAAGCGTGGCGCTGCCGCGTACAACCCTCGGCGCCTCCACCGGGCCGCCCCCGATCTGCGCGAAAAGCCACGCCACGAGGTCCTCGGGCCTATCCATCACGGCCGGCGCGGAAGCGGTGGTCGGCGCCTCAGGGCAGCTGGTCGCCAAAGCGGACGTGAGCCTCCGTTCCTGCGGGAGGCTCTTCAAGGCCTCGAGCCAATCGCCGATTGTAAAATCCTCACCGCGGCCGGTGGCGTCGAAGCGACCGGATGCCACGAGCGTTCGTCCATGGCCGACGCGAAAAGGCGCACCATGGCCGCGCCTCACGACATAACCCCGGCGGCCAGCCCCGGCGAAACCGGCCACGCCGTCGACGAACTCAGCACCCAAAGCGCCCCCCAAGGCTTCCAGAAAGGCCGGTTCCTGGGGGCCTGCGAGGATCAGCGCCGGCATAAGCGGCGCAAGGAGGCCGGCCACGGCCGCCGGGTCTGCGAGCCCCCCCGTAGTCACGGCAAGCGGATTGGCGCCCGCGGCGCGCAGGCGTTGCACGAGATCGGGGCACGCCCCGGCGGACAAGACCACGGTCGTGAGACGCAATGTGGGCACGCGATCCCGGGCCTCGAGGGCCTGGTCGAGGGCGGCGCGGTCCCCACCATCCAGCCGTATGTCCGTCCCATCGGGATGCGCGACGTTGCGCAGGAGTACTACGACGCGGCCATCGAACGCCCCGAACGCCACCATGGGCCGGGTGCGCCGATCGGCCCTGCGGTTGGCAAGCACCACCACCGCCTCCTCGTAGGCCGCGGCTGCATCGAACAAAGCGGCGACGGCCTGGGCGCGGCCGCCGACTCCCTCCTCGCAGGCCGACTCGAGGGCGCGCAGGGGGCCTTGGGCGCGCTCGTCGGCGCCACGGGATGCAAGCGCCAGGCGCCGCTCGACGAGCGCTGCCCAAACATAAAGCTCGCCCACCCAATCGACCACGGGGAACCACAGGAGTTGGGCGTCGCCGTCGCCCCCGAGGCGGGCCTTGAGCCCGGACACGCGCGGGCGCACGAAATCCGCGAAGACCCGCAAAGCCCGATCGAGGGGCGGGCTTTGCGTCGCACGCATCTCCGTAAATCGGGCCAAGAGTGGCGCGAGATCCTTCAACACGAGGAAGCGCTGAATCTCGTTTGTGCCTTCGTAAATGTTGAGGATGCGGGCGTCGCGCCGCCACTTCTCGATCGGCTCCGACACGGCGGCCGCCTGAGGGCCGCAGGCGCGCTCGAGCGCGAGCAGCACGCGATGCAGGCCCTCGGAGGCCAAGAACTTGGATAGCGCCGCCTCGATCCGAAAGTCCCCGCGGCGCAAGTCGGCGCGGTCCATGAGGCCCACGAGGCGCGCGCCCAAGGTGCGTACCCGCTCGTACTCGGAACGCGCCACCGCCGCCACCTCGGACCCGGCCTCGAAGCGGTCCTCGTAGTCCTCGATCAGGCGCTCCAGGAGACTCGCGGCACCGACCACGAGGCCACCGCGCCCCACACTCAGGGTCTCCAGGGCGCTCACCTGCCCATGTCCCTCGAAACCTATGATGCGACTTGCGCACACGCGGACGGAAGATAAAGCCAGTTCGTTTGTGGGCGAGGCACGCTGGCCGAGCTTGCGTTCGTCGCGCCCCACCGCAAACCCTTCTGAGCGCCGATCGACCATGAATCCGGTCTCGCCCCCCGCCGCCTGGGCATACAGACAGTAGCGATCGGCGATCGAGCCGTTCGTTATCCACATCTTCGCGCCCGACAACTCGAAGTACTCATAGACCGGGCCCTCCAGGGTTTCCACCGGCACGCCCATATCGTCGTAGTCGTGCATGATCCCGGATTCGAGTACTACGCGGCGACGGCCCTGCCCGGCATCCCAGGCGCTGTCGTCGAGACGCGCCAGACCGCCGTCCGGCAGGCGGTAGTGGATCCCGGCGTCCGTAAACTCGAGGCGCCGCTCATCCAGCAATATCCGCGTTCCCTGTGGCGCACTGAAGCGCCAGAGGCCGGCGCTGGCTTGCGCGAGTGACGCGCGGACGCGACGGGCGCGGGTGGTGACTGCTCCCGTGTCGGAACCGGCCGAGGGTTCGGTGAGCGCGAATGCGCTGATCTGGCGGTGGGCGAGGAAACGTAGGAAGCGTTCGTGGGCGGCTATGCGCTCGGGGAGGCGCGCGCGCTCCTCGGCCAGTCTCGTGGACAGGCGCGCGAGGGCTTCCTGGAAGGCGAGCGCGTGGGTCGCGAGGCCGTCCAGGTCGCGGGCACGCGCGACGGCCACCAAGGTCTCGAAGTCGCCAAGCAGCTCGCGGGCCAGGTACTTCAGGACCGAGCCGGGTTTCAGGAAGCGCGCCTTCACGAGCGCCGCCATGGCCTCCAGGGTCTTCTTGATGGCCGCCGGCCGCGGACGCTCGCTCAAGGCGCGCAGCCTGCGCGCCGCGCGCCGCAGGTCTTCGAACGCGCCGGGTGGGAGTTCGCCGAGTTCCTGGACCAGCCGCGGGATATCCTTTTGCAGGGCCAGCAACACCGGCATGGTACCGATGCTCGTACTTGCCATGACCAAGAGTCCCACCGACGGGTCGACACGGCCCATGAGAAGGCCTGCAAGCACGGCGTACTCAGCCTTGCTCAAGCCGCGCCCGCCCAGGCTCTCGGGAATTACGGTGGCAAAGGCCTTGAACGTCTTCAGACGCTCGACATCGGAGCCCGGCACCCCATGGCGCTCATCGATGTAGCGACCATACGCTCCGCCCCCTGGGTCACGAAACCCGCCGCGCACGAGGCGCAGGACCTGCGCGCGCATACGCCGTAGCGCGGGATCGGCCCGAAAGTCCTCCGGGACGAAAACGTCCGTCGCGCCCAGAAGCTCCCCAGACAAAAAGGCCCCGCTTCGGTAGGCGAAGACCGCAGTGGGGCGAGGCGCTACCGGCGGACGACCACGTACCACGCCCGTCACGCTCGGCCGTGGGCTTTCAAAGAAACCGTGGCGCAAAAACAAGGCTGCCGGGGCATCGTCGGGGCCCCCCCACAAGTCCCGCTCCCAGGCGCCGTACGCGCGCCCGTCGTGGCCCGCCGGCCACTGCGCAAGCACCATCGCGTCCCGGTAGCGACGACTCAGGATATCGTCCTCGGAGTAGGCGATGCCGCCGAATACCTGACCCGCGCACCATGCGACCCCATCCTGGGAGACACCAAAGCGCTCCTTGAGCAACGCAACCACGGCCTGCGGCTTACGATCGCACCAGCCACGGAGACGATGAGCAAGCATGAGCGCGTACTCGATGACCGCGAGCAGACGCTTGACCGCGCCGAACTTGATCACGGCATCCGCACCGTCGCGATCGCGATAGCCGCCGGCAAACTGGACGCGTGCCCTGGCATGGGCCTCGGCGCGCGCCCCGAGCGCCTCGCCAAACCCTTCCATGAGCGCGATCAGATAACGGGCGAACAGGGCGTCGACCAGAAGCGGCGCGCCCCGCGGGGCAGGGACACGGACGCAGCGCGCGACATCGAGGCCGACGGCCCGTTGCGCGCCGATCGCATTCAACAGGGCTGCCCCCTCCCCCGTATCGGCGCCGACGTCCGGAAACCACGGGGACAGGCCATCGGCTTCGCGCCAAAGATCAGCGCTAAGGTGCGTGAGGTGTTTCCCACGCCTGCCCTCGGCGAGCAAGTGGTGCATGGCGACGAAGCCAAGTCCGGTGTCGTGCTCCGCAAGAGCCGCCAGGAGATCCTCGGGTGAGGCCCGGCGACTGCGCAAAAATCGCGCGAGATCGACGCGATCATCCTCGGTCCATGCCTCGGTCATGGCGGCCAGACGCGAAGCCGGAAAGAGCGCAGCCGCCGCCTCGCGCAGGGCGCGCCTCGTGCTCGTTTCGATATCCGCGAGGGGCACGCTTGGGCGGGTCCGTGGGAGGCGGCCCAGGAGTGCGTCATGCACGGCCCCGTGCGCGCCGAGATCCCAGAGCCGAAGCAGGCGCTCGAGCCCCGGCGGGCGCGCGGCGATCAGGGCCTCGCGCATGGTGTCGCGAAACACGGGGCCTGGCGCTACGGGTCTCGTCGCGATACTCGCGGCGAGCCCCCGCAGGACCTCATCCTCTTGCGAGCCGGCGGGGCGCGCGGCAAAGTCGCAGGTGACGCTTCCATCGAGCCCGAAGCGCCGGGCTCCAGGCAGTTCGTAGATGAGCCCATGGCCGTCGGTGCGGCGCCAGTCCACGGCCCGGACCGCGATTCGGCATGACTCGCATTTTATGCAATTCTCGAATGTAGCCCACGCACCGCCGGCCGCCCCTCCCGGTTTATAGACCTCGGCGGGACAGACACGACGCAGGCGCTGGGCCGCGTCCGGCGGGAGGTCGCGCGGGACATGGATGTGTCGCCGCTCCGGCGAAGGGCGCCCCAAAGGGGCGAGCCACGCCATGGGAGAATCGGCAGGGCTCCCATCGAGGGCGAGACGGACCCGCAGCACCCGCTCGGCACGATAAAACGCCACGCCCTTAAGGCTCGAGCGCCCCGCAGCCGCAGCCACGGCCGCGTCGCTCAGGAAACCCACGCCCCCGGATGCGGCAAGTCCCGCGCCCCGTGCCAGCGCTCGCGCGGCGAGCGAGCGCACCTTCTCTGGGATAGCCGCGGCCAAGCGGGTCTCCAGCAGCGGC
Organism: Pseudomonadota bacterium; assembly: GCA_021794275.1. Taxonomy (GTDB): domain Bacteria; phylum Pseudomonadota; class Gammaproteobacteria; order Acidiferrobacterales; family Acidiferrobacteraceae; genus Acidiferrobacter. The sequence goes on along the minus strand of JAJYRD010000017.1, from coordinate 19,394 downwards.
AGCGAGCGCCCGTAGAAATAACCGAGAGCGCGGGCGAGCGTCGCAAGGAATGGCCCCGTGCCGTCTACCGGCGTGAGGCGGCCGCCGTCGCCGCGCAGGAAGGTCACGGTAAGCGGCGGCTTGTCGGTCTTAACAGCCGCGCGCGGCACGGTGGCTGCCGCCGCGAGCGTGGCGCGATCGCGCAGGACGGATAGTGTGGCACGCGCGGCCGCCCGCGCATGCGCCGCGCGGCCGGCCATCACCGAGCCCACGAGGGCCGGGAGATGGTCGAAGACGAGAGGGCTTGCGTGCAGGGCCTCGGGCCAGGCGGCGGCAAAACGCGCGTTTTGGTATTCGGTGCTCTGGCGTAGCCGACCCCCATAGGACTCGGCCAAGGCCGCCGCCGAATAGTCGCCGCGCCCGCGCAGATCGAGCACCGCGTCGGCGAAGGCGACCCCCGACATAGCGGCAGGCCCCATGAAATTCGGGTAAGGAAATTCGAGCCCGAGACCCAGGGAGGCGCCGCCGACGGCAAGCCCGTCATAAACGCCCACTACCCCCTCGCGCAGGCCTCCGGACCGTATGACCTTGGCCCCATAGGCCACCTGGGTGGCGCCCTCGAGCAAGGCGGCAACCTCCGGCAGGCACAGAAAACGGCGCAAGAGCTGGGGGTGGTCGACCGGACTCTCCTCGGCGAGAGACTGGAGCGGGAGCACGAGTCCCACCGACACACTATCGCGGTTGGTGTACACGAAACCCGTGGTGTTCAAGGGGATCGTGCGTCCCCTCCAGATTCCGTTGCGCAACAACCATTCCTGGGCAATGCCCTCGCCAGCGCCGACGCCAAATCGCGCCTCGATGTCGTGGGCAGGCAGCGTGAACACCGCCTTGATCCCCTGGGCATAATGGACGATCGGGCGCTCGAGCCCGGCGCGCGTGAGCAGACCCGCGGCATCACCCTCGGCCAGAAACACGATGGGCGCCTCGACCGGCCCGCGCGCGGTGTCGACCCCGACCACCCGCCCGTCCCGGAATCGCAAGCCCGTAACCGCGGTACGCGGCAGGAGCGTGGCCCCGTAAGCGATGGCGCGACTCGCCAGATAGCGGTCCAGTTTGGGACGCAGTACGGTCCATGCCTCGCCGTAGTCGTTGCCCGTCACCGCCCGCGCCTCGAATCCGGCGCAGCCGTCGCCGCCATGGACGAACAGGGAGCGCCCGACGATGCGCCGTTCGCGTGGTGCGCGCTCCCATTCGCGGACGCCTAAGACGTCTTCACGCAACAAGGGTTCGGCATGATAGACGCCGCCCGACCAATTCTCCGCGCCGGCGAATTCCGCGCCTTCGAGGACCAGCACCCGGCCGCCCGCCCGCGCGAGCCGTAACGCGGCGCTTATGCCGGCCGGTCCCGCGCCTACGATCACAACCTCGGGTCCCTGGCCCATATTTCCTCCTTCCCCCTCCAGTATAGACGCGCTTGCGACCCACGATGGGGCACCCGCGCCCCCCCTGCTCGACAACGCCTTTTTTGCGATCCGAGCGACGCCTGGCGGATACCGCGATAGGCGAGACATCGAGCCCTCGCCTCGCCCGGCGCTTAAACTCACGGGGCCTCGTGCACCCTCGTCGGCGTTCGACGCGCCTCGGGTGGCGAGGGGGCCCTGAGCGGCCGAGGCCCGCCGCTGGCCTCTGGCTTGACGACGCCTGCCGCGACCGGCTCCGCGGAGCAAACAATTTCGGGTCCCCTGGCAGGGGGCGCGGCCTGCGTCGGATGGGGGCCGGCGGCGATCGCGTTATGCTTACCTACTTGATCGCATCACGGAGGACGCCATGCCCGGAACAGCGGCCCCGACACTAGGTGCCGGCGCGCAAAACCCGATCATCGCCATCAATATGGCGCGGATCGCGAACCGCCCGGAGAGCTACGAGGCCATGCACAAGGTCGGGCCCAAGGTGTGCATCACGACCGCGACCCATCCAGGCTTTCTCGGCTTCGACCAACTCCTGCAGGTGGGCATACATCCCATGGCCGGGCGCTACGGTGGCGGCGCCCTTGATATGCGCGAGACGCTGAACCCGATCGGGATGTTTCAGTACACGGTGTGGAAGGATGCGCGATCACACGAGGAGATGCACTATCTCCAGTTCGATACCATCTACGAGCTCTGCTCCCACTGTCTCGCGATGGTGGTGGAAGGCCCCTGGGAGCCGCTTTACGAGATCGTCGCCTCGGACCTGCCGCCCTCGATCGGGCTTACCGATGTGCCGGCGCTCATGATGGGACGGGCGGCCGCGCAGAAGCCGGTGCCCAAGCTCGCCCTACCCAACCGCGTGATAGCCCTCGGCGATCATAGCGTGATGCATGGCCACGAGGACGATTTCGAACAAGGGGTGCGCGCTACCATGGGCTGGCTCATGGCGCATGCGCCCGGCATGCTCGGATGGATGCTTTTGAAGCAGATCGGGGTATCGGCGATCGGGTCGTTTCAGCTCGACCCCGAAGGCATGACCAAGGCGACACTCGGGGCCAACCCTCCGAAATACGCCACCAATTACGGCGACAAACCCCTGGACCACCCGCCAATCCCACCGGCCACGCCCACTCAATACTTCGTGCACATGGAGTGGGAGGCCGCGGAACTTGCCCACCAGGGCCTGGGCAAGGTTCTCGTCAACGTCGAGGCGCGCCGTATCCACGACCAGGGCGTACTCGCCCACATCAACCGCGGCCCCTACTACATGCTCTTCGCCTCCATGATGGAGGAAGGTACGTGGCGGGACCATCTCGTTCGCTAGGAGATCCGACATGACATCAAACAAACCCCACGTCCTCGTGCTCGGCGGCAACTTCGCGGGACTCGCGAGCGCCCAGAAGGTCCGTGAATACGCGGGCGATGCGGTCGACATCACCGTGATCGACCGCAACCCCTATCTCCTCTTCATACCGAACATCCCGGCCGAGGTCTTCGAGGGCCGCGATCCGGCGACGACGCTCAAGATGGACACCTCGCGGGCGTTGACTGACGCGCAGGCGACCTTCATCCAGGGCGAAGTACGGGCCATCAACCCCGACACCCGGACCGTCGACTTTACGCCCAAGGAGCGCGAGGGGGCGCCGTCCGAGACCATGGGCTACGACTACCTCGTCATCGCGTTCGGCTGCCGGCTCGCCTATGACAAGATCCCAGGCTTCGCGCGATACGCGCACGCCGCCTCCGACACCTTTTACGGAAACAAGCTGCGCAGGACGCTCTTCGGGGGCCAATACAAGGGCGGTCCGATCGCGGTCGGGTCGGCCCGCTTCCATCAGGGCACTGCCGTCAAGGATCTCGTGCCTATGGCGGACGCCGCCTGCGAGGGCCCCCCGGTCGAGATCATGTTGTCCATGGCTACCTGGCTCAAGAATCACGGGCTCGGCGGCCCCGACAAGATCACGGTCTTCACGCCTGGCAAGATGATTGCCGAGGATGCTGGGGAACAGGTGGTCAATTCGCTTCTTGGCATCGCAAGCCAGATGGGATTTCATTACCGCAACAACGTAGGGGACATCGCCGAGGTCACGCGGGACGGCGTGCGGTTCACGCAGGGGGATGCGCTGGATGCGGAGCTCAAGATCCTGCTTCCGGACTGGGTGCCACACCCGTTCATGAAGGGGCTGCCCATATGCGACGAAGAGGGCTTCGTGGTCACAGACATGCTCATGCGTAACCCCAAATACCCCGAGATCCTGGCCTGCGGAGACGCCGCCGCAGTCACCGTGCCCAAGCTTGGGGCCATAGGACACCAGGAGAGCGAGATCGTGGGCAAACAGATTGCCCGGGACCTCGGGCGCATCGGCGACGCGGCCGCATCGGAACCCTTGAAGCCCGTCGTGTACTGCATAGGAGACATGGGCAACAACCAGGCGTTCTACATCCGCTCCAATTCCTGGTATGGGGGGGACACGCAGGTCTTGAAGATGGGGCGGGTACCGTATCTATTGAAGATGCAGTACAAAGATCTCTTTTTCCGGACCCAGGGGAAAATCCCGCCCTGGGGTCTGGATGCGGCGCAGTTCCTCGCCGAACGACTGTTCGCGGCTTAAATCGTGAGCGGACCCCTACCCGAGACCGGCCCGGAAGGCTCGACCCGGGTTCCGACCGGCGCCTGCGAGCTCGATGCGCGTCAATGGCAGGCCCTGGCGCGCCTGGCCGAGCGTTACGCGGCCCTCGAAGACGCGGCAGCCGGCCCTTTGGGGGATGTCGCGACCCAGGCCGCGCTCAAGACCTCGGGCCTCTTACGCGACCATGACCTGCCGAAGCTCGCAAATGAGGTGCTGGAAGCGGCTCAGGCCTTGAGCCGCGCCGGCGTCTTCACGGCGATCAGCGAGAACGCGTCCCCCGCGAAGGAGACCTTGGGGCGCGCCGTCGATGCCCAAAGCATCAAGCGGATGGGGGCCACGGTCCTGGAGCTGCGCGAGGAGCTGCGCACCGCGCAACGGCTCGTCACCCGCTTGGAGGCGATCGAGGGGTGGTTCGAGGGTCCTGCGGCGGGGGCACTGGCGCAGGCGTTCGTGCGCCTGCTCGACGCGACACGCGATACTGACGTCACGGGCCTCGGGCGCGATCTCCTTAGAATTCTAAAGACCCTCTCCGAGACCGGCGTCCTCGGGCGCCTCGCCGACAACCTGCCCTACCTCGTCGACACCGTAACGCGGCTTTCGCGTCTCGCGCCATCACTGCTCGATGCGGCAGGACCGGTGCTCGAGCAGGCCCGTGCGGACCTCGCCTTTGCCCACACCCTCGCGGACATGGGTCGTGGCGTGGCCGAGATCTGGCAAGGCCCCACGGGAGAGGCGCTGGCACGCGCCGCGACCGAACTCAGCGCCTGGGCGAGCCAACACGACGCTGTCGGGCTCGCCCAAGAGATAGCCGCGCTGCTCGCCTCTTGGCGCCGCGCCGGCGTCTTTCCCGCCGTACACGAGACGGGTCTTTCGCTCGCAGGCCTCGCCTCCTCCTTGGAGCAGGTTCAAAAGGCGACCTCTGCGGACGGCCAATCCTTGAAGGACCTCACGACGGGCGTCTCCCAAGTCCTCGACCGCTGGCGGCGCATTCGCACGGGCGACGCAGACGGACAAGGCGATTCACCGGGCGGCATCAGGGGGCTCTACCAACTCCTCACGGAGGCCCGCGTGCAAGACGGTCTGCGCCAGGGGGCGCTGCTGCTTCAGGCCTTGATGGACGCAGGGGCCTCGACCCATGGGCCCGCACGGGATCACTAAGGACCGCGGGGCTCTTGAACGAAACCCCTGAACGCGGCCGCGCGCTGTCGACGCACGAAAACCCCACCGGACCACTCCGACGCCTAGGCCGCGGGCCGCGCCATAGGCCCCGCACAACGGGCCTCCAAAGATGGGTTGGCTCCTCCCAAGGTCGCATGGACGCGCCCGCTCCTTTCGGCGATAGTCGACCGAGCAGCCTAGACGGGGTGCGCCCCCGCTCGACAGGGAGGTCTTATGTCGACAGTAGCCGAAAGATTAGGCGATCGCGCGGGTCTGGCCGTGCGTGCCTTGCCCTCCGGGCCACGCGTCAACTTGGGCTGCGGACCTGTCATGCCAAAAGGGTGGGTCAATGTCGACGGAAGCCGCAGGTCCTGGCTCGTCGCGCACGCCACCGGTCTCGACCGCCTCCTCGTGCGCCTGGGCCTCCTGCGGGCAAGCGCGTTCCGGCCGGGCATAGTCCACCACGACCTGCGCAGACGCCTGCCCTGGGCCGACGATTCGATCGCGGCGATCTACGCAGGCGAGGTATGGGAACATTTCGAGTACGAGGACGCACTGCGCCTCACCCAGGAGTGCCGCCGGGTCTTGAAGAAAGGTGGCGTGCTCCGGCTATGCGTCCCGGATGGGGTGGAATTCTGGGAAAACTACCTCGCCATCTTTTTCGAGGAGCAGGCCCGGGAACCACATGTGCGCGATGCCTCGCGCCTGCGCCGGCATGTCCAGATGTACTTCGACGACATATGCACGCGGCCGCCCGGCCTCAAGTCCTTCGGCCACTTCCATAAGTGGCAGTACGACGAAATCCAGCTCGTGGACCTTTTTGAACGTTGCGGCTTCCAGGACGTCGCACGCAAGCCCTTCGGTGTAAGCCGCATACCCGACATAGGCGCATTGGAGCGCTCGGACTTCTTGATCGTGGAAGGAGTGAAACCTTGACGCGCGGACCCCGGGCATCCGGTCCGTGCCCATCATGGCCGTGACGGCCCTGCGCCGCGGCGGCATTCCTGTACGCGTTCGAGCTCGTAAGCCGCGCAGCCTTCAAAACTTGAGGGCCGCGCCCCCAAACCCGGCCGCCCCCGATCCCCCTCCGACAGGGAGGCGCCGCGACGCGAATGGGGGGTGCGACGGGCGCTCAACGAAGCGTAAGCGCGGGTGGAGCCTACGCGTCAGCGATCTCCGCCTTCCAACAAATGATGTGCTTGGCCGGCACAAGCTCGCGCAGGCGTGGCATGATCCGATCGATGACGTCGGGGTCGTCGAACACCTCGAGGATCAGCGGAAGATGCACGTTCAGACGCAGCAGATCGTCAGCGTGCACGACGCCATGGGCGCCGAAACCCGCGACCGCGCGAAACAGGCTCGCGCCGCGCACCTTATGCTCGTCGTGCAGGAAATGAAGCAGCTCCTTCATCAGGTTATGGTGATCTTTGGTTTTCTCGCCTTCCTTGAAATAGATGCGGACCAGTTTGACGGTGGACATGGTTCCCGCCCTCCGGTTAAAGGCGCCGACTGTGGCGGCGGAAGGCTAGAGTACACCGGGCCGCTCGCGCGCAACAGCGCGGAGGTCCGAGAGCCACCAGCCCTTCGCCCGCCTCAGTAAAAGAACACGACGGCAAAGACCGCGATGAGCAGAAACCCCAGCACGGACAGGTAGTCGTTCAGGAAACCGGATTGGAGACGACGAAAGCCTCGCGCGAGGCGGGCTATGAGCGCCATGGCGGGACGGAAGAGCAGCGGCGTGAAGATCGCGGACTGGGCATACTCGAAGCGTAACGCCTGAACAAAGTAGCGGCGGCTACCGTAGTCTCTCCGCGTCGTGGTGCTGGGGCGATAGATGAAGCCATAGAACACACGCATGGCGTTGGAGAAGGCGAGCGCCGTGGTGGCGCTGCGCGCCGTCACGGGCAGGCCGCCGCTCCAGAGCGGCACACGCCTGATCCCGCGCCGGCCTATGGCAAACCACACGACACCTGCGGCCGGCAGCGCGAGCAGCGGGCCCACGACCACCAACATGACGGGGGAAATAAAAGCGAAACCTGCGCTGAGCGGGACCAGCAGGGCGCCGTGCACGAGGGCGGGGGCCGCGCGGTCTAGCAGACGGGGCCACGGATTGGCTGCGAGCCACGGCAAGAGCCAGATGAGCATAAGCGCAAGCGTGGGCACGGCAAGTCCGTTGATGAGCGTGGCCAGCCGGTAGCGGCGCGATGGCGGCACGGCGCCCGGACTGCCCGGACCCAGCAGCCCCACCCCGAGGATCTTCACAAAGGTTGCCAACGCGAGCGCCGCCGTGAGCGCCACCCCGGCGCCGGCCAGGGCCAGCGCGATCCGTGCGCCCTGGGTGTGAAGGGCGAAGTCGTGAAAGATCGTCTGAAAGAGATACCACTCGCTGACGAAGCCCGTGGTCGGCGGCATGGCGGCGAGACTCATGCCGGCCAGGATCGCCCCCAAACCCAAGGTTGCGGGGGCGCGGCGCAGCAAACCGCGCGGCGCGATAGCGAAACTGCCGGTGGATTCGTGCACGCCGTCGGCTGCGAAGAGCAGAGCACCCTTGGCGAGCGCATGTCCGGCCAGGTGGATCAGCCCCACCAGGAACGCGAGTGCGGCGAGCTCGGGCAAGGCCTGGGCCCGAAACATCAGTGCCGCCCCCAAGGCCACGACCGCAATGCCCGCGTTCTCCGCCGTGGAATAGCCAAGCAGCCTGCGCCAGTCGTCTTCCTGGAGCGCGAAGAGAATGGAAAGGATGGCCGACATCGTGCCGAGCACGAGGAGGATCACGCCGAGGATCATCGCCACCGCACCGGACGGCGTCCAGTCCAGCAGCGCACGGGCGAGCACGAACCAGGCGGCGTTTAGGAACAGGCCGGAGAACAGCGCCCCACTGCTGCCACGGGCCTGCCCATAGGCGTCGGGGAACCACTCGTAGAAAGGCAGCAGACCGAGCTTGGCGCCAGCGCCTCCTATGATGAGCAGGTCGAGCATCAGGGTCGGCCAGAAGCCCAGGGCATGCAGACGGGCTGCGATGGCGGCAAAACCCTGGCCCGACACACTGAGCGCGGCGAGCGCGAGGAGCAGCGCCCCTGCGCCGATTTCGAGCAGGGTGAGCATGAAAAATCCCGCCCGCCCTCCGGCATCGTCACCGCAGTCCGCGAGCAGGATCAAGACCCCGCCGAGCGTCATGGCCTCCCAGGCGATGAAAAGCGCGGCGCTGTCGCGCAGACCGAAGACGCCCAGGGCGCCGAGCAACCCCAACGCGGCGCCAAACACCCAGCGCCGCGGCTGGGGTCCACCGGGCGTATCGGCGCATGGGAGGCGCGCCCGGGCCCCGCCCAAGAGGACCGCGCAGCCCGCGGGGAGCATCGACCAGCCGATCAACCACAGGGCCGCCACGTCCAAGCGAAAACGAACCCGGAAGCCACCTAATGAGGCGAGCGTCGCGGTGGCGCTGCCCCCGTGCATGATACCGAGCGCGGCGCCCGCGGCGCTCGCGAGGGCACCACAGGCGAGCAGGAGACGGCCTAGGCGCGCGGCCCCGCCGAACAGGGCGGCCACGGCGGCAACGACCCACAGGCTTGCGGCGAGGGCAAACCAGAACGAGGTGGCGTCAATCGCCCCCATGGGAGTTTCCTTCCGCAGCCGCCCAGGGCGGCCGGCGATCGAGCAACACAAGCAGGGCATCGAGAAAGGCCGCCGGGTTGGGCGGACAGCCCGGCAGCCAGAGGTCGACGGGCAGGATCTCCTCGAGACCGTTATGACACGCATAGCCGCCACCGTTGTAGCCACCGGTGGCGCAGGTGCCGGCGGCCATCACCCACCGCGGCTCGGGCAGGGCGGCGTAGGTGGCCTCGAGCGGCGCGCGCATGGCACGCGTGACCGGGCCCGTAACCAGCAACAGGTCGGCGAAACGCGGCGAGGGGGTGAAAAAGACGCCAAGGCGATGCAAATTATAGAAAGGGTTGTTCAGGGCTTGGATCTCGGACTCGCAGCCGTTACAGGAGCCGGCGTCGACATGACGCACATGCAGGCTCCTACCAAAGGCACGCTCGATGGCCTTCCGCGCATGCCCCTCGCGGGGCCCTGCGTCACTCTGCAGCGCCGCCCGGTCGCAGGTACCGAGGGCCCAATCGCGGGTGGTCTCGAGGGTCCCGTGCGGACAGGCCTCGACGCACAGCTGACAGGCGATGCAGCGGGCGTAGTCGAGGGTGATGTCGTGGTTGTTCCGAAGACCGAGGGCGCCGCTCGGGCAGATGTCCGCGCACTCGGCGCAGTGGGGGACGCACCTTTCCTTATGCAATCGCGGCATCCCCACCACGCCATCCTGTCCGTCCGGGCCTTCGCCCAGGGGCCAGCGAGTGGTGGCGCGTCCGGCGCGCAAACCCATCAAGGTCCAGAAAGGCATGGTGCTTCTCCTGTGCGGGGGTGGGCGTTTCCGGCCTGCCGCCCGCCGACGGCGCGGCAGGATCCCGGCGCCTGCCGGCGGAACGCGCCGAACAGCAGAGGCGAGGCGTTCATCGGTCGCACCCGGCCACGGTGATGCCGAAACTCGCTTCGTTGATGGCGTAATCCATCATATTGCTGTCATGGACCGTGTAAGGAAACACGCGCCAGTTGGAAAAGGACGGTGACTTGATCTTGACCCGCGCAAGCCGGCCGTCGGCCCGGAACGATACCGCGTAAAGGAGCGTTCCCCGAGGAGACTCCGCCCAGCCGAGACCTTCGGCGCCGGCCATCACCGGGGGCAGGGGCGCGCGGATGGCGCCAGGCTTGAGGCGCGTCAACGCCTGATGGATCAGACCGAGCGACGCTCTCAGCTCGCGCCCGCGGACGCACGCACGGGCATAGGCGTCACCGCCCTCCTCGACCGGCACATCGACACGCAGCGCAGCATAGGCGGCGTAAGGGTGGTCACGGCGGGCGTCGCGATCGATGCCCGAGGCGCGTTCGACGGGACCCGTAGCGCCCTGATCATAGGCGAGCTCGCGCGTCAGGGGGCCCGTGGTGATGAGTCGGTCGAGATGACTGCGCGTCCTTTCCATGTGGCGCAGATAGGAGTCTATAAGGGGTGCCAGCGCGCGTAACGCCCCATCAAGGCCCGCCAGGTCGAGATCGCGACGCAGGCCGCCGGGCACGAGCAGGTTGCGCGGCAGTCGACTTCCGGTATGGCGACCGATGATCTGTTTGACCTGCTCCTCGAGCAGTAGACCTTGGGCCTCGCCCACCTTGAGCGTCGTAGTTTGGCAGAGGTGGCCGAAGTAGTGCAGATGGTTATAGAGGCGCTCAAGCTCCGCCAGGATCAGGCGCAGGTAGCCGGCACGCTCCGGAACCTCGACTACGAGCGCGTCTTCCACCGCCTGGCAGTAGGCCAAGGCGTGCGCCAGGCTGCCCACGCCGGAAACGCGCTCGGCGAGGATCACGGCCGGCACGCACGCGCAGCCCTCGAAGCGTTTCTCCATGCCGCGATGCTTCCAGAAGAGGCGCGGGTGATAATGCAGGATGTTTTCGCCAATGTAGAGGAACTGGAACTCGGCGGATTCGACCACGTCGGCACGTATCGGTCCAAACGGCAGATGCTGGATGGCCGGATTGTCTAGCGTCGGCGTCCAAGCTGCGACAGGTGGGTAATCGAGCGGCGCCTCAGAGACGGCCCCCACCATGGGCGGCGCGAGACATTTCACCCCTTCGTGCAGCACCAAGGGCTGCGGATGGGGATGCCCTTCGAAGGTCATGCCAAAAAGGTCGACCATCTCGCGCTCGTACCAGGACAACATCGGTAGCTGGTGCGCGAGCGAGGGCAGCGGCCCCTCGGCGGGAACACGCCACTCCGTGAATGGCCTTCCGGCGCCAAGGGAGAGCAGGTAGCGGGCCTCGCGCGCGCCTCCATTCTGGATCGCATAGGCCATCTGCATGCGCGGGCAAGGTGTACGGGAATGCGCATCACTGAAGACCGCTTGCACAAGCCCGGGCAGCGCCCGCGCCTCGACGTCGACGACCTCCCGCGCGCTCACGGCGCACCACCTACGCGGATGCCGAGCGCTATGTGCCGAAACAGCGTCCAGAGGCTGTGTGGCGGCCACAGGCCAAGCACGAGCAAAGGCAGGAGACTCAACCACATAGGGGCGGTCTGCCAGATGCTGACGGTGCCGTGGGGCGGATGACCTGGGGCCGCGCCGTAATACATGCGCCGGAAATGGGCAAGAAAGCCGACGAAGATGACGATGAGCAGCACCCCCAGCCCAAGCGCGGCCCACCATTGTGAAGTGGAGAACCCCGCGCGCAGGATGGTGAACTCGCTCAGGAACAAGGCAAAAGGCGGGGTTCCGGTAATTGCCACGGCGCCCGCAAGCCAGAGGGTCCCGGTGACCGGAAAGTAGTCTCCCACTCGACGCATGGCGCGCATGTCCTTACTGCCATAGGCGTGCATCATATTGCCGGCGCCGAAGAACATCAGGCATTTGTTGAGACTGTGGTTCAACATATGGAAGAGCGCGCCGGCGACCCCGAGCGGTCCGCCGAACCCAAAGCCAAGTGCCACCACGCCCATGTGCTCGACGCTCGAATAGGCCATGAGGCGCTTGGCCCCGGTCTGGCGGGTGATGAACAGCGCGGCCACCAACAAGGAAAATAGACCGAAAACGATCAGCAGCATGTGCGGAAAGGCGCCGAGGCCCGCGTGCTCGAGCACACCAAGATAACGCACCAGACCGAGCACGGCGCAGTTGAGCAGAGCCCCGGAGAGCATGGCCGATATCGGCGCGGGACCTTCACTATGCGCGTCTGGAAGCCAAGTGTGCATGGGCGCCAACCCGACCTTGGTGCCGAAGCCTATCAGCACCAGGAGGAACGAGAGGATCAACAGGGGCGGCGCGACATGCGGCGCGACCGCCCGTAGCGATTGCCAGGTCATGGCATAAGCCGGGCCGAGCGTGAAGGTCCCGCCCCAATAGAACAACACGGTGCCGAGCAGGGCCAGAGACAGGCCCGCCGAGACCAGTACGATGTATTTCCATGCCGCCTCTATGCATTCGGGTTCACGTTGGAACCCCACGAGAAAGGCGCTTACGATGGTAGTGAGATCGACACATATCCAATAGAGCCCCGGATTGTTCTGTAGTGGCGCAAGCAGCATGGTGAGGCCGAAGGCGGCGAACAAGGCGTAGTAGCGATGCAGAATGTGGCGCACGCCGGTCATGCCCCGCAGATAGCCGATCGAATACAGCGAGGCGAGCAGGTAGACCGCGGCCGTGCAGAGAGTGACCCAAGCCCCAAAGGGGTCGATCATGAGATAGCCGTGCCCCCATACGAGCCTTCCATGGATGCGCCATGGCAACGGTGCGCCGAACACGAACACAAGCAGCGCGGCGGCCAAATTGAGGTATTCGGCCCACCGCGGTCGCGCAATCGCCAGCGAAAGCGGGATGACGGCGGCGGGAGCGGCCAGGATCAAAGTAATGGCGGACAGGGGCGACGGCATGCCGCTCATCCCACAAGCCGCTGCAGGTCGCGCGAACTTGTGCTGCCGACATGCGTCTTCAGGTAGCGCGTGAGCAGGCCGAAGGTGCTCACGATCAGGAGCAGATCGAACAGGATGACGAGCTCAAGAAGTAAGGGCATGCCTGGAACGAGGATCTGCGAGCCCAGGAATATCCCGTTCTCTATGAGCAAAAGGCCCAGGATATGGCTCACCGCCTCCGTGCGCAGCATCATCATCAAAAAGCCGATCAGTTTGAGCCCAAACATGGCCATCAAGGCCATGACGGCGATGTTGTCGGCGAGACCGAGCTGTCCACCGAGATGCGCCGCAACCTCATAAGAGAACAGGACCAAGGCGACACCCAACACCAGGCTTCGCGCCGCGCTCAAGCGGGAGTGGATCTCGCGCTCCACGCTCAAATCCCCAACGATGCGCAGCAGCATACGGGGGAGCAACAGCCCTCGCACCACTATGGTGAGTCCGGCGATGGCATAGAGCTGGGGATAATGGCCATACGCGCCAACCGTTATCGATAACGCCGCGATAACCCAGGACTCGGCGGCGAAAGCCCAGATGTGGTTCTTCAGCCAGTGCGAACCCAGCATCACGAAAGACAGCGTCAGCGCGACGATCACGAGCAGGCTGAACCACGAGGCCACGAGAGGGTCGAGATGAAAGATCAACACGGCAGCGTCCTCATAGTTGGTACGCGACGATGGCGAGCAGCGAGAGCAGGAAGGACAGCGCCAAGGGCTCCTGGTAGCGGTAGAAGCGCAATCGCGATTGCGCCGTATCGACGCCAACCATGAGAAGCGCGACCAGCATCCATTTGCCGAACAGCGCGACCGTGCTCGCCGCAATGCCAAGCGCCGTGCCTTGCGCCGACAGGCCCCACGGGATGGTCAACACATTGAGAAATATCGTGTAGAGAATGGCCTGCTTCATCCATGAGGCCCAGCGGAGCAGCGCCAGGAGCGGACCCGAATATTCGAGGATGCGGGCCTCGCCGATCATGTAGACCTCCCACGGAATGCTCGAGTGAATCGGCAGGCGCTCGGTCTCGACGGTCAGCAGGATGAAGAAGGCGGCCACCAGGAACAGGTGCGCCGGTGACCAGTACACGGCGGGCTCCGCGACCAGGAGATGGTTGACCACGAACGGCAGCATGGCCCGAGCGAGCAGGGTGATGCCGACGAACACAAGGATCAAGGTCGGTTCGGCGAGGATGGTCAGCATGGTCTCGCGGCTCGAGCCCAGGCCCCCGTAAGGGTGTCCGGTATCGAGACCGGCGAGCAGGAGCGAGAACCCCGCGAGCGTAAGCACCAGCCCGCCGCCCAGGATGTCACCCATGTCGGACAAAGGCAGCGGGTAGTTGGTAAGCACCGGAATCAACATCGGGACGATCAGCATGGCCGTGAACGCAACGAAGGGCGCGGCCCAGAACAACCAGCTAGCGGTCTCCGGTACAACCGATTCCTTATGGAACCATTTCCACAAGTCGCGATAAGGCTGGAGAACGGAGGGCCCGGTTCCGCGCTGGACGCGCTCTTCCGTGGTGACCAGGAAACCGTGGAGCAATGGGGAGAGCAGCAGTATGGCCAGGACCTGACCGACTTGCAGCACAGGCGGTGCCAGGGTCGTCATACGCGCCAGCCCCTCATGACCTCACACGTAACAAGCACTCCGCTCGCAAGCGGAACCCGTAGGAGTCATCAGCCGTCGGCCGGCGGTTCGTGGCGAACTCCATCGCCATGCGAATATGGTATGTTTGTATGCGATACGCGCGCATCTGTCAACAGTTTTCGAGGGCAGGCCAGAGAGCGGCCCGCGGGCGGTCGCGCAATTCGTGGACGCGGCGCGCCAGAAGGGGGTCTGCGAACGGACGCGGGGGGACATTGGCGCCCGCCTCGTCATACGAAGCCATTAGGGCCTCGCGGTGGCGGACCGCCATATCCTATAGCCTCCGCCCCGCGCAGGGTTTCTATGCTTCAGTGGGCCTTGGAGTGTTTTGCAATCCCCTTCAGGGCCTCGGCGCGCGCCTTGGGGCCCGCGTTGTTCAAAAGGGCTGGGCAGTCGACTTTGTGTCCGGGCGCCGTGTCGATCAATGGCAAGAGCGCGGCGGCGGGCGTCAGAAGCGCGCCCAAGGCCACAGCGGCTCCGGCTCGCTCTATGAGGGCGGTGCGCGATACGCTGAAGGTGGGTTTTTTGAACGTGCCGCCGATGTGCAAGGGTCCTCGCGCGCTCACGATCGTGATGTGTTTTGGCTTTGTGTACACGGTGAGATGGAGCGCCTGGCTCTTCATATTGACCGTGCCGCGCCCAAGGATGTTGGCCGACGGTGTATCGATCAGGAAGGTGCGGGTCTTCACCAGGCCATTGCGTGCCCCCAGGCGTATTACCGCGCACGGGATGCGCTCCTGCTTCATGCCAGAGATCCAGTCCAGGGCCGCGTTACCTACATGCAACTGGGCCAAAGCAACATAAAGGTTGTTTACAGAACCGTTTGCAAGGGCAAGGCCTACATGACCGGTAGCATCCGCGGACATGGCCGCTATCGAATTTCCGCGGCCCATCAGGTGCAGGCGGCCGCCGATCTTGCCGGTGCCAGCGGCCTTGAACTTGATCTTCGGGAACAATAGTCGCAACCGAAGCCCGCGCGCCTTGGCCGTCAGCTCCGTTCGATAGACAGGGTCCGTCGCGTTCATTGTATAGGTCGCCGCAACGAGACCATCCGCCACGCCGAAGTTCAAAGGTGCGATGTGGACGATGCCGTGGTGGATGATGAGGTGGGCGTAGAGGTCCTGTATGCGCATATGGGAGGCATAGACATGCTCGCCGCGGAAGACGACGTTTGCGTCCAGGTTCATGAGATGGTTGCGCTTATAAGGCTTAGCCGGGAGCGCCTTCTTCGCGTTCCGCGCATGGGCTGCGACCTTGACGTGACCGCCGACCTTTTTTGGCTTGGCCTTCACGAAACCGGCGAGGTCCTTGAAATTCAGGTGGCGGGACACAAGGTTTGCGCGCATGAAGATCGGGTGGCCGGGCTTGACGCTTATCGTGCCCTCGAGATCGCTCTTGCCGACGAGGCCATGGAAATGAGTCAGATTCCAAGTTTGCCCATGGCGCGTGAGCCGGCCCGATATCTTGAAGGGACCGGTCTGCGGGAGCGGGAGATTGACCGCCTTGTTGACGCGGCCGAGCCCGGACCCCTCGAGCAGGACGTGAAGATTGACGTTCTTCAAAGCCATGGGCGCAATCAAGGTGCCGTCTATGCGCGCCAAAAAGCGGCCGATGTGGACCGTGACGAGCACGGGGTATGGGCTCTTGTCGTTCTCGACCTTGGTAGGTGAGCCTAGGGCCCCCGTCAAGGTGAAGGGCGATCCCTTGTAACGGCCGTGCCCCGACAGCAGCAGACGCGTGGACGGCTTGACGCTGCGGATGTTTAAGGCGAGGTCCGTGGAGGCTGGGGCGTCGCGGACTGTAACATCTCCATGCGTTATGACTAGCCGGCCTATGCGCGGCACGGCAGGCGGTTTGTGGGCCGCCGTCTTAGGCTTCGCGAAAACCCAATTGGCGCGGGTGGGTGTCGGTTTGTACAAATGGATTATGGGGCGGCGCAGGACGAGCGAGGGCAGGACTACATGCCCGTGGAGCAGTGGCACCAAGGCGATCCTGACGCGCAGCTGGCGCACGACGACCATGGGCCCCTTAACCCAAGGCGGGTTCGCGACCGTGACGCGATTCAGCGTGACACGAGGGGTGAGCGACCAATCGATACTGAGGGGCCCATGGATGACGACGCGGCGGTGCAGCTTGGCGGTCCCTTCGCGCTCGATCAAATGCTTCAGGATCGGCGGCGCCAAGGCCATCGCAATCCCTATGACGATCACGAGCGACAGGACTACGGCGGTCGCGATCTTGGCCCATAACGGTAAGCGCTTCACGGCCATGTCATCCTCCTCAGAGGATCGTAGTCGCACGCGCCCGCGCCCGGTATCCCCTCTTCGGCCTAATCGACGAACACGGCTGGCAGGTCGACGATCTCTTCAACGGCCTCTCCCCCTACCGAGACCACGGCCAAGGCCTGGCGCCGATAAAGCCGCCGCATGAGCGCCGCTGGCACGAGCGGGCGCGGGCGCCGTGTTCGGTCCGCTGGGCGCCCGAGAAGGCGTTCAAAGAAGTGCACGGTATGCCAGTCCTCGGTGCGCAAGCAGAGCTTTTGGCGAAAATTCTGCAAGAGCGTGTCGGCGAGATCGCGATCGCCCAAGGCCGCGTAGAAGCTCGCGATCGACTGCGCGGAGATGATACCGACCGTGCCGAAGGCGCGGCCCTTGTCCCAGAAATTGAGATCGGAGAGCCCGTCTTTGTTGGCGCTTACGATCTCCTGATACTCATCGCACAGAAACAGGACGAGGCGCGAACGTTCGGCCACCGGACGCCTTTGCATGTACTGAAAGAATCGGAGCTTGATGAAGGTGTAGATGACCTTGGCGCCTATCCCCCAGACGGCAAGTGGCAGATCCACGAGGAAGACCGCGCCCGCGCTTAGGGTCTCGATGGCGACGGCATCGGCGGGCGGACAGAAGGCGTCGATGAGATCGGGGTGCGTGAATGGGGTGAGGACCTGGGCTGCGCTCGCGAGGACGCCGGCCACGACCTTGGCATCGAAGCGCGTGAAGACGCCTTCGTGGTAAGACTGGTAGCCGCGCAGTAGCCTCAAGGCCGTGGGGGCGAGACCTGCGGCCTCGTCGCGCAATCTCTGGTCGCACTCGGCGCGCGCGTCATCCTGGAAAAGATAGGCGTAGAGACCGGCCAGGCTGTAGCGATCGGGCAGGAAGGAGAGCACGCCCAAGGCGTTGCGACAGAGTTCCACGGCAGTCTCGGTCCAAAACGGATCGCCGGGCGCGCCGTTTAGCAAGAGGGCGGACTTCAGGAAGCCCGCGGCGGCCTCCGGGGTGAGTCCGCGCAGGAGATTGAAGGCGCGACGTCCGGGCCCTATGACGACAAGTTCCCGTCCAGTCCTCTTGGCGAGGGCTGCGGCGGCGATGCCAAAGTCCCCCTTGATGTCGAACAAGAGGCCGCCCATGCCTTGGGCAAGGCACTGGAGCAGGGCCGGCTGAATGACGGAAGTCGTCTTGCCCGAGCCTATGCCGCCCAAGACGAGCAGGTTCTGGCCGAGGTCCGCGGCATCGAGCACGAGAGGCCGACGGCCCTTGTCTTGCCAGGCCCCACGACGATGCAGCAGGCCCTCGGCCGCACCCAGCCACAGGCGCGCCCCGCGGGAGGCGCGCGAGGTGGTGCGACCGCGCGGTTTCAAAATACGCAAAAGCAGCGCGAGCGGTGTATAAAAGACGAGAAGCGCGCCAAACGCGCGCTCGCGCGGGCCTCTCTGCGCGACCGGCCTTCCAAGAACCGCCCCCTCCTCTCGGTTCCAGGGCGCGGGTAGGGACGCATCGGGACACGCGGACGGCGGCGCGGGTCTTCCCCGGGCGGCCGCCAAGCGAATCGCCTCGTCCAGCAGGCCGCGCGCCTCGAGTTCCTCACCCAAGTCGAGCAAGGCCCGCAGGCGCCTCTGCTGCGCGCGGCTACGTAAAGCACGGGCCCATGCGCGGGGATCGACAGGCATCCGGGAATCTCCTGATAAAAGCCGAGACTAACGGGCGGTATCATCCCGCGCCTATCCTGGATAAGCCGGGGCCACGTGATACCTGTCCTTTCTCTACGACGACTGCGGACGGACCGAGGACCGGGGGTCGTGGCCCGTGCCGCCTACGGCGGGCGACGGCGGCTTTATGATAGCGCTCGCGCGAGGGGGTACGACTTTTCCGGCCGCCCCGGTCTCGCGTGGTCGCAGATCGTCCTGCCCACAGGGGCCCCAGGGGGGTTGGTCGATCCGGAACGGCTATGGAATTCGGTGGAGTCCGGGGGCCCATGGGGCCGCGTGGGCCTTGCCCGCGAGATCATCATGGGGCTCCCCCGCGGCCGGCCCTTGCTCGCGCATGCGGCCTTCGTCCGGGGCTTCCTTGAGGAAGCGTTCGTGGCGCAGGGGCGCGCCGTCGACTGGTCCATCCATTACGATCGGGAGCGGAACCTTCACGCCCACGCCCTCGTAAGCCCCCCTTGGATGGGGACCCAGGGCTCGAAGCTGCCAGAAAGGCCATCGCCCGAGGGAATGACGGCTGCCACGCTACGCGCCCTGTGGCGGCGGCACTGCGAACGTCAAGGCGTGGTGGACGGCATAACGCCAAACCAGAACAGCGTGGGTGCGCTTGCCGCGGCCTGCGCGCTTGGAGGGCGCGGGGTCGTAACCCGTCTTTCGCAAGGGCGGCTCGCCCTGCGGGCGTTGGCTGCGCGCCCCTTCGGGAACTATCAACCCCCATGGCTTCGGGTGCGGTTGCGGCGCAAGGAACGAGAGAGAGGCGCGCGGGCGCCACGAAGGCGGCTTGGCCGTGACCGCTGAGTGCCGTGGCGCGACCCCGCGATGGCGCCACGCGGTCTCAGATCTCAACCCGCGCCCCGGGGCAGGGTGGAGACCAAGTCCGTGTGTCCGAAATCTTCGCCCTTGAACACTGCTCCGCGCATTCCCCTTCCTAGGACGCAGACCAGGAGGGGGTCGAGCGGAGGGTTTCAGGCCCCTCGCTCTGTCTGGGGTCCAAGCCTTATGGTACGATAGTAATATGCAAATCGGCG
>JAJYRD010000024.1 GCA_021794275.1 Pseudomonadota bacterium | reverse complement strand
ATCGCAACCGGGCTGGGGTGACCAGTCCCACGGAATCTGGGGGAATGGGTTTCACTAATCCACGGGATCACGCAAAGCCCGAAGTGTACTGGCTCAAGGATGGGGCCGCAATGCCCTAATGCTGGTGACCCTCGTGGTCGTGGTCATGGCCGCAACATCCATGGTCGTGCTCGGACTCTTCCGCCACCTCGCGACGCACCTGGTCCATGTCCAGGGCGCGGACTTGGCCTATGACCTCTTCCAGGGCTTGCTTGGGAAGGCTGCCCGGTTGCGCGAACAGGATGATCTGGTCGCGGAAGATCATCAGGGTGGGAATGGAGCGGACCTGGAAGTGGGCGGCGAGCTCGGTCTCGGTTTCCGTGTTGAGCTTGGCGAAGACGATGTCTTTGTGCCGCTCCGAGGCCTCCTCGAAGATGGGCCCAAAGGCCCGACACGGCGCACACCATGGCGCCCAGAAATCGACGATGACGAAGGCGTTCTCGTCGATCAGTTGCTCGAAATTTGCCTTGGTTGCCTCAATCGTGGCCATAATATGTCCCCTGGGTGAGCAACCATTATACAACAAGCAAGGGGTTCCGGGCCCGCACCACGCGGGAGATATGCGGCACGCGCCTTGCACAGGTGTTGACGCCCGAGGGAGGTGGGGTGTGTATCCGAGATTTCTCTACGAGGCCTTGCCGGTTTTCTATGTGGTGGCCGGGGGGCTTTGCGCCAAGTTCCTCCCGTCGCCCCTGGCTTGGCTTCCGGCCGGCGCTTTCTTAAGCGCGGCGCTCCTCGTGATCATACAGCGCTGGTATTACCGGCGGCAGTTGAGCGATTCCGGATAGGGCGCGCTAAAGACCCGCGCCCGCGAGCCATAGCCGCGCGAGCAGGCCCGCCTCGGTCGTATAACCGGCCACGACGAAACGGATGGTTCCGTGCGGTCCGAGAATGAACGCCATCGGCAGAACCCGCGCGCCATAACGTCGAGCAAGGCGTCCTTCGGGATCGAAGACGACGGGCGTCCGCCAGTGACGACGCCGGGCCAAGGCCTGGATCGCCGAGGCCTTGGATTGGGTGGCCACGACCACGACCGCCGCCCGGCGCGCGACGGCCTGTACCGCGCCCTGGTCCAGGCGGCAGATGGGGCACCAACTCGCGAAGAAATCGACAAGGACGGGCCTGCCGGCCCCGAGACGCGGGGCACGCCCGTTCAGGGACGCCTCGGGTAGGGGAGGGGCGTGACCTCCGGAGGCGCCCCGGGTGAGATAGGCGTTGCCGATCAGGATAAGGGCGGCCGCTGCGAGCAATTCGAGCGCGAGGGCCGCGGGGCGCCTCATATCAGGAGCGTGCGCCCGAGGTGGTGGAGCGGATGCACGACGAGTATGGCAATGAGTTCGAGCCCTATGACCACGAGCACGGGTGAAAGATCGATCCCCGAGATCAGAGGTAGCAGGCGACGGGCCGGGCGCATGAACGGTTCGGTGAGATGCGCGGCGAGGTCCGTGAACGGGTGATCGCCGTAGGGGCTGACCCAACCCATGAGCACCCTCACGAAGATCGCGCCGATCAGGACATAAAGGGTAAGCTGGATCAGATCCGCGAAGCTCAGTATCAGGATGCCCCCGAACCGGGGGGTCCAGTCTCCGAGGAGTGTCATCAAGGTGATCCGCGCAGCCTCAAGCATGATGAGCAGCACCGCCGATGCGAAATCGATCCCGAAGATGCCCGGTATCAGCCGCCGCAGCGGCATGAGTGGACCGTTGGTCACCCGCACAATGAATTGGCTGAAGGGGTTATAGAAGTCGGCGTGGGTGAGCTGCAGCAGAAAGCGCAGCAACACCAGCATGATGTACATCCCAAACAGGGTGTCGACAAGAAAGGTCAGGGCTTGGCTCAGGTAGCTCACGCGGCCCCCAGTTGTTCGCCAAGCGCCCGCGAGCGGTCGCAGGCTGCCTGTATGGCGCGGGTGAACATCTCCATGAAGCCATCGTCGAGCAGGCACTTGATGGCCTGCTCGGTGGTGCCGCCTGGGGAGGTCACCCGTTCCCGCAGGAGCGCCGCCTCTCCTGGTTTGTCCTGCACCATGCGCGCGGCGCCCGCCGCAGTCCTCGCCGCCAAGGCGGCGCAGAGGTCGCGGGGAAGGCCGGCCCTGACCCCGGCTGCGGTAAGCGCCTCGACCAACAGGAAGAGGTAGGCCGGTCCACTGCCCGAGACGGCCGTGGCCGCGTCCATGAGTCCCTCGTCTTCCACCCAGAACACCTCGGATACGGCGGCGAGCACGGCCGTAGCCGCATCCCGCTCCGCCTTCGTCACGCGATCGTTCGCCCAGAGGACGCTTACGCCTTCGTTGATCAAAGCCGGCGTGTTGGGCATGGCGCGGACGATCGCCATCCCGCCCCCGAGCCAGCGGTCTATATCGCCTGCACGGACCCCCGCCGCTACCGACACCACAAGCGGTCGACGGCGTTGGACGGAAGGCGCGATCGAGGCGCACAGCCCGCGTAACGCCTGGGGTTTGACCGCCAACATCAGCAGGTCGGCGTCCGCCACCAGGGCGTCGTTGTCGGCGTGGACTGTGAGCCCCATCTCTTGAACTTTCTGCCGCTTGTCGGGATGCGGGTCGGAAGCCGCAAGCCGTCCCGGCGCCACTTCAGCCCTGAGGCCCGCCGCCAGCGCGAGGCCCATATTGCCCGCGCCTATGATACCTATCGAGAGGTTTTGCATGCGATGAGTGTAAGGGGACTCTTCGTCCAGGAAAAGCCCGCCTTGTCTCCACGCTTACGCCCGTTATACTTCAAAGACCCTCTCCATCCTGGTGGCACACGACTCATGGATATCGCGGAACTCCTGGCCTTCTCCTACAAGCAGAACGCGTCGGATTTGCATTTGTCGGCCGGACTGCCGCCCCTCATCCGCGTTGATGGAGATGTGAGGCGTATCAACGTAGACCCCTTGGATGAGCGCGCCGTGCACAATATGGTCTACGATATCATGAACGACAAGCAGCAAAAGGAGTACGAGGAGCGGCTGGAGTGCGATTTCTCGTTCGAGCTCCCGAACATCGCGCGCTTTCGTGTCAACGCCTTCAATCAGAACCGTGGCCCGGGCGCGGTCTTTCGGACCATCCCATCAAAGGTGCTGACCCTTGAGCAATTGAACGCCCCCGGAATTTTCAAGCAGATCGCTGATCAGCCGCGCGGAATCGTGCTCGTGACCGGCCCCACGGGATCGGGTAAGTCGACCACGCTTGCGGCCATGATAGACCATGTAAACGAAAGCCGGCGCGAGCACATACTGACGATCGAGGACCCGATCGAGTTTGTGCATACGAGCAAGAACTGCCTTATCAACCAGCGCGAGGTTCATCGCGACACCCTCGGTTTCGAAAACGCCCTACGTTCGGCGCTGCGCGAAGATCCGGATGTGATTCTGGTGGGCGAATTGCGTGATCTGGAGACCATTCGCTTGGCGCTCACCGCCGCGGAGACAGGCCACCTCGTGTTCGCTACTCTGCACACGAGTTCCGCCGCCAAGACCATCGACCGCGTGGTGGACGTATTTCCGGCTGCCGAGAAGGATATGGTGCGTTCGATGTTGTCGGAATCCTTGCGCGCGGTTATCTCCCAGTCGCTTCTGAAAAAGGTCGGCGGTGGACGGGTGGCTGCGCACGAGATCATGATCGGTACGCCCGCAATCCGTAACCTCATACGCGAGAACAAGATTGCGCAGATGTATTCGGCGATCCAGACGAGCCAGTCGGTGGGCATGCAGACTCTCGATCAGTGCCTGATGGAATTGGTGCGGTCGCGGCAGGTGTCGGTCGAGGAGGCGCGCGGCAAGGCGGCCAACAAGGACGCATTCACAAATAACGCCGCGGCGCCCGCCGCCGCGCGGAGGTAGACATAATGGGTTTTCTCGATCTCCTGCGACTCATGGTCGAGAAGCGCGCCTCGGATCTATATATCACAGCCGGGGTCGCGCCGAGTCTGCGCGTGGACGGGAGCCTCACGCCCGTGACGCGCCAGCCCCTGAATTCCGAACAGGCCCGTCAGTTCGTTTACAGCATCATGAACGAGGAACAGCGTGCCGAGTTCGAGGAAACGAACGAGTGTAATTTCGCGATCAGCCCGCAAGGTGTCGGGCGGTTTCGCGTCAACGTCTTCCGTCAGCAGCAGCGGGTGGGGATGGTGCTGCGCAAGATCGAGACCAACATCCCACACTTCGAGGAGCTGAATCTCCCGGCGGTTCTTAAGGATATCGCCCTCACGAAGCGTGGGCTTGTGATCTTCGTGGGCGCCACAGGCTCCGGGAAGTCCACTTCGCTTGCCGCTATGGTAGGGTACCGCAATGAATATTCGAGCGGCCACATCATTACGATCGAGGATCCAATCGAGTTCGTTCATGAGCACAAGAGCTGCATCATCACGCAGCGCGAGGTGGGGGTCGACACCGACTCGTTCGATACCGCGTTGAAGAATACCTTGCGGCAGGCACCCGATGTGATCCTTATAGGCGAGGTGCGGTCCCGCGAGACGATGGACTACGCGATTGCGTTCGCCGAGACCGGTCACTTGTGTCTCACCACGCTGCACGCCAACAGCGCGAATCAAGCGCTCGATCGCATCATCAACTTCTTCCCGGAGGATCGGCGCAGCCAGCTCCTGATGGACCTTTCCCTGAACCTGAAGGCCGTCGTTTCGCAGCGCCTCATACCGCGAAAGGATGGCAAGGGGCGGGTGGCGGCGGTCGAGATCATGATCAACAGCCCCTTGATCGCGGACCTCATCCTGAAGGGCGAGATCCACGGCATCAAGGAGCTCATGGCCAAGTCCGAGGAGGCGGGGA
>JAJYRD010000070.1 GCA_021794275.1 Pseudomonadota bacterium | reverse complement strand
TACCCTTTTGGTTCAAGCCTATCAGCACTTTTGGCTTGTCAAACCTAACGGCGTTTATTAGAGGTTCACCTCTGTTGGTCGTACCCGCTCGCCCCTAGCCCCTCTCCGCCTAGCGCTGGCAGATTCCGCCGCCCCTCGCGGGTTGGCGTACCGATTTCTCGGCGGTTACATTGTCCCCAGAGCTTCACACCGAGCCGTTACCGGCTCCGCATGTCTGGGTAGGGAACGGTTGATGGAGCAACCGGTTTCATCAGGCCCTCCTTGTCCTGTGAAACAGACACGCAAGCGACTTCCAGGTCGCACGCCCCATTGATTCTTCAATTCATCGAAATTGTTCTCGGCGTCCGCGCGGTCGCGGTAGAGTTGCGCCAGCGTGCGCGCCTCGTAGTCGGTGGAGGTCACTAGGACCGCATACTCGTAAGCGGCGGCTGTGGCCTTACTTTCGATGAAGGCCAAGCTCAGCTGGAGATCATCTTGCGCGGCGATCAGCACGTCGCCCCGGATCGGGCGACGCAGAACGATGACGCGCCGGGGGCGGCTCCAGCCCGAGAGCTGGAGAGTATCCTCCCGCCCCTGCCAGCCTTGGCCCGCCTTCTCCCAGTCGGGGTGTGTAAAAAGCTTGGTCACCAGACGCTGCACGTTCTTGGTGAGCCGTAATTTCGTGAGATACGGCTGATTTCGGGCCTCGGCCTCTCGGAGCACGGACTCGTTCCCGTAGGCGATGTCCCCGCGCAAGAGGGCCGGACGTTCGGCAGCCGGTAAGGCATCGAGCCAGGCCCAGATCCTGGGCATGCTGTGCAGAGGGGGCGCTCGCGTTAGCGGGCATGACCTCGACACCTAAGGCGAGCCGGGTGTTGGCCATCAAGGCGCTGTGATAACGATGGGAGGGACGTCCGGGCTTATGGGGGTTATAACCCACCACCGCGCCTTCTTGTTTCCCATAGAGGCACTTGACCGTGGTATCGAGATCCAAATCCAGGGTGTGTCCAGCAAGGGCTGCGTGGTCTTGGCCAGGTGTCGACTCAACCACGAAAGACCTGCCGACTCGTCGATACGCACCAAGGCCCTACGGGCGGCATCCTCCGACACGAGCTTGTCGACCCCGAGAAGCTCCGGGTGGATCGTGTCCTCACGGATGCCGGTGATGTGCGCATCGCCTTGCGTGCACGGCAAGCGATGGTGACCGGCCAGGATCGACAAGAGGAAGGTCGCAAGCATCGCGCTTGTCGGGGGCGTTGTTGCTGACATAGTGGAGCGGGCAGTCCTTCACCCACGCATCGAATACGCCGCTCACCTTCAGGAAGTCGATGAAGAGCGGCAATTGCCCAAGCGGCGTGACCGCCGCTTTTGGGTCCCACTCGACGTGGATGCGGCCTCCGAAAGTGTCGACCGCAACCGGTTTGGGGGCCTTCAGGGCCTTCCGTTTGGCTTCACCCATAAGGTGAGTCCTCCACGCTTATCAAAACCGCCGCAAACCGGCGTCGGGATGAGCTTTGTCTGGTTAGGGGGTGAAGTCAACTGCGGTTTTTAGGCTTATAGAGAAATCGTGAGGAGAACCGGAGACCATGTCAGGACAACGCTTAAAAGTTGGTATCGTCGGGCTGCAACCGGACAGGAGTTGGGCTGCGCGAGCTCATATTCCTGCGTTGCGTGCGCTTTCCGAAACTTTCGAGATCATCGGTGTCGCCAATACGAGCAGGGCCCGCGCGGAAAAAGCTGCTGCCGCGACGGGCCTGCCGCGGGCCTTCGCCGACGTCGCCGACCTGATAGCGGCGCCCGACATTGACATCGTCACAGTCGCGATAAAGGTACCCCATCACTTGGAAGTTGTGAAAGCCGCGATCGGGGCCGGCAAACATGTCTAGTGTGAATGGCCGCTTGGGAACGGCCTAGCGGAGGCAGAGGAAATGGCGACGCTCGCTCGGAATCGGGGAATTTTAGGCGCCGTCGGAACCCAGGCACCGCTCGCTCCTGAGGTGCAGTACTTGAGACATCTGATCAACGCGGACGGTTTCGTCGGTGATGTGCTGTCGATCACGCTGGTCGCACGCGGCAGTGCGCAGGGAGGCGGTACCATCCCCGACAAGAAGACCTACGCCTACCTTCTGGACCGCGCCAACGGTGCCACTATGCTGACGATACCTGTAGGCCACGCACTGGCTGCGCTCAGGTACGTCTTCGGTGCGGTTGCCCACGTTTCCGCAGCATTGGCTACCCGACGGACCGAGGCGCTGGTGGCCGATACGGGGGAAACCCTGCCGGTCACGGCCCCAGATCAAGTTCTGATCCACGGTACCTTCGCGACCGGCACCCCATTCTCCATTCATTATCGTGGCGGTACCGCACGGGACGGCGATGGTTTGCTCTGGGAGATTAACGGCACGGAAGGCGATATCCGCATATCCGGTTCCGCCGGCCACGTTCAGATGGTGAAGCTCGCTCTCAAGGGTGCGCAGGGTAACGAGAAGATCTTCCGAACACTAGAGATCCCGAGCACATACCGCTCCGGCTGGCCGGAGGACGCGGAGCCCGGGAACATTGCCCGCCTTTATGCCAGGATGGCTCAGGATCTACGACACGGCACGCGCACCGCGCCGAGCTTCGAAGACGCGGTCGCGTTGCATCGTATCATCGCGGCGATCGAAGGGGCAGCCGAAAGTGGATGCCGGATGGCAGTAACCTGAGCCGGTGGTTACGGGAAACGGTAAACGTATATCCGGACGACACTAGGCGCGGCGCCCCTCGCGTCGTGCTCGTCCGCAACGTTCGTGATTTTGCCTTACGTTTCCCAGGAGCGTGTCCATTCAGGCGATCGTCATTGAAAGACCGGGGCCCGCGGAGGACGTCCTCATCGTCCAGGAACTGCCGTCACTCACTGCCGGACCCGAGCAGGTTTTGATCCATGTCACGGGCCGCTGCATACCACCCGCCGATTTCTTGTTTGTCGCGGGCCGTTACCGCGTAAAGCCGACGCTCTGCATGGGGCAGGACTCGAAGGAGTCGGTACCATCGCGTATTGTGGTTCTAATGTCACCGCGCTCGATCCAGGGGCACGCATTGCTTTCCGCGCACCTGGCCGCGTGGGCGGACTATGCGGTCGCCCCGACGTCGCGCATATATCCGGTACCGCCTAGGGTCCCCGATACCGTTGCCTACCAACTCGCGCTCAATCCGTTCACTGCCTGGGGTTTGCTGAGCGAGCGCGCCCTGTCCGCATCTTCCCGGCTCCTGGTCACGGCGGCCCGATCGGTCGTTGCTCACGCCTTTTGGCGGAATTGGCCCGGCGCAGACAGATACAGAGCACGCTACTCGTACGCGACGGCAATGGCTGTGCCGTTCTGCGGGGAGACACTTGGCACATGGTTGCGCATGGGAACAGCGTCGCGGAGGCCTTGCAAATCGTTGTCGACAATGAGAGAGCTTTCATGCTGTGCTCGATGCCATAGGGGGCGCGAATACGCTTGCACTTATGGACGCGCTCGGGCCTAGCGGCCAATGGATTTCCTATGGCATTCTCGACGATGGCGATATCACGCTCAAGGCGTGATGCATTTTGTACAAGAACATGCAGTGGTAAGGATTCGGAATCGACGGCTGGCTGGATCATGTAACGCCGCGAGAATTGGCCGCCACACGGCGAGCGCTCTGGCCGATTCTCGCGGACAAACGGGACCTGCGCCCCATCATCGACCGCTTCCCACTATTCCGGGTTCGAGATGCCATCCACGCTACGCGCACGAAAACACGACCGGGGAAGATGATATGGCAAAAGGTGGCTCGCCCATAGGCTCCCCGCCCCGATAACCCGGGCGGTGGACCCGCTCTTGGCCACCCACACCTCGACTTGGCCAATCGGTGCGATCCGCGTAACGGAGACGGGCGACAACCATCAATCGCCACGGACCACGGGTCTTGCCCATAATTTCCCACGTGATCGCCATGTCGTCATTGGCCTTGCGGGGCAGGTAGTCTAGGGCGTTGCGCGGGAAGTGGACGTTACGCCGATATCGGCGTAACGAGGAACGCAGGCCCCGACGAGGAAAAACCTAACGCAAATTTAGACACAACTTGCTACGATGCGCTACAATTGCTACAATTGGCCTCATGAACAGGACAATTACCCAACGGGAGCTTCGCAATCAGTCTGCAGCGGTACTCCGCGAGGTGCAGGCGGGGGGAATCCTCATCGTGACTCGCAACGGCGAGCCGATTGCCGAGCTGCGACCGATTGAGCCGCGACGCTACGTACCACGGGCCATCATCGCCGACGCCGCCACGCGGGCGCCCCGGATCGATGCAGCCCGCTTTCGTGCCGATGTGGACGCCATAATTGACCAAACCGTCGATGACTGAGAAAACTCGCGGCCTGCTAGACACGTCCGTCGTCATCGACCATGACGTCCTTGAGGCGGCTTTGCTTCCTGACGAGTCCGCCATCTCCGCCATTACCCTCGCGGAACTCGCCGCGGGGCCCCATGCAACACGCGACGAGCGGGAGCGGGCGCGCCGCCAAGACCGACTGCAATGGGCCGCGGCGACGTGGGACGCGCTACCCTTTGACGGCGAGGCCGCCCGGCTTTACGGTCAAATATTCGCGGCCACCAGGATAGCCGGGCAATCGAGCCGTGCACGCGTTGCGGATCTGCTGATTGCCTCCACTGCGGCTGCCAACAGCCTGCCGATTTACACCCGCAACCCGTCCGACTTTGCCGCGCTCGCACGAATCGTGAAGGTTATCGCGCTCTGATGTCCCTGGATGCTGCACGAAACACACGATACAGCGGCGGCTCGATCACGACACTGGACAAGCACCCGCACCCCTCCCCGTTATAAACGATCCCACCACAGAACCGCTGTTGCGGTTGTGTGTAGTGGCGGGAAAGTTCATGCGATAGCCCATCGGTGAGTGCCAGGCCACGAGATCAGGCCGAAGATCGATCACCATGATCTTGACTTGCCGTGAGCCCCAATAGGTCTTCGCCCAGCATTCGGCATCAGCGATCACGGAACGCCCGACCCCTTGCCCCTGGAGGGCCGGGGGAATCGCGAAGAGCCCGAGCGCCACCACGGTAGGCGACACCCGCTCGAGATGGATACATGCGCCGAGCAGGCCGTCGAGACACGCAAGCAGGATACGGCTCCCATCGCGTCTCAGAATGTCCGCCAACATGGCGGCGTCGATACGCTGGCCTCCCAATAGATGCGCCTCGCTCGTCCAGCCTTTGATCCGACCGGTCGCGTGATAAGCGTCATCGACGAGCGTCGCGATCCCCGTCGCCTTGTCGGCTTGAGCGAAACCCCACCCGAGAGTCGCGGGCGCGACATCCCTCCGGCCGCGATGAGCGTCCATCTTAGTGGCCGCCAGGGACAATGGCCAAATGCGGCTGATCGCAGGATCCGATTCCACGACCGGTCTGCCGTCCTGATTCGCCATCGGCCTACGCGCGCCTGCGGCCCCACCGAGGCTAAAGCCGGCCTTTATCGGGAGCCATCGGTCGGCGTTCGAAGCCGCGGCGTTTCCATGTATGGTAGCGTCATGCTCACGCTTTCCAGGGCTCGGGCGGGGCCCGTCGGCCGCCCGAGCCAAAGCTTCGTGCCGTGACGGTCGCGGGTCCGAGGGTCGCTTGAGTGGGATGCGCACCCGCGCCTCGCTGCCATGCAAGCGACATGGAGACGCGCTAAGCTGCGCGAAACGGACGTGCGCCGCCGCGGCGCCTGCAGGGAGACATCGCATGGGAAAGAGGTTTCCAGGACGTGTGTGGGCGATATGGGGTCTTGGCATCGCCTTAGGGGGCGTCTCCTTGAGCGCGCAGGCGCACCCAACCTCCAACGACCGCGATGTGTCACGACCCGTCACCGTCAATGCCGCCAACCGCGCGACCTATACGCATCTCCTGCCGACCGGTCGCGTGACAAGCCCCGTCGGCACGATCAATGGCACGCCGAACTTCGCGACTGCCGCCGCCCTATCGGGCAATGTCTTGCTTGTGCTCGCCAATGGCGCAACGCCCGCCCAGACCATCACCTCCTACGACGCCCACACCCTCGCACCGATCGATCAGATGGCCGCCTACCGCGGCGACCACAAGGGCTCGGTCGCAGACGACGACGCGACACTTGCCATCGGGCACCAGGACCTGTTCCAAGGGCTGGCCATCGGGCGGGGCGGCCTCGTCTACGCGGCCGGGGGCGGCACCAACGACGTGCTCGCCTTGCGACAGGAGCGGGGGCGGCTCACGCTCGTGCGGCGCTACCCCTTGAGCTGGCAACCGTTTCCGAAGACCCAATACCCCTACCATTACCAAGGGCACCACGTAGGCGGCCCACGCCTGTTTTATCCGGACGCAGTCGTTCTCGGACCACGCGGGCGTCATCTCTTCGCCGCAGGATTGCTTGCCAACAGCCTGGCGCGCATCAACCTGAAGACCGGGCACGTCCGCTACCTCAATATCGGCGCCTATCCCTATGCCCTGGTGCTTGCCGACCACGGCTTGCGGCTCGCCGTGAGCCTCTGGGGCGCAAACGCGGTGGCGCTCGTCGACCCGCGTCGCTTCACGCGCCTCGGTCGAGTTCAAGTCGGCCCATCGGCATCGGCCGAAGATGCGGCCGCCGGGCTCCACCCGACGGCGATGGCCGCGGAGCGCCAAGGGCGCTACCTCTTTGTCACCCTGAGCAACGTCGACCGCATCGCGCAGATCGACACCGCATCCGGGAAGGTCGTGCGCTGGATCGACGACAGCCCCTACCCCGGCGCCCCGCCGGGAAGCTATCCGGACGCCTTGGCCATCGCGCGCGGCCGGCTGTTCGTCGCCAACGCCGGGAACAACGACGTCGCGGTCTTCGATCCGCGATCGGGGCGGCGCGAGGGCCTGATCCCGACGGGCTGGTACCCAACGGCGCTTGCCGGCAGCGCCCATGCGCTCTATGCCGTGTCGGCCAAAGGGTTGGGCTCGGGGCCCAACATCCGCCATCAATGGGTCGGCGAGATGATGGATGGTCTCGTCCAAAAGATCCCGTTCTCCGCCTTGTCGACACAACTCCCGCAGTGGACGCGGCTCGCGCTTCGTCATGATGGCTTCACGGCCCGCGAGCGCGCGGCGCGGGCGCGGCGCGACCAAGCCACCGCCTCCTTCCTGCACCGCCACATTCATTACGTGGTATTCATCCTGCGCGAGAACAAGACCTTTGACGAGGATTTCGGGAAATACCGCGCGGCCGGGCATTATGCGGATCCACGCCTTGACCTCTATGGTCCACGCGAACTGCCGAACCTCTACGCCCTCGCGCACCGCTACACCTTGTTCGCGCAGTTCATGGCCGACGGCGAGGTCACAGCACAGGGTCATCAGTGGACGACGGCGGCCTCGGATTCCGACTTCGTCCAGCGCACTTGGCCCGAGTATTACTCGCGCCGCGGGTTCGTTGCCAACCCCGGCTGGACGCAATCCCTGGTCCCAGGCGGCGCAACCGGCACCGGCGGCTTTCCCCTCGGCGTAGACAACCCCTACGCGATCTATGAAAATCTCTCGGTACTCGGCAAATGGTCCAACCCCTGGATCAGCTACCCAGGCCGGCTCTTTCTCTTCAACGACCTCCTGGCCCACCACGTCTCTTTCGAGGACTTCGGTGAGTTCGTGTCCCGCGCGCGCGATGGCGCCATATCGCCGGCCATGAAGGCGCACCTTGCGACCAGCTTCCCTGGCTGGGATAGGATGCTCCTCGACACCATCCGCGCGCGGCTCGCCATCCGCTGGCTCAAGGCCCACCCAGGAGCCGCATTCCCGCACTTCATCTATATTTGGCTGCCCGATGACCACACTGCGGGCCGTAAGGCGTGCTACTACAGTCCCGACTACTACGTGGCCAACAACGACCTCGCCACGGCGCGATTCATCCACTACCTGTCGACGACGCCAGAATGGCGTCACATGGCGGTGTTTCTGACCGAGGACGACGCGCAGTCGGGGGCCGATCACATCAATGCCCATAGAACGTTTGCGCTCGCGATGGGGCCATGGGTCAAGCGCGGCCTGCTCGATACGCACCCCTATTCGCAGGTGAACATCCTGAAAACCACTGAGGCGATATTCGGGCTCCCACCGCTATCGCAGTGGGACCAGAACGCGGCCGTCCTGTCGGGCATCTGGACTCACCACCCCGACTATGCCCCGACCCGCGTCCGCCGCGCGCAGATCCCGCTTACCTTCAACGCAGGCGTCTGCACGCAATACACCCTCCTGCGTCGCGAGGCCGGGGCAGCAGGCCACGTGCTCTCGCCCGACTGGTACAAGACACACATCGACTCTCACGGCGCGAAGGCGCCGCCCGTACGTCATACATTCGCACCCACGACGCTGCTCAAGATCCCGGGGCCGGTGCAGATGCGCCAGGAATGGATAGCCTCGCGCGGGCAGGCGGCCTACGCGGCCATGCAGCGTTATCTGGCCCGCTACGCGCGTCGACACGGTGCGCCCCTTGCGGCCTATGAGGCCGGCGGTAACCGCGGGAGAGAATACGCGACCCGGTGAGGGGCAAAGAGCCTGGGCATGCGCGACCCCCGAGAGCCGCGGCTTTTGCGCTCAGCTGTCGAGGGAGCCGCCCGCAATTTATCCAAAAAGGCGCCCGTCCCGATCCGTGGGATAGCGAGCTTGATAAAGTCGCACCCAGCCTCCGAACCACGCCATCTTTGGTGGGCACGCGGCGGCCACATGGCTTGGACCAACGATTGCGCGATGGCACAAAGCAGCAAGCGCGTCAGCGTCGCCCTCGTACGCCTAGAGGCGTGTCGGCCCGTCGCTTACGTCGCCGGCAAGGCAAGATCGTGGCCGCCAAAGGCCAATGGCAAGAGTTGCGCGAACGGAACACCGATGGGCTCAAGTTCGAGACCGGTGGCGTAGACCATGCCATCGGCCTCCATGAATTCCTGCAACCGCTGCCTGCAACCGCCGCACGGCCAAGCGCGAGCAGGCCGCGCGATCAATACGAGCGCGGCCTGCAGGCGTCTTTTGCCGACCGCGGAGACCATGGATCCGAGCGCCGCAGCCTCCGCGCACAATCCCGAGGGATAGGCGGCATTTTCCACATTGCAGCCGGTAAACACCTCGCCCGCGACCGTGAGGATCGCGGCCCCGACCGGAAATCCCGAATAGGGCGCGTAAGCGCGCGCGATGCCTTCTTGCGCCGCACGCAAAAGCCTCTCTAGGTCATCCCGCCCAACCCGTTCGTTCATCGCTCATCCCGCCCTGGAACCCCATGCCGCCCTGCGCTCATTAAATACCCGCTATGTGACCCGCACAACAGGGCTGCTAGTCACGACTCCGACGGGCCGCCGAGACAAAGATCGAGGCGCCATAAATGGTACCTATACCACCCCAAGTGCGCGTTCAAGCCCAAGGCGCGGGCCCTGGCCGTCTTGCACGCCCCAATCCAGGTGCGGGCCCGCTTCGACGAAGAAGCGGTAATCGGCCCACCAAGCGGTCGGCGCGTGAAAGGGGCAGGCGAACGCGGGTCCGAAATGATCACAGGCAGGAGGACCCGAAAAGACCCGCGACGCGTCTTCCGACCACAGCGCGCCGGCGGGCGGCCGGGGCGGCACGACCGCCCCAGGGAAGAATGGGATATCCGGCTTCGGCCCATGTCCGTTCCGGGTTATACTTGCCGCGCTTAAAAAGGGCCGCGGCGAATGTCCCGCGCGCCCGCCGTCTTAAGGAAAATCGCAGCCAATGCCAAAGAAGTCATCGGGATTCGACGACAAGATGTCGCCGCAGGAGCGGCGCACTGCTTATTCGCTCGCCGCCATTTACATGGTTCGCATGTTGGGTCTGTTCATGATCCTTCCCGTGTTCACGATGTACGGCGCGGAATTGAAAGGCCACACCCCATTTTTGGTCGGGCTTGCCCTCGGCATCTACGGACTGTCGCAGGCGAGTTTCCAGATCCTCCTCGGAAAGCTCTCCGACACGGTCGGACGGAAACCCGTGATCCTGGGGGCACTCACGCTCTTCATCTTGGGGAGCATAGTGGCGGCGCTCTCCCACACCATCGTAGGGGTCATCATCGGGCGCGCCCTCCAAGGCGCGGGCGCCATGTCATCCACCGTGCTCGCCCTGGCCGCGGACCTGACCCGCGAGCAACACCGCACGAAGATCATGGCGACCATAGGGGTCACCATCGGGATCGCATTCACGCTAGGGATGGTCCTAGGCCCCGTGCTGAACAGTCTGGTCGGCGTGGGAGGAATATTCTGGACGACGGCCGCTCTGGGCGTGGTTGCCATGGGCATCGTAGTCGGTGTCGTGCCCGCACCGCGATCCCATTTGCGCCACCGGGACATAGGCGTCGAGGCAGCCTCTTTCAGCAAGGTCTTGGGTAACCCCGAGCTGTTGCGGATTGACCTCGGCATCTTCATCATGCAGTTTGTGCTCACGTCGAACTTCGTGGCTCTGCCGGTCGTGCTCGCCCATACCACGCATGTCGCCACGAACCGGAGCTGGGAGCTTTACCTCCCGATCATGGTCCTCGCCTTCATGGCGATGATCCCTTTCATCATCATCGCCGAACAGAAGCGCAAGATGCGCCAGATCCTGCTCGGCGCCATTACGGTCCTTGGGCTTGCGAGCATTGCCGATACCTACGTGGACCGCTCCTTGTTCGCCATGGCCATTAATCTCCTCTGCTTCTTTACGGCGTTCAGCGTCCTCGAGGCGACCCTTCCTTCGCTCGTGGCCAAAATCGCGCCCGTGAGCCAGAAAGGCACGGCCATGGGCGCCTACTCGACGTCCCAATTCCTGGGCGTGTTTGCAGGCGGAACCGTGGGCGGAATTCTGAAGGGGATCTGGGGCGTCAACGGCGATTTCCTGGCTTGCGCCTTCCTTGCCTTCCTGTGGCTATTCGTGGCACGCAAGATGCCCGAACCCCAATACCTCTCGAGCTATGTCCTGCCCATTGATGCGGCCGACCCCAAAGCCGCCCAAACCCTCCAAGCCTCCCTCGCCGCCATTCGCGGCGTGGCGGAAGTCGCGGTCGTCGAAGACGAGGGCGCCGCCTACCTTAAGATCGACCGCGCGGTGGTTGACGAGGCGGAGTTACGCGCCTTTGCACGCCCATCCACCGAAGCCTTCGCAGACCAGGCCTAACAAAGATCCAGGGCCATCTGCTTGGCCTCCTAGCCCTCATAGCCCGCGCGGCGGGACGGTTCGAGTGGCGCGCAGACCTGAGCCGAGGTCTGCCAGACCTTGGGGGCCACCTTGGCCCCTTCCTTCGGGCCCTGGGCCATCTCCAGACTCATCCGCATGAACCCGAACAAGCACCCGGTTCCTCACCTCCCGCCCCCATTCGCCGTCCCTTACAAGGGTTAAGGGGTCGAACCCAGGAGCCTCCTGGTGGGTCGACATACTAAACGCCACGCCCCCATGCAAATCCGGCCGTACCTTGAACAATACCTAACGGTCTGCCAGACTGACAGCAAAGTGGCTGTATCCACTTAGATATGTAGAAGCATCGAGGGCATGCGGGATGGCGAAGTCTGGATGGCACCCGGCAAGTATAAGCGCCGAACCTCTCTCCTATAGACCCCTCGCCAAAACGACGATCCCTCACCGGAGCACGCTTGATGCAAGCCTCAAGCCGCCCAGCGCGCGCATAGCACTCCCCCCAGCGAAGGCGTTCAGACATCCATGACGCGAGGCGACGATATCCTGAACCGAATGCGGTTCCCTCTCCTGTACCTCACGGATGACTGCACCGTGGTTGCCATGAACCAGGGGGCCGAGATGCTATTGGGCCAAGGAGCCGGGACGTTGGTCGGCAAACCCATCGCGAGCGCCCTTCCCGGCTACACAATAAAAACGCCGAATCCATCGGATACGCGCACGATCGTTGCGATCGCGACCAAGGGCAGCAAAGACAGGCTTGTCGTTGAAGTGCGCGCAAGCCCAGCGGATGGATTGGGCGACATTCGATACATTCTTTTATTGCGCTCGCTCTGCCTGGACGATGATCCCGGTGCACGGGCCACGCGCCTTGCGCGCCCGTATCAGGCCCTGAGCGCACTGAACGCCGCCGTGCGGCAGGCGGACGACGAGACTTTGCTCCTGGACACGACCTGTCGCCTAGCCGTGGATCTCGGCGGCTTCGGCATGGCCTGGATCGGCGCCCCCAAGGATGGCGGCGACGAAATACGCCCGATCGCGCGCTACGGACCCGGGCTTGCCTACCTGGACGGGATCCGCGTCTCTTCCCGTGCCGACGAGGTCGAAGGGCGAGGGCCGTCCGGCATTGCCTTTCGTGAAGGCCGCGTGGTGGTCATTGCAGACATCCAGGAAGATGAATCGACCCGCGCGTGGCGCGACTGGGCCGCCGCCTCGAGCCTTAGTTCCGCCTGCTCTCTTCAGATAAAGCGGGGCGGCGCTCCCTTTGCCGTTTTGACCGTATACGACGGCCCCAGGAACGCTTTCGACGAAGATACGGTGGGTGTTCTGCGCGACATGGCGGACGCCGTCTCGTTTGCGCTGGACAGTCTCGATCGTGAGCGGCAACGGCATGTCACGCAGAAAACCCTTGCTGGTCAGGAACGGCATTTCCGTGCTTATTTCGAACAGGCCGCCGTTGGTATGGCGGCGACCAGTCCCGCAAAGGGGTGGCTTGAGGTCAATAGCGCAATGTGCGCCATGCTGGGCTACACGCGCGAGGAGCTGCTCACCAAAACATGGGCTGATGTCACCCATCCAGACGACCGCGCGGACAACCTTGAGTCCCTGATGCAACTGCAAAGCGGCCAGCTGGACGCCACGACGTTCGATAAGCGTTACCTGCATAAGGACGGCCGCACAGTTTACGCGCATGTGGCCCTACGGGCAGTGAGGCGCCCCGACAGGGTCCTCGACTACGTGGTCGTCCTGGTTGAAGATGTAAGCACAAACAAGCATCACGAGGACATGCTCCGCAGGCTTGCCCAGATACTCGACCGATCCTCCGATGAAATCTACATGTTCGATGCCAGGTCGCGCCGGTTCTTGTTCGCAAACAAGGGTGCGCAACGTAACCTCGGGTATTCCGCGGAAGAGCTCCACGACCTCACTCCCCTCGACCTTAACCCCGGTCTTTCGCCAGACGATTTCGCGCGCCTCATGGCCTCGCTTTTCGAGCCCGGAAGATCACCTACGCGACTGGAAGGCGAGCATCGCCGCAAGGACGGAACAAGTTATCCAATAGAAGCGCGGTTCCATCTGTCCTTGAAAGACGAGACGCCTGCCGTCGTCGCCATAGTCCAAGACACGACGGAGCGCCGCAGGCTTCAGGAGCGCCTTCGCCACCAGGCGACGCACGATAGCCTGACCGGGCTTCCCAATCGGGTTTTTTTCCATGACGTCCTGGAAAAGGCCATCGCCCATGCGCAGCGGTATTCGACACTCATCGCCGTCATGTTCCTCGATATAGACGCCTTCAAGAATATCAACGACGCGCTCGGCCATGAATATGGCGACCGGCTTCTGCAGGAGATCGCGAAGCGCCTGATATTGACCTTGCGGCGCGAGGATTGGGTCGCGCGGCGCGAGGATCTGGTGGCGCGCCAGGGTGGGGACGAGTTCACGATCCTTCTGCAGGACCTGACGTCTGTCGACGACATCACTCACGTCGCCGAAAGGCTTCTGGCCGCGATCACACAACCGTTGTCGATCCAGGATCGGACTGTCTACGTGACCGCAAGCATCGGCGTCACTGTGTACCCATTCGACGATACCGACAGCGACGGGCTTTTGCGAAACGCGGATGTCGCGATGTATCAAGCGAAGGATGCGGGAGGCGGAAGCTTTGCCTTCTACGCTGCGGCCATGAGTGCCCAAATCAGCGAACGCAGGACCACAGAGGACGGCCTGCGTCAAGCACTCCGGCGCAACCAGCTTCTTCTCTATTACCAGCCACAGATCTCGTTGCGCACCAAACGTCTCGTGGGCGTCGAGGCCCTTATCCGCTGGCAGCATCCCGAGCGCGGTCTCATTCCGCCCGATCAGTTCATCCCAGTCGCGGAAGACAGTGGACTTATCGTTCCTATGGGTGAATGGATTTTGCGCGAGGCCTGTACCCAGGGCCGGTTATGGCGGTCGCGCGGGCTTAAGGGTCTCAAAATCTCCGTAAACCTGTCTGGACGTCAGCTCAGAGACAGAAATCTCGTCGCGATGGTAGATCAGATACTAAAGGAGACGGAATTCGATCCCGTCGCGAACGCGCTTGAGCTTGAAGTGACCGAGAGCACACTTATGGACGACATGGGAACCGCGGCCGAGACGCTCTCCGCCTTTCGACGCATGGGCCTGCGGCTCGCCCTCGATGATTTTGGTACTGGTTATTCGAGCCTCAATTACCTGAAACGCTTTCAGATCGACACGCTCAAGATCGACCAATCGTTCGTCCGCGACATCGCCTGCAACCCCGAGGATGCCGCTATCGCGTCGGTCATCATCAGGCTCGGCCACAGCCTGAACCTCACAGTGATCGCCGAGGGGGTCGAAACGCAGGAACAGCTTGAGCTGCTGCGCGGGGCCGGATGCGATGAGATTCAGGGCTATTACTACAGCAAACCCCTTCCCGCCCCAATCTTCGAGGAATGGCTCAGCGCCTATGAGCCAAATCTGTAGTCGCGCGCAGGTACGATCGCGCATTGGGTGGCGAGCGCGATATGTGTATGTAACGCACACACCTCACGCAGACCGACCTTGTCCTCGGGACTTGCGAAGCGTTCCTTGGCATAACCACAGAGGAGCGTGAACCCGTGGGCCGTCATCAGGTCGTTCCAGAGGCTTTCAAGCTCCAGGGCCGCGTGGCGGTTCCCACAGGCCCACAGAATGTCCACCATTTCCCCATATACGCCGAGCTTCGGAAATTGCCCCTCCATCTCGCGTACGATGCCGCCCACGGAGTCTAGGAAACGCGTCGCATCCGGGGTACTGGACCTCATGAACGAGGCCAATACTTCATCGGCATCCGCGATCCGCAATTGCCCGCGTGCCTTGAGACCGTCCACGTCGAAGCCAAGTCGCCGCAAACCCCTGTCGAACGAGCGACCGTGCTCGGCCGTGGCTACCAAAAGGACGGCCTCGTCGCGCATCAGGAAAGAGGAACTAAAAGCGGTTACTGCGTCACTGCGTGCCTGGTCGTCTTCGAATAACTGGAGGACATGGGCGCGCACCTCCTCCGTCTCGTCTCTGTCATCCATACCGAGATCCAAAGCCCGTCCCTGGCAACCGAACTCATCCTACAAAGCAGGGGCCCAAAAAGCAAGTGTCCGCGACCCCCGGGCCCCATCGCGATCGAGGCGGCCAGGCCTTCCTGTCTCGATTCCCGCGATCGCCACGGCCCCAGATATCCCGAGATTGGTCGCTCCTTGAGTCTTTCTTGGATCGAGACCGGACCACCCGCCCCTCCTTACGACGCCGTGCCCCCATCCGGCGGGGTGAAGGGCCGGGGGTGCGTCAGAAGCCGGCCGCATTCGTCCGCCGGCACGGGCCGGGAAAAGTAATAGCCCTGAAGGACGTCACAATGGAGAGCTCTGAGCCGACACGCCTGCGACACAGTCTCGGCGCCTTCCGCCACGACCGAAAGCGAAAAGGTGTGGGCCAGCTGAATGATGGTCTGGATCACGACCTCATCCCGCGGATCGGTACCAAGGCGCTGCACGAAAGAGCGGTCGATCTTCAGGACGTCGAGCGGGAACTCCCGCAAGTAGCCGAGCGCACAGTAACCCGTGCCAAAATCGTCGACACTCGAGCGCACGCCTCGCGCATGGAGCTCCTGCAAGACCTCGACCGTGTGCCCGAGGTCCTGCATGATCACGCCCTCGGTGATCTCGAGCTCTAAAAACCGGGCGCGAAGTCCCGTGGTCGCGAGTACACGGTCTACGACCTGGAGAAGGTCGCCATGATTAAAAAGCCGCGCGGAGATATTGACCGCCATCGCCATCTCGGGCACCCCCTGACCCTGCCAGATCACCGCCTGCGCACAAGCGGTGGCAAGCACCCACTCGGTAATGGGAACGATGAGACCCGTGTCTTCCGCTACACCGATGAAGCGACCGGGCGGTATGAGACCCAGCTCCGGATCCTGCCAACGGATGAGGGCCTCTACGCCGACTGCGCGCCCGGTTTTGAGGCACACCTGGGGCTGGTAATGGAGCACGAACTCATCCTGCGCCAGCGCCCGATGCAGGGCATGCTCAGTCGCCAGGCGCTGCGCCGCGTCCGACGACATATGCGGCCGGTAACGCGCGACCATGTCCCCTCCATCGCCTCTCGCGCGCGCCATGGCGCTATCGGCGTGCTGCAAGAGCGCATAAGGGTCCGTTGAGTCCGCAGGAAACAGGCCGACCCCCACGCTTGCGGTCAAGAATAGCTCCTTACCATGCACCACGAGAGCCTCGCCTATCGTGGCGCGCAGGGTCGCGGCGAGATCGCCACCCTCCTCGGGGCTCGCAACCTCGTGCACGACCACGAACTCACTGCCACCGGCGCGGGCCAGACCGGCCGACGTTGGGAGCTCGTTTGCCAGGCGCGCTGCGATGATTTTCAGGATTTGATCACCCGCGCGATGGCCGAGCGTCTCATTTATGAGACTGAACCGATCGATGCCAAGAAGCACCACGGCCACACAGCGATGATTCCGGCGCGCCCTCGAAAATCGCTCATCGAGCTGCTCCTCCAGGAATCGGCGATTCGGTAGATTCGTCAGTGGATCATGGTAGGCCAGGTGCATGAGCCGCTGTTCGTGGCGCACGCGATCAGTTACATCCCGAAAGCTCCAGACCCGCCCTATGACCTCATCGTCACGCATCTGCGGCTGCGAGTAATACTCGATCGCGCGCCCGTCCTGTAGGGACAGGACGTCGGAACGCGTTTCATCGTTATGCTCGTAGAGATGCCGAATTGTCTCAAAATAGGCGTCCGGGTTGCGCACAAGCTTCTTTATAACGCCCATCCGTTCCGCCCATGAGCTTCCTGGGACATTGCGCCATCCCCATAGATCGCAATACTGTCTATTGAAATGCACGATATTTTGGCGAAGGTCCGTTACCACTATGGCATCAGCCGTTGATTCGAGGGTCGCCGTCAGGATCGAGAGCGAGCGCTGGAGATCCTCGCGCATACGGACAAGCTCGCTTACGTCGCGTCCCGTGGATATGAAACCAACGATATGCCCGGCCTCGTCCTTAAAGGGCGTAAGTGTCTTTGCCTCGAAATAATGCTCCCCATTCTTACGTCGGTTGGTAAAGACTGCACGAAACTCCTGGCCCGCGAGAAGCGTCGCCCAAAGATCCCGATAGAATAACGCATCATGAGCGCCCGACCGAAAGATCGCCGGTCGCGCCCCCAGGAGTTCCGACACGCTATAGCCGGTCTGGCGGCTTGCCGCAGGGTTCGCGTATTCTATGCGTCCGGTCGGGTCGGTCAGCAACACCGCATCCGCAGTCTGCTCGACGACGCTCGATAGCTTCCGTCTTTCGTTTTCCAGGGCGCGCCGCTGGCGGCGGCCCTCGGCCTCCCGCAGCTCCCTTTGCATTGCGGGCACGAGTCGCGAAAGATCATCCTTTAGAATGAAGTCGTGGGCGCCGGCGCGCATGATGGCCGCGGCTCGATTCTCACCTACCGTGCCGGTGACAAGTATCAAGGGTATATCAATCTTGCGTTCGGCAAGCGCCGCCAGAACGTCGTGCGGGCTCAACTCGGGCATGGAGTAATCGGACAAGACGATGTCATATGCCTTATTGTCGAGGGCATGCGCGAGCGCCTCCCGCGACTCGACACGCTCTATGACCGCCGGCAGGTCGCCTTTCGCAAGGGACCGGCGCACCAGCGCTGCGTCATCCTCGGAATCCTCCGCCAACAATATGCGTAGCGTCACGTCCGTGATCCCGCGCTATGCCGTTGCTGGCGGGGCCGAGTTCAAGACCAGCCAGTACAGGCCCAACTGCCGCACCGCCTCCATGAACTGGATGAAATCCACGGGCTTGCGGATATAGCTGTTGGCCCCGAGCCCGTAGCCTTCCACTAGGTCCTGCTGCTCGGCGGATGAGGTCAGGATCACGACGGGCAAAAGCCTGGTACGCGGGTCTGCACGCAGCTGGCGTAACACGGTTAGCCCATCGACCTTCGGTAGCTTCAGATCGAGCAGCGTCAATATCGGCAGCCCCTGACCACCCTCGGCGTTGGTTTTTTCGTCGAAGAGGTACTCAAGGGCTTCGGCGCCATCATGGGCGATGACGACGGGATTCGTAATGTTGTTCTTCGCGAACGCGCGACGCGTCAACATTTCATCATCCGGGTTATCTTCGACCAACAGGATACAACGTTCAGTGGCGGGACGCATCGGAGTCCTCCTCGTCAGGTATCGTAAAGGAAAAACGGGCACCCTCGCCGACTGCGCCGTCGGCATGCACGTCGCCTCCATGGCGGCGCACGATCCTCTGGACGATCGCAAGACCTATACCCGTCCCATCAAAGTCGTGGCTTGCGTGCAAACGTTGAAAAACGCCAAAAAGACGATCGGCATAGGCCATATCGAAGCCCGCGCCGTTGTCGCGTACGAAAATCTCGCGGGCGCCCCCCGTCAGCCTTTGGCCTACCTCTATGAGCGCGCCGGGACGCTTCGAGGTGAACTTCCAGGCATTCGCCAGGAGGTTGCTCATAACCTGCCGCATCAAGACCGCGTCGGCCATGACGCCGAGTCCCTCCTCGATACGCCACTCCACTTGCCGGTCTGGATCATCAGCCTTCAAGGATTCGGCGGTATCCCGTGCGATGGCGCTCAAATCGACAGGGGTACGGACGAGCCTGGCCCGGCTCACCCGCGAGAGCTGGAGAATATCGTCAATCAAGTGCGCCATCTTCTGGCTTGCGGCGCGGACCCGCGCGAGATAATCCCGACCGGCCGCATCCACCCGGTCGGCATAATCCTCAAGCAGGGCCTGGCTGAACCCATCGATGCTGCGCAGTGGCGCGCGCAGATCGTGGGAGACCGAGTAACTGAACGCCTCGAGTTCCTTGTTGGCCACGTCGAGATCGATGACCCGCTGCCGTAAATCCCGGTTCAACGCGGCGAGCGCCTCGGCCGCCTCGCGGCGCTCGGTCGCATCCTCCATAAACCCATCGAAGTATATCCGGCCGGCCTCACCCTGGCGCACAGCGCTGATCACAGCCCAAAACTCGCGGCCCCTCAGGGTTCGGAGCAGGATCTCGCGGCCCGGTCCCAGGGATGTCGGATCCCACTGCTCGGAAAATATCGCCCGATCCTCATCCCGCACGAAAAGCGCGTCTAACGGCTGTGCTAACAAGGCCTCGCGCGTCGGCGCCTCGAACAGAGCGAGCATCGCGGGATTGACCTCGGCGAATCGAGGGGGGTTTGCGGCCTCGGCCCGGAAAATGCCGGCATTGATGTTGGTGACGAGGTCCTGGTAGCGTTGGCGCACAAGCTCGAGCGCGCGCTCGGCTGCCTTACGGGCGGTCAGATCGCGCAACAGCCCCACGAACCTCCGCCTTCGACCGTCGATCACGC
Organism: Pseudomonadota bacterium; assembly: GCA_021794275.1. Lineage (GTDB taxonomy): Bacteria > Pseudomonadota > Gammaproteobacteria > Acidiferrobacterales > Acidiferrobacteraceae > Acidiferrobacter. The sequence goes on along the minus strand of JAJYRD010000070.1, from coordinate 2,559 downwards.
CCACAGAAAGCTCGACTGGGAAGGACGTACCGTCGCTGCGCGCGGCCATGACCTCGCGCAGCTGCCCAATGATACGGCGCTCGCCGGTCTCGAGATGTCTCCGCAAATGGTCCGCATGCCGGCTTCGGTCGGGCTCCGGCATCAAGACCGCGACGCTCTGTCCCCGCATATCCTCGGCGGCCCTCCCAAACAAGACCTCCGCAGCGGGATTGAATGCCTCGATGATGCCCCTCTCGTCGATCACGACGATGCCGTCAGGGGCTGCCTCGAACAACGTGCGAGTGTAGGCGACCAGATCATTCATCTTGCGGATCTCGGTACGCGTAAGCCGCGAAAGGGGCATAAAGATAAAGAGGGTGAGCGCGGTGAGCGCGCTCAACATGAGGAAGAACTGGTCGCGCGAAAAGAGCGCCAAGTCGGTGTTATCGCGGTCGGCTTCGCGCTGATAGGCGAGGACGCGTCGGTTCAAGGCGATGGCGAGCGATCCGTGGGCCGCATCGACTACGCCTTTCAGGCGGGGGGCCGCCGTGCGCCCGGTGTCTTGCGCCGCGGCGCGTAGCGCCGTCACAAATGCCCTGACCCGCGAAGTCAAGTGTTCCCGCGCGTGCGTGCGAGCCTCGCGCACGGCCGGCAAGGAGCGCCACAGATGCCACATGATATGCGCCTGTCTGCGTAACAGCGCGCGCAGGGCCGACCTTTCCGCAGGCGCTGCGTGGGCCAAGCGCGCCGCCAGTAACGCGCTGCGCTGAAGCTGCATGCGCTCCAAGCCAGCGCGATTGATGAAACGCGCGTCGGCGCGGATCGCTCCTATGCGGTGCGCCAGCGTGACGTGGATCGCTAGGGCGAGCACACCCAGGATCACGATGGCACCGCCATGGGCACGCGTCATATGGCGCAGCGTGCGCTCTGAGCTTACTTCCGTGCTCTCCACTCCATACCCGTCCCGCCATCACTTGCGGCAGTTAGAACGCATCGATCCTAAGCATAGACAGTATGTCCGCTCTATGAAAGGCAGCGAAAGGCAGCGGACGTAAACCGGGCGTCCGAGAACCCGGGATGGTTGATCTCGTTTAAGCGAAGCACCCTCTATGCAAGCCGAAGGAATTCCGGTTCCTCGATATTCAGGCGCTCCAGCGCATAGCTGCAGGTAGTGTACCGCCTTATGTGCAAATTCTTGGATGGGCAGTTCCAGACAGCGGGGTTTGAGCGCTATCAGCGCTCCGAGAAGGCGTTCGTGGCCGCCGTGGCGGAGATGTACGCGCAAGGCGTCTCCACGCAGAAGGTGAAGGCGATCACAGAAGAGCTCTGCGGGCATAGCTTCTCGGCCTCCAGCATCAGCACCATCAACCAGGGGCTCGATGAGGGCCCTCACGGCCTTTGCCGAGCGGCGCCTAGAAGAGCCGTACCCCTATCTGATTCTGGATGCCCGCACCGAGAAGGTGCGGGAAGCGGGGGGTGTGATCCGCTCCCAGGCGGTCTTAATCGCGATCGGCCTCCATGAGGGCGGCCGGCGGGAAGTGCTCGCGGTGGATATTGGCGAGTCGCGAGAGTCAATCGAGCTGGAAGGACTTTCTGGTCCGTCTGAAGGACCGGGCCTACATGGGGTCGAGTTCGTCGTCTCAGACGATCATGCGGGCCTGAAGAAGGCCATCACCGAGATCCTGACGGACCCCGCCTGGCAGCGATGTTACGTGCACTTCTTAAGAAGCGCGCTGGTTAAGAAACGCGCTGGACTACCTCCCCCGGAAAGCCGATGACGACTGCCTGCAGGAACTGCGCGGGCGTTACGACCGACGGGATCTCACAGAAGCGCAACGCGGCCTGGCGGCGTGGCTTGCGAGTGGCCTGCGAAATACCCCAAGCTCACGAACGGGGTCGAGGACCATATCAGCGAGACGCTGACCTTCTATCGCCCCCCCGAGCCCACCACAAGCATTTGAAGAGCACGAACATGCTGGAGCGCTTAAACGAGGAGATCAAACGCCGCACCCGGGTCGCACGGATCTTTCCGAACACCGAATCCTGTCTCCGGCTGGTACGGGCCCTCTGTGTCGAGACCCATGAGACCTGGCTTGAACACTTGTCCGCGCATTCCCCTTCTTAGGCGAGTTCCATGCCAGCCTTGCGCCAAGAGGGGGTCAAGCGGACGGTTTGGTTTTGTGCTACAGCGGACATATCGCACAGGGAGCACTTGGCAAAAACCAAGAGCGATCACTTTTAATATAGGGGCGGAAGGCTCCGAATTTACGCCCAGTGAGACCGCATAAGACGCAATCATGGCAACATGCTTTCGCAATGGTCGTTGACCTGGGAAACCCTCGCTACAAGCCCAACAAGGGTTTAGCGGTGGGAGACTTCATGACAACCGCTATCTCAATATGGACCTGCTTCAGGAGCAGCGGCGGGAACGGCTGCGGGCAGCAGCGTAATGACACCGTCCTTCATACCAAAAGGGAATTTGCACAACTTGACGGACACAACCGGATGCTAACTGTTAACTTGCTGTTTTTATTGGTGGGCCGTGCTGGGTTCGAACCAGCGACCACCTGATTAAAAGTC
>JAJYRD010000049.1 GCA_021794275.1 Pseudomonadota bacterium | reverse complement strand
CGGCGCCATCCAGCAATCCCCCTTTGACGAAGTAGGTGCGCACGAAGGACCACAGGCCATGCGCCAGCGCCTGCGCCACGCCCCCCCGCCGGCCGTTCCGCGCCGCCATGGCCGCGCCGGCCGATGAATAGTTGTCGACCTTGCGAAGCACCTCCTCCAGATCCCGATAGGTCTCGTGGCAAAGCGGCTCGCGAAGTGTCTCGACGGCGCCTGAGACCAGGAGGCGCTCGTGGACGAGGTCGTCGCTAAAGCGCGCGTCCCCCCGGCGAAATAGACGCGTCACATAATCTGGATACCAGCCGCCATGGCGCATGAAGCGGCCGCAATAACTGGACAGGCGCGGCATGCGAAAGGCGTCCGCCCGTGGTTCCGACGCCAGCACCGCCCGAATCTCGGCCTGGGCCTCTTGCGGCAAGTATTCGTCGGCGTCGAGCGACAACACCCACGTGCCCGTGGCGTGATCGAGCGCGCGGTTCTTTTGTGGACCAAAACCCGGCCAATCCGTTTCCACCACCCGTGCCCTCGACTGCTGGCAAAGGGCCACGGTGCGGTCGGTGCTCCCCGAGTCCAGGACGATGACCTCGTCCGCCCACGCCACCGAGGCGAGGCAGCGCTCGATCATATCCTCCTCATTGTGCGTGATGATGATGACGCTTAATGACACAGCAATCCCTTATAAGGCGAGCCCGGGAAGGCGTCCCCCTGATTGACTCTCGACGCACCCTTGCCCGACCCATGTTCCGTGATCCACCTTGGGCTCGCCGTTTACGACCATCGCACGTACATGCCGCAGAACCGTCCGAGCCGCTACCGTTCCGCGGTTTCCGGCACCACGCCGCAGGCTATCGCGCGCTCTTGCGCCATAAATCGCTACCGCGGCCCGGGTCGGAAATCGACGCCTCCCGCGGCTCCCCAAAATCACCCTTTCCCCGGCAGCGTGTCGCGCCGTGCCTTCGCCAGAATCCTCGCCCAGCGCTTGGACACCGATCGCCGAAACTTTCCGGCCAGGAGGTGTGCGCGATGACGAACCCCCCGGCGGATCGCTGCGATGTCCTCGTTATCCCAGCCAAAGCCATTGTAGGCCTTGAGCTCCCCTTCGTGGTCCGCGGAGGCAAGCGGCGCAAAAAATCGCCGCAAGATCACCTGAACCTCCTTGCTCGTGTCCCAGTAGTGATAAATATAATCCCCCAGTGCCCGGACCTCGAAGCGCGTGGATATCAGGGCCGACATCAGGGCCTGTTCGATATACGTCGTCGCCTTCGTCGTCTTCATGAGATCGTCCAGGAGCCCCAAGGCCTCCTGGAAGAGGCCTTCCTGCCCGACCGGAATGCCCAGCGCCCCCGCGTTCCACATCACCCACCGGGTTGGATCATCGAGACCATGGGCGTGCAGGAGCGGTCTATGTGCCGTAAGTTCCCGGTAATACTCGCCATGGGCCGTGGGCGTCATGGCGCCTTCGCAGGCGTGCATATAAAACGCCCGTGTGCCGCCGTCGTTCGATGGCGTTGCCTATACGTCCATGGGCTCATCAGGAAGACGCAACCACCGCGTATCGCCGTCTACGTATAGAAGCGGCAAGCCGAACGCCCCGATCGCATGGTTCAACACCTCGAGCTTTACGCGATGGACGTATCGAAAGGGACCGCTCCAGGCCAGGACCTGGCGGCTGTCCATAAAAATCGTTTGTGTAAACGGATAGTGGGCGAATTCCTCGGGCCGATCAGCGTACACCAGAATACGGATGTCATCCCGCCCCTCTTTTTTTAGTAGGTCCACCAAGCTCAGGATTGAAAACCGTGCTTGTTGATAAAAACCATAATGACCGTGAACGTGATAGACGATCGATCCCCTCATAAAGGGTTCGCCAGCCTAACGCGCACTGTACGCGTTTGATGGATCATGACCGCGTATGATCTGAAACCGTCCTCTCGTCTAATCCTATAAAAGTAGCCACCGCGCATATAGCCCCCCTTCCCTTTTATATATGAAGTCTCACAGCAACTTCCGCAACAGCCTCAGGCACGGCACAAATGCTACACGTGCTCCCATATTAGCTGCCACCATCCCCCATCGGTGCCCCAGTCCCTAATATGACACCCTTAACAGCACCACCATTGGTTGAACACCTCGTTATCTTCACCGATGCCAGAGGTATAAGAAGCCCAAGAAAATACAAAAATTGCTCGAGAGTATAATTCTGCATGTCGTTATCGACGGCCATTCTTACCCCAAACGCCAGAACGACCAAGAAAAGAAAACGCGCCTCAAACGCGTGGGCACCTGACAGGCGCGAGACGCTAAACCATCCAACCGAAACGAACATGCCCAACCATAAGGCCGCTCCTGGAATTCCCGCACCAATCGCTATCGTCAGTAGCGAGTCGTTTAAACCAATATCATTTGAAAGGGACCCAAACCTTAACTGCAAAGCATGCCCAAAGGCGGCCCTGCCGTACCCTACGCCGAGCGGATGTGCTAGGACCTCTTTGATGCCCTCCTTGATCCACGCGATCCGTAAGTAATTCGAGGCGCTCACCACTTGACCGTTGGGCAGATGAGGTAAAGAAAAGCGTTGTGCGTTCAACCAAGCAAGATGATGAGCGGTATTCAGCGCCACGGGCACCGTAGCCCATAATGATGCCCATCGCGGATCCACGGCAAGGTCCACCCCAACCGCGATTGAAAAAAACAGAAAAATGCCCGCCACCGCCAGTAACGCGCGCCTTGGTGCCCGCACAGATTGCGCTTTGTAAATAATGGCGCCAATAAACATTGCAAACACGACGAGGTCAAAAATCTCATTGCGCATGGATTCGAAGTATATGCTGAGTCCGCATAGTACTAGCAAAGTAGCGAGTGCCCAGGATTCGCCCCGGTTGCCCCGTCCTTCTATGGACAGGCTCCACCGAGCCACCACGGCACATAAAAGAAAATTCGTGAGATAGCTCATCTTCCCCGGGCCAGCCGTAAAGCCCCCTAACCGCGCCATTTTCAGCCACGAGCCGGACGAGCCCACAGTCCAAAGCCCCTGAATATCGACCGCCACCACCTGCATGATCAGCGCCAGAAGGACGCCCCCCATTGCCCAATAAGGAACCTCCTTATTCTCTTGAAAGGCAGTGAGGCCTCCCAATAACATTGCCCCGGTCCCCATAAACCATTGCCCTTGAATTTCTGACAAGCTCCAGTGTGGGAAAGGCGAAATAAAAAAAGCGACAAATAAGATCCAAGCGGTGAACAGGCTATATAGCATAACGAAGGGGCGAGCCGGCCCCTGCACCAAGCGCCACCCTGCTCGCCAACTAGTCCCACCCACCAAGACGATTAAAAGTATCCCCATGAGGGCGTTTCGTAGGGCGATCGTATGCGGTATCGGCCAAACGACAGAAAGAACGCAGGTCAGCGTCGCGATTAGCGCCGCTCTTCGTGACAGCATATTGCACACCTCGTATTATACCAAACCTGTTAATGTACTTGCGCAACACAAAAGGACGCCTCCCTTCCACAGAAGATGTGGCGCTGGTTCCCTCACCCTTTCTTGTACGCTGTGTTGCCAGTTTATTTCTGAATCCAATCGCCATGCCCGTACAGTTTCTGCTTCCTCGGGCCTCTGCGACGTGAAGCCACCGTCGACCATCTGATGCCAGGCGCTACCAACACTGTCGGTGACCCACAACAATATTCGTCATAAAATAAAATTGACAAACATTTCGCACCAAATATCCAGCTTAGCTGAATCCCAAAAATCGTCTCTCGCTACTTGACAGCAGCTACAGGAAAGAAGCGTTTCCCTTACGTTATAGCAGCGCCTAGCGCTGCCTCAGGCGTGCGCGCCATCTTTATCTTTCCTAAGAAACTGAAGTACGGCATCGATAATCACCATAATGGGTAAGCCTTCCAAACACTCGGCCCTTCCAGATCCATTGCATCCGTTTCTAAGACAGGGCTGGCACGGCAAATGCTTGCTCAGAAGCACGATGCTCGAAGCGTCCCCTAAGGGGCAAAATGTCACAGGATTTCCGGGCCCAAAAATGGATACAAGGGGGACGCCACAAGCCGCCGCAATATGCCCAGGCCCCGAATCAACCGCTATAACGGCATGAGACCTCGCAATTTCATCCACCAGACCATCTAACGGAAGGCCAATGCATGCCGAAAGACCCAAGTCCCGAGCGGCCATGTTGGCGACTCCCCCGGGAAGTCCGACCATAGAAATCTCAAGACCCACAGTGGCCTCCCTAAGGCCATTGACAATATCGATCACTTCCTGCAAGGGTAAAGATCTTCCTATTTCGGAGGCCTCTGGGGCGATCACGACGCGTTGAACTCCCTTGTCGCCTACAGATATTCGGCGATGCCGACCGTGCAGCAACATCGCCGTTTCCTCAGGTGACATCTTAATGCCGAGGGGTTCAAGTAGATCCAGATACTGAGTGGCAACATGCGTAGTTCGCTTATTGTTGCACTCCTTGCCGAAATCTATCTGATGTGGGAATACGAAACGTCTAGCAATTCTCTTAAGCGGCGCGCTCTCGCGTCGCTTTTCCGTCACGCGAATCGGTATGCCTGCTGCTACGGCCAGCCATGCACTTAGAGACCCCACTCCACTCATGCAAATCAATGCTTCATAGCGGTTTCGGCGTACTAATGCTGTAACTGCAAGGCGCTTCCGAAGGTCACTCAGAATGGATGTGCGCCTCCATCGCTTCACGGGAAGGGATAGTTCTCTGTTGACCCAGGGCGCATAAAGTCTACTAAGGCCGGCCGCCGCTTCGTCAATTACCACGTCGCACAGCCATCCTGCGCCAGATATCGCCTTGAGCATGGGTAATGACACAACAATATCGCCAATGGCGTTTGGCAACATGACGAGGACGCGGGGGGCGCGGCTTTCCATACTCTAAGGGCGCCAGTAAAAATTCTGGGCAAAGATGTTTTCCGACACGATCAAGGAGATAAGCCACCTTTGTGGTTCCGAGCAAAGTATAACGCAGACTCAGTTGAAGTAGACCCAATGACCCATGGCCTTGACAGGCTACAGCCCAGCGGACCTCGGGAACTAGGGGTCGCGTAAGCAACCCCTCTAGCCGCTTTGAGCGGCTTGTAAATTAACGTCACGGGCTTTGCCGCAGGATAGTTATCTCGCCATCGTCTTCAATTGGGAAATGTGCGTGTGTTGCCGTCTAGTGCAGCACCCCGTGATTGGCTTTTACTCACATCCGCGATGGCCGTTACGACCAACTCGATGCCCAGGTCCTCCATGCATCGCTTGTTGTGACGGCATTCCTCCAAGGTTCGCATGCATCTGCGCAGTTCTCCCCATACACCCGGCCTGTGGGCAAACCATTGCTGGTCACGACAAGGAAGGTCGCCGACGGTGACGGATCTGTAGCTCATGTTCGCCCAGAATCTTCCGGGGTCGTAAAGCCGCGGATCGCATTGACCGAATAGCACAACTGTAGGCGTCTGCGTAACCTTCGCCATGTGAGCTATTCCGGTATCGGGTACAATACAGAGGCGCGCCCCCCTCAAAAGGTGCCACATGCCTGCGGCGGAGAGCGTGCCAGGATATTGTACCCATCTTTGGGCCGGGTCGATTTCCCGAAGAATATAACCTTGTTCTGGCCCCGCAGTAAGGACTACACAGAGGCCGCTCGACTCGACCCTTTCCGCCAGGATCCGCCACTGCTGTGCGCCCCAGAGCCGTGCCGTTGAGCTTGCTCCAGCGTGTAAAACGGCGTATCGAGCTTCCGCGGGGAGCTCATCGGCATCGCCCTTCATGGGCGGCGGCCAGTCGTCAATGGAATACCGCTCGTCGGTTAAGGGGCCCGCGAGTCGCGCCCATAGGTCGCTGAAAGGCTCCAGTTGCGCCGGGTAGGGAATGAATTCATCCACGGGCACGCGGTATCGCCAATTGCCCCCTTCAAAACCGCGAATCCATCGTGCTCCCACGGCTCGCGCGAGCCACGCCTGTCGGTTTTCCCCAGGGATGACTGCTAGGTCGTACGGCCCCCTTCTGCGGATTTGATGGACAGTCTCGCGATCCCTGATATCAAAAGGTAAGGGTTCCAAGCCGTAGGGTCTGCCCGTGTATAGCGGTAGATGGTCTCTGGGCAATGCAAGCACGAGTTCCGCTTCCGGATATCGCCGTCGCAATGCGGCAATAAGGGGGGTGAGAAGTAGCGTATCTCCAAGCCCCTTGTAATAAAGACTTGCCAGAATACGCCTTGGTGGTTCGACCAAGCGCCGCGGGAGCAACAGGTTGCGGGCGACGAGCCGCCCCAACAACAATCGGGTTGTCGTTCGTGGGCTTGGGCGGAGTAAGTTTGGCGGGGCGGACACCGTTACCGTCATGCGTTTCCAGCGCCATTATGCTGCACTAAAGACTGGCCGCAATGCCCAGATATACCGCAGAAGACCTTATGCGCCATAGGTTGTTACACCATGCCCACAACATAATTGATAAACGAATGCTTGGCCTCGGGACTGGCGCCGAGCCCGATCTCTCATCCCGCATTATAAGGGAAGTGCTTTTGGGCGGCATTAACTGCAATATCTTGAACCCGCCTTGCCTGCTGTTATGGGGCGTTCGTTGTCCCAAAGCCTATTATCGAGAAACTTCGTGGTTGGAGTAAAGGTCGATGACGAAGGCCCCGACCGTGGCCACTACGTGCGCATGCCCTTCATCAGATCTGATTGGTATGCGCCCGGCAGCAAGGTTTGTTACAAGACTCGCGAGGTCGGGCGTGGGCTGGTCCGACACTGGCAGGCCGCGGCGTTGGCCCAGCAGGTGGTGGGCACGATGGTCATCGCCCGCGCGCTCCGGGCGCGACGCCAGGCCTAGCCATCGGAAGACCGCGAATTGATAATCGCGCATCACGCTTTTGCGAACCAGGGCTGCAAAGTGTTCCAACGCGCCAACTGTTTCCGTCTTCTTGCGCCCATGTCGACGCTAATAGCCGGTTTGTGCCTCTATGCCGCCAAGGCCTCGCGCCCGACGGCAACTCCCTTCGAAGCCAGCGCGCGGTGAGGTGCGGATGGCGGGTTCGATACGTTCAAAGCATGAAGCGCGCCATAGGCCCGCCTAATCTTGAGGGGCTCCTGATCGCGCCCCAAGGCGATATCGATCCCGTCGCGCCGGGCCTTTGCCTTGCCGGCGGATATTTGGCTTTTGCGTAGATGTAGATGCGATCGAGGTCCGGGTTGCCGGCAACGATCGGCGCGCAATAGGTATTCGCGAGCAGCGCGATATGGGCCTTGGGGTAGCGCGCCCGTAGCGCCGCGAAGAGCGGGCGTCGTGCATACGAGGTCGCCAATGTTGTCTCGACGGATAAACAAAATGCGTCGCGGCTCGCTCACGCCGCTCCCTCGTGTTCGATGGCGGCCAGGACGGCATCAACCGGGATGTGATCGACGCGCGCCGCCTGCAGGACAGTATGACCCGCACCCCAGGGACGCCATTGAATGACCTTGTGGTTGCAGTAAAGGCCAATTACTGGCGTCCCTGCGGCCGCGGCGATATGGACATGGCCCCCGTCGGACCCCACGAGCGCGCGGACGGCGGCAAGGGCCGCGGCCAGCGCCAAAAGATCGGGTGTGGGGTAGCCCAACACCGGCAGGTCTCGGCATCGATCGAGCAATTCCCGGGCCCGCGCGTCGTCGCCCGGGTGTTCGGGCCGGGATGCCTCTCCCGGCGACCAAAATAAAACGAAGCGATATCCACGCTCGGCGCCTTCGCGGATCAAGGCCGCAAAGTTCTCGAGCGGCCAGCGGTTCTCCTTTTCACGGGCGCTGATATGAAGACCGATTGCCTGTCCATAGCCGCGGCTTGTCAGGGCCTCATGGGCGCCTGCGAGCGCTTGCGGGGCCGGCGTCAGGCGTGGCGCCGGTGGTGGGCCGGGGATGTCCAGCGCTTGAAGTAGCTCGTAGACCCTTTCGACCTCATGGAGTGGCCGGCCGGCATCTTGATCCACGATCTGTTCGGTGATGCCGGCTAGGCGGGTAAAATTGCGCATCTCGGAGCGCGGGCGACTGCCGGCATGCAGGACCACCTGGTAGCGTTCCTTGCGCAGGCCCGCGACAAGCTTGAATCGGTCGCGTACGAGCGCCAGTGTTCCCGCGCCCGGCCTATGCTTGGATTTGACGTAGACATGGATGCGATCAAGGTAGGGGTTGCCCTCAAGCAGCGGGGCATTGTAAGAATTGACGAGCGCACCGATGTGGGCCGCCGGGTAGCGATGGCGGATCCCCTCGAACACGGGCAAGGTGCATATGAGGTCGCCGATATTGTCGCGACGGACGACCAGAATACGCGGCGTTTCGCGCGCTGGATGGAAGGCGGGATCCGGTGGTACGGGCATTCGGGTAGTGTATCGGAATCGCGGCGCGAAAGGTTGTTTTGAGGCCGCTTTCGCGCCGCCATCACGCGGGAAGTGTGGCGCCTTGCTCGTAAACCGCTATTGCCAATCCCCCTTATCACCCTCCCTTGGTATGATGCCCCGCTATCCGGGAGGGTTCATGTGCGGGATCGGAGGGTTTGTCGGTAAGCGGGTCGTCGACCCCAAGCAATGGCAGGCGATGCTCGCGGCCTTGAGGGTCCGCGGCCCCGATGCCCAAAAGGCCGTGTTGTGGGATGGCTCTTTCCGCGAGACGGACGGCGCCGGCACGGCCGGCCTTTTGCACGCCCGCCTCAGCATCCGTGACCCGCGCCCCGAGGCCGATCAGCCCATGGCCAACGCCCAGAGGGATATCTGGGTGTGCTTCAACGGCGAGGTCTACGGCTATGAGGCCGAGCGGGAGGAATTGCGCCGTCAGGGCTACGCCTTTCACACGACGAGCGACACCGAGTTCATCCTCCATGCTTATGAGGCCTGGGGGGATGCCTTCGTCGAGCGGCTGCGCGGCATGTTCGCGATCGTCATCCTCGATCTACGCCGCAAGCGGCTTTTCGCCGTCCGCGACCGGCTGGGCCTAAAGCCCCTGCTTTACTACGCCGACGGCGAGAATCTGGCGTTCGCCTCCACCCTGCGCGCCCTGCTGCCCTATCTCGGAGACCGGGCGCGCATCGCCCCCGAGGCCATAGACGCTTATCTTGCCCACCGCTATATCCCGGCCCCCCTAAGCCTGGCGCAGGGCGTGCGGCGGCTTGCCAGCGGCAGCTGTCTTAGCTGGGAATTCGGGCGGGGATTGCCCCCGGAATTGCGTGTGTACTGGCGCCCGGCGCCCGTGGCCGCGGATTTCCAGGAGACCCTCGATGGCGCGGTGGCGTTGCGCACGGCCTCCGATCGCCCGGTGGGAATCTTTCTGAGCGGCGGCATCGATTCAGCGGTCGTGGCCTCGAGCCTCGTGCGCCAGGGCTACACGAATATCACCGCCTTTACCGCCACCTTCCCGAAAACCGCCTATGATGAGGGGCCGCAGGCCGCGCGCATGGCCAAGGCCCTGGGTCTTGCCCACAGGGCGGTACCCGTCGAGCCGCGCCTCGCCGATGATTTCGATCGTATCGTCGCCGATCTCGACGAGCCGTTCGCCGACCCCAGCGCCCTACCGCTCTGGTATCTGGCGCGCGCTGCCACCGAGGAGGTCAAGGTGGTGCTGGGGGGCGATGGTGGCGACGAGCTGTTCGCGGGCTACAAGCGCTATCGCCAGCACCTGCGCAGCCGCTGGCGCGGGTCCATCACCATCCCGCTCGCCTATGACGGCTTGCCATGGGAGAAGCCGGCGCGCTGGCGCGAGGAGCTGGGATTGACCTGGCAGGAGGCCTATGTGTTGCGGTTCTCGGGGCTTTCGCCTGCCGTGCGCCGCTATCTGCAGCCCGACCTGCCGGGGATGCCCCCCGTCCACTGGCGGGGCTTCCCCTCGCCCCACAAGGGCTTGGCGGCCCTGCTCGACATCGATTTCGCCAATTACCTGCCGGAGTACATCTTGCGCAAGGGCGACCTCTGCACCATGGCCCACGGGCTCGAGCTGCGCGCCCCGCTCCTCGATCACCGGTTCGTGGAGCTCGTGACCGGCCTGCCCGCAAACCGGCGCTTTACGCGTCCCGCGAAGGCCCTCCTGGTCGGGACCTGCCGGGTCTGTCGGGACGAAGGCTTGTTGACCGCCAAGAAGCGCGGCTTCTCGCCGCCCCTGAATCACTGGTTGCGCGCAGATCTCTCCCCGCGGCTCCCGGATCTCGGAGTGCGTCTGGCTAAGGCCACCCATGGCCAGCTGCGGGCGCAACGCGTGGATACCCTGGTGGCGGCTTACTCACGCGGCTTCGACAAGCTCGCCGAGCCCGTCTACCAGTTGCTCGTGCTGGACGCCGCCCTGCGATCCCTCGGTTTCGGGGTTTGAGGGCCGGTCAGGGCTGATCTTCGGCCAGAACGGCGGAGATGGCGCCAAGGACAGCCCTGCTCGAAATCCCGGAGCTGCAGCGGGCCGTGTAGGCGCAATCCTCGGGCAAGCGCACGCAGGTCTGGATCCATGGGCGACTCCTTTCGAAGAGCACCGTCTCGTCGCGGCAAGATATATCGGCGCGAGTCACTGCTCGGTAGGGGGTGGTCGCGTAGAATTCGGTAGGGCCATAGAGGGCCGCCTGTCCGGGCCCGAAGAGCACGACTGAAGGCGTCCTCGTGACGCGCGCCAGATGCGCGACGCCGGTATCCAGGGAGATAAGCAGCCGGGCCGCGGCCAGGAGGTGCCACATGTCGCGCAAGTCCAGCTGTCCGGCGACGCTCTGAAACCGTCCTTCGGGGTCGACCGCATGCGCCAGCGCCTCTTGTCCTGGGCCCGCGCTCAGGATGATATGGAGCCCTTGTTGCGCGAGTGCTGCGGCCACCTCGCGCCAGCTCGCCGCGGGCCAATACTTGAGCGGCGAACCGGCGCCGAGATGCAAGACTGCGTACGGGATGTCGGGCGGCGTGAATCTCCCGGGCCCGGGAGGCGGCCAGTCCTTGGGATCGAAGCGTTCGCCTTCGGGCTGCCCGAAGCCGGCCAGTGCCGCCATCATGTCAGGCAGGGTCGTGAGATGGTCGGGCGCGGGCCGGGCCTCGTCCAGCGATGCCCGATAATACCAGGCCCCGCCCGCATAACCGCGTACCCACCGGGCACCGGCGGCCCGTGCCAGCCAACCATGGCGGCTCTCGGCGGGCACGACGCCGAGATCAAAAGGCCCGAGGGCGCGCAGGCGGGTCAGGCTGTGACGATCGCGGGGATCGAAGGGCACGGTTTCGAGGCCGTACGGGCGCCCCTCATACAGTGCGGCAAAGGCCGGCGGGCAGGTCATGACGAGGCGTGCGTCCGGGTAATAGTGCCTGAGCCGCGCCAAGAGCGGGGTCAGCATCAGGGTGTCGCCGAGCAGCAGGTTGTGCGCGATCAGGATGCGGTGGACATCCTCCGCGGGCGGCCTGCGCCCGCCGCGGGTAAGCGCGTGCCAGGCGATGCGCGCGCGCAAAGGGAGACGGCTTGCGCGCCTAGCCATGTTCGCCCCGCGCGCGCAGGAGGTCCACGTAAAAGGCCACGAAACGCTCACCCATGAGGCGCAGGTCGTAGGGTTCGATGGCGGCGCGTGCCGCCTGGCCCATCTCCGCGCGCTGTATAGGGTCGAGAAGTGACGCGCAGGCCTGTGCGATGCCATCGGTGTCGAGGGCGTCACACACAAATCCCGTTTTGCCCTCGACAAGAAGCTCGGAGGTCCCGGCCGAGCGGCTCGTGACCACCGGCAGACCGCAGGCCATGGCCTCGAGTACGACGTTGGGTGAGGGGTCGTAGAGGGCCGGCAGGATGAAGGCATCGGCGGCCCCATAAAATGGCCGGGGATCCGTCTGGCGCCCGGTAAACCACAAACGGTTGCTTATCCCGAGCGCCTGTCCCAACTGCCGGTAGCGTGCCTCGTGTCGATCCTGTCCCACCACCAGCAGGCCCGCCGAGGGCGGAAGCTCAGCCACCGCCGCCATCGCCTGGGCGAGCCCTTTGCGATAAAAGCCCGACCCCACAAACACAAACACTGTCTCTTCTGGAGGAATCCCGTGGCGCTGGCGCACTTGTTCGCGCTCGGCCTTCACGTCCGGATGGAAGTGTTGGATGTCGACGCCATTGTAGAGGACCACAAGCTTATCGGCCGTCTGCGGGAAAGCGGTGGCGATCTCATCGCGCACCATGCGCGATCCGCATATGACCGCGCGCAGACGCGGATGCGTGAGCGCCTTGGTCTCGGCGGCCAGCGCGTAGATGTGGTAGGGGTTGAGGCGCAGGCGGACACGCCCCCAGGGGCCCGTCGTCCGCCTGCGCTGGGCAAGCCAGCTGCGGTGCAGGCCATCGCCGGCTCGAAAGATGTCCGCGCAGGCCATGCGCTCGTGACTCTGCACGAGGTCTGCCTTAAGCGTGCGCAACCTGCGGCAGGCACATAGGGCAAAGCCGAGGTCCCGCCAGATGGAACCGAGATAGCGGGGGTTGCAGCGCTCGATACGCATATCGTCGGCGCCCTTCGGCCAGTCACGCGTCACAAGCGTGATCTCCACGCCCTGCGCGGACAGGGCGTGGGCGGCCCGCGCCACGAAGCGCTCGGCGCCGCCGTCGGGGCGGTAGCGCTGGCGGATCAGGACGACGCGCATGCGCGTGTCTTTGTGTCCTCGAGGAGGTCCGTTATGGCCCGTACGACCTCCCCCACCCCCACCGCCCCCATGCACTCGCTCACCTGCCCATCACCGCAGCCGGCAAAGCCACAGGGCCGACAACTATAAGACGATGCGGTCAGGACGCGCGCCGGCACCCGCCAGGGCGCCCATTCTTGGTCCCCGCTCGGCCCGAAGATCGCGACCACGGGTGTGCCCATGGCCGAGGCCATGTGCATCGGCGCCGAATCCACGCCGATGAAAAGCCGTGCCCTCTGCAAAAGGGCGGCAAGTTCCTTAAGGGTGAGCGTCCCGCTCCAGTCGACAAGCGCATCCGAGGACGGAAGCGGCGCGAGGATCTCGGCTATCACCTCGCGCTCCGCATCATCGGGTCCCGACGTCACGACCAAGGCATGTCCGGCGGCCAGGAGTTGGCGCATGAGCGCGGTCGTGGATGCGGCAGGCCAGGCCTTGAAGAGCCAGCGCGATGTCGGGTGGATGACAAGAAACGGCTGCGCGGCAAGCCCAGCCCGCGCAAGGCGGCCATCCACGCCACTCCAGGCCTCGGGTCCTGCCGTAAGGCGCACGGTCTTCTCCTCGGGCGGGATCATGAGTCCCAGTCGGCGCAGGGCGTCGAGATGGGTCTCCACGGTGTGACGTTGGCGGGCGGGGACGTCATAGAGGTGCGTGAAGCTCTTGCGCCACCAGCGCCCGCGCCGTCCCGGGTAGCGGCGTGCGACCGCGTAACGCGGCTTCAGTATCCGGGCGAGCAGGGCCCCACGCGGGTGTTCGGTGAGATGCACGACAAGGTCGTAGTGGCGGTCCTTCAAAGTCTTCAGCAGATGTCTTTCAGCGGCGACCTTGCGGACAAGCGGCAGGTCGCGCGTTCGCCGGTCGATTGTGTGGATGGTGGCGATGTCGGGATTGAGGCGCAGCATGTCAAGGCTGTCTTCATAGATCAGGGCATCCACCTCGATCCCCGGGATCAGGGCGCGCAGGACGCGGAATACCGGCGTGGCCAGCAACACGTCACCGTGATGGCGGAGCTTTATAACGAGGACGCGGCGTATGACGGCGGGATCAATGGCATCGGCGAGCATCGCGCCACAATAACGAAGCCCCGTCGGCTTGTCCACGAACAGCGCCAGGACCTCAGAGGGGCGGGTTGTCATCACGGCGATTGCGTGAGATACCCAGGCGCTCGAGGAGCGGCTCGCCCGGTTCGACCCCGTGCGTCATGAGGGCGAGGCAGTGGCGTCGCGGCCTGCGGGCGTGGAAGGCTGGTAGCCGGGGATGGGGAGGCCAGCAACCTAAGCTACCTAATCGTCAACAGACGAGTTGGGTCGACTGCGATCCGCGGGCCGGAGGAAAGATGCGCGATATTCATCCGTTTCCGACGCCTTCGCCATGGGCCTTCCATGATCGAGCCTCGCTCCTCATCGGGCTTTCCATAAGCGCGGCGAATTATAATGCCGATCACCCGTTTGCCGTGGTGGCGGGCCCCGCGAAGACCCGGAAGCCGAACAAGACGAGCCATCTCCTATGCCATCAGCCCAAATCCTTTGATTGGCCTGCGCGAGAGGCGGCGCGTAACCCGCGCGGGCGGTCCCAGACGACGCGTTCGCCTAGATTCTGGAGGTTTTGAACCAGATTGATGCAAACTTGAATGCGTTGACCGCGTTATCCCGGCCGTCGTATCCCGCGCTTTTGCGCGGCGGGCCAGCAGGTCGCGGCGGTGTGGGCCGTTCCGGGCCCCTGTGTCGGTAGGCACGAAAACCCCGAACCCTGCTATACTTTTGTGTCATCTCACAAAGAAAATACGGGGTCTTCCTTGGCCGCAGAGGCTACCGGGCAAGCTTACCGCCGGCTCCTCGCCTTCGCACTCGTCGGTACCGTGGGATTTTTGGTCGATGCCGGGGTCGTGCTTGGGCTGACCGGTCTTGGGCTTGGGGCGCTGGCAGCCCAGGCGGTGGCGTTTGCGGTGGCGGTGACCGTCACCTGGCTTGGCAACCGCTCCTGGACCTTTCGCGATCGCGCGGGTCGTCACACGCTCCCCCAGGAGTGGGCGCGCTATTGCTCGGCCAATGTCGTGGGGTGGGTGGTGAATAATGGCGTCTACGGCCTGCTCGTGCTGGCGGTGCCGTTCGTGGCGCGTGAGCCGGTGTGGGCAGTGGCTGCGGGCTCGCTTGCTGGCCTGGCCTTCAATTACACCGCGACCCGCCGGGTGGTCTTTTCGTGAACGCCAAAGGCCCCATGCCTGCTGATTCCAACGATCCGCCTGTCTTGTCGTTCGTGGTCCCCTGCTATAACGAGGCCGCCAACATCCGCGCCCTTCACGAGCGGCTGTGCACGGTCATGGCCGGGCGTCCCGAGACCTGGGAGTGTATCTGCGTGAATGACGGCAGCCGGGACGACACGCTCGCCATTCTCATGGCCTTGGCTACCGAGGACCCGCGCGTGCGGGTCCTCGATCTATCGCGCAACTTCGGCAAGGAGGCGGCGCTCACCGCCGGTCTTGATCACGCCCGCGGGGCCGCGGCGATCCCTTTGGATGCGGATCTCCAGGACCCGCCCGAGCTCGTCCCGGAACTCGTCGCCCGCTGGCGAGAAGGATATGACGTCGTCAATGCCGTGCGCCTGTCGCGCGAGGGTGAGAGCCTCATAAAACGCGCCACCGCGCACGCCTTCTATCGGGTCTTCAACCGTATCAGCAAGGTGCCGATCCCGGAGGACACTGGTGATTTCAGGCTTTTGAGCCGCCCGGTCCTAAACGCCTTGCGGCAATTGCCCGAGCGCCGGCGCTTCATGAAGGGCCTTTTTGCCTGGGTTGGGTTTCGCACCACGTCCGTGAGCTACCACAGGGCCCCACGGCAGGCCGGACAGACGACCTGGAACTATGTGCGCCTGTGGCGCTTCGCCCTGGATGGCATCCTGTCGTTTAGCGACGCCCCGCTGCGCATCGCCTCCTATCTCGGACTTGCCGTGTCGCTATTGTCTTTTCTCTACGCCGTGAACCTCCTGGCGCAGACCCTGCTCTTTGGAAACCCCGTCAAAGGGTATCCGTCACTCATGGTGGCGCTGCTCTTTCTAGGGGGTGTGCAGTTGATGGCCCTTGGCGTGATCGGCGAGTACCTGGGGCGTGTTTATGATGAGAGCAAGGGGCGGCCTGTCTACCTCATCCGGCATCCCCTCGAGGCCGGTCGCGGGAATGCCGGTTCGCCACCATCTTCCGCCGACCCTTAAGGTACGCAAGGAGCCGATCGGATGGACCAAGGCCGTAACCAAGCGCCTCGCCGCGATTTATCGAGCCCACCCGCGCGCCGGACTTCCGCCTGGCTTGCCTGCCATCAAGCGATGGGCCAGCATGCTGATGTCGTTCGGGTATGGGCCCGCGCGATAGGTCTTTACGCGGCCTTGATCGCGTTGGGGCTCTGGCTTGGCCTGCATGTGTTGCCGCACGGCCCGGTATGGGTCAATGGCGGACTCTTTCGTAGGGCCGGGTTTTGGGATGGGGGATGGTACCTCAGCATCGCGAAGCACGGCTATGCCTGGAGCGGTCGTGCCGATATCCAGCAGAACATCGCTTTCTTTCCATTATACCCGCTGATAGAACGGCTCTTTCATAGGCTCGGATTTTCATGGGCGGCAGCCGCCATCGTTCCATCTCTGCTCTTCGCGGTTCTCTTGCCGCTCTTGTTTTCGGCCTTGCTCCGCTATGTCCGCACGGACATGCGACGCGATCTGGCGACCTATGCTTTCATGCTCTACCCCGGGGCACAGTTCGATTTGGCCGGCCACCCACCTCCTTGATGAATTTCATCATCATGTTGGGCTTGTGGGCCACGTTGGCCCGCCGTTACTGGCTGGCGGCCGCCATAAGCGGCGTTGGTGATGATGTTGCTTAGCCTAGTCGTATGGAGGTCGTATATCCATGATCGCAGCCGCGGGTCGGGTGCCGCCATGATGCCCATGGCCTGGCGCAGGATCGCAATGGCTGCGCTTGCGACATCGGGCTTCCTGTATGCCCAGTTCGGAGATTTGCTGGCGTTTCTACAAGTCCAGCGCGCCTGGGGACACCTCCCGCTCGCGACACACATCTACCGATTTCTGACTTTAGTCGGTGTCTTTGGCGGCGGTTATTCAAAATTTCTCTTGTCACTCCTTCCTTCCGTGAACACGCAACCGCTCCATGTCTTTGAAGTAATTCTGCAAGACACGTTCAATACCCTTACTTTTGTCATCGTAGCCAGCGCTCTTGGCTATGCATGGCGAAGATTGCCGCGCATACATGGTATTGTATGCCGCACTCGTTCTTGTAAGTTGTCTTTGGCTCGTGGGTTCCATTCAAGGACCCACTTCTACAATACGTCTCGTGTTCATCGCCATTCCGGTGTTCCTCGCCATAGGCTCCCTGGCCCCACAATTTCCGCACACCGCCCGTGGCATTCTAATACTCTTCGCCACGACCCTTGTCATTCAGGTTGCCCTATTCGCGGCCGGATATTGGGTGGTATGAAAACGCCCCCTTGCCCATGTGATGCACGCGCTACCGACCGTCTTTCGTGTGGCTATGGCCCCGTCGCGGGCGGCGTTGAGAACGCTTACTGCGCTGCCCGTCGTACCGATGAAATGGCGGCCATTATGGGCTTCACCGTATGATGAAGGCTCGCGCTAGGGCGTCGGTGCTTGCCGCGACCATCCACGTCCTTGGGTTCCTGCTAGGGTTTCTTCCGGGTCTTTTCCTCTGGTATGTGTCTGATGACAGAAGTCCCTGGCTAAGCCGCCACGGTCTCGCCGCGGCCAGGTTTCAATCCGTCATGCTTTTTATCTATATTGGCCTGGTGAGCCTCTATGACAGATGTCGTATTACAACCGGAGAGATATCGTCGCTGACGAAAGGGTCTTTTTCTCCCTTCCTCCAGCGCCCCGAGGCCATTTCCATAGCGGCTCTGTGCGTGCTCGCCTTTGTCGCGGCGTGGTTCACGAACCTCGCCTTGAGCATGCGCTCGGCTATAGCGGCGGTACGCGGAAGGGAGCCTGTCTACCCTGTCGGCTCTACTGGCATGCGCCCATGAAGCATCGCGCCATTCGTCGCCCTTTCCAGGATATCGCGGCCTTCGTCCTCTATCTGGCTGCGGCGATCGTCCTTGTTGGTCTACCCATACATTTCGCTTTGTCCACCAAGATCGCTGCGACTGCCGCCACCGATCCCATGGATTTTCTATGGTGGTTCGCGCGCTGGCCCCATGCTTTGGTCGGCCATTCGAGTTTGTTCGCTACGCGCCTCATATGGGCCCCCAGTGGCCAAAGTGTAGCGTGGACCACATGCATACCCGGGCTCGCCATCCCCCTCTCGCCCATTACGTTGGCCGGCGGCCCGATCTTGTCGTTTAACATAGCAGCGATTACTGCCCCCGCTCTGGCGGCCACTGGCCTGTATCTGGTCTGTCGCGAGATCGGCCTTCCATGGCAAGCCGCGCTCTTTGGTGGCTGGCTCTTTGGCTTTTCCAGTTACGAATTCGCGCAACTTTTGGGCGAGCTGAATCTGGCGGTGATCTGGGCCTTGCCCTTTCTTCTTTGGCTATTTCTTCTGCGCCTATATGGCCGCACGGGCCGAAGTTCCTTTATTGGCATGTTTGCGGCGCTTGCGGTGTTCCAATTCTGCGTTTCCAGCGAGATCTTTGCCACCGCAATGGTTTTTGCCACCATAGCCATGGCGCTCGCGGCTCTCTCCCCGGCCGTGCATCGCGGCGTACCGAGACTAAAGGCCACCATTCTCGAAAGCGCGGTGGCCCTGCTGTTGTCCATGGTCATTCTGGCGCCGTATCTCTATGCCATGCTTGATCCAACGTCCGGTTATCTGCAGAACGCCACAGGCATCTCACCGTCGGATGTCATAACAGACCCACTCAACTTCTTCATACCGACCCCCGTGTCGTGGCTCGGGACTCGGCTATTTGGCCGCTTGGGGAGCGGGCTCGCGGCGAGCATGTCCGACAAAGACGCGTACCTTGGATTGCCGCTCATCGGCATCCTGATCCTTTATGCAAAAGAGTTCCGGCGGACGCCGGGGGCGCGGTATCTCCTGGTCGTCTTCGTGACGTTTGCCGTCCTAAGCTTGGGCTCGCGGCTGCGCGTCCTTGGCCAAATAACCCCGGTTTTTGAGCCATGGATCCTCTTCATGCATCTTCCGTTGATCGGTAAGGCGCTACCGGCGCGCCTCGCTTTATATGTATCGCTGGTGGCCGCCCTGATCGCCGCGACGTGGTTTGCGCGCTCGACACTTGCGACTTGGAAGAGGCGTGTCGCGGCCGCATTGGCAATACTGTTTCTGCTTCCCAACATCGATACCCTTCCGAGACATGGCACGCTACCGGACCCTTCGTTCTTTTCCTCGGGCCAGTATAGGAATTACCTAAAACCAGGAGAGCGGATCATCGTGCTGCCCTATGGGCCCAGCATGTGGTTTCAGGCACAGACACACTTCTATTTTCGCATGGTGGGAGGATATCTCGGCGGGACCGAACCACGGCCATTTTCCGGGATCGCCGTCGACAATGTGCTAAACGGCGGCCCGCTCGTGGCCCACTACAAGCAGGCCTTTCGCGGCTTCCTAAAGAAATACAAGGTGGGCGCGATCATGGTCTACGGTCCCGAAAGGAAGAATGTGCGAAAGCTCCTGGCGAGCCTGCCCGTGCGTGGTGTTATGGTGGGCGGTGTGACCCTTTATGATCTAACGCCGGTGCGCGCCGGCGTGACATGAGGTGGGGTAAGCGCAGGGAGGCGCCCCATAGCGTACGGTGCGGTCCGTGTGATTGCGGGGGCGTGTTGGCCGGTACCAAAGCCGCGTCGCGCATGAAAGCGGATGCGAGTCTGCACAATTCCACTACACCACGGCCCTTCGCCCATCATTGGACCCCGT
This sequence comes from Pseudomonadota bacterium, assembly GCA_021794275.1. Classification (GTDB taxonomy): domain Bacteria; phylum Pseudomonadota; class Gammaproteobacteria; order Acidiferrobacterales; family Acidiferrobacteraceae; genus Acidiferrobacter. The sequence continues at coordinate 2,623 of JAJYRD010000049.1, read as the reverse complement.
TTCCCGATTATCACAAATCGCGCCACGTATTGTGGTCGTGCGTCGCGACAATATCGGCGGCCCCGTATGCGCGCTGCTGGTATTCGAAGGCACCTGTCGCTGTAATCTTGATGCCCACATCGGCGCGCTCGTCAATTTCTACAACGCCCCCTGCTCGAAGGGAACCCTTATGTTGATCGCGTGCACATTTACACCAAGTCCAAACACGGGCCTGACGTGCGGGCAGCCGTCCACGCTGCTCGCCCGACTCGCCGGCGTCTCAGGGCAGATCGTAGACCAGGATGCGGATAGGCCGCTTCACGGGGTCGAGCGGGTCTATGGAATTGCTTTGTGCCTCGGACATCCCTGGCCCGCCTCCCGCGCCCTGTTTTGTGTTGGCCCTGCAAGCCACTACCGGCATCCGCAAGGCCTTGGCCAGTCCGGCTATGGGTAGGCGCTCGGCCTTCACGTCAGCGCTTGTAAATTCGTAAGTTCGGTTCATCCACGAAAGTTGCACGCCAAGCCTTTCGGGCGCGGAGCGCCCGATTCCCTGATGGCGGGCGTCACCCGCGTTGGCCTTGCCGCCTGGGGGTGCGGAAAGCGGGCAAAAAAGATCCCATTTGCGGGCGTCGTATGTGGCGGTCCGGTGTGGCTGAAGCGATTCCGGGGTGACTTAGGACCTCGGCGATAGCTACGGTGGTAACCGGCGTGTCATTGCGCAAGCGGCTCGGCGTGATCGCCGACTGCCATGCAAGCCCAATGCTCGGCGGGGTGCGCAAGCCAAAGCCGCCGCTGGTTGTTATGCATCACGCATTGCAGTGTCGGCGCGCGGTCGCCCACCGAATTGTCCAGGATGTGCGCGAGATCGAAGTCGCCAAGCGATCGCGACAGGTTGCCCATCGACTGATAGTAGCGGTCGACGATGACATTTACGGGAATAGGGTGCCCGCCCTCCATGTAGCGGCGCGCGACGCGATAGGCATTGATGGCCGGGTCGCGTGTGGCGCTAAAAAGGAGGTGGGCAGGGTACCCCGCGTTCTTTGCGGCTCCCACGAATCGCATCGCATCCCCGCGCGCCGCGTTCCCGGCTTCGCGAAACCCCCCGGAAGCGCGGCAGCCAAGGCGTCGAGGTCAACGACACACGCCCCAAGAAACCACGACAGATCCACCATGCGACGGATTACCGTGGTTTTCCCCGAACTGTTCGGTCCGGCGATCACCATCAAGCGGGGCTTACGCGGGTTCGCCTAGCTTTCGTTCATGGGGGTGCTGTGCGGTGCGCGCCGAGTCCGGGCCCATAATGGGCTCTAAGCGCTCGATGTGTCGTCGCATGCGCTTTATCTCGTGGGTCGACTGGCGTCTTGCCACCCTGCAAAGAGCCGATCCCACGGTGTCATGGGGGCCTCCACTATCGACCGTCGCGTCCGGTCCGTTCTCGCCGGGACCGCGGTGCGTCCCGCGCTCTGTCATAAGAGCATCATAACGCGCGCGCCTCATATCGCCCGCCCGGCCATTCGCCCAGGGCGCTCCTATTGCGGTCATGCGAGCGGCGCGCACCGACGCCCCGTGGCCTCACGCGCGTTCACCTTAATCTGTATTGCTCGGGTTACGCAGGTTGGGATTCGGGCCCTCGGATAAGTGAATCACCCGCTCAAGGGCCTTCTCCACCCTTTCCGGGGCGAGGTCCTCCAGGCAACGCAGGTGGCCCTGCGGACAGGTGCGGGCGAAGCACGGACTGCAGGGAAGGCCCAGGGTGACGGTCAGGGCGCGATCATCGAGCGGCGGGGTGTGACTGGGGTCCGAGGACCCGAAGACCGCTACGAGCGGCTTATGGAGGCTCGCCGCGATATGCATGAGGCCCGAGTCGTTACTCACCACGGCGGTGGCCAGCGCCATGAGGTCGACGGCCTCGAGCAGCGTCGTATGTCCGGCGAGGTCGATGCATGCGCCTTGTGAGAGATCGTGTATCGACTGCGCGATCTCGCGGTCATGCGGGCCGCCGAGCAACAGGACTTGCCAGCCACGCTCGTGGTAGCTGCGCGCAAGGCGCGCAAAGTGGCGGGCCGGCCAGCGCTTCGCGGGACCATATTCGGCGCCCGGACAGAGCACGAGGAGGGGGGTGTCCGTATCGATCCCAAAGCGCTCGGCACACCGCTGTCCGGCCTCGCGATCGGCCACCAGGCGTGGCGGCTGGGGCGTGGGTAACGGCTCGCCGGGTTCAAGCCCCAGGAGCAGGAAGCGATCGACGGTCTTTAGCCTGCTGCCCGCGGGTTCGCGGCGAATGTCGTTAATAAGTCCATAGCGGGCCTCGCCGAGATAGGCCGTGCGCCGCGCCGCCCCGCTTGCCCACGCCGGCAGCGCCGACTTGTAGGACCGTGGCAGGACATAGGCCTGCGCGTAATCGCGTTCCCGCAGGCGGCGGCCAAGCCGCAATCGTTCGCGCAGGGCAAGCCGGCCGTGCGGGACGGCCAGCACGATGGCGTCGGCGATCTCGGGCATGCGCGCGGCAAGCGGCAGGGTCGCGGGAGGGGCTACGAGATCCAGGGCGCGATCCGGATGGCGCGCCTTCAGGAGCTGGAACAGGCAGTGGGCCATGACCATGTCGCCCACCCACGCTGGTCCCACGATCAGCGCCCGAGTGCCG
>JAJYRD010000078.1 GCA_021794275.1 Pseudomonadota bacterium | reverse complement strand
CAGCCCGCAGGCCATGGCCTCGAGCACGACGTTGGGCGAGGGATCGTAGAGGGCCGGCAGGATGAAGGCGTCGGCGGCCCCGTAAAACGGCCGGGGATCGCTCTGGCGCCCGGCGAACCAGAGGCGGCCTTCTATCCCGAGCGCCTGCCCCAGCCGCCGGTAGCGCGCCTCGTGTCGGTCCTGCCCCACCACCAATAGGCCGGCCGAGGCGGGCAACAAGGCGATGGCCCTCATCGCCTCGGCGAGCCCCTTGCGGTAGAAGCCGGAGCCCACGAACACGAACATCGTATTGCCAAAGGGGATGCCATGACGCTGCCGCACGGCGTCGTGCTCGGCCTTTACATCCGGGTGGAAGTGTCGGATATCGACGCCGTTGTAGAGGACGACGAGCTTGCCCCTGGTCTGCGGGAAGGCGGCGGCGATTTCATCGCGCACCATGCGCGACCCGCATATGATTGCGCGCAGGCGCGGGTGTGTGAGGGCCTTGGCCTCGGCGGCCAATGCGTAGACGTGGTAGGGGTTGAGCCGCAGCCGCATCCGTCCCCAGAGGCCTGTCGTCCTCCGGCGTTGGGCAAGCCAGCTGCGGTGCAGGCCATCGCCGGCCCGGAAGATGTCGGCGCAGGCCATGCGTTCGTGGCTCTGCACGAGGTCGGCCTTGAGCGCGCGCAGTCTGCGGCAGGCACACAGGGCAAATCCGAGGTCCCGCCAGATCGAACCGAGATAGCGTGGATTGCAGCGCTCGATGCGCATGTCGCTTGCGCCCTGCGGCCAGTCACGTGTCACAAGCGTAATCTCCACGCCCTGCGCGGACAGGGCCTGGGCGGCCCGCGCCACGAAGCGCTCGGCGCCGCCGTCGGGGCGGTAGCGTTGGCGGATCAGGACGACGCGCATGCGCGTGTCTTCGTGTCCTCGAGGAGGTCTGTGATGGCCCGCAAGGCCTCGTCGACTCCCACCGCCCCCATGCATTCGCTCAGCTGTCCGTCGCCGCAACCGGCAAAGCCACAGGGCCGGCAACTATAAGACGAGGCGGTGAGGACGCGCGCCGGTACCCGCCAGGGTGCCCACTCCTGGTCTCCGCTCGGCCCGAAGATCGCGACCACGGGCGTGCCCATGGCCGAGGCCATGTGCATCGGCGCCGAGTCCACGCCTATGAAGAGCCGCGCCCTTTGCAAAAGGGCGGCGAGCTCCTTCAGGGTCAGTGTTCCGCTCCAGTCGATGAGCGTATCCGAGGGCTGAAGCGGCGCCAGGATCTCGCCGATCACCTGGCGTTCCGTGGCATCGGGCCCTGAGGTCACGACCAGGGCGTGTCCCGCGGCCTGGAGCTTCTGTATGAGCGCAGTCATGGAGGTCGCGGGCCAGGCCTTGAACAGCCAGCGCGACGTCGGGTGGATGACGAGAAAAGGTCGCGCGGCAAGCCCGGCCCGCGCAAGACGCCCGTCCACGCTGTTCCAGGCCTCGGGCCCCGCCACGAGGCGCAAGGCCTTCTCTTCGGTTGGTATCACGAACCCCAATCGGCGCAGGGCGTCGAGATGGGTCTCGACGGTGTGACGTTGGCGGGCGGGGACATCATAGAGGTGCGTGAAGCTCTTGCGCCACCAGCGCCCCCGTCGTCCCGGGTAGCGGCGCGCGACCGCGTAGCGCGGCTTCAGGATCCGGGCAAGCAGGGCCCCGCGCGGGTGCTCGGTGAGGTGCACGATGAGGTCGTAATGCCGGTCCTTCAGGGCCCTCAACAGCCGTCTTTCAGCGGCCATCTTCCGCGAAAGTGGCAGGTCGCGCGTACCCCGGTCGATCGTGTGGATGGCGGCGATGTCGGGATTGAGGCGCAACATGTCGAGGCTATCTTCGTAGATCAAGGCATCCACCTCGACCTTCGGGATCAGGGCGCGCAGGACCCGGAATACGGGCGCGGCCAGCAAGACGTCGCCGTGGTGGCGGAACTTTATGACGAGGGCGCGGCGTACGACGGCGGGATCGATAGCATCGGGGAGCATCGCGCCACAATAACGAAGCCCCGTCGGCTTGTCCACGGAGAGTCCGGGGCCTCGATCACGGGGCATCGTTGAGGGCATGGGCGATCCGGGGGGCCATGCGTGGGGGAAAGGCTTGCTGAGAAGGACGCAAGGCCGGACTCCGCGCCACCAAAGACGCCAGTCGGCGAGCCACTCCCTTTCTCGCTTGGGCGCCTCATACCGGAATCTCCGTCTCCCCTGTTGAACGGCGGCCGTCGCCCCACAGGTCCTCCGCCAGGGGTGCCCGGGTAAAGCAAAGCGGCGTGCTCAACCTGAGTACCGCCCCGGTCCCGATGGGCTCCATGGCGACCATTCGGTCGACCCCTTACCAGCTTTCCGGGTTCATGGGGTTCATGGGGTTCCCGGCCCCGGATAGTTCCGAGGCCCCTCACTTGATGTGAGTCAGGCGGCCCCATAGGGAAACCATGGCCTCGCCGCATCGGCCCAGGCGGCGCACAGTACGCGCATAACCATAATCCACTGAGGAGTTGGAGTGAGTATTACGGAAATGTCGCACGACCATGATTGCTAGACGGGTCGGCAGGGCCGAGTACTCCGGGTGGCCCTGGGTTGTGGGACGCTATTGTGGCGGGCGATCTCTTGTGGCCGCTTGGTGTTGCCGGAAAGGTTGCCCCGACGTCTTGTCGCCCTTCGCGCAGCGTGACCGGCATCTTGCCGGATATGGGATTTCCGAACCAGCCCTTAAAGGACGCTATTTCCTGGTATTGAGCGCCGGACTCACCGGCCGACACGACAGTAAGGCGGCTTGCCAGCGCATCAGCGAGGGTTTAAACCTGTTTATATGTCGACTCGGGAACGATCCATGTCAAAAACGATTCTTCGCATCAAGTGCTGGGGCAACAATCTCGGTGTGCGACTGCCGGCTGTCGTGGCAAGACAAGCCAAGCTTCGTGCCGAGCAGAGTGTGCATGTGACCGTGGAGGGGGGCGGGTTGTCATCACGCCGATTGCGCGAGATACCCTCGCGCTCGAAGAGCGGCTCGCCCGGTTCGACCCCGTGCGTCATGGGGGCGAGGCGATGGTGTCGCGGCCTACGGGCGTGGAACGTTGGTAGCCGGGGATGCGGCGGTCAGCAACCTGGATACCTGATCGTCAGGAGGTGGTTTGGATCGACTGCGATCCGCCGGCCGGAAGGGAGATGCGCGATATCCATCCGTTTCCGATGCTTTCGCCACGGGCCTTCAATGACCGGACCTCGCTCGTCATCGGGCTTCCCATGAGCACGGCGGATTACAATGCCGATAACCCGTTTGCCGTGGTGGCGGGCCCCGCGAAGACCCGGAAGGCGAACAAGACGAGCTATATCTTATGTCGTCAGCCCAAATCCTTTGATTGGCGCGCGCGAAAGGCGTCGCGTAACCCACTCGGGCGGCTCCCAGACGACGCGTTCGCCCAGGTTCTGGAGGTTTTGAACCAGATCATGATGCTGGCTTGAATGCGTTGGTCACGCTATCCCGGAACAGTTGTACCTTGCGTTTTGGCCGGGGTAGCTGTTCAGCAGGCCGCAGCGATGCCGGGCCTTCCCGGGTTGTGTCGACGGGTACGAAAACCCCGAACTCTGCTATACTTCTGACCTATCTCCCAAAAAGACAATAAGGGGTTTCCGTTGGCCGCAGAGGCTACCGGGCAATCATATCGCCGGCTTTTCGCCTTCGCGCTCGTCGGTACGTCCGGGTTCCTGGTCGATGCCGGGGTGGTGCTCGGGCTGACCGAGCTTGGGGTGGGGGTGCTGGCCGCGCAGGCGGTGGCGTTCGCGGTGGCCGTGACGGTCACCTGGCTTGGCAACCGCTCCTGGACCTTTCGGGATCGCGCCGGTCGCCTAACGCTCCCCCAGGAGTGGGCGCGCTATGTCTCGGCCAATGCCGTGGGGTGGGTGGTCAATAACGGCGTCTATGGCCTGCTCGTCCTCGCCGTGCCGTTTGTGGCGCGCGAGCCGGTGTGGGCGGTGGCGGCGGGCTCGCTTGCCGGTTTGGCCTTCAATTACACCGCGACCCGCCGGGTGGTCTTTTCGTGAACACCGCAGGTCCCGCGGCTACCGCTATCGACGATCAACCTGTCTTGTCATTCGTGGTCCCCTGTTATAACGAGGCCGCCAATATCCGCGCCCTCCATGAACGCCTCTGCGCGGTCATGGCCGCGCGTCCCGAGACTTGGGAGTGCATCTGCGTAAACGATGGCAGCCGCGATGAGACGCTGGCCGTCCTGATCGCCCTGCGCGAGGAAGATCCCCGCGTCCGGATCATCGATCTCTCGCGCAATTTCGGCAAGGAGGCCGCGCTCACCGCCGGGCTTGATCATGCCCGAGGGGCGGCGGCGATCCCCCTCGATGCCGATCTCCAGGACCCCCCCGAGCTCGTCCCGGAACTCGTGGAGCGTTGGCATGCGGGCTATGACGTGGTCAATGCCGTGCGCCTGTCGCGGGACGGCGAGAGCCTCGTAAAGCGCGCCAGCGCGCATGCCTTCTACCGGGTCTTCAACCGCATCAGCAAGGTCCCGATCCCGGAAGACACGGGTGATTTCCGGCTCTTGAGCCGCCCGGTCCTGGATGCCTTGCGGCAATTGCCGGAGCGCCGCCGGTTCATGAAGGGGCTCTTTGCCTGGGTGGGGTTTCGTACCACGTCGGTGAACTACCATAGGGCCCCGCGGCAGGCCGGACAGACCACCTGGAACTATGTGCGCCTCTGGCGCTTCGCCCTGGATGGCATCCTGTCGTTTAGCGATGCCCCGCTGCGCATCGCCTCCTATCTCGGGCTTGTCGTGTCGCTCATGTCCTTTCTCTACGCCCTGAATCTCCTGGTGCAGACCCTGCTTTTTGGAAACCCGGTCAAGGGCTATCCCTCGCTCATGGTGGCGCTGCTCTTTCTCGGAGGCGTGCAGTTGATGGCCCTCGGCGTGATCGGCGAATACCTGGGACGTGTCTATGATGAGAGTAAGGGGCG
>JAJYRD010000071.1 GCA_021794275.1 Pseudomonadota bacterium | reverse complement strand
TTCAGCGCATCCCGGTAAGCCTGTGCCGTGCACCGGACAGCGTCGACCTGCTCCTTGTCCAGCAGCAGTTTCAATTTGCAGGTCAGTGCCTGGGAGGTTGGCAATGTATCCATTGTTCACAAGCATAAGTTATTGTCCTGTGCATGTGAAGCATCGCCGCTACGCGGCGGCGCTACGACCGAAGGAAGTCCCTGTGGGGTTCCTCCCCGCCCTGAACGGCGGGGATTCCCGCGCGAACTGGTTGAAAGGCCGCGCCGGTAACCGATCCCTCAGACGAGCCGCCTGACCATCTGCCGATCCCGGCCCGTCAACTCCTCGCTTTTCGCAGCAGCCCGCAGGAGTCTACCCCTCGCCCCGACCCAGCTCTCGGAAACAGGCCCGAAATCCGCACGGTCAGCATTGCCGCGAAATATCACGAGTGTCATATTGCGCGCACAGCGCGTCTCCGCTTGAGGTGCATGTTGGGCGAACAGTATGGTATGCCAACGAAGACGTTGGGGCCCCGCGCGGCGCAGCTGATCATTGAACGTGACACTCTCACCCGCTTGAGCGGGTGAGAGTGTCACCGCACCACCACGACCTCGACCTCGCCCCGACGGAAAGGCACGGTGACCGTGACATCGTCGCGATGTCGTCGCACCACGAGATCGACGCGCCCGTCGCCTAGGCGCAGCCCCTCGATGCGCAGTTCCGTGAGGAAGCGGGGCAGACGGGGGTACAAGAAGCGGACACACGGACGGCCGAGGGCGCAGACCGAGAGGCCGAGGCAGGCTTGGAGCAGCAGGAAAGGGGCGGCCGAGGCGCCGGCGCTCGGACTGCAGGCGAGCGGGTGGAAGGTGGGCGGCTCGTCGCCGTGGCGTGGTAGACCACAAAAGAGCTCGGGAAGCCTGTGGAGATCCGTGAAGCGGCTTACGTCGAACAGGGCCTCGGTGATCCGCAAGGCCGCATCCCGATAGCCGTAGCGGGCAAGGCCCGCCGCCAAGAGCGCATTGTCCCGTGGCCAAACGGAACCGTGATGATAAGACAGCGGGTTGTAGCGCAAGGAACCGGCGGCGAGACTACGTACGCCCCAGCCGCTAAAGAAGCTGTCGGCCGTCACGGCACAGGCCACGCTGTCCGCGCCTGCCTCCTGGGCCACACCGGCAAAGAGCGCCGCTGCAACATGGAGACCGGAAGCGGCAGCACCGCCTCTGCGGTGATCGAGCGTGGCGGCATAGAAGCGTCGATCCGGTTGCCAGAAGGCGTCGGCGAACCGGCGCTTCAGCGCATCTGCCCCAGCCCTCAGCGCCCGCGCCTGCTCGTCCCGCCCCAGAATGAGAGCCGCCGAGGCGAGACTGGACTTGGCGGCATACACATAGGCCTGCGTCTCGCATGAGGCGCGTGGCGACGCGTCCCCGAGCCCCCATTCGGCAAGCGCCATGGCGTCCGGCGAAACACCGAACACAGGCCCGGCAGGCACCGGACCCTCGCACCAGACAAAGCCATCCTCGCCGGCGCGCCGGTCCAGCTCGGAGCAGGCGTCGGTCAGGGTCGGCCATAGCCGCTCGAGAAAAGCGGTCTCGCCGGTCCGCTCGAGATAGAGGCTTGCAAGCCACACGAAGAGCGCGGTCATCTCGCTCGACCATGGTTGGTGGCGACCGCGAGTTCGCCCAGGGTCCACGGAGGACCGGGTCGCGAGGGGTCCGTCGCCGCAAGAAGCGTCGCGTCGCGCAACGACTTCAGACGGCACGAGGCAGGCGAGCACGCCACGGGCGATGGCGGGATCGAAAGCGAGCATCTGGAGGGCCGTGAGAATAGCATCGGGCCCCAAGGCCGTGTCGTGCCAAGGGATACCACTATAGGGGTAAGACGCGCTCGAGGTACCTGTCGACAGGGTCACGAGATCAGCCGCCGAACGCGACATGAGGGCGTCGAAATCGACATTGTTGCTCGCTATATACGGTTTCTCCTCGCGGTCCAACAGATCAGCGGTCTGCTGCTGATAAGCGATTTCGTAATCGACGGGATCACACACGGGCTCGGCCGCCGAAAAGAATTCCGTGACCACGAAAAGAGGGCGCACCTCGTGCGGTTCGAGGACGACCCGGAACACAGCCGTCGCGGGCCCGAGGTCTCCTGCCATTCCCGAGAAACTGACGCGCGCAAAGGAGCCGACCCGGAGCGGGTGGGACGCATGGAGACGGACGGACCCGTCCTCGATTTCGGCCCGAAACGATGCGTCACCGATACGATCCGTGTCCGTTGTGGCGGCGAATATGTCGCGGAAGTCGACCGCATACGAAAACGCGATCTCAAGCGCAAGCGGACCATCCGTGTAGTTGGTGATGCGCAGGCGCTCGTAAGAAGCCCGTCGCCAAAGAAAGCGTGTTCGAAATAGATGGAGCGCCCCTTGGCCCAGGCCGCTTTCCGGTTGCTCGCGATTGGTCATATCCACGAGCAGCAAGGAATTGTCGGGCTTCACGGAGGAATTGAGGAGCAGGGGGCGCTCACCGTTCAGGCGCAGCCGCCAGTCCGCGAGCACTCGCAGGCGCCCCTGGAAGACGCCCTGGCGTAGGCCCGCCTCCATGTCCCCATAGGCATCGCTGATGGTGAAGGTGTCGTTATCCTTGAGAACCCGCTGTGGGCTTGCGGCACCGAAGGGCGCATCGACACTACACGGCGTCAAACGTCGCGTGGGCGCGTTCATGCGCAACCGGCCTTGCCTAGGACGGCGCAGCCTGGTTGGACGCGCCCGTCCCGGCCTTCAGGGAGAAACTCGTGCACAAGCGAAAGATAAGCCCCGCGACACGGGACGCCTATCCAACTAAATCCGCCTTGTCATCAGGATTGCACCTTGAGCAAGGCGAGGAGCGTCTCCTTCACGGCCAGCCGCTGACTTTGCGGGAGCTCCATCCACAGGCGGGCGATGGCCACCGCCTCGTCGCTCAAGGCCGGCTCGTCTTGGTAGCGGGCGGCCGGCTCGCGTACCGCAACCTCCACCGCTCCTTCGCCTAACAGCAACCACTCGGCATTGACCCCGAGGACGCGGGCGATTTCGACCGTACTGCGCGGCCTGCGCACGTGACCGGCCTCAATGAATTGGATGGCCTGCGGACGAATCTTCACACGCCTCGCGAGTTCGGATTGTGAAAGCCCCACCCGCTCGCGGGCGTAGCGCAGGCGCTTGGCCAGTGTGTCCATGGCGTGAGTCTACAAAAAGCCGCCGGACCGAGCCTTGCCAATGCCCTTGTATCTACAATAGAATTGGCGGCATGGCGCCCAGCACTGAACGAACTTACCTCGCCACCAACCTGAAGCGGGCCCGTCGCATGCGCGGGCTTACGCAAGACGATATCGCTGCCCTGAGCGGCGTCAACCGCGCCTATGTCAGCGACATGGAGCGCGGTAAGCGCAATATCGGGATAGACTGCATAGGAAGGATCGCTGCGGCCCTCGACGTGCCAGCCGCCTCTTTATTGCTCCCGACCGTAAAGACCCGCGCACGGACCCACGACTCGAAATAAGTCTGTAGGCAATCGGGCAGCGCTCACCTACGGACTCGGCGGCGCCCCCTCTTCGCCTTTGCGGGGAAAGCCCCGCGCCGGCGCGCCAAAAGAGAAAACACCTCGCCCTTGTGATGGTACTCGGGCGGTCACCGCGCCCCTTTTGCGGCGATCTCCTCGAGCTTGCGGGCGCGGATCACCTGGCCGTCGAGACCGGCGTCCTTTGCGCTTCCACCATAGGCTACCGCCATGAGCTGGCTGTAGTAGGTCACAGGCATATTGAACTTGGTCCCGTAACGCTTATTGATCTGCCCCTGATAGACCTCGACATTCATCTGGCACACAGGGCAGGGCGTCACGATCATTTCGGCCCCGTGATCATAGGCCGATTCTATGATTTTCTTGATCTGCGCCTGACTCTTCTCGGGCTCCGAGAAGGCAAGCGCGCCGCCACAACACGTCACCTTCTGGTCATATTTCTCGACCGGTTCGCCACCTACGATCTCGACGAGCTTGTCGAGATATTTCGGGTTCTCGAACGATTCGCCCACGATCCCAAAGGGGCGGTTCGTCTGACAGCCGACATAGCCCGCGAACTTGATGCCCTCCAAAGACTTCACGACCGGCTTCTTGAGCTCCTCATAACCCAGGTCCTCGATCAACACCTCGACCATATGCCGAACCTCCTGCTCCCCTTTGTATTGGAGGTTCATGCCGGCTTCGCGCAAGGCCTCGTTGGTCTCTGCGAGCAAATCGCTGTCGTGGGCGAGCCGGTCTTTGGTCTCCCGCGCCCCAAGCCAGCACGCCGCACAGGTTGCCACGACATCCTGGCCCTTATTGACCTGTTCGGAGATCGCGAGGTTGCGGGCGTTCATCACATGGCGTGGCAGCTCTCCGCCCTCCGCGTAACCAATCGAAGCACCGCAGCAGTTCCAGTCCGGTATCTCGTTCAACTGGACATCCAGCTTCTTGCACATGGCCTCGACCGATACCATGTAATTGGACGCGGACGTAAGGCGCTCTGACGAACAGCCTGGATAGAAAGAATATTCTTTTCTTGCCATATGGGTACTCCTCAGGCGGCAAAGCCTTTACGCCGATCCTCGATCTCTCGCGCCTTTTTCAGCATCCGATGGATGCCCTTCTTGTCCTTGCACCCCTTGTGCGTCACGAAACCAAAGGGGTTCAGGCGCTTGGCCTTCAGCATTCCGATCCCGATGTCCTTCATGGCCCAAGCCCGGGCAATGCCGGTCTTGAACCCGTCCATGAAGTAAAGGCCCGCGGAAAGCTCGATCTCATTCACGCGCCCCGACTTCGCGAGATTGTTCCAGAACTTCTTGGCGAAGCGTCGCGTAGGATTCATCTTCGGGGCAAGTCCGAGCCTGTGCGCGTAGTTGGCAAGCCCGTGCATGATGTGCGTTATGGGCAGCTCGCGCGGACAGCGCACGATACAGTTATAGCAAGACGTGCACATCCACATAGATTCGCTCTTCAAGACTTCGTCGCGCCGGCCGGCGCGTATCATCATAAAAATCTCCTGCGGGGGATGCTCCCAGGCGGGGCCGAGCGGACAGGAGCCCGAACAGACGCCGCACTGCATGCACATCTTGACCCACTGGCCTTCCTCGACGTTCGCCTCGACTTCCTTCAGGAAATTGTTGCGATACTGTTCCGCCATAGCCGTGTTGATATCGCCCACCTCTACCTCCTAGAAGCCCTTGAACGGACTCATGCCGATTTCCTGGATCTTGGCGGCGTAGTCGTTGATGAGCGCCGGAACCCTGCCAATGTCGGCAATCGCCACCTCGAGCACCCGGACCCGATCTTTCTCGAGATTCAGGTTTTTCAAGGTGTCGTCGATCTTGCTCATGCGGTAATTGGCGAGCTCCGAACCCTTCACGAAGTGGCACTGATAATCGTCGCCATGTCGGCAGCCCATCAACATGACTCCATCATAGCCGCTATTCAAGGCATCCGTGATCCATATCATGTTCACCGACCCCAGGCATCGGACCGGTATGGTGCGCACGAAGGCGCTTGAGGTGTGTCCCGCGACGCCCGCCATGTCGAGCGCCGGGTACGCGTCATTTTCACAAGCCAGCAACAGGATGCGGGGCTTTTCCGAGAACTCGTCCGGAACGTCGACGGCCTTGATCTGCGAACCGACGCTGTCTATAGAGTAGTTCTCAAAGGATATGACGCGCACCGGGCATGCTCCCATGCATGTCCCGCACCGCCGGCAACGGCCCTCGTTGAACTGCGGGTAGCGCTGCTCGTCTTCGTCGATGGCGCCAAACGGGCATTCCACTGTACAGCGCTTGCACTGCGTGCAACCCTCGCGCCGGAACGTCGGGAAACTCAAGTCACCAGATCGCGGGTGGGCGGCGCGCCCAAGACTCGCGTTCTCGAGGGCTTGGATGGCTTTCAGGGCAGCACCCGTGGCGTCCTCCACCGCCTGCGTGATATCCATTGGCCGGCGCACGGGGCCTGCGGCATAGATGCCGGTGCGACGGGTCTCGTAGGGGAAGCATATGAAATGCGAATCGGTGAAGCCGTATTTCAGCTGCGGAATATCGGGGCCCTGGCGATAGGTGAGGTTGAGTACGGACACCGCATGCTCGCCGACCTTTGCGCCATCTACGTCGCTCGCGGCCGGCGGAATATCGATATTCACGCCCGAGTTCGGCACCTGGCCCGTGGCAAGGACCACGAGATCGACGTCCTTCATGATCGCCGCCTTGTCGTCCAGGATCAGGTCGTGGAAATGTACGGTCGTGGAGCCATCGCCGCCCACATCGACCGACGCCACCTTGCCCTTGGTGAAGATGACCCCCTTCCTTTGGGCGCTACGGTAGAAGTCCTCTCCGTTTCCAGGTGTGCGGAGGTCGGTATAGATAATGGCGGTGTCTATGTCGGGGTTTTGCTCCTTGAAATACATGGCCTGCTTCATGCTGGTATTACAGCAATGGCCGGAGCAGTACGTGAGATGGGCGCCGCTCGCGTCGCGCTGGCCCGCGCATTGAACGAAGACGACACTCTTGATTTCCTTGCCGTCCGAAGGACGCCGCATAGGCTCGCCCTTTGCCGCTGCCGCGCGGGCAAGCTCCTCGAGACCCGCTTGATCGACGACATTCCGGCTCTTGCCATAGCCAAACTCGGGAAGCTTGGCGGCATCGTAGGGGCTAAAGCCGCTCGCCATTACGATGGCGCCGACATTCTCGGTCACGGTCTGGCCGCTTTCCGTTGTAATGTCCACGCTGAAACGCCCAGGGGCCCCACTCGTCCGGGTCGTCGTCGAGTTGAGGTAGACCGTGATATGCGGATCCTGGCTCACCGACGCCATGAGTCCCTCGATCCCGGTGGCCTGCGGATCTGCGAACGGCTCTCGGTATGGGACGCGCCTGTGGAGCTTGGCCATATAGCCGCCCAGGGCACCGGTCTTCTCCACCAAGAGAACATCGTAGCCTGCGCGAGACGCCTCAAGGGCCGCGGTCATCCCGGTGATGCCGCCACCGACAACCAACACCCGCTTGTTGGTTCCATGTTCGGCGTTTGCGGTGGGCGCCAGGACTTTCTTTGCCTCGGCACACCCCATGCGGACATAATCGGCCGCCATCTCCTGGGTGAGCTCGCGGGCCTCGTCCGTGGCGGGCTGCGACCATATCACCTGTTCGCGCAAATTCACGCGTGCCACCGCGACGCTCTCGAAGTTGAAGGCTTCGGCCTTGGCGCGCCGCGAGCAGGCGGCGATGACCACCCTGTTTACGCCCTCATCGATGTCCTTTTGGATCATCGCGACACCCTGGCCGTTGCAAAGAAATTCGTGCTCGCGCACCACGTGCGCCTTGCCTTCCTTCTGCGCAACGAGCGCCAAGGCCTTGGTATCCAGGCGCTCACCCAGGCCGCAGCCCTGGCACACATACGCGCCGATCTTCATATCCGCCATATCCTAACCCTCCGCCTTGGCGACGCGGTTCACCACCTGCACGGCGCGCAAAACGCTTGCAGTGGCACTCTGCACCGACCGATTCACATCGAGAGCGTTGGCGGCGCACCCGGCGCCAAATATGCCACCGTCCGTCGGCCCAAGCTCTATGAAACCGCTCGCGTCGACCCGCACATCGGCGATCGACCGCACGTCGACACTCGGCTCCATGCCGACCGCCAATACGCAGAGATCGTGGCGGTTGTCGTAGCGATGGTAGCCCTCCGTGTCGACGCCGTGCAGGATCACATCACCCGTCGCCTCGTCTTCCGTTATATTGGCGACCTTAGATTTCAGGAAACGGACCGTGGGATCGGCTTGTACCTTCTGGTAGAAATCCTCGAATCGGTCGATCGCGCGGATGTCGATGTAATAAACGGTCGACTGAGCCTCGTCGCCAAAGCGCTCGCGCATGTAGGTCGTCTGCTTCAGGGAGGCCATGCAACAGATGCGGGAGCAGTGCTTGAGATGATTGCGATCGCGAGACCCCGCGCACTGGATGAAGGCCACGTTCCTGGCCTCCTTGCCGTCGGAGGGGCGCACGATGCGGCCCGCCGTCGGCCCGCGCGGATCCGACAGGCGCTCGAACTCCACGCTTGTTATGACATTGGCGAACCGGTCGTAACCGTAGGGCTGAATCTTGGCCGCATCATAAGGCCGCCAGCCAGTTGCCCACACCACGGCGCCCGCGCTCAGGGTAATGGTCTCGGGCTTCATATCGAGATCGACGGCGCTGTACTTACATGCGGCCTTGGCCTTCTCGGCGTCGGCCGTGCCGAGAATTGAGGGATCGATCACATAGCGCTGGGGGTAGGCCATCAGCGACGGCAGGTAGGCGGCCTTCATGTGGCTCATGCCGTAATCGAAGGGATTGGGGATCTCGGCGGACACCGCCTCGCCACACGCACCGCACGCTGTGCAGTTTTCGTTCACATAGCGCGGGTGGAGGGTGACCGAAAGCTTGTAATCGCCAGCGCGCCCCTCGATCTTGCGGACTTCGGCCTGCGTCAACACCTTGATGCGCTTGTTGCCCCGCAAGCGGCGGAGATTGATCTCCATACCACAAGTAGGGTGACACAATTTCGGGAAATACTTATAGAGTTGGCTGACACGCCCCCCTAGCGAAGGCGCCCGCTCGAGCAGGATGACATTCTTGCCGGTCTCGGCGGCCTCGACGGCAGCGGTCATGCCGCTTATGCCGCCGCCGACCACGACGATGGTCTCGTGTGTTGCAACTACATCCGCCATTAAGCGACCTCCTCAGGAGTGCGTTCGCCCAAAGCCAGCGGCGGCTCGCGCCGGTAGGGGACGTCCACTTTATACGCTTAAAAAGCCCCCTTGGGCCAGGACCAAAGTTAGAAACTTTCTATGGCGCCATAAGAGACAGCAGACGAGCGCCGAGGCGAACGGACGGGCTCCCTGCGCGGGAAGGAAGTCACGCTCTAAAATTTTAATCGATCCCATTGTGGAGAGAGAGCCTGGGTCCGTCAATTGCTTTTTGGAAGCTCGGTGATTTTGGCATACTATGGATTCAGCAAGACAGCATGCAGAGGGACGCGTGAAACCAGGCGCCATGAGAGCCGAGGTCCTCCTTATCACGAAGGAGCCGTATTACGAAGCTCAGGGCGACGAGATCGCTCTGTTCGAGGGAGCCTATCGCAACAAAATTCCGGTGCTCCTGAAAGGCCCCACGGGCTGCGGCAAGACGCGATTCATGGAACATATGGCGTGGCGCTTGAAGCGCCCGCTCGTGACGGTCTCTTGCCACGACGACCTAACGGCCTCGGATCTTGTAGGGCGTTATTTAATAACTGCGGGCGACACGGTCTGGATCGACGGTCCGCTTACCCATGCAGTGCGCGTGGGCGGGATCTGTTATTTGGACGAGGTCGTGGAGGCCCGCAAAGATACGACCGTTGTCATCCACCCCCTCGCCGATGATCGGCGCGTCCTGCCGATCGAGAAGACCGGCGAGGTGTTGAGCGCGCCCCCGGAATTTGCCTTGGCGATCTCTTACAACCCCGGCTACCAGAGCGTACTGAAGGACTTGAAGCAGAGCACCCGCCAGCGCTTCGTCGGCCTCGAGTTCGATTACCCGTCGGCCGATCTGGAAAAACGGATCGTCGACCATGAAAGCGGGGTCGGTGACGAGACTGCCGCCAGGCTGGTCCGTTTCGCGGCCATGACACGCAACCTGAAGGGCAGCGGCCTCGAAGAGGGCGCGAGCACGCGGCTGCTCGTGCATGCTGCCAAACTCATGGTCTCAGGCATCGGTGCCCAAGCCGCGTGTCGCGGCGCGATCGCCCAGGCTCTCACCGACGACCCGGAGATGCTCGCCGCCATCAATGAAATCAGTGCCTCGCTCTTTTAGCGGCCACGGCCCCGCGCACGGCCGCCTCGTCGAAGTGGTAACGGCAGACTTCCGCGTCCTCGTGGACCAATACGGGAACCGCGAGACCGTAGCGCTCCTCGAGCGCGGGGTCGCTATCGATGTCGACCATGCGCACGGCGAGACCGAGCTCTGTGGCAACAGGCGCCAGGGCTTGGGCCATTTCCTCGCAGAGGTGGCAATAGGGGCGGTGATAAAGAACGATCTCCATGGTCCCGAGAATACCAGAAAGGAAGCGCGCGCGTTCGGGGGCGGAGCGGCGTGCCGGGAGCAAGCGTAATGCCCGACCTCCAGCCTTTGACTGCGTCGGAGATCGAGGACTGGCTCGATGAAGAGCTCGACGCGGCTCTGTCGCTGCGGCGCACGAGCCACGCGGCGGCGGTCTCGCTCTCCTCGCTCGCCCGGGACCAGCAGGAATTCGCCCGCCACTGGATCGCCGTTGTCGCCAAGACCAACCCTGAGTTCGCGTTTCATTTGGCAAACCGCGCGGCAGACGGACTCAAACGTATGGCGCAAAACGATGCCGAGGCCTGGATCATCCAGGCGATGGACGTCTACGACAAGATGGGGCTCTATCCTGCCATCGCGGCTTTAGGCGCCGTCGAGGCCTTCGCCAGCGCCCGCGCCGAACGCGCGCGCGCGGTTACGCTCGAGGAAGTGGGGCCTGTTCTGGAACTTTTTCTGCAAGCGCTGTCTGGGCGGCGGCTCAGGCTGGAGAACGGCGAACCCGCGTTCACTGACACAACGCGCCTCTTTCTGCCCGCATCGATTGCGTGGCGCCCGACACGTGAGGAAAACCTGCGCCTCTATAAGGCCGTAGCCGCCCATCTCTGGGCGCAGACGTGGTTTGGGACCTTTCCAGGCCACAACCCGGAGCGGCTCGTGACAAGCTGCCGCGCCTTCCCGGATCCGGACTACGCTCGCGAACTGTTTCATGCCCTCGAGACCATCCGACTGGACGCCTGCCTGGCACGCGAGCTCCCCGGGCTTTATCGCGAACTTCGCGCCCTCCATGATCGGCCGCCGGCGGCACGATCGTGGCGGCCCTGGGTCGCCCGCCTTGAAGCAGCGGACGCGACCGTCGACGTCACTTATGAGGCCTTGACCGCCCTTTACGGTGAACCCATCCCGGAGCCGCGCCCCTATCAGGGAACACTCAATGGCGACGCGGTGGCCACGGCGCTCGCGGAACGAATCGAACACGAGCGTACGGCCTTGCAAGATGCCCTCAAGAAACTGCTGGCAGGCAGGATGCCGCCGCCTCCAGGCCAGGACAAGCGCCGCTTCGCCGCGGGCAAGGAACAATCCGACAGCAGCGAGCCCACACTGCTCCTCGACGGCCAGCAGCTTGCCGCGCCTCCGGATGTGCGCGCCCTGATGAAGTCGATCACCCAGGATCTCGGCGACATCCCTGAGGAATATCTGGTGCCCGCCGGCGATGGCGGCTACGCCCCCGCGAGCCCCAAAAAAGCCGAGGATGTTTGGAAGGGCACTTACCATGAAGAAGGCGCTTTTCTATACAATGAATGGGATTACAAGCGTCAGCACTACCGCAAGGAGTGGTGTGTCCTGCGCGAGATCGACGTTCATCCCGCAGAAGAACCCTTCGTGGCGGATACCCTGCGCAAATATGCCGGGCTCGCAACGAGGCTGCGCAAGACATTCGAAGCCTTGCGCGGAGAAAACGCCGTGCAGAGACGCCAGAAGCATGGCGATGAAGTCGACTTTGATGCCTTGATCCAGGGCTTCTCAGACCTGCGCTCGGGGCGCGAGCTACCGGACGGGCTCTTTCTGCGCAACCGGCGGCTTGCGCGCAATATCGCCGTCATGTTCATGGTTGATATGAGCGGGTCGACCAAGGGGTGGATCAACGACGCCGAACGCGAGTCGCTCGTCCTGCTCTGCGAGGCGCTCGAGATCCTGGGCGACCGCTATGCGATCTACGGGTTCTCCGGCATCACGCGCAAGCGCTGCGAGATATATCGCGTGAAGCGCTTCGATGAACCGTACGACAAAGATGTCCGGGCCCGCATCACCGGCATCAGGCCCCAGGACTATACCCGCATGGGGGTCGCGATCCGGCACCTCTGCGGCATGCTGAAAAACGTCGAGGCGCGCACCAAGCTGCTCGTGACCTTGTCGGACGGAAAACCCGACGATTATGACGGCTACCGTGGCGAATATGGGATAGAGGACACGCGCCAAGCCCTCCTCGAGGCCAAACGTGACGGCATCCACGCCTTCTGCATTACCATAGATACCGACGCGCGCGACTACCTCCCGCATATGTACGGCGCCGCCAACTACGCGCTGGTGGACGATGTCCGCAAGCTTCCGCTCAAGATATCCGACATCTATCGCCACCTGACGAGCTGAGGGCCCGGAAGGATCTGACCGGGGCCCATGGTCCGTGGGGCGCGCGACCACCGCAAGCGATACCTGCGCCTGACCCGGCGGCATAAGAAAACCCCGCCCACCCCAAGGCCGCCCGCCGTCGCGGGCGTTGTCGGCCGCCGACGAACGCGGTTCGTCCATCAACCGCCCCGCGCTCGATACCTGATCCTGGCGCGCGATCCTTCTTGGTTTCCCAGGCGGCGCGCCCTTACCTCCCAAGAGGTACGCGCGGGGCGGCCTTGATAAGGCTCAATACCTGACCATTTTAGTATGTGAGAAATTGCTGAATATGGCGCGGAATTGGGGCCCGAAACGCGAAATACGGGGCCTGACTCGCCAAAAGAGAGGCGTGTCCTTTTGCGAAGGAGCAGAATATGGCGAGCCAAGAAACGAAGCGCGGGGCTGATCGGCCGGGAGAGACGACCGCCGCTCACGTGATCGATCGGCGACAATTTCTTCAGTACACAGGCACAGTGCTCGGCGGCGTGACGCTCGCAAGCGCAGCACAGGCCGCGCGAGCCGCCTCCCACGACCTGGCCTCTACCAGCGGTCGCGGAGGCAACGGCTCGGTCGCGACAGCACGCCCGCTCGTCCGAGTGGCGGCAGATCCGTCGCGTATCCCCCCACCGATTACCCGGCGCCGGCCCGCCGTGGTACCCGTAACCCTGGAGGCGCGCGAGGTCATGGCCGAGATCGAGCCCGGAGTGCGGTTCCGGTTCATGACCTACAACGGTCAAATCCCGGGCCCGTTCATTCGCGTAAGGGAAGGGGACACCATCGACCTCACCTTCCGGAATCCGCGCACCAACACTGAAGCGCACAACGTGGATTTCCATGCGGCCATGGGGCCGGGCGGCGGGGCGCTCGCGACATGGACGGAGCCGGGCGAGGAGGCGCACCTGCGCTTCCGGGCAAGCTATCCGGGCGCCTTCATATACCACTGCGCGGTGTCCAATATGGACATGCATATCAGTTCCGGCATGTTCGGCCTGATCCTCGTGGAACCAAAGAAGGGGCTGCCTCGCGTGGACCGCGAATTTTATTTGGGACAGCACGAGATCTACACGAACAAGCCGGCCGGCCTACCAGGCGAGCATGACTTCGACGTCGGCGCCATGGTGCGCGAAGAGCCAAGCTATGTGGTGATTAACGGCGCAGCGCGCGGACTCACGCCCAAGCGTTATGGTGCCATGCACGTGCGGACCGGGTCCACGGCGCGCGTGTACTTCGTGGTGGGGGGACCGAACCTTTCGAGCAGCTTCCACCCGATCGGCAATGTCTGGCACGAACTGTGGCCTGAAGGGTCCGTCATCAACGCACCTCTGCGCTTCATACAGACCTATGCCGTACCGCCGGGATCCACCACCGTCGCGACCCTTCGCTTTCCGGTGGCCGGGGACGTGAAGCTCGTCGACCACGCGCTCACGCGCGTCGTCCATCAAGGTTGCCTCGCCGTGATCCACGCCGAAGGGGCACACGATCCCACGCTCTTTCAGGCCGGCGGGAGAAGGCAACTATGAACCCCTTTCATGACGCCGCGCGACGCCGCCCCGAGACCTGGACGGGGCGCGCGTCCGCGAGGTTCGCATCGGGCGCCCTGGCGCTGATCCTGGCGGCCGGCGCTCACGCCGCTATGCATTCCGAACGCGCACTCATGACGCAGGCCGGATGCTTCAGCTGTCATGCGGTCCGCGTCCGGAAAGTCGGTCCAGCGTTTTCCTGGATCGCCTACCGCTCCCGGGGCCAACGGGGCGCTGTCGCGCGTTTGGCACACAAAGTGATCA
Organism: Pseudomonadota bacterium; assembly: GCA_021794275.1. GTDB lineage: Bacteria > Pseudomonadota > Gammaproteobacteria > Acidiferrobacterales > Acidiferrobacteraceae > Acidiferrobacter. Next base: position 134,966 of record JAJYRD010000071.1, on the reverse strand, counting down.
CAGGGGGCACTGGGTATTGGGCCGCATGGACATACGACACCCCGATGGCCGCGCATCCAGACCTGTCGATAACACGCGCCGAGGCGATGGTACGGTGGGTGCTGGCACGACCGCGCATAAAGCCCCCGGCCCCATGACAAGTCCACAGCGCGCAGCCCCGGGGTCTGTCGCGAGCGTATGAAAAGGATCGACGTCCGGGCTACAATGAGGCACCCCTCATGGGAGGTTAACAGACATGAACACAACATCCAGGCTGTCCCGGCGTACATGGCTCAAGACCGTGATCATGGCAGTCACGGGAACGGCCGCACTGCCTTTCCTGGCGCGCACGGCGCAGGCCGCGCCCGCCAAGGTCTCGAAGGCGATCGCCCATTACCAGGATCACCCCGACGGCCGTAAGATGTGCGGCATGTGCCGACACTTCATCCCCGTGGGCGGCATCGCCGGGCACGGAATGATGGGCGGGGCCATGGGTCCCGGCATGATGCGCAAGGGACACTGCCAAGTGGTGCAGGGGCAAGTCAGCCCTCGCGGCTATTGCCTCCTGTATCAACCCCTGTGACGAGGGACCTGCGCGACCACGCGCGCTGGCGCCGCGCGTAGCGGCGCACCCAGCGCGGAACATCGGCAGCCGGCATGGCCTTGGCTAGGGCGTAGCCCTGTACGCAAGCGCACCCGAGGGCCTTCAGCATCCGGAGATGGGCCGCCGTTTCCACGCCCTCGGCGATCACGTTCAGTCCGAGCCTGTAGGCCACATGCGTGATGCCCGACACGATGGCGTGGTCCTTAGGATCGTCCGTTATGTCACGCACGAAGCTTTGATCGATCTTTATCGTATCTACAGGCAAGCGCTGCAAATGCGTCAACGAGGCGTAGCCGGTCCCGAAGTCGTCCAGGGCGGTCCGTATATGCAGCTCCTGGCAGGCGGCAAGCGTCCTGCGTACGCCCTCCAGGTCCCGCAGAGGGGCGGATTCTGTGATCTCAATCTCGAAGGCCGCCGGGTCGACCAGCGGATGCGCGGACAGGGCCCCCCGAAGGTCCTCCAGAAACAAGGTGTTCAGGAGATGGGCGGCGCTGATGTTGACCGAGCAGCGCACCGGCCGCTGGGCGGCGAGTTCGAAGCCCATGCGCACCCACGCCTCCATCTGGCAGGCAGCGGCCTCCAGGACGAAGCGCCCTATGGGACGGGCGAGTCCGGCGGCATCCAGGGCGGCGCCGAAGCTTTCGGGCTTCAGGACGCTGCCGTCCTCGCGCACCAGGCGCAATAGCGCCTCGAACCCGACCACATCCCCATCGATAGTCGCGATCGGCTGGTAGTAGAGGCACATACGGCCCTCGGCCAGCGCGCGCCTCACGACCTCGCCCGCCCGGAAGTCGGCGTCGATTGCGCGATCCAGGTCGAGAGTGTGAATGTGGTACTGGTCGCGACCCCCGGCCTTGGCCGCGTAGAGCGCGAGGTCCGCGTGACGCATCAGTGTCTCCGGGTCGCCGTCATCCAGCGGATAAACCGTGAGGCCGAGACTCCCGGTTAGCAGCACATCCGCCGCCTCGCCCAAGCTGAGCCACGTCGAGCGCAGAGCGTCGAGCAAGCGCACACACAAGGCCTCGATGTCCCCGAGACAAGGCATGTCGATGAACAACAAGGCAAACTCATCGCCCCCGATGCGCGCCAAGGTGTCCATCGGACGCATCGCATCGCGCATGATCTGGCCCAACCGCGTCAAGACGACGTCCCCGGCCCCATGGCCATAGTGATCGTTGATCTGCTTGAAACCATCAAGATCGAGCAGGGCGACCCCGAGCAGGCGGCGCCGACGCCACGCCGAGGCGCGGGCGTGGGCGAGGCGATCCACATACAGGCCCCGATTCGGTAGACCGGTCAGCGCATCGTGGAGGGCCTGCGCCCGCAGGCCCAAGGCGAGATTCCCGAGGTTCGTAAAGGCCGCGAAATAATCGAGGCCGATACGGTTCAAGAAGCCGACCTCTGCCACTCCGACCATACCGACACCGCGGAGCGTGGCGGCCCCGAATGGAAATAGCACGACTTCGGCGGCCAGAGTGTGGAGCGCTTGCAACCACGACGGCGTACCTGGGTCGCCCAGGACATGCGGAGTCGGTCTGCGATCGCGCAAAGCGTCCCGCAAGGGGTCGGCAAGCGGCTGCGGGACCCGCACAAGGCTCGCCTCGATGCCCGCGGCAAACTCCGGGATCAAGACCGCGCGCCCATCGTCGACGATCAGGTAACAGGCCAAGCGGATCATCCGGCTGTTGCGTACCAGGCCCTGGCAGATCCTGCACAGCAGGGGATCGGCCGTGCCGTATCCCTCGGTCACGGGTTCCGCCAAGGCATCCTGCAAGACGCGGAATAGCGTCATACGCTCGTCATCTATCGAGCCCTGATCCAAGATCGCCGGTAGCGCATCCTGGCGGCCCCGGACACGGCGCGTCTTCATGATAGTCATGCAGGATCTCGTCCCTTAAATATCTCTTTAATTATGGTGTGCAGCGGAGGGGCGCCATGCTTGAAACGCGCAGCTCAAGGCATCATCGGCACCTTGCGCAGGCCCTATGTTGACAAATAACAAACAGGCCCGAAGATTCCCCGAACGCGCTGCGCTGACCGCACGGCGCGATGGGACAGATATCGGCACCGAACCGTCGACCGCCCGTCCCGTCCGAAAAAGCGACCGGGCGCTGTCGCTTGCACCCGCTCTGGCGCGCCGCACCCTTGCGCGACGACCCATCGCGGGATATGATCGACCTACGCACGCGGCAGGCCATGCACGGACCGGCCGTGACACCTCACATCCGCTCGAAGGAAGGAGGGGACGTGGAGGATGGGCAAGGGGGCCCGTGATGCACGCCGCTTCTTACGACGCCTGGTACGGGAGCGCCCGCGGACATTGGGTGGGCGCGACCGAATATCGGCTGCTGGCCGAGTGCCTTCACGCGCGTGAGGGCGAAACGCTGCTGGACGTCGGTTGCGGCACGGGCTTCTTCACGCGGCTCCTCGCCGCCCAAGGGCTTTGGGCGACGGGTCTCGATCTTCGCAAGGATTGGCTGGACTTCGCCCGCAGCCACGGCGATCCGGGGCTAAGCTGGGTCGCGGGGGATGCCCGCAAACTGCCGTTCCCGGACGCGAGCTTCGACCACGTCGTGTCGGTCGCCGCGTTATGTTTCATAGACGACGAGCCCCGGGCCGTGGCCGAGATCGTGCGCGTGACGCGGGGGCGTTTCGCCATAGGCTTGCTGAATCGCACAAGCCTGCTCTATCTGCAGAAAGGACGCGGTGGCGGGAGCGGCGCGTATCAGGGCGCGCAGTGGCACGATAAAAATGAGGTCGTGGGCCTTTTTTCGGGGCTGGCTGTGCGCCATCTTGCCGTCCACTCCGCCATATTCTTGCCCTCCGGGGGTCCCGTGGCGCGGCTCGTCGAACGCTTGCTGCCCCGCGCCCTGCCCCTAGGGGCCCTGATCGTGGTCTCGGGCGAAAAGTGGCCGGAAAGCCATGTCATGCGCGCGTCATAAAGACAATCCATGATGGCACAGCCATCACGCGACGGTGCGAGCCCTTGCCCGGCATTGGTATCCAAGCGGCAAGATCGCGCAAATCGTGATGCCAAGGCGAGCCGCGCCCCGCCTTGGCCCAGGGCCCGCACTCGCAACGACGATGCGTCCCTTACAGAACAGGATGCCCCGGAGACCCGCACCATGAACCTCCTTTTTCTTTGTACCGGCAATTCCTGTCGCTCGGTCCTCGCCGAAGCGACATTCCGGCACCTCGCCCCGAACACCTTTATCGCGATGAGCGCGGGCAGCCATCCCGCGGGCTTCGTGCATCCGCGCGCCCTGGCCTTGTTGGAACGGGAAGGCCTGTCGACCGAGGGGCTCGTGAGCAAGTCGTGGGACGACCTGCCGACACCTCCCGATATCGTCATCACGCTCTGCGCGAGCGCCGCGGGCGAGACCTGTCCCGCCTACATCGGCCCTGCGGTGCGCAGCCATTGGGGGGTCGCCGATCCGGCCAAGGCCACGGGCAGCGAGATCGAGATCGAGCAGGCGTTCCGCGATGCCTATCGGGTTATCCGCCACCGTATCGAGGCCTTCCTCGCGCTCCCGCTGCCGATCCTGGCGAAAGACCCCGTCCGCCTGAAGATCGAACTCGACGCCCTTGGTGCGCAGACCCCGGACCACCCCCTGTCCCGCCGCGCCTAGGGCGCAAAGCGCCTGGGCAAGACCTCAGAGCCGCGGGGGGCGCGTCCCGCGGCACGACGACCAGCCGCACCCTGCTCCGGATAACCGAGAAACGCGCGAATCGGCTCGGCCTCGCGGAGGGCGTCGGCGTAACCCAAGGCCATGAGACGGCGACAATAGCCGCGCTCGAACAAGAGATAGCTCGCAAGTCCGGCGTCAGGTCCGTGACGGGCGAGGGCACCAAGAAAGAACCTGAGCGCGCGCGGCAAGGTATGGTAATAAGTGGCCGCCAAGGCAGTGAGGTCCTCGCTCGGGTAGAGGGCAAAACACGCGACCTCGGAGAGCCCGGCTGGGGCCGGCGCGCCGCGCTGGGTGAAGGCCCGCACCGTTTGGTTCACACGTTCCAGGCGCTCTAGGTCGGCATCGAGGCCCTCGAGGAAGATGCTGTTCAGGACGTGGGCCGCGATACGCGCCGGGGACGGCGGACCCCCAAACCGGGCAACCTGCGAGACCGGGCTTTGCGCACCGATCACAAAAAGGCGCTGCGCCCCCAGATGCAGGGCGGCACTCAAAGGCGCGGTCTGGCGCATAGCGCCATCGCCGTAATACTCGCCGCCCACGGCCACGGGTTCAAACACGAACGGGATCGCCGAAGAGGCGAGCAGGTGGGCGATCGAGAGCGGGCCCGCGACCCCCGCCCGGTCGGCGCGGTGCCAGGGCCTGCACTCGGGCGCACCCTCGAAAAACGTGACCGACTGGCCACTTGCGTAGGACGAGGCGGTGACGCCGACGGCATGGAGCCGGCCGCTTTGAATGGCGGCGCTGATGCCGCCGAAGGGCAGGCGCTTTGCAAGCAGTCCTGCAAGCGGCGCGCGGTCGAGGAGTGCCGGCGGCAGCGGCCGGCCGAGACGTTCGAAAGCGAGGCCCGCGAGCCACCGGTAGGCGGTGCTCACGAGCGTCGCCCAATCCACGGCGAAGACGTCCTCCACCGCGAATCGGCCCCAGACCCCGGTGAGGCGCCCCACCCCCACGCGAAGCGAGTCGGCATGGGCCGCCAGCACCGCCGCATTTATGGCACCAGCCGAAGTGCCGCAATAAATGCTAAAGGGATTGGCAAGGTCGCGTGGCAGCATGCGGACGACCGCCCGCAGCACGCCGACCTGATAGGCCGCGTGAGCGCCGCCACCCGACATGACCAGTGCCACTCTCGATTCGCGCTCCACGAAGAGAGTGTAGCCGCTGCGACCGACTCTGGCCCGGCCGGGGCCGATGGGGCGCCAAGCGAGGCGCGACCGCTACGGGGCCAGAAGGCGTTTCAGGATTTCGTTGACCTTGGCGGGGTTCGCTTTGCCGCGGCTCGCCTTCATGGTCTGACCCACGAAGAAGGTAAACACCTTCTCCTCTCCGGCCCGGTACTGGGCAAGCTGCTTCGGATTAGCCGCGATCACTTGGCTTACGACCTCCTCGATCGCCGAATCGTCCGAGATCTGACGCAGTCCGCGGGATGCGATGATCGCATCGGCGTCACCCTCGCCCGCCCACATGGCTTCGAAGACATCCTTCGCCGTCTTCCCGGACACCGTGCCATCAGCCACCCGGCGCACGAGACCCGCTAGGCCCTGCGCCGTCACCTTCGCGAAGGCGATGTCGAGCCCTGCCTCGTTCAGGCGCGCCGCAAGTTCGCCCGTTACCCAATTGGCAACGAGCTTGGGCTCGGCGCCCGCGGCCTTGACGGCATCCTCGTAGTACTGGGCCAGCTCGCGACTCGCCGTGAGCACCCCCGCATCATAGACGGACAGACCATACTGCTCGCAGAAGCGACGCCGCTTGGCGTCCGGCAACTCGGGCATTGCGTCTTTCACCTCGGCCAAGAAGGCCTCGGTCAAAACGAGCGCCGGCAGATCCGGATCAGGGAAATACCGATAATCGTTCGCCTCTTCCTTGCTGCGCATGGACCGCGTCTCGTCGCGCGCGGAATCATAGAGCCGGGTCTCCTGGCGCACCTGACCGCCAGAGGAGAGCAAGGCAATCTGGCGGCGCACCTCGTACTCTATGGCCCGCTCCACAAACCGGAAGGAGTTGATGTTCTTCAGTTCCGCGCGCGTCCCGAGGCGGGTCTCTCCCAGGGGGCGCACCGAGACGTTCGCATCGCAGCGGAACGAACCTTCCTGCATATTGCCGTCACAGATATCGAGATAGCGCACCAGGGTATGAAGGGTCTTCAGATAGGTCACCGCCTCGGCCGCGGAACGCATATCGGGCTCGGACACGATCTCCAAGAGCGGCGTACCGGCGCGGTTCAGATCGATGCCGGTAAAGCCGCCCATGTCCTCGTGCAGCGATTTCCCGGCATCCTCCTCAAGGTGGGCGCGCGTGATGCCGATGACCTTCTCGCCGGAGGCCGTCGTGATCAGGAGGCGTCCACGCTCGACGATCGGGTGCTCATACTGGCTGATCTGATAGCCTTTCGGTAAATCCGGATAAAAATAGTTCTTGCGCGCAAAGACCGATCGCTTGTGCACGGTCGCGCCGACGGCAAGCCCGAAGCGCGCCGCCATGCGCGCCGCTTCACCGTTCAATACCGGTAGGACCCCCGGGAGCGCGGCGTCGACGACGTTCGCCTGGGTGTTGGGTGCGGCCCCGTAGGCCGTAGGCGCCCCAGAAAATATCTTGCTCTTCGTCTTCAGCTGGGCGTGCACTTCAAGCCCGATGACCGTCTCCCACTCCATGGCCACCCCCTAAATCCCGGCCGGCACGCGTGTGTGCCAGTCCGTGGCTTCCTGAAATCTATGCGCCACGTTCAAGAGGCGCGCCTCGTCCAGATAGCGGCCGATGAGCTGCATTCCAACCGGCAAGCCACCAACGAAGCCGGCCGGCATCGAAAGGGCCGGGAGCCCGGCGAGATTGACGGGAATGGTGAAAATATCGTTCAGATACATCGACACAGGATCGGTATTCTTGGCACCGAGCGCAAAAGCCGTAGACGGAGAGGCTGGACCCGCGAGAACGTCGCAGCGCTCGAAGGCGCGGGCAAAATCGTCAGCGATCAGGCGACGCAGCTTCAATGCCTTCAGGTAATAGGCGTCGTAGTAGCCGGCCGAGAGCGCGTAAGTCCCTATCATGATGCGTCGCTTGACCTCGGGACCGAAACCCTCGCTGCGCGTCTTCTTGTACATGTCCTCGAGATCTCTGTATTCAGAGGCACGAAAGCCGTATCGCACGCCATCGTAGCGCGCGAGATTCGACGACGCCTCGGCCGGGGCCAGCACGTAATAACAGGGCACGGCATGGGCACTGTTCGGCAAACTCACGTCGACTAGCACCGCGCCCTGGCGCTCGTACTCCCGCAAGGCCTCGCGCAGGACGTCCAGGACCGCGGGTTCCACCCCCTGCGCGAAATGCTCTTTCACAACCCCTATGCGCAGACCCTTAAGGTCCTTTCCGAGTGCCGCGGCATAATCCGGGACCGGGACATCGAGCGAAGTCGCGTCGCGTTCATCGAAACCAGCCATGGCCGATAATAAATGGGCACAATCGGCGGCGCTCTGGGCCATGGGGCCCGCCTGATCGAGCGAGGACGCAAATGCGATCAGGCCATAGCGGGACACGCGTCCATAGCTCGGCTTCAAGCCCGTGATGCCGCAAAGGGCCGCGGGCTGCCGGATCGAGCCACCGGTATCCGTACCGGTCGCGGCCGGCACCAGGCGCGCGGCGACTGCCGCCGCCGAGCCCCCTGAACTCCCCCCCGGTACGCGATCATGGTCCCAGGGGTTGCGGACCGGCCCGAAAAACGAGGTCTCATTCGACGAGCCCATGGCGAACTCATCCATGTTGGTCTTGCCGACCATAATGCAACCTGCGGCCTTCATTTTCTGGACGACGGTCGCATCATAAGGAGGCACAAAGTCGGCCAGCATGCGCGACCCGCAGGTGGTCTTGACGCCCGACGTGCAGAAAATGTCTTTATGCGCGATCGGTACGCCGGCCAGAACGCCGCCACCCGCACGTCGCGTCCGGTCCGCGGCCTCAGCATCCTTGCGTGCCGCTTCTTCGTCCACGGAAATAAAGGCATTCAGTGCGCTATGGGCTTTGATGCGCGCAAGGAGGTCGTCCATGATCTCGCGGCTGGAACAGCGGCCGGCTGCGAGATCCTCGGCAATCTTAGTGATCGTGAGCGTCAAGAGGGGGTCCTTGAGGGATGGTCAGCCTGAAATGCGGAGTCGCGAAATGCGGTCCCGCGCCTCGTCACTCGATGACCTTGGGCACCAGATAGAGCCCGTCGCGGGTCTTTGGGGCTATGGCGAGCAGACGGTCGCGGTTGATCTCGCCGCTCGCCACGTCGTCCCGAAGCCTGAGCCCCGCCTCGTCCGGGTGGGTCATCGGCTCCACCCCATCGGTCGGTACGGCGTTCATCTGCGAAACGAGGCCGAGAATCCGCGACAGATCCTGCGCGTACGCCTCCCGCTCTTCCCGGCTCAGACCCAAACGGGCAAGATGGGCTACTTTTTCGATATCTTCCGCGTTCAAAAGGGAAATCCGATGCAACGTTGATCCGTTGCACGCTACCACACTTCGGCCTCTGGTTGAACCCATGGGGACCGGTTGATAGAGTAACGCGATTTTAATCCCCCCACCCCAAAGCTTAAGGGACACAAACTCTATGTTTGGACGGCTCCGATCCTACTTCTCCAATGACTTGGCCATCGACCTCGGCACCGCCAACACCCTTATCTACGTTCGTGACAAAGGCATCATTCTGAACGAGCCGTCGGTGGTCGCCATCAGGCAGGAGTTTGGGTCGCGGAGCGGGCGAAACATCCTGGCGGTTGGCATGGAGGCGAAACGTATGCTGGGACGGACCCCCGGCAGCATCCAGGCGATCCGGCCCATGAAAGACGGGGTCATCGCGGATTTCACGGTTACAGGCGAGATGCTGAAGTACTTTATACGCAAGGTCCACGAGCGCCGCATCTTCCAACCGAGCCCCCGCATCGTGATCTGCGTACCCTGCGGCTCTACCCAGGTCGAACGGCGGGCAATTCGCGAATCCGCGCAGAAGGCGGGGGCAAGCGAGGTCTACCTGATCGAGGAACCGATGGCGGCCGCCATTGGCGCCGATCTCCCGATCGCCGAGCCGACCGGCTCGATGGTGCTCGACATAGGGGGCGGAACCAGCGAGGTGGGCGTCATCTCGCTGGGCGGCCTCGTCTACTCAAGCTCGTTGCGCATCGCCGGCGACAAGATGGATGAGGCGATCATAAGCTATGTGCGCCGCAAGTACGGCCTCCTGATCGGCGAGGCGACTGCCGAGAAGATCAAAAAGGATATTGGCACCGCCTGGCAAAACAGCGAGGTGCGACAAATGGAGGTCAAGGGACGTCACATTGCTGATGGGGTGCCGCGCAGCCTTGTCTTGAATAGCAAAGAGGTCCACCTCGCGTTGAGCGAGGGGTTGGCTGGCATCGTGGCCGCGATCCGGCTCGCCCTTGAACAAACGCCGCCCGAGCTTGGCGCCGATATCGCCGAGAAAGGTCTGGTCGTAACCGGGGGCGGCGCGCTCTTGCGGGACATCGACCGCATGCTTATGGAAGAGACTGGGCTGCCCATCGTGATCACCGACGATCCCTTGACATGCGTCGCCCGCGGCTGCGGTCGTGCGCTCCAGGAAATGGAGGTCCTGGGGGACGTATTCGCTTACGAGTAACCCCCGGCCGGGCGGCGCCGCCTGAAGCGGCTGCCGCGTTGCCCCCTCATTTTTGGTAAACGCATGGGCACATTCCTTGGCTGGTCTATCAAACGACCATCTAACCTCACTAAGCTAATCTTGTTCGTCTGCGCCTCCGTGGCCCTCATGGTCGCGGATTCGCACAACGATCAGGGTACGCACATGATGCGGGACGCTGTTCTGCGGGCAAGCTACCCGCTTCAGGAACTCGCGGCGCTCCCCTTCTCGGCGGGGCATGACGCATTTAAAGGCCTGCGCACGAATGCGCGCCTGCGCCGTGACAACGCCCGGCTCGAGGCCTTGAACCGGCGGCTTGCGGTCAAGGCCTCGCAGCTTGGCGCCTTGCGCGCCGAGCTTGCCCACATGGCGGCGCTCCTCCACGGCTCCCCCGTGCCCGGCTATCGCGCAAGTCTCGCGCGTATACTGGACGTAAGCTCCGGGCCATTTTCGCAGCGATTGACGCTCGACGAGGGGGCGCGGGATCATGTGTTCGTAGGCCAAGCCGTGATCGACGGCCATGGGGTTATCGGTCAAGTGGTCTCGGTAAGCCCCGACACGAGCCAGGTCATGCTCATCACAGACCCCGATAGCGGCATCCCGGTGGTCTCCGAACGCAATGGCCTGCGCGCCATCGCCTTTGGAATGGGCTCGCAAGATCGACTGAAAATCCCCTATCTCACCGTCACCGCCGACATACGTCCCGGGGATATCCTTGCAAGCTCGGGGCTTGGGGGCGTGTACCCGCCAGGCTATCCAGTGGCACGCGTGACCGAGGTCACGAGCAACCCCAATCTCGCCTTCCTCAAGATCCGCGCCGTGCCACTCGCGCGTCTAGGCTACCATACGCATGTCCTACTCTTGTGGCCCCGCAAAGGTCCGAATAACCGGAAGACGGGTCATGGATAATCCCCTCAGCCTGAAGCAGCGCGCGCTCATTCTCGCGAGCTTCGTGGCGGCGATGATACTGGCGATCGTGCCACTCCCCGAAGCCATCCGGCTGCTGCGACCCGACTGGACAGCCTTGGTGCTCGTATACTGGTGCATGGCGCTCCCCGAGCGCATCGGGGTCGGCAGCGGCTGGGTCCTTGGGCTTTTTCTCGACGTCCTCTACGGGTCACTCCTCGGGGAACAAGCGCTCGCCAAGGCCCTGCTCGCTTATCTCACGCTGCGTTTTACACTGAGACTGCGCATGTTTCCCCGCTGGCAACAGTCGCTCGCAGTGGGAACTTTGGTCGCGCTAAGCGACCTTATGCTGATAATGATCAAGTCTCTGGTCCGCGGGCATCCGCCCCTCTGGAGCGATACGGCGCCCATGATCGCAAACGTGATCCTGTGGCCATTCCTGTTCGGTGTCCTTCGGGAGGTGCGCCGACGCGCCAAGATCAGCTGAGCCATGCGCTACATCCCTCTCAAAAACGACTCTCAGGAACTTCGGCTTTTTGAATCGCGCGTATTGATCGCGGCGATTCTCGGGGCGCTCCTCGTTGTGGGGCTCGTGACGCGCCTGAGTTATCTTCAAGTCGTCAAACACCGCTATTACGCGACGCTCGCCGAGAACAACCGCGTAAGTCCGCTGCCCATCGCGCCCGCCCGCGGGCTCATACTCGACCGCAACGGCGTGGTCCTGGCCGACGACTTTCCCGTCTTCACCCTGCAGGTGACACCCGACCGGGTTCCCAACATGAAGCGACTCCTCGCCAAGCTAAAGCCGCTCGTGGCGCTGAATGCGCAGGATTTGCGCGACTTCCGCAGACGGCTTGCGCAGCGCAAGCCCTTCCAGAACGTCACCCTGCGCGCGCACCTGAGCGAGGCCGAGGCGGCCCGTGTGGCTGTGAACCTCACCCGTCTCGAGGGCGCGACCCTCCATGCCCGCCTGCGTCGCTACTACCCCCTAGGCGGCCTTGCCACAGGGGCCATAGGCTATGTCAGCCGCATTACACGCGGTGAATTGCAGGGCCAGAAGGCGGAACGCTATTTCGGCTACCGCCACATCGGCCAGTTGGGGGTGGAAAAGAGCTACCAGAAGGCCCTCATGGGGCGTATCGGCTTCAAGGATGTCGAGATGGACGCGCGAGGACGGGCCGTGAAGGTCCTAAAGCGCATCCTGCCGCGCGCCGGCCACAACCTCTACCTGAACATCGATGCGCAGATGCAGGCCATAGGAGAGCAAATGCTCGCCAATCGCCCGGGCAGCGTGGTCGCACTAGACCCTCGGACGGGCGCGGTGCTCACCCTTATAAGCAGCCCCATATACGATCCCAACCCCTTCGTCGATGGGATACGCGAAAAGGCCTACAGGGCCTTGGCCACAAACCCGAATGGCCCTCTGGACAATCGCGCCCTGAATGGCCTATACCCGCCGGGCTCGACCATCAAGCCGTTTTTCGCCTACGCGGCGCTACAGACGCATTGGTTCCATCCGCACAAGCGCGTCATGTGCCCCGGCTACTATCACCTGCCCCACAGCACGCACCTCTTTCATTGCTGGAAACCGCTGGGCATGGGCCGCGTGGACCTGAAGGACGCCATAGAGCAGTCCTGCGACGTATACTTTTATCACCTGGCCTTCAAGCAGGGCATCGATCGCATGACCCGTTACCTTGGCTACTTCGGGTTCGGACATAGGACGGGCATCGATCTGCCGGGCGAATATCGCGGGCTTGTGCCCACCAAGGCGTGGATCAAGGCAAGCGGAAGGCCCTGGTACCCCGGCCAAACAATCATTACCGGTATCGGCCAAGGACCCCTGCTCGTCACCCCGCTGCAGCTCGCCGATGCGGTCGCTGCGATCGCGAACCACGGCGTGCGCATGCGGCCGGAGGTGGTGCGCGGCATCGTCAACCCGGTCACCCACCACGTGCGCTACAAAAAACCCTACGCCTACCCCGCCATACCCCGACGGCGTAAAAACAGCTTGAAGCGCCTGATTCGGGACATGACGCAGGTAGTCGAAGGGCCGCACGGGACCGCGCGTGGGATCGCCTACGGGCTCCCCTACAGAGTCGCCGGCAAGACCGGGACCGCGCAACTTTGGAGCGTGGTGCCGAACTACAAGGGCAAGCATATCCGCTCGGACGCCTTGTTCATGGCCTTTGCGCCCGTAAAGCACCCGCGCATCGCCATCGCGGTCATCGTCGAGCACGCGGGCTTCGGCGCACTCGCCGCCGCCCCGATTGCTCGCGCCCTCATGAACTTCTACCTCTTGGGCCACGTGCATGCGCGACCGCAAAACCAGTCGCGGCCACAGGTTGCAATGGCCGGAACCACGCCATGAGCCTCTTTGAACGCTGGCACCTCGACAAACCGCTCTTCATGGCACTCGTCGCATTGGCGGTGGTGAGTCTCGTCGTCCTCTACAGCGCAAGCGGCGAGAGCATCCACTTCGCGCTAGATGACGCCCTGCGCCTCTTGATCGGTTTCGTAGTCATGGTGAGCGTGGCGCAGATCCCGCCCGAGACCTTCCGGCGCTGGTCGGTCCCTGTCTTCACGGCAGGCGTGCTCGGACTGGCGGCGGTGCTGGCGATCGGGGCAGTACGGTTCGGCGCGCGCCGCTGGATCGCGCTCGGACCGCTGTCCATACAGCCCTCGGAGTTTATGAAGCTTTTCGTGCCCATGACCCTGTCGTGGTTCTTTTCGCGCAGCCACCTTCCGCCACGCCTCAGCCGACTCGCCGGCGCCACCCTGATCCTGCTCGTTCCGGTGCTTCTGATCGCGAAGGAGCCGGACCTCGGCACCTCACTCGTCGTCCTCTTGTCGGGCATCATCGTCCTGTTCCTGGCCGGCATAGGCTGGCGGACGGTGCTTACGGTGATTGTGATGGGCGTGGCTGCCGCCCCGGTACTCTGGGCCCACATGCATCACTATCAACGTCAGCGCATCTATATTCTATTCCACCCCGAAGCCGATCCCCTGGGGGCCGGCTACCACGCCATTCAAGCGATGATCGCGGTCGGCTCGGGGGGGCTGTTCGGACAAGGTTGGCTGAGCAGCAGCCAGGCACACCTCCATTTTCTGCCCGACAGCACGACGGACTTCGCGTTCGCGGTGTTCTGCCAGGAATTCGGCCTGTTCGGGAATCTGGCCCTGCTCGCCCTGTATCTCTTCATCGTCTATCGCGGGCTGCGCATCGCGTTCGCGGCACAGGATACCTACTCCCGGCTGCTCGCAGGCTCCCTGTCGATCCTGTTCTTCTTCGACGTCTTCATCAACATGGGCATGGTGGCCGGGATACTCCCGGTGGTGGGCGTGCCGCTGCCTCTTTTGAGCTACGGCGGCACCTCGCTCCTCATTATTATGGCCGGCCTCGGCGTTCTTATGAGCATCCACAGCCATCGTCGTCTGGTCAATTGAGGGCCCTCGGCGACAGGGCGGGCGCGGTGTCTTTGGCAGCGCGGACCGGCCGCCAGATATCCAGCCGACAGCCGCGAAACCGCCGGTCACCCGGACGCACCCCCGACCAGGAGTTCTGTCGAGGCCGCAGGCGTTGTATCCTGAAACCCTCATCGCAGGAGAGCCCGAGGCATGGGCAGCGCTTGTCGCTTTAAGACCGGTTGCGGACGCCCACTGGCGGTCCTGGGCTTGGCGCTTGGGCTCGGTGGCTGCGCCCTTCTGCCAAGTACGGGCTACCGTAACCCGGCGGACCTTTCTATCCGCGCCGTCGTTCCCCACAAACTCGCCTTGAGTCCCTACGGCAACAGCCCCTACACCGTGGATGGGCATACATATTACCCACTCAAAACTGCGGCCGGTTATCGTCAGCGGGGCATCGCGTCTTGGTACGGCATCCCCTTCAATGGGCAGAAGACCTCGGACGGGGAAACCTACAATATGTACGCCATGACGGCGGCGAGCAAGGTCCTGCCGCTGCCGTCCTATGCCCTGGTCCGTAACCTCGACAACGGCAAGACCGTCGTCGTCCGCGTCAACGATCGCGGGCCGTTTTACCCAGGGCGCATCATTGACCTGTCTTATGCCGCAGCCGCGCGGCTGGGCGTACTCGCCACCGGCACCGCGCCAGTCCTGGTCGAGGGCTTGGCGCCGGGCCAAAAACGGGCTGCGCCTCCCCGGCGACACCGCGGTCCGGACGTCTTCGGGCCCCATCACGCACCGCGGCGGGCCTTCTTCGTGCAGGTCGGCGCCTTCCTGCGGCGACAGGACGCCAAACGCTTGGAACGACGCCTCCAAAGAAACGGGCTCCGGGATCTTCACGTGCTTCACGACGCCGCGGACGGGCGCGGCCTTTATCTCGTGCGCGTGGGCCCGGAAGCGGACCGGGGCGCAGCCCAGGCACTCCTCGCCCGACTATCGCGCGAGGGCATGGGGCGCGGCCTGATCGTCGACCCGTGAGCTAAAGGCCTCCTCTCCTCACGGGCCCATGACGATCTTTCCCGCCCGACCGGAAGGAGAGGGTCGGGCCTATGTAAAACGGGTGGCCCAAGGCCGCGTCACCACGCCCTCATCAACTGGCGCACGCGCCCCAAGCTCCACTATAATGGACCCCATCGAGCGCTTAAGCCTTACGCTCGGCTCACTTTTCCGGCGCCATAAACAAGGCGGGGTGAGGCCAGCCGACGGGGCGGCGCCCACGATCCCGCATCCCGAGAAGAAACCGCGCCGCGGTGAGAGGACAAATCCATGCTCGTGTACCTGAATGGCGATTGGATACCCGGGGAGGACGCGTGTGTATCGGTGTTCGATCGGGGGTTTGTCTTCGGAGACAGTGTCTACGAAGTCATTCCCGTATATGGGTACCGGCTGTTCCGGGAGGCGGCTCATCTCGCTCGCCTCAAGGCGAGCATGACTGCGGTTGGGATGGATGTGAACGCGCTGACCGTCACTTGGTCTGCGGTGTTCGCGCGACTCGCGGAGACCCTGCCTTCGGGTGAGGGGACCGTGTACCTGCAGGTGACGCGTGGGGCAGCGCCCCGCCAACATGCCTTTCCTGCGAACGCCCCGCTCACGGTATTTGCCTACGCAAGGCCGCGCGTGCCGGAGACGGGGGTAGGCGCGGGTTACGAAATCAGCGCCATCCTCTGCGACGACATCCGGTGGGCACGCTGCGACATCAAGACAACCTCACTCATCGCCAACGTCCTGTTGGCGCAAGAGGCCGCGGCGCGAGGCGCCGAAGAGGCCCTGCTCGTGCGCAATGACAGGGTCAATGAGGGCGCGGTAAGCAATGTCTTCGCGGTGCGCGCCGGGCGTCTGTTCACGGCCCCGCGCAACCACCTCATACTGGGAGGGGTGACACGCGATGTGGTGCTGGAACTGGCCGCCGGGCTCGGCATCCCGGTCGAGGACCGCGCGCCGTCTCGCGCCGAACTTTTGGAGGCCGAGGAAGTCTTCATCACAAGCTCCGGCCGCGAGGTGGCGGCGGTGACGCGCATAGATGGCAGACCCGTAGGGGACGGTCGGCTTGGCCCGGTATTCCGTCGCCTGCACGCAGCCTTCCAGACCTTCAAAGAGGAAGTCCGCATAGGCACGAGGACTTAGTGGCGACCGCGAACGGACACGACGGCAAGGCACCCGAACTCCTGACCTTCCCATGCACGATCGACGTCAAGGCGGTCGGCAAGCGATCGGCGCGCTTCGAGGCCGTGGTGCACGAGATCGTCTCGCGACACATCGCGCCCGAGGACCTGCTGTCCACCACGCATCGCGAGAGCCGGGGCGGCAAGTATATTGCCATCACGCTCACCATCCGCGCATCGGGGCGGGCGCAACTCGACGCCATTTACGAGGCCTTGAGCGCCTCGCCCGAAATCCTTATGGCTTTATGATCGAAGATCCCAAGGTCCGCCGCTTGCCTGGGATGGTGGAATTCCACGACAGCTGGCGGGCAATGCGCGAGTTCAGCGAGGCGCGCTCGGGAGGTACACCTGACGAGATCTGGGTGCTCGAACATGCCCCTGTTTACACGCGCGGACGCAACGCGAAAGAGCCCTCGCCTCCAGGCCCGATCCCGACCGTGGATACTGATCGAGGGGGCGATCTGACCTATCATGGGCCAGGTCAGCTCGTCGTATACGCCCTGATTGATCTCGCACGCCGTAAAATGGGTGTCCGGCATCTGGTGTCGGCCCTGGAGTCGGCCGTTCAGGACACCCTCGCGCGCTTTTATATCGGGGGCGCAGGGACCCGAGCAGGCGCGCCCGGGGTCTATGTCGGGGACGCAAAGATCGCGTCCCTGGGATTGCGCATCCGCAGCGGCCGTAGCTATCATGGGCTCGCCCTGAACGTGGCCATGGATCTGAGCCCCTTCGCGGCCATCGCGCCCTGCGGCTACCAAGGCCTGCGCATGACGCAGATCGCCGACTGCGGGGGGCCCGGGGATGTCGACCGGGTGGCGGCGGTACTGATACCAGAACTCTTAACCCGCTTGAGACATTAACCGGAAGCCGACCCGCATGCCACAGACACCCGATCCGCACCAAACCTCCCCTCGAGCGCTTAAGGGGCTCGAAAAGATCAAGGTCCGGGTGGCGCAGGAGCCTTCGAAGCCCGCGCCGAAACCTGCTTGGTTGCGCGTGCGCTCGCCACTCTCGCCCGAGGTCGGGCGCCTGAAGACCATCCTTCGCGACCACGCCCTCCATAGCGTATGCGAAGAGGCGTCGTGCCCGAATATCGGCGAATGCTTCGGGCATGGGACCGCGACATTCATGATCATGGGGAGGCTCTGTACCCGCCGCTGCCCGTTTTGCGACGTGGCGCACGGCCGCCCGGACCCCTTGGATCCCGACGAGCCCCGGCATCTGGCGCAGGCCATAGCCGCCATGAATCTCCGCTTCGTCGTCATCACCTCGGTCGATCGTGATGACCTGCGCGACGGCGGAGGATCGCACTTTGCCTCCTGCGTCGGCGCGATACGCGCGGCCGCACCTACGGTCCGGATCGAGACCCTGGTGCCAGATTTCCGAGGACGTGTGGGCGCGGCCCTGGAGACGCTGGCCGTGGCGCCCCCGGATATCTTCAATCACAACATGGAGACGGTGCCGCGTCTCTATAAAGCGGTACGGCCGGGCGCCGATTACGAGGGGTCGCTTGCGCTCCTGAAGGCCTTCAAGGACCGCTACCCGGACATCCCCACGAAGTCCGGCCTTATGGTGGGTCTGGGCGAGAGCCGCGCGGAGATCGAGCAAACGCTTATCGATCTGCGAACTCATGGCTGCGAGTGGCTCACAGTCGGTCAATATCTGCGGCCAAGTCTCGCGCACCTGGCCGTGGACCGCTATGTGAGCCCGGAAGAGTTCGCCGAGATCGGGGAATTGGCGCGCGGGCTTGGTTTCACCAATGTTGCGAGCGGCCCGCTGGTACGCTCCTCCTATCATGCCGACCGCCAGGCCGCAGGGGAGTCGGTCGGGACGTGATCGTCTGGCACGGGGTCGTGAACGCCTTCTTGACGCCGCCCGGGCTCTTTCTGCTGCCGATGGCTGTAGGCCTCGCATTGATCTTCGCGCGCAGGCCTAAGGCGGGTACGACCATCGCCACGCTGTCCTGGGCGGGCCTCGTCGTTATGAGCCTGCCGACCGTGAGTTCGGCGCTCGCAAGAAGCTGGGAGAGCTATCCTGCCTTGCATCGCCCGCTCCCGATAGGTCCCCGCGCCATCGTCGTCCTGGCCGCCGGACGCTACCATGACGCCCCGGAGTACGGTGGACATACCACAGTCGGCGTCGACACGCTCGCGCGGCTCGCCTACGCCGCCCACCTGTTCCGCGAGACCCACCTGCCCATCCTGGCCTCGGGCGGGGCGCCGCTCAAAGGTACGGCGGCAGCGCTGCTCATGAGGCAGGTCTTGAATCGCGACTTCGCAACGCCGGTGAAATGGGTGGAGGCGAGTTCCAAGACGACCGCGCAAAACGCCGAGTATTCCTGGGTGATCCTGCGATCCCAAAAGATCCACACCATCTTCCTTGTGACGCAGGCCTGGCATATGCCAAGGGCCGTGGCGCTCTTCCGCCGCGCGGGCTTCAAGGTCGTACCGGCTCCTACCGACTTCGTGACACACTCGCGGCGGGATGCGACGATCCTGAGCTACCTCCCTAACGCCCACGCCCTTGCCCTGACGGCCGTGATTTTCCATGAAATGATAGGCCTAGCCTGGGTGCGTGCGGGCGCCTTGCTCCCCGCTCCCTTGGCCCAGTTCATAAGTCAGGGCTAACCCGAGCTGAAGGTCCGATTTTCCTGAGCCCCCTAGGCAACCTATCCTTGCGTAAACCGTATGCGGAGGCCGCCATGGGTGTTGCCGAACATTTCACTTCCGAAGATAGTGCCGAGTACGCTACGGCCCGCGCCAACCCCTACGTCGAGGAGATGCTCGCCGTGATTCGAAAGGTGAGCGCCTATGTGTCCGAGCGCGACATCGAGGCCATGCGTGGCGACCTCGAACGACGCATACGGGAACATCCGGGCACAAGCATCGCCATCGGATTTGCCGCTGGCGTGATTCTCGGCAAACTCATCCAGCGGTAGGCACGCCATGGCCACCCAATGGAACTCCGAAACGTTGCGGCCGCATCCGGTTGCGGACGGCGTCTCGCTGAAAGGTCTGCTTCGCCATGCGGCTGACGAGGCCGGCGCTATCATCCGCAGCGAGGCCAATGTCATAAAACTCGAAATCGAGGAGAGCACCCGCGCCATCATAGCCGACGCCATGAAGGCGGCGGTCTACAGCGCCATCGCCTTGCTCGGCCTCCTGAGCCTGCTTGCCTTTCTTATCATCGGGCTTGCGGATCTCTTGGCGGGAGCCGCCTCCCCACTGACGAGCTTTTGGGCGAGCGCACTCATCATAGGCTTGCTTTTTACGGGCGTCGGCGGGGCTATGGCGTTCCGGCACGCGAAACGGATCGGACAGGACACGCAGCTCAAGAAGACGCGGTCTGAGATACAGGCTGACAAGACGTTTCTCAAGGAAGAGTGGAAAAAACTTTGAGCCAAGGGGGCCTGGATGAGCGATGCAGTAGTCGAGGTGTATTCCTCGGAAGAGGCGCGGCAAGAGGCCGAGCGACACAGGCGCGATCTCGCCGACACGCTTGACGCTTTGGGCGAACGCGTGGGCGGGGCCGTGGAACAACTGGAGCGCCAGATTACGTTCCCGATGCGATGGGCCCTTGAACACCCGCTCGCCACCGTGGGGCTCAGCGTGGGTGCCGGCCTATTGCTGGGTCGCCGCCTGCATCGCCCCCGAACCCGCCGCACGAGCGCCCTGTCCCGGGAGCTCGAGGGCGCCTACCTCCAAGGGCGGCGCGACGAAATGGAGCAACGGCCGCCACGCGAGCCCGAATACTGGGCGGGCGTGAAGCTCGCCGACGGACCGGACTTCGGCGCCCTGCTCCTCGAAGCCGCCAAGCCGCTCCTAAGTCACCTCACCCAGGGCATCGCCGAAAGCTTCCGAAACGGGGCGGCCGGGCGCGGGTAAGCGCCCGGCCATGCCACCCGAAGGACGGTTCGACGAGGAGCCGCTCCGCAACACGGGGGTTTCCGCGACGATATTCCGAGGCGCCCCGACCTCTTTTTTCACCGCCCCAACCCACCAACCGCCTCGGTGCCAACCCCCTTAGCGCAGAAGGATGCGCGGTTCTTGCGACTCTTTCAGAGAGCGGCCTCCATTCGAGGCTCCCTTGGAAGTCGAGGACCGGCCCCACCATCGGACATGGGTCAGTCGCACCTCATACAACCGTCGGTGCCGGCCCGCCTTGCTAACGGGGGACGGCTCCAGGTACAAGGCGTGGGACGTCTGCAAGATCAGGGCGCCGCGCTTGAAGACCTTGCTACCCTTGAGACGATACTCGATATGAAAACCGCCATAACCCGTGATTGCCATAACAAAGCGCGGCTCGTGATCCGCAACCGCGTAGGCCACCAAACCCGTAAATCCCGCCACCCATGCGGCGGCCCGCGCTACCCCGTACGCATCCAGCCCGCTTACTAGACGAAAAACACCGCCGGCCAACGACATGAGCGTTGCCACGAGCAATGCGATCGATACGGCGATCTCGGCATGCCCTGAGGTCTTCATCCTTATGAGCTTAAGCACAACGGGTATCGGAAATACCAGAAAGAGCACTATCACCAACGTAATGACGACGACAAGGACTTTTGGTCCGCGTGACCCTGAGCTAAGAAGTGTCCGGATCATTTTGCGGACCCCCCCAAATACGGTCGCGATCCATATAAATGCCGCCAGGATGGCGACAATAGCCAAGGCGACGTATCCGCGCTCCCAGAGGAGGAGCAGGGTCGTCGTTATTGCGACTACCGTAAACAGGTAAGACCAGACTGGCCACGTAATAGACGAATTCCCCTTGAGTGTTTCAATGTGGCCTTGAAAAAGAAGAGCGAATAGGAACGAAACAAAAACTGGAACCAATACGGCGACCGCTGTGGCTGTGGTAAAATACACGATGATCTGGTTGGATACGGACTTCGTTATAACGGGGGCCATGATCTGCGCGCGGTAGAGACTCTCGTACTGGCTCAATAGCAGGTGTGAAGAAAACAGGGAGACAATAACGACCCCGAATGTGGTGAGCGCCGCCAGATTCGCAAGCAAGGCGACCCAGTCTGACAGGACTCTCGGTGGTGGTCGTACGTCCCCAAGACCCGACTGCCGTTGATTTCGACCATTTTGTGCATCTTTGTCACCTGCCATTCCCAGCCTCCTGTCGCTTTATTGATATCATACCCGGTACGATGCAGCAGTTCTCAATGTGAAGCGATAGCGCCTGGATCACCCGGTGACGATGCAAGAATTCGCCTGTCTGGGCGCGCCTGCGCCGGATGTTTGGCGCCTTCCCGCCATGCGGGACGCCACTTGGTGCCCATGGTTGGTGCAACATTGAGAATTGCTGGGTACGGTGGCACCGTGGTTGTGATCTATCAAGGCATGGCTTGGCCATGCTGGAATGTTCATGGGAACCGTTGGGGCGTCGAATGCACCGTAACTCCGCCGATGAGCGGCTTGTGGTGCGGGAGATGGCTGCTCCCGGTTGTGGTAATCGGCGGCGAGCCTGCCGATCCGAGGTATGGTAAAACAAAGCGCGGGATTCTTGCCGTAGTATCCCCTGAGTGTATTATGAGCGTACGGACAGCGACGCAGATAGACGTGGGTATCCATGCCATGCGGCGTAATTTATCGGCAAAGTAGGCTTCAATAGGCAGGGAATAGGCGCACCCTGGCATGTTTTGACGACTGTCAATTCCTCAGAGGGTATGTGTGCCTTCCGTGAAAGGCGAGAGCTCGCCTCATTTTGGCGAGCATGGTCCGGATAGGGCATTGGAGTTTTTGTCGATGGTGACCGAAGCGCGGACCGGATCGCGGGGAGTCTCGCAACGAGCGCCGGGAAGGAGAAGGGTGACTTCGAGCCGATAGCGGGTCTTGGGGACAACGCATGCGTCGCGAAGAACTGTTCAATAGCATAAGCCACATCGTCGGCGGCGCACTTGCGCTGGGCGGGACGGTTGTCTTGATCGTGTTCGCGGCGCTACGGGGGGACCCATGGCGGATCGTGAGCTTCAGCATCTATGGGCTCACACTCATATTCCTGTACGCGATGTCGGGTCTCTACCATGGATTGAATGGTCGGGCACGAGCAGTATTCCAGCGACTGGACTATGTGGCGATCTACCTCCTGATCGCCGGCACCTACACGCCCTTCGTCCTGGGACCATTGCGGGGGCCATGGGGCTGGTCACTGTTCGGCATCCTCTGGGGCCTGGCAGTCATCGGCATCGTCCAGGAATTCATTCCCCAAAAGTCGCGGCGGCTGTCCGTGATCCTCTATGTGGTCATGGGCTGGCTCATCGTGATCGCCTTGCAGCCGCTCATGCGCCACCTGGCGCCTGGCGGATTCTGGTGGCTTGCCGCAGGGGGGCTTCTCTATACGGTGGGCATCATCTTTTCATCTTCGATGAGAAATGGCGCTTTGGCCACGAGATTTGGCATCTGTTCGTGCTGGCGGGGAGCGTCGCGCAATACTGCGCCGTGCTGTTCTATATCGGCCTCGCCCCGGTGCGGGTGGCCTAAGAAGAGCGGCCACGACGCAGCCCAAGACCAGGCGGGCAGCCAAGGGATGGCTCAGGAGGCCGTGGGCGCCAGCCGGCGGCGGACCTCGTCAAGTAGTGGGGCACCCTCGCGGTCGGAGGCGCGCTCCCAGAGGCTGAAGAGTGACACCTCTTCCCGGTACTCGTGCTTGTTGAGGGTCGCGGCCAACAGACCCAGCCACGTGCCCAGCTCACCGCACGAACCCTTGGAGACCTGGCACACCTCCTGGATGGCGTCCAGTTGAACCAGAATATCATCATGTTCGCGTCGCATGAGCGACGTCGGTTCCTGCGCCTCGCGCGCAGCAAGCGGCGCCAAAAGCTCGTTCTCAAGCAGGATGTGGGTGCGCAAGGTGCGGTCGAGCCGCGCCACTTCGGCGACGGCCGCGGTCCACTGTTCGGCGCCGACCAAGGCGAGCGAGCGCACGAGGCAGGCATCCATGTCGTCGTGTTCGCGCCGCAGCGTGTCGGCCAGCGCGAGCGGCTCGTGCGGACCGCGGATGTGCAGCGTGATCAGATAACCCCGACCGTCGGTCACGGCCTCCCAGACGAGCGTGTGGCGCATATGGTTTTGCAGCTGCGCCATGAAGAGCGTGGGCTCGTCCGGACTCCAGATCCGCATGGTCTCGCCAGGGCCCATCTCACGCAGAATGGAATAGGTGTATGTGGCAGACGGGACGCCTTGGGGCGCGAGGCGCAGGTCGAGGACATAACAACAGGACATAGGGGCCTCTCAAGCGCTCATGGAGACAGCCGGGGCCCGCGTAAGCGCAGGACGCACACCCGTCAAAAGGTACTCGAGGAGATCCCGGACCGGCCGGATTTCGTGACCGAAGGGCAGGCTGGAGCCTCCGCGAAAGAAAAGCCCCTGCTCGACGTTGCCCTTGGCCGCGGCGGCCAGTTGAGTCTCGATGCAGAACTGCCCTGCATCGGGATTGCCATCCTTGAATCCACAGTGGCTCAGGCACTCGAGGCGGCTCGCGCAACCCCCGCAGCGACTGCTCGCCCGGGACTTCAGTAGGTTCTCGCGGGCGAGATAGCGTTTGAGCCAGGGCGTCAGAACCGCGCGCGCGGGCAGCCCCGCGGCGCTCATGAACGTGACAACATCCTCACAGCGGGCTTCCGCCAGCACCTTCTTGAAGTTCGGGTGGGCATCGCACTCCTCGGTCACCGCAAATGCGGTGCCAAGCTGCACCCCCGATGCCCCGCGGTCGAACAGCTCGCGGATCGCCCGGAACGAACCGATGCCGCCCGCCGGAATGAGCGGTATGCGTTCAGCGGCCAAGCCCAGCTTCTTGAAGAGCGCCAAGGCCTCCTGGAGCACATGACGGAAATCGAAGCGCGACGAGTCTACGTCGGCCAATCGAGGTGCGCCCAGATGCCCCCCGGCATGCCCGGGGTGCTCTATGACGATGGCGTCGGGTAGCCGACCCTTGCGCATCCACTTGCGCAGAAGGACGTCGATACCGCGCTCCTCGGAGAGGATGGGGATCAGCGCCACGTCGTGGCCTTCCGTGAGCTCCGGGAGGTCGAGCGGCAACCCGGCTCCCATCACGATGGCGTTGGCCCCGCTCTGACAGGCCTGGCGCACGAAGTCGGCGTAATGATTAAGGGCACGCATGACGTTGACCGCGATAAAGGCCGCGGGCCCGGCGGCGGCGCGGGCCGCCTTCACCTCGCGATCCAAGGCCTCGAGGTTGGCGTCGAGCATCTTCGTGGTATCCCGACAACGCCGCAGGCGAGTCATGATATCCGGATGGAGGTGACGCAGATCGACGCTCGCGATCGTGCCGACCGCACCCTCTTGGGCCACGGCCGAGGCAAGTTTATGGGCGGAGATCGCCACGCCCATGCCGCCTTGGAATATGGGCAACAACTGGCGGCCTCTCAGGCTCAGCTTCGGTAAGCGCGACGCGATGGTGGATTTCATGGCGCTGAGCTTATGCCGACGGCCCGATGGTTCATTGATGCGGATCAAGGGTCCGCCGAGCCTTGGCGCTGACAGTCGCCACCATGTAGCGGACCGCAGCCCGCACCTCGCTATCGGTCAGGGATTCGTTACCGCCCTTGGGCGGCATGAAGCTATAGCCGTAGTAGCCGTGGATCGCGTGGGCGTAGAGAATCTTGAGCCCCTTATCGAGATGCTCGCGCCACGCCGAGCGGTCGCCGACCTTGGGCGCGCCCGCCACGCCATGGGAATGACAGACATGACAGGTTTGGTCAAAGACCTGGCGGCCGGTCAGCGTCTTGGCAGAAGCGACAGCGAGCGACAGGGCCAGGATCAAGGCCAAGGGGCGAAGCGGGCACGGCATGAGGCTCTCCTAGACAACACGGGAAAAGAGACGACGATCAACAACCTGCAGATAGCGATCGAACACGGCACAAATGGCGCGGACCAGCATCTGGCCGCGCGGGGTCACGACGATCCTATGATCGCTCACCTCCACGAGCCCGTCCCGGACGAAGGGTTCGAGATGCGCCAATTCGGAAGAGAAATAGGTCGCGAACCGCAGGGCATGCCGGGCCTCGATGGCCGCCACGTCACACTCCATATGACACAAGAGGTCGTTGATCACCTCGCGACGCAATGCGTCGTCGGCGCTCAGTTCAAATCCGCGGCGCACCGGAAGCCGCCCTTGATCCACGAACTCCTCATACTCTCTCAGGTCCCAGGCGTTTTGGCTGTAGACACCACCTATGCGGCTTACAGCGGAAGCCCCCACGCCCAGGACGTCGAGATGCCCACGTGTCGAATAACCCTGGAAATTGCGCGCCAGCGTGCGCTCGCGCTGCGCGCGCGCGAGCTCGTCGTCGGCCTTGGCGAAATGGTCCAGACCGATGTAGACATAGCCAGCGCCCATCAGCGTCTCGACGGTCTCGCTCAGGATTGCGATTTTCGTCAGGCCGTCCGGAATGTCCGACGCGTCTATGCGCCGCTGAGGCTTGAAGCGCTGCGGAAGATGTGCGTAATTGAAAAGCGAGATTCGGTCCGGCGATATATCGAGCAGGCGCTCGAGGGTACGGGCGAAGCTATCGCGGGTCTGCTGCGGAAGGCCATAGATCAGATCGACGCTCAAGGAGCGAAATCCGAGCGAGCTGGCCGTCTGCGCGACATGGCGCACGAGCGCAAAAGACTGCTCGCGGTTGATAGCGCGTTGCACGGCGGGATCGAAGTCCTGGACGCCGAGACTCAGGCGATTGAAGCCGAGCGCTCTAAGGAGCGCCAGGGTCGCGTCCGGGGCATGACGTGGATCGATTTCGATCGAATACTCGCCCCCGTCGTCCGGACGCAGGGTAAAGCGCTCGGCGATGGCGCACATGAGGGCGCGCATTTCATCGTGACTGAGAAAGGTCGGCGTCCCACCGCCCCAATGGAGTTGATCCAGCCGGGGCTGTACGCCGATCGAGGGGGACAATAACTCAAGTTCCCGGGCTACGCGCGCCACATAAGGCCCGGCGCGCTCATGGTGCTTGGTGACGGTCTTGTTGCAGGCACAGTAATAACACACGGACTCGCAGAAAGGGACATGAACATAGAGCGACCAGGCCTGCCCCGCTGGTCGGCCTGCAAGCGCCCGGGTCAGGTCCTCGGCCCCGAACTGCCCATGGAATTGCGTGGCCGGGGGGTAAGACGTGTAACGCGGCGCCGACTCACCGTAACGGGCAATGAGGGATGCGTCAAAATCGACATTCATAAGATAAGCCTAAAACGCGAACGTACCCCTTCCGTCCCCCGGCATGCCTTGATATTTATCAAGGCACTCACAGGCCAAGGTCCTCGCAAATCTGAGCAACCGCAGCCTGTGTGCGGGCGTCAGGACGTATGGCCCGGCCGGGCGGGCGGCTCACCTCGGGTGGGCTTTTCAAAGTGGCATCCAGACCCATCTTGCCGCCCAGACCCGCAACGGGGCTCGCGAAGTCCAGATAGTCGATCGGCGTATCCGTCAATATGACGCTATCGCGCGCCGGGTCGGCGCGGGTCACGAGCGCCCATATCACCTCGGACCAGTTGCGTACATCGATGTCGTCATCTGTCACTATTACGAATTTGGTGTAGGTGAACTGGCGCAAATAGGACCATACTCCGAGCATAATGCGCCGCGCGTGGCCCGGATAGCGTTTGCGAATGCTTACAACGGCGATCCGGTAGGAGCACGCCTCCGGGGGTAGATAGAAGTCGGTGATCTCGGGAAATTGCTGCTGGAGCAGGGGCACGAACACCTCGTTCAGCGCGCTTGCGAGCACCGATGGTTCGTCATGGGGCGAGCGGCCCATGTAGGTCGTCTGGTAGAGAGGGGCATGGCGATGCGTGACACGTGTGACCGTCAGCACCGGAAACCGGTCCTGCGCGTTGTAGTAGCCTGTGTGATCCCCGAATGGTCCCTCAAGAGCGGTATCGTCGGGGGCAATGACGCCCTCGAGTACGATCTCGGCGCGAGCCGGCACCAGCAATCCGTTGCCGGCCTGGGTGAGCTCGGTACGGGCGCCCCGTAAGAGACCGGCAAACTGGTATTCGGACAGGGTATCGGGGATGGGCGCGACGGCGGCCAGGGTCAGGGCCGGATCGGCACCTATGGCGACTGCCACCGGAAACGGCTCGGTCGGGTGGAGCTCGCGAAATCGGGCGTAGTCACCGGCCCCGCCGCGGTGTGCGAGCCATCGCATGATGAGGCGATTACGACCGATAAGCTGCTGACGGTAGACCGCAATATTGTGCCGTCCGCCCGTGCCAGGCCGCGTGATCACGAGACCGAAGGTCAGCAGCGGTCCTGCGTCCTCGGGCCAACAGCGCGATATCGGGAGGGTCTCGAGATCGACGGCTGCGCCCTCGTGGACACACTCCTGGACCGGCGCGCCCTCGCGCACCACGCGGCTGCGGGCAGCCCATAAGCGGCCTATGATGGGGAGGTGGCCGGCGGCCTCATGCGCATCGCGGGGCCAGCGCGGCTCCTTGATCCGCCCGAGCAACTCCCCCAAAGAGCGTAGGGCAGCGCTGTCCTCGAGCCCCATGGCCTGCAAGACTCGATCCCGCGTCCCGAAGAGATTGCCAACCACCGGCATCTTGCCGCCATCGACCGACTCGAACAGCAAGGCCGGTCCCTGAGCCATGATCGCACGCCGGCAGACTTCGGTGATCTCGAGGTGCGCGCTCACGGGCGCCTTTACGCGAGCAAGAAGCTTGTGGCGCTCGAGGTGCCCGAGAAATTGGCGCATGTCAGCAAACATCGGGGCGGGAGCATACGGTGGCAGTCCGCGTCGGGCATTGATCCAACGCAATACCTTTGATGCGCATCAATCCTCAAGCAGGCGAAACGACGAACAATAGCGCCATGCCGCACCTATCCGATATCGTTTCGCACGCCGCGCCTCGCGCCCTTGATTTCGGCGTCAAACTCTTCCCGCCGCCTGCAATCGCCTTGGGCGGAGCGCTCATGGCAAACGCCCTGCTGATCTCGGACCACTCTCTGGAAGCCCTGTCGGGCGCCCGCATATGCCTTGAGATAACGAATCCGCATCTCGCCCTGGGATTCGTGATTCGTGGCGGACGCCTGTGGCCGGCCCCGCCCATCCCCTGGAAGACGTGCATCCGAGGCGACGTGCGGTCGTTTTTGGCGCTGCTTCTGCAAACCGAGGACGCCGACGCGCTCTTCTTCGATCGCAGGCTATGCGTGGAGGGCGACACCGCCATCGCGCTGCAATTGCGACACGCCCTCGAAAGCGCCATCTACCGGCACAAAAAGCGGCTGCGCGCTGTCCTTCCCTAGATCCCGTCAGCACCTCCATCCGGCGCGACCGTCGCATCGGCGTTGCAATTACAGCCTCATGCGATATGCTTGAAGCATAAAGTCCACGTCGTGCCCGGCTCCTCGGGGGCGAACGAACGGGGGAAATTCATGCACCGGATGACAACCGACTGCGGGAAGCTGGAGAGCCCGGCAGGCCAGACGTCGTGGCGGAAGGGCGTGTGGACGCGCATCGTCGAAGCGTTATTTCCAGCGGATCTCCGGCTCTTCGCACGAGCCATCTGCTCCGGCCCGCAGGCGGTCGGCGCCGCCTGCCCAAGCTCCAGGCACCTCGCTGACTATATGGCGTCCCAAGCCGTTGCCGCCTCCAAGGGTTATATCGTCGAGTTGGGCGCGGGCACGGGCGTCGTAACCGCCTCGCTACTGGCCCACGGGGTCGCGCCAGAACGGCTCATAGTCGTCGAAAAATCGGCGCTGCTCGCTGCCCACCTGCGGGAACGCTTTCCGGATGTGACCATCCTCGAGGGAGATGCCGCGGATCTCGCGAATCTATTGGGATGGCGGGCCGAGCGCGTATCCACCGTGGTATCCAGCCTCCCCTTGAAATCCCTGCCTAAAAGTACCGTGGATCAGATCGGTTCGGCCCTCGACGCCATACTTCCCAAGGGCGCCACGTTCATCCAGTTCACCTACAGCCTTCGCTGTCGGGCCATCGACTGGGCGCAGGAAATCACCTGCCTGCATTCCCGCACCATATGGCGCAACGTGCCCCCGGCCCGCGTGAACGTCTTCGCGTGGGGCGAGGGCTGAAGAGCGACCGGAGGCGCCGGGACGCGGGTCGCCGGACCGGCCCGTACGGCCCGCAACAACCCCCTTCATCGATGCCTGCATGACACGGGCGCCGCGTCAGAACAGAAAGCGCGCCCCTATGGCGTAGTTTGTGATCTCCGTCTGACTGAAGGGCTCGTTGCCCACAAGACCGCTCGTCGTCACGACCACGGGCCCCGCCCCGTATTGGAACTCGGTGAAGGTCGCGCTCACGAACACCGCCATAGTGCGGGTCATAAGAAACTCGATGTCAGTCCCCGCGCGCCGCCAGGGCTTTGGGCCCAGGCCCTCGGCAAACCCGAGCGCGGGCGCCGATATGGTGGGATGGATCGTGCGGCCATAGGCGAGATTCACGCTCGTCACCAGTCGGCGGAAGAATTCCATCTGCCACAAGAGGCCAAAGGCGGCGTAGTGATTATGATAGCTCTCGTAATAGTCGTAGGGCGCGCTCAAGCTCGCGGGCTCACCACGCCCCCAATGGTGGACACCGTAGCCTAGGTAGGGTATGAGCATCATGCCATTTGCAACCATGAAGCCCTTGCCCAGGCGCAGGCCGATGTCCGTCATATGCGCGTTGTCGGGCGCGACGAGCGAGGCGTTGCTTCCATTCAGCCCCCCTACATAGTTTAGAGAGCCGTTTGTCTGACTGTAAGAGAGATGGAAATACACATTACGTGTCCCCGCATTGCGCATACCGGATAGCGTGACGCGCCCGCCCTTTATGAATCCAGACTCCGTATCGAAATAGGGCCCATTGGGCGGTGAAAGGCGCTCGCCGTACTCCACATGGCTCTGAATAAACGCGAAGCTTACGTTGTTATTATAAGCAACGATGGATCTGGTCCCATGAATACGCGCCTGCGCAGCCATACCGTGCAGAATCCCACACAGCGCCGCGAACGCCCCCACCGCCCCTCTCAATCGAGATGTCATAGAAGTTTCTCCCCTTGAAAACGCGCAATCTCTGTTTATTGTTTTTGTAAGCAGGCCATCGCTATCGTCTCGCTATAGGCGGCCCGCCCTGCTCGGCCCCCGCATGAGGCGCACCTCTTGCGCACGTCGGATATTTCCCACGCGCCCACGACCGCCACCTCATCCGATACCCGGCACTAATACAGCAAAGCCCGAGGATCGGAAAACAGAATACGGCCCTCGCCACGCTCCTACGTTTTTAGGCAACATACCGAACACGTACGTCCATAGAAGTCATGGATGGCGGTGCGCCTTGTACTCGGGCCCCCACCGCCATATGCACCGTGAAAGTTCTTTCTGCAAATTGCCTTAATCTGCCTCAGGTAAAAGCGTCGTGGATTGCTTACCCCCTTTCAGGTCGTCATTTCCCAGGGTTGTCAGGCGATCACGCCAATCGAGGAGGCGCCCCAAGAGTCGGGCATCCATGAATGCCTCTGCCTCGAAGCGTCCGGCGTAGGCCTCCTCTTCCTGGCGTAGCGTGTAGCACGTGTCGCCAGCTATATCCAAAAAGACGGCAGGAATCCCGGCCTCCACGAATGCATAATCGCGCTTCAGGAAAAAATCCGTGCAACACACGCCAAGGAAAGCCCGCTTGCCACTTTTCTTGAGATCCGCCAACACCGCGCGCAGGTGTTCGAAGTTTGTGATTGTCGTGACGTCAAGCTGCCGCCCGCGCGCGAGCGTATAGGCCTCACCCACCTCGCAGCGCCCACACTCCGGACATCCATCGCGATGACGCCACTTACACCACGTAGGCTTGGCGCAATAGGGCAGGAGAACCGCGTCAATGGATGCAAGGATGGCGTCTATGGGTTCGTTTCTGTTGGGACTGAAGGTGCTGATCTGTGTTGCCGCCCCGAGACCGAGTTCACGTCCGATAAGGAAGCGGGCCGCGCAGAGATGCCCAAGATAGGCAATGTCCGCCGACTCCACGCCGATGATGTCGGGTTTTGTGGCGCCCAGGGCCTCCGTTAGCGCGGCCTCGAGCCCTGTGACGTGCGTGGATACAAGGGATGTCTCGAGCCTAAGGAAAAGATTGGGATCAAGACAGGCCACAGCGCCCGTGAGACGCGCTTCGCGCACGGCTGCCTTTGGATCAAGCCATGCGTCAAGGTAGAGGACGCCACCCGGGGTTTTCAAGAAGGCCGCGACATCCGGCGGCGGCCTGGACTCCTTCACGAGTGCACCCTCAAGTGCGGGGCTCGGGGGCGGCTCTCGGCGTGCATGGAGGCCGAGGGCTTGCGCCATTTTCGTTGCGATGAGGGCACGCAGGGCCCCCGTGGCGAGGCCGGGGACGAGCGCGCGCAGGGGTGCGTACCTCTGGCGCGCTGCGAGAATTCCTTGCGCGGAAAGCTTCTCCAGAGGTAGCCGCAAGGTCTTCAGGAGTTCCTCGATATCCAAAGCAAGGGGTAGGGCCGCCTCGAAGAGTATCACCCCGTCGGCGCGCGACAGGAAGGCGCTCGCCACTTTGCGACCTGCAACTACGAGGTCGTTGGGGGCCGTGAACGCGGCATCGACATCCAAAGCGCGAATGGCCGCGAGAAGCGGCGCGCATAGGACCGACATGAGGGCCGCGGGCTCCACGGCGCTGTGGCGGCCCATAGGGAAGGCGAGCACGACCATGAGTGTGTCGGGGTCGAGCGACAGGCTTCCGCCTCCGGTCCGGCGTCTCACGATCGGGAAGCGGTCACCTATATACGAAAGCCTGAGCGCGCGATGCGGGTCCTCGAAGGCCCCGACCAGGGCGCACCGCGCGAGGCGCGCAAAACCAAGCACGGCCTCGCCGCTCAAGGCCCGCGCCCACAAACCTTTCTCGTAGGCGGCGAATTGGCCGGGCTCAAGGTGCCGCGCATCGTGCCAGGTCAGCATCACGGGATATGGCTGCGGCCGGCCGCGCCTCGCCAATAACCATTAGCATCCTGCCCACCTGTCAAAGACGCGAGACGCTTCGCGCCCTCGGCGAGGCCATACCGCCCCTTCAAGACGCCCTCGAAGGCATCGATCACAAGCGGAGTATCGCGGGTTTGCGGCATGATGCGCAGGATGTCCACGCGCGCGCGTCGCAATGTGTCGAGCTCACCGATGTAGTTTATGGGATGCGCGGCGTGGATCTGGAGACCGTTCAGCGTGAGAAAGGCGTCATCCTCCTGGGTTCGTACCATGACGCCTTCCGGCTCACGCTCACACACCCACTCGCACTGGTCCTTGCCACGATCAGCGTTTCGCGCGCTGAAACAGCGCGCCGAATAGGCGAGCGCCGGGCGACCGTAGGCCAGCAGCTCGCATTCTATGCCTGGAGGGCCCGCAGCGCGCAAGCTTGCCAGGGCCTCGCCGCTCAACTCCAGGGAAGCTACGAAGCGCATGGCGCCCGTGTCGGCCAGGATAGCCAAGGCGTCTTCGTTATAGATATTCAAAGTGGCCCCCGCAACGAAGGGGGTGCGCCGAGAGAGCGCGACCGCACTCATGTCGTTGGCCTCTACGAGGAATCGGCCGTTTTCACAGAGTCGGCGGGTCGCCTTGAGTTCCGCCTCCCCGTCAACGAGAACCAGGCTCGATAACACGACCTCCTTGCCCCGGCCGACGAGCTTTTCGGCGATCGCCAGCCAGTCGGCCAAAGCCGGGCTGCGGCGCTTATGGCACACGGTCTCACCCAAATAGACGATGTCGACCGCGGTGTCGGCGATGGCGTTATAAAACTCCACGATTGCCTCACGTGGCCAGAAAAACGGTATCGGCGCGAGCGCGAGCCTCATCGCCAAGGCCTGTGGAAAGCACCCAGGGTCTGTTGGCGGCCCTCGGACAATGAGGTTAGCGCCTCCGCCCATTCGGGGCGGACCGCGAACCCTTTGGGATCGCGGGCGCACGCGTCCAGGGCCTCGCGCATGACCGCGGTGACGCGCGCGACGTAGGATGGTGACCTCTGGCGACCCTCGATCTTGATCGCGCGCACCGGGATCTGCGCCAGATCCCCCAGGATGGGTAGGACGTTGAGGCTGGTCGGCTCCTCAAGGGCGTAAGCCACATGGTTATCGACCTTGAAGCGCCCTTTACAGATCGTGGGATAGCCCGCCTTTTCGGTCTTTTCGAAGGCGTCGATCAAAATGCCGTTCAGACGCACGCGCCGCCGCCCACCCTCCTCTTCCCACCGGACCGACGACGCGGGCGAGCAGGCCCCGCAGGTGTTGGGAGAGACCCCCGTGGCATAGGACGACAGCGCGCAGCGCCCCTCGACCATGACGCAGAGGCCGCCAAAGGCAAAGACCTCGAGGTCCAGAGGCGCGTGGGCAGCAAGCTTGCGGACCTGATTCAGGGCCAGCACACGCGGCAGGATGGCGCGCGTGACACCGAAGTTCTCGACGTAGAATCGCAGCGACTCGGCATTCGTGGCGGATCCTTGTACTGAAAGATGACGCGGCAATGACGGGTGGCGTCCCGCGCAGTGGCGCAGCACAGCGAGGTCGGCGACGATGATGGCACTGACGCCCGCGGCAGCCGCCTCGTCGGCCGTTCGCCGCCATAGGGCTACGCGACCCGGCTGCGCATAGGTATTGAGGGCGAGATAGACCTTGCGCTTGCGGTCACGGGCGTAACGGACGCCCGCCGCGAGATCCGCGGAGGTCAGGTTGAGGCCCGGGAAATTCCGCGCGTTGGTCTCATTGCGCAGGCCGACGTAGACGGCGTCGGCGCCGTGATCAATGGCCGCCTCGAGGGCCGCCAGGGTCCCGGCCGGACATACGAGTTCCGGGACCGCTACCATGCCGCCCCCTGGCTGGCCAGGTCCCCCTGGCGGGTACCGCGCCGCCCCAGTTCGGCGGCAATGGCGTTCAATACCCGCCACTTTCCGAGACACCAGGCCGGGGCCAGAAGCAGGGCCGCCCTGGCGGTCCCGGTGAGACGATGAAAGACGACATGACGGGGCGTGCGCTCGACCAGATCGGCGACGATACCGACGTAGGTCGACATGTCGAGCGGTACGATCCGTCCGGCGCGAAAATCCTGTGCGAGGCGGCTACCGCGCACGACATGCAGCGGGTGGACCTTGAGGCCGGCCACGCCCAGCGAAAGAACCCGGGCGAGCGTACGCAAGACGTGGTCGCGACCCTCTTCCGGCAGACCGACGATCAGATGGGTACACACCGGGATCCGGTAGCGCTGCAGCAGGGCGACCGCCTCACAATACTCGCGATAGCCGTGGCCCCGATTCACGCGCGCCAGGGTCTCGTCGAAGCTCGACTGCAAGCCGAGCTCCACCCACACAGAAAGCCCGCGGTCCCGATACGAGGCGATCAAGGCCACCACCGCCTCCGACAGGCAATCGGGACGCGTGCCCACGCTCAGACCCACGACCCCAGGCACCGCCAAGGCCTCCTCATAGGCCACCTTAAGGCGCGACAAGGGGGCGTAGGTGTTCGTGTAGGTCTGGAAATAGGCGATGACCTTGCGCGCGTGCGTACGACGCCGGACACAACGCATGCCTTCGCATACCTGGTCGCCTATGCTCCGGGTCGTGATGGTGGGATGAAACGATTTATTGTTGCAGAACGTGCACCCACCGAGGCCCCGCGATCCGTCCCGATTGGGGCAGGTGAAGCCGGCGTCGACGGTCACCTTATGGACGCGCTCACCGAATTCACGGAGAAGCTGCTGCCCGAAGGTCTCAACGAACTCGGAAAGAACGGCCATTGGTGGCCTCCAGAGGGCGTGCGCGGAAATCCACGCCCAGGTCTCGGGCAATGCGCGCGCAAGCATCAATGTCCACACCAGGGAGGCCCGATATAGCGGTGAGCGTGACGCGCGGGATATACATTCGGCAGCGGGTGGCGAAGGCCAGCATGGCGGCGAAGCTCCCAGGGCGACTAGGCCGACAGAGGCGCCCATAGGTCCCCTCATCCGCCGCGTTGAGGGAAATCGAGACGTGGTCTATGAGCCCCGCGATCTCGGGGACCACGTCGCGGCCATGGATGAGACTTGCCAACCCGTCGGTGTTGAGCCGGATCGGCGTCCCTGTGGGGCGTAGCGCGGCTGCCACGGAGAGCAGATCCGCCCATCGGGTCGTGGGCTCCCCGAGACCGCAAAAGACGTACTCGACGCATGGCCCGGCATCGAGCGCAGCCCGCACCAAAGCCGCGCCAGACGGCTCATCCATGACCCGCAGCCGCAGCCGCGTGTCCGCAACCGTCCAGAGGCCGTGGAACTTGGGGCAAAAGCTGCAGCGCAAGGTGCATCGGTTCGTGAGGTTCAGGTAGATCCCATCGCGCAGGCGGTAGGCCGCGACGACCGGCACCGGGCGTTCGACGCCATCCCTATAGGCCACCGCCCCCGCCATGCACCCGCGCCCCCGCGCCCGTAATGATGAAACCGTGATCGCAAGTCTACGCAGAGAAACGCCCCCCGGGCTTGATGGATATCAAGAGGCGCCAGCGCAAGGAGTTGTATTTGTAGAGCCACGAAACAACAAGGAGTTGGGTCGCCATGGTCGTGAAACGCCCTGAAAGCGTACGCAAGCGCGACGGTCGCGTAGTACCCTTCGATGACCGCAAGATCTACTACGCGCTCCTGCGGGCCGGGCTCGCGACGGGAGAGTATGGACCCGACGAAGCGAATCTC
Organism: Pseudomonadota bacterium; assembly: GCA_021794275.1. Lineage (GTDB taxonomy): Bacteria > Pseudomonadota > Gammaproteobacteria > Acidiferrobacterales > Acidiferrobacteraceae > Acidiferrobacter. The sequence goes on along the minus strand of JAJYRD010000071.1, from coordinate 98,861 downwards.
ATGACGGTGCGAGTGGGTGCGCTTTGCCCGGCGGGCAGTCCTGATGTCGAGACGGTCCAGGACCTCGTGGAGGACGAGCTGCTCGCGCGTGGTCATAGACGCACCGCCCGTGCCTATATCGTCTACCGCGAGAAGCGCCGACTGACCCGCGAACAAGGCAAGGTGCGCGTCGAAGTCGAAGAGGCCATTACCGAGTATCTCGACCGCCGTGACTGGCGCGTACAGGCCAACGCCAACCAAGGCTACTCCCTGGGGGGGCTGATACTAAGTGTCTCCGGAAAAATGGTCGCGAACTTCTGGTTGAATCACGTCTATCCAAAAGAGGTGGGCGAGGCCCATCGCGACGGTGCCCTACATATCCACGACCTCGACATGCTGTCGGGTTATTGCGCTGGCTGGTCGCTGCGCACACTGCTCGCGGAAGGCCTGAATGGGGTGACAAACAAGGTCGAGGCGAGCCCCCCGAAACACCTTTCGAGCGCCGTTGGTCAGATCGTAAACTTCCTCGGAACGCTGCAAAACGAATGGGCCGGGGCCCAGGCCTTCAGCTCCTTCGATACCTATCTCGCGCCCTTCGTCCGCAAGGATCGCATGCGCTATGAAGAGGTCCTGCAGTGCATTCAGGAACTTATATACAACCTTAACATACCGTCGCGCTGGGGTACGCAGACGCCATTCACGAACCTGACGTTTGACTGGACCTGTCCTGTGGATCTGCGCGATCAGGTGCCCGTCGTCGCGGGCGAGGAGATGCCGTTTACTTATGGCGACTTGGCGCCCGAGATGGCGATGATCAACAAGGCCTACCTCGAGGTCATGGAGGCCGGTGACGCCAAGGGCCGGGTATTTACATTCCCGATACCGACCTACAACATCACCCCCGACTTTGACTGGGAGGGGGAAAACGTTGAACGGCTCTTTGCTCTCACCGCAAAGTACGGTCTTCCTTATTTCCAGAATTTTCTGAATTCCGACCTGAAGCCCCACATGGTGCGATCCATGTGCTGCCGCTTACAGCTGGACCTCACTGAGCTCCTGAAGAGGGGCAACGGACTCTTTGGGTCAGCGGAACAGACGGGTTCTCTCGGCGTCGTGACCATCAACTGCGCCCGGCTGGGATATCTGCACAGAGGCGACGAGGCGGGTCTCTTCCGCAACCTCGACCAACTTCTCGATCTTGCGCGCACGAGTCTCGAAATCAAGCGCAAGACCATACAGACCTACATGGACCAGGGGCTCTTTCCATACACGAAGCGTTACCTGGGCACCTTGCGCAACCACTTTTCGACGATAGGCGTGAACGGCATCAATGAGATGGTCCGCAACTTCACGACCGAGGAAGCCGACATTACGGCACCGCTTGGTCACGCGATGGCGTGCCGCCTTCTTGATCACATGCGTGGGCGGCTCACGGAGTTTCAGGAACAGACGGGCCATCTCTATAACCTCGAGGCCTCGCCGGCCGAGGGCGCGACCTATAGGTTTGCGCGCGCCGACCGCAAACGCTTCCCCGGCATCTGCCAGGCCGGGACCGTCGAGCGGCCCTACTACACCAATTCGTCCCAGTTGCCAGCGGGATTCACGGATGACCCCTTCGAGGCCCTCGAACGCCAGGAAGACCTGCAGAGGCGCTATACGGGGGGAACGGTGCTGCATCTCTATCTGAACGAGCGGCTGTCCAGCCCCTCGGTCGCTCGCGATCTGGTACGGCGGGCCCTGACCCGCTTTCGCCTGCCCTACATCACCATTACACCGACGTTTTCTATCTGCCCACGCCACGGCTATCTCGCAGGCGAACACGCCTTTTGCCCGATCTGCGACGAAGAAGCGTGGGCTAGGCGATGGGCTTTGGCACAAGCCGAGTAAGGAGGAGGTCCTGATGAATGCGATCCAAAAAGACAGGGAAGAGGGGGGCGGCGGACTGCGGCCCGAGGAGCGTCAACCATGCGAGGTGTGGACAAGGGTCATGGGCTACCACAGGCCCGTGGCATCGTTCAACGAGGGCAAGAAGGGCGAGCACTACGAACGGCAGTTCTTCGTGGAGAGCAGGCTCTCGGCGTAGCGCTGCGCCTAGGCGGCCTCGTGCCCTGGAGTAGCGTCGATTACCCAGGGCACCAAGCGGCCGTCTTGTTCGTGGGCGGCTGCCCTTGGCGCTGCCCCTATTGCCACAACAGCCACCTCTGGAAGGCCGGGGCGGCGCTATCGTGGACAGTTGCGCGGGCGTTTCTTGAAAGCCGCGTGGGGCTGCTGGATGCGGTCGTCATAAGCGGTGGCGAGCCCCTCGCTCAGGCGGCTGCCGTACGCGAGGCGCTGATCGAAACCCGCCTCCTCGGCTTCGCTACGGCCATGCACACGGCGGGCGTAGCGCCCCGACGTTTCGAGGACCTTCTTGGACATCTCGACTGGGTCGGTCTCGATGTGAAGGGGCCGTTCTCGAAGTACAATGTGATCACCGCGAGGAAAGGAAGCGGCGACGCGGCGCGCGAGTCAGTGGAGATATTGCTGCGAAGCGGAAAACCGCACGAGCTGCGCACGACCGTCCATCCCGCCCTGCTATCGGACAAGGATATCTTGACCATGGTGACTGAACTTGCGGCCATGGGCGCGCGCTCGGTCACCTTGAAGAGCTTCCGCCCGAGCGGTTGCCCGGAACCGGAGCTGTCGGCAAGCTATCGCCCCTGGATTACACCCGCCCTCGAAAAGGCGCTACGCGCCATCATGCCGGAGATCGCCCTACCGACCCATTAAGCAAGGAGCTTACCCGCTTTAGCGGGTTGAGAGTGTCACTGGCTTGTCAGACGCCCTGCGCCCCGAGCACGGCCGTCACCACCACCAGAATAGCGATCGCAAGCAGGAGGGCGTGGCCCCGTAATAGCAGGCGACGGGTCGCCTCGCCGTCGCGTGCCCCACGGTCCCGCAGCCGCCTATGCAAAAACGCGGGCTCCAATACGAAAAGTAAAAACATAAAAAACGCCCAGAACGCGATCATGCCATCGAGCCACAGACCGTGCGACGTGCCGACGAGGATCGTGAGATGCAACTGAGCCAGCATCGCGCCGCCGCTGGCCCCGGCGACCAACACCCAGATCCGGGCCTGGAGACCGAAGCGGCGCTCGATCTCGAGGAAGGCCGGAATACGCTCGGCGGCCGGCAATCGCGCCAGGGCCGGGAGGACGACGGTGGTGACGAATGCCATGCCGCCGACCCATATGACCACGGACAGCACATGCAAGGCGAGCAGCACGGGCAGCATGGGAAAATGCGCCACGGTGATCATGACGCGGGCTCCCGACGGGTGGTGGCGAGCATGGCCGCATAGCGTGCCGCCCAGGGCAGCAGGGTCAGAATGGCGACGGGGGCCGCAAATACGCTCAGGTCATAAGGGGCAAGCCGCTCCAGCATCGGGACGTCGGAAGCGAACCGCAGGATCGCCGCGGTCTCGATGCCCACAAGCGCCACCCAGCTCAAGAGATCACTTGAAAGCGCATGCCCCGAATGGCCTCGCGTGACACGGGTCGCCATGGCCACGATCAAGCTCAACGCAAAACCGATGCCGAGGGCGTGCAACGGGCCGCGGCCGAGGTCCGCGTGACCTGCGACGCGATCGGCATCGCCGATAGCATAGAGGACAAAGCCCACCCCAAGCCATGCGTAACCCGCATAGAGCAGGAACAGGAGGCCATGGCGCGCGACATCGCGCTGAAACCAGAGGGCGAGGAAATACCAGGCCGCGGCCGCGATCGCGGCATCCAGGAAAATGAGCGGGGCGCGCCACGAGAGGCTTGCCAGAAGGGCGTGGGCGCTCGTGGCCGCAAAGAAGCCGAGCGGGACCCTGGGGTCGGCCGGCGGGCGCTTATAGTTTGCGAGCACCGAGGCTGTGAAAAACGGGATCATGCGATAACTCACCCCGAAGAGGGTGGGCAGGAGGAAGGCGAAAAGCCCGATCCGGATGGGGATCGCGACCGGAACCGGCGAGCCGCGTTCCAGGGCGGCTGCGTAAAGCACAAGCCCCACGACCTCCGCCATCAGCGTCACATTGAAGATCAGCACGCCCTGACGTGCCGGTTTGCGCGCACGCCGATAGACGACTATGAGTGCAGCGACGAGTCGCGCATCGCCCAGGGCCATGAGGATCGCGCCAAGAAGGATCGCCCGCTCGCCCAAAAAGAGGCCCGCGTACACGAGCACGAGGCCCACGGCCCGCGAGGCGAAGGCGCCCCGGTAGACGCGACGCGCAAGGGGCGTGGTCTGCATCCAGCGGGGAAAGGTGGTGGCCAGAAAACCGAACACGAAAAACGGGAAGACGCCGTAGAGCATCAGGAAGCCGTGCAGGGCGACCGGCGACACGGGCAGCGAGGGAAGCGGGTAGGCGCCAGCAAAGGCGCCGATCAACCATAGCGCCCACAGGATCAAGGCGAACAGGACCTGCAGGAGACCGCCCAGGAAATAGGGAATGTGGGGGGCATCAAAAAGTCGCATGCGACAAGACCTCGGTGGAGGCGCGGGACGCGCGATGGTAAAAGAGTTGCGCGCTGAGGAGATTGGCGCCGAGCAGGATTCCGTCCGTAACCCACAAGAGGGCGGCGCCCTCGCAAAGCGCACGCGGCCACACGATCGCCGCAAGACTGAATCCTACGGTTGCCAGATGCAAAGCGGCGTGGGCGCGCATGGACCGCTCACCGATGACGGACGTCATGAGGATGCCGGGGCGTCCTGGGCGTCGCTGCAGATGGAGCCACACGAGAAAGGGAACGATCTTATAGAGCATGCCTGTCATCAGAGAGACCGCGGCCCCCATGATGGCGAGAAAACCGAAAACAAGCGGCCACCTGAGGCCCGAAAGGAGACCCATGGCCATGAGCGCGCCCACCCCGGCCGCCGCGATCAGGCTCACCAAGCCCATATACCAAAAGTACGTCATGGCATCGGCGCGACGACGGCCGCGCATCCAAAGACGTCGGCCCAAAAACCCCGCGTAGGCCACGACGACCACCGACAAGGCGACGAGAAGGACGCGCTCGACGGCACCGCGCGGCCAAGCGCCGACGACCAGGGTCGCGAAGAGCAGACCCGAGACGAGCGGCCCTAGAGCAAGCGAGACGCGCGGCGACCAAGGCCGTGCACCTTGGAACATGGGCAGGACCTGTGCCGCGACCGCGGCCCACAATACGAAAACGCCGCCCGCAAGCGCCCATAAGGGATGGGCGCGCAGCAGCACGACCGACACCGAGACGCCCGCCGCCCGCTCACCGGCCATGAATAAGCCAAAGATCAAAGCGACGCCAAGCAGCGTGGTCGCGTAGGCCATGGGTGTCATCGTCTTCTGTTTCGGCAAACGCCACAAGACCCAGGCGCCCGACAGCGTGAAGGCGCCAACCGCCATCGCAAGGGGCACCGCCGCCAGGCCAAAGAGGAGCGGCGGCCCTCGAAGAAAGGCGGCCGCCAAGAGCCCCGACCCGGCGGCGAAGCCCCAGCGAACGGTCGGCGCGAGGCGCGCCACGTGAGGGAACGAGGCGCCGGACACCACCGGCACCAGCTGAAACACGGCGGCAGTGGCGGTCAGCATCAGAAACCCTATGGTCACGAGGTGGGTAGCGGCGAGCACAGCCCCCGTATAGCGATCCAGCAAGGCCGCGGGGCCCGCCGCCATGAGGACCGCTCCGGCCGCGACCAGGAACCATGGCGCCCAGAGGAATGAGCGCAAAACCGACGCCAGAGGCGGCGCCTCGTCAAAGGCAAGCCCGCGGGCGTTCACGGACCAATACCGGGGCCGCGCGTTATGACGACGTCGTAAACGCAGTCTTCACCGCGCCGGACCGCCACCGATTCGTAGGAATACCCTCGCTCGGCCAGCAGACCGAACAAGGGATAGGGTTCACGAGGCAGGCGCACCCGGACGCGCTCTCCGGGACCAAGTGCGGTCGCCGCCTGCAGCGCTACTTGGAGCGGCTCCGGCGGCGGCAGGTCGCTTGCATCGACGAAACGCTCATTCATGGACGACCGGCGCCTCCTTCATGCTCACAATCAGGCTGTCGGCGCAATCGGCGAGCAGGGTGTCACTCATGGGGTAAAGGACGTTCTCCTCCTTCATGTGATGCTGCGATACGAGGATAGTCAGGGTATCGAAGAGCGCACGGCATGCCGTGCCCCCGATGGCACGCCCCTTGGCGAGCAAGGAACGGATCGCGTCGTGCTCCTCGCGCATGACGGCAAGCGGCCCCCCTGGGCCCGTGCGCTGCGCGAACTCCGGAAACAAGACCCGCTCCTCGATCTCCAGGTGATGCTCCATGGCCTCATTGAACGCAAGCAGCGCCTCCCCCTCTCGCGGCGTGCCGCAGGCATTCTCCGCGTCTTCCATCAACCTATCCAGTTCACGGTGCTGGGTCGTCAAAAAACTCGATAGTACTCGGTTCGGCACGGTCCGTTCCCTCTTGAAAATGTCGTGCGGCCATTGTCGATCCGCCACCAGCCTTACGCCATTGCCGTAGGTCAAGACCGCCGACAGGCCACGACACGCATGGGGCGGCACGGAGCAGGCGGGGGCAGCGTAGCGGAAGTATACTTGCCATGGCAATCATTGCCATGCTAGCGTTTATCGTGAACCAACCCAAAAGGTGCGGAGTCAGGCCATGTCCAGAACCCGGAAGACGCGAGCCCCAACTGGAACCGCCGACGCGATGACCGCGCGATTCGTCATAGAGGAAAGCCTGGGTTACCTCGTCAATGCCGCCGCGCGCCTTTTTGCACGCTCACTGCATCACCGCATCTCGCGCCATGGCGTCCCGATCGGGCAGTGGCCGTTCCTTATGTTCCTGTGGGAGGAGGAAGGCCTTACGCAAAAAGCACTGAGCGACCGCATTCCGATCGACGAAGCGACCACCGTGAGAACCCTGGACCGCATGGAGCGTGACGGCAGGGTACGCCGCGCGCGCAATCCGCACGACCGCCGCGAGACCCTGGTCTTCCTGACAGAGGCCGGCCGGGCGCTTGAAAAGACCCTGTTGCCCTATGCAACCGAGGTCAACGAGCACGCAATGCAGGGCCTGGACCAAACGCAGAGAACCCACCTTACAACGCTGTTACAGGGGCTTATCGCGCGACTAGAGACGGATCATGCGCCGTGGCCGGCCAGGGGGTCGATGGCGGGCAGCCGCACAGCCCGCTCTGCGGAAGACGAATCTGTCGGGGGTCGTGGGCGCGAACACGAAGGAAAGAGGCGCACCGGGCAACCAGCGAAGGCCAAAACGCCATCGATGAACCCCGGCGCCCGCCGGGGCCAAGGACCGCGCTCCGGTTAAGGAGGGATGCCTGTATGGGAAAGAGACTCCACCTCGCGGCCGCCTTGCTCGCCACCGTGATCGTCACGGTCTTCTGCACAGCGACACTGACCGTGGAACTGCTTGGCACACACCCGCAGGTCGCTCTCGTCAAACAGCTGATCGTATTTCCCGGTCTCGCGATCCTCATCCCCGCGCTTGCGGTGACCGGCCTTTCCGGGGACCGCTTGGCCCAGACCCATGGGCATCCCCTCGTGGGGCGCAAGATGAGGCGCATGCGGCTCATAGCCGGCAACGGTGTCCTGGTCCTCGCCCCCTGCGCCCTCTATCTGAGCCACCTGGCGTCGGCAGGCCGCTTCCATGCCCGTTTCGTCACAATTCAAGGTCTCGAGATCTGCGCCGGCATCACCAATGTTGTGCTGATGGCCCTCAACATCCGCGACGGTCTGCGAATCAGCCGCGGATTGTAGGGGGTGGCTGGCCGAACGGGGCGCCCGGAACTGCGGAAGACCCCACGCGCGCTCCCGTCGAGGGCGGTGCTCTTTCTCGCCAACATAGTAACCAACCTTACCGCCGTTTGGGGCGAAGACCTCGCGTCCCGAGAATATTAGCCCCAAACGCCACGCGAGCCCTGCCCTCGAACGTCGAGCGGGCGCGCCGCGCCACTTCAGGTCCCCGCCGCGGGACTACACGCCGTGCCGTGGAGGATGCGCGAACGGCTTTTCCCTATCTCTAAAGTCATAAATCGCGCGACAAAACGACCCCCACCGTTCCCTGCCTTCCGCCGGCGGAGTACACTTACGTGCCGTATACGGCTGGCCTTGATAGTGGTCAAAAGTAGCATATCCTTATAGAGCATGAGGCAAGCACAATGGCCGCGCGCCTCCGGCTTACTCCAGAAGCCACCTCAACGATAGGATGACGCAGCGCATGGCGGTTACGAGTTTCGAGGCCAATCTGAGGCAACGGTGTTCGAACTGCAGCCTACGGGAGATCTGTCTCCCTCTCGGGCTCGACGCCGAAGAACTGGGGAGGCTGGACGACCTTGTCAAACGCAGGCGGCGCGTATTCGCGGGTCAACACCTGTTCCGCGCCGGCGACTCCCTGCAGTCTCTAGCCGCCGTGCGCACGGGATTTTTCAAGATCTACGAGGTGAGCGCGGGCGGTCATGAACAGATCACGGCCTTCCCCATGGAGGGCGAGCTCATGGGCCTTGACGCCATCAGCACCGACGCGCACCGCGGCAACGCGATGGCGCTCGAGGATAGCGAGGTGTGCGAGATACCTTTCACAAGGTTGGAGGCGCTGCTCTCCGACCTTCCCCGCCTGCAGCACCAATTCCATAAGCTTCTAAGCGGCGCGATCGCAAGTGATCACGGACTTATGATGGTGCTCGGCACCATGACCGCCGAACTCAAGGTGGCAGCCTTCCTTCTGAATCTCTCCGACCGTCTCGAGGCACGTGGCCAGCCGCGCGCCATCATCCGGCTGCCCATGTCCCGCGAAGAGATCGGCAACTATCTCGGGCTTAAACTCGAGACGGTGAGTCGCATGTTCTCCAAGCTGCGCGATGACGGGCTCATAGCGACCGAGGGACGAAGGACAGAAATTCTCGATCACAAGGCCCTGAGAGACCTCTGTCTCCAAGGACCCCTGCGCGCCTGAGTGGTAACGCACGCAGAGCGATCCCCTTAGCGGATTCTGGGCAATCGCTAACCTTTCGATCTCGGACTGGATTCATCGGAAGCTGAGCAAATACCCCCCCCGGCAGGGCTGGCGTCTCCCTTTGTGGGCCAAAGTTGGTGTTTTATTGTGTGCCCGGTATCGGACGGCGCCGCTGCTGGCGCAGACCAGCCATTGCGCGGACTCGGGGGCCGCAAACACGTCGTGATCCCGCGGCCACTGCCTGAACCTCCCCGGGGCTAAATCCGGTGCCGGTAGTCGAGCTCCTTCCGGCTCTCGCCACCCACGCGGACGCCATGGGATTACAAGCTCCGGAATCTTCCTCGGTACCGACACCCCGCGAGAAAGAGCCGCTCGGTCTCGGGCATGAATGCCAAAGCTGGCAGGCAACAGCCCACCCTTCACGGCTTGTATAACACTGGACACCGCTCTCTCCAGCAGCGGCTCCACAGCGCACCACCGGCCCTTTCAGCCTTGTGACGCACATGACTCATGAACTCCCCCCGGCGCCCGCTCGCAGACGCTTTTGCCAAAGCGTCGCTGCAAGGCTTTATAAACCGGCTGTTCGGCCCGGACGGTGTGGCCCCGGGCCACACCCAGTTGGCGAGCTGGCCGTGCTCCGTACGGCGATAGGCCGCCAACGCACAGTAGATCTCCTCGCGGCGGGCACGCGGACGTGACCGAGCCTCCGTCCCGCACTCATCACCCAAGCCCTTGGTCCGAAAGACCAAAGTCCGAGCGACCTTAGGTCGATGACCGGCGGCGGGCCGAGCCGTATAACGGCACAGCACGGTCGGGCTTCTCCCGACACGTTTTGAAGCCAGTTTATTCAAGGAGGTCACACATGCCAGTGAAGGCAAGAATCGCCGGAGCCCTGCTCGCGTGCGCCGTTTTATCCGCCTGCAACGGAGGCGGCGGGAGCAGCAGCGCGCCGTCCGGAGGCACGTCGCCCACGGCCGGCGGCCCGGCCCCCACCGGCCTCCAGCAGTGCCAAGCCGTCTCGACGCTGCCAAGCACGACATCGGTCCCTGCAAGCCCCACGAATCCGCCTGGCACCGGCGCGATCCAGTCTTCGCTCATCCTCGTGCCCTCGGGCACGCATAGCCTCGGCGTCTACCTGCGTAACCCATGGACCGGGGCGGTGGTGGATCGCGGCTATGTGCCGACAGGCCAGGGGGCCGCGGGGGTGGCAGTGAGCGCGAACCGCTTCGTATATGTGGCGAACAGCACGGATGGGACCGTCTCGGCCTACGCCTGGGACAGCACCACCGACACCCTGACGTCGCTCGGGGCCGCAACGTCGAGCGGCCCGGGGACCAAATCGCTCGCCGTGGTGGGCTCCACCCTCTACGCCTTGAACACCGGCAACAATACGATTTCCGCCTTCACCATCGGCAGCAACGGGGCGCTGACCCTGAGTGGGACCAGCACGCCAATTTCGGCCACGCTCACGAGCCTCGTCGCCGGATCGGGAATACTGTACGGCTTGGCCGCCGACGGCATAACGAGCTTCAGCACGGGCAACGGGGCGCCGACACCGCTTGCTACCACCGCCTTGAGCGGTATCATCTCGGGGGCCGCCAATAGCGCGGGCAACCTCTATGTCCTGACCTCCGGGAACGTGGTTGCCTTCAATGCCGGCGCCGGCGGCTCCTTGAACCAGCAAGACAGCGTTCCGCTGCCCTCGGGGCTCACGGCAAGCGCGCTGTCGGTCGGTGCGACCCAGGTTAATGTCGTGGGCCAAGGCTCCGGCAAAATGGAGCTCGTGACCTTTCCGCTCATGAGCGGCGGTGTTGCGTGCCCGACCTCCGCGGTCCTCGGATCGTCCGGGCAGCCGAGCGGGGCGCTCGTCTCCCCTGGCGGCCACACCGTCTATGTCACCAACGCGAGCCGGGACGACCTCGTCGCCTACACCGCCACGACCGCAGGCTCGGGCCCCACGCTGCTCGCCTCGGTGCGCACGCGGCCGACACCACACGCCATCGCGGGCCTCGTGGCCACCGTCGGCGTCTCGCCGCAGATGCTCTATGTCGTGGACCAGGGCAGCAACCAGATCCTGGGCTACGGGGTGGGCGCGAACGGGGCCTTGACCGCTAAGCCGACCACCGTCGGAAACGGCGGCACCGGGCCGAGCGCCGGGGCGATCTCGCCCGACGGCAAGACCTTCTATGCCTCGGATTGGTCCAGCGGAGGCGCGGGGGACGTCATGAGCCTCCCGATCAATAGCGATGGGACGCTCGGCGGCGCGACAGGCCCATACCCTACCGGCAACACCCCCATGGGCGTGAGCGCCGACGCCTCGGGCCGCTACCTGTATGTAGCCAACAGTAACTACAACAACACGACTGGGGGTAATGGGCCAGGATCTGTCAGTAGCTTCAGCCTGAGCGGCACGACGCCGACGGCGCTTAGCAGCAGTCCTACGACGACCAGCGGACTCTATCCCATGCTGCTCACCGTGGATCCCACCGGGCAATACCTGTATGTCGCCCAGTACTCTACGCAGTCCAATACCGTGGAGGGCTTCAGCATAAATCAGGACAACGGCGCCTTGACGCAGGCAAATACCGTTGCGGCGGGAAACAACCCCTGGACGGTCATCACGGGACCTGCGGGGCGCCACCTCTATGTCAGCAATAATGGCTACGGCGCGCAGGTCTCGATCTACCGGATCGACGCGGCCAATGGCACGTTGGTCCCGGCCACGACCCCAACCCTTACGCTCTCGAGCGGTACGAAGCCCCTGGGTCTCGCGATCGGGCCCAAGGGGCGTCGACTGTATGTGGCGACCCAACAAGCAACGGATGGGAGCGCAGACGGCGTCGTCCAGGTCTTTACACGCAACGACCCGCTCGCGCACGGCGTGGGTTGGGACCCGACGCCCGTGACGCTCAGCAGTTCCACGCCCTTCACGGACGCCTACGGGTTGGCGATAGCCCACAACGGCAAGGCGCTCTACGTGGTCGACAATGTTCCCTGTGCGGAGAGCGGCACGAACTGCACGCCGGTGAACGGCAACATACAGGCGCTCGCGATCCCATCCTTCAGCCAGGCACGGAACGCAGCCGCCTACACTTCTCTTGGGGTAAGGGCAACGGCCAGTCAGCCGGTGCAGGCGATCCCAGGCGGGGGGCTTGGGTAAAAAGAGAAACGGCCACGGGCGCCAAAGGGCGCCCGCGACTTCCGAGGGGGCGCGAACGGGGATACTCGTCCGCGCCTTTTTTTACATGAGTTTCCGCGATGTCTGTGCGGCCGCGGCGCCCATGCCGCTTTTTACGTTCATCTTCTCCTCGGGCGGCGGGATCACCGCGGGGATATCGAGCGACGCGGCCCAGAGCTCGCGCGCCCAGCCGCGCGCGTGATAGAAGTGGCGATCCTCCTGATCTTCCACCTCGTCGTAGGCTTTCTTCAGAAGGGTCGCGTCGCTGCCCTCCATCTTCTTCGCCACTTCGCCGATCAACTCCCAATTCATGTGGTCCTTCAGTTCGGCGGTCACCACGGCCTCGGCGGCGACGATCTCGGCCTGCCCACGCACCCCAGAACTGAGAGCCATCTGCATGGCCTTGATCAGCGTTTCGGCGTGACTGCGTACAATCTTGCGTCCGCTCGTCTCCTTCTCGGGGTTTAGACCGAACTCCGTACAGATATCCATCAGTATCTGCTCATGGCGCCGGCTCTCGCCGAGATACTTCTCCCATTCCTTGCGCAAATCGGCGTTCTGCGCGCAGCTCAGGGCGGTCTCGTAGATCTTGACCCCACCACGCTCGGTCTCAAGAGCCTCGCACAAGAATTCGTCTACTTTAGTCCGGTTCATACACACCTCTTTGTATTCGCATGGTCGCCATTTTGGCGAGGGCGCATTATCGTCCCGTGATCCGCCACGAAGATCAGGCCTATGCCGGACCCGCATTCACATAACTCATCCGAAAACCTGTTCGTGCCCATCAATAAAAGCGGCTGGCCACGCAAAATGGCTGCGCATTTTATATCGATAGTTCTCGAATTCATGATATATTATTGGCGCCTTCAGCGCGCCATCGCGGCTCTGCGGAGGTATTGGAGGTATTTCGGATTGGTCGGGCAACGCGGAGAGAAAAAGACCCGGGGAGACCCCGGGTCTCGATCAGGCGACTTCTGCCTAGATGCTGTAATACATGTCAAACTCGACCGGATGCGTTGTCATGCGCAGCCGCGTCACCTCATGCATCTTGAGCGCGACATAGGAGCCAAGGAAGTCCTCGGTGAATACGCCGCCCGCCGTCAAGAACTTATGGTCCTTCTCCAGGGCCTCGAGCGCCATGTCCAGGGAGTGGCAGACAGTCGGAATCTTCTTCGCCTCCTTGGGTGTGAGCTCGTAAAGGTCGTGATCGGCCGCCTCGCCCGGGTTGATCTTGTTCGCGATACCGTCAAGCCCCGCCATCATCATGGCCGCAAACGCGAGGTAGGGATTGGCCCCCGGGTCCGGGAAGCGAACCTCTATGCGTCGGGCCTTGGGGTTTGCCACATAGGGGATACGGATGGAGGCCGAGCGGTTACGCGCCGAATAGGCGAGCATGACCGGGGCCTCGAAGCCGGGTACGAGCCGCTTATAGCTGTTGGTGAGGGGGTTTGTGATCGCGTTCAGGGCGCGCGCATGCTTTATGATGCCGCCGATGTAAAAGAGCGCAGCCTCGCTCAAGCCCGCATAGCCGTCGCCCGTGAAGAGGTTCTTGCCGCCCTTGGCCAAGGACTGGTGACAATGCATCCCTGAGCCGTTGTCACCAACGATGGGCTTGGGCATGAAGGTGGCGGTCTTGCCGTGATTGCGCGCGACGTTGTGCACGCAGTACTTCAGAATCTGAATCTCATCGGCCTTGCGCACGAGCGACGCGAACTGTGTCGCGATCTCGTTTTGGTTGGCCGTGGCGACCTCGTGGTGATGGGCCTCGACGACGAGACCCATTTCGGTCATCGCGAGCGCCATCGCGCTGCGGATGTCCTGCGACGAGTCGACCGGCGGGACCGGGAAATAGCCGCCCTTGACGCCGGGCCGGTGGCCCAGGTTACCGCCGTCGTAATCCTTGCCGGTATTCCAGGCCGCCTCTTCCGAGTCGATGCGGCAGGACGAGCCGGACATGTCCACGCTCCAGCGCACGTCATCGAAGATAAAGAATTCCGGCTCGGGGCCAAAGTAGGCGGTATCGGCGATGCCGGTGCTCTTCAAATAGGCCTCGGCCCGCTTGGCGATGGAGCGCGGGTCGCGATCGTAGCCCTGCATGGTCGAGGGCTCCAAGACATCACAACGCAAGAGCAGGGTCGGCTCTTCTGTGAACGGATCGAGCACCGCGGTGGCGGCATCCGGCATGAGCACCATGTCGGACTCGTTGATGGCCTTCCACCCGGCGATGGAGGAACCGTCAAACATCTTCCCTTCCTCGAAAAGCTTCTCATCCACGGTATGGGACGGCACCGACACGTGCTGTTCCTTACCCTTGGTATCGGTAAACCGGAAGTCGACGAACTTGACGTCGTTATCCTTGATCATCTTCAAGACGTTGGCAGACATGCATCTCTCCTGACTCTGGATTATTTTGGGGCGCCGGGGCGGCTGTTACGCCTGAGGCGGCCATTTTGCACGAAATATGCCACTAAGCAAACGAGGCGCAACGGGCCTTTTCGGGCTTGAGTCCGATCTATCAACGCACCAATGGGGTGCGCGGCTACAAAAAGCGCCCTATTATGGTGCGGCTAATGGAAACAGACCCGCACCGAGCCGATCTGCGGGTCGCGGGCCGCGGCCTTGGCGAAACGCGCCTGAAGGGCCCGGCCCACAGCGACAGTCGGCGCGAGATCGAGAGACAGATGCACCTCCACCGCGATCTTGCCCCCGAGGTAATGCAATACGATCGCCTGGATGGCGTGGGCAGGTTCGATGTCCGCGAAGTAGTGCTCGAGACGCTTCATCACCTCGGCCCGCAACGGCAGACGGGCGCTGGTCGCGGCGTGCTCGTCATCCTCCGAGTCGATATGGACGACGACATCCGCAATATTACCCACATGGCGTATGAGCGCGACGCGCACCATCTCGCTGATCTGGTGACCCTCCGACACACTGATGGACCCGTCGACCAGGATATGGACGTCGATGAAGGCGAGGCCGCCGGCCCGACGCGTGCGCAACAGGTGCAGGGTGCGGACCCCGTCGATCGACAGGATGACGCGACGGATCCGTTCGAGCTTTTCGGCCTCGAGCCCCGTGTCGACCAATTCGCGCAAGGCCTGCCAGCCGAGCATGGCGCCCATGCGCACGATGAGGATCGCAACACCGATGGCCGCCACCCCATCCAGGTCGCTTATGCCAAGCATGCTACCGGCCACGCCGACCGCCACGACCGTCGATGAAAAGACGTCGGTGCGGTAGTGCCAGGCATTCGCATGCAGGAGATCGGAACGCAACCGCGTACCGGCCCGTCGCATATAGCGAAAGAGGCCTTCCTTGACGGCGATGGCACCAAGCGCCATGGCGAGCGCCAGGAGATCGGGGCGCGCAAGCCGCGTCGGGGTACTAAGGGCCGCCGCAGCATGCAGTGCGATGCCCACCCCGGTACCGACCAACACCAAGCTCAAGCCGAACGTGCCGGCCGTTTCGATGCGCGCGTGCCCGTAAGGATGATCCTCATCCGCGCCCCGCGCCCCAAAGTGAGCCGCCGTGAGCACCAGCGCGTCGCTCAAAAGATCCGACAGAGTATGAAAGCCATCGGCGACGAGCGCCGCCGACCTTCCGAGGACGCCGATGGCAAGTTGGCCGGCGGCCAACGCCACGTTGACAAAAAGGCCTTTCAGGACGACTTTCTGGCGTTCGGGCCCGGCCTCGTCGTCCGCTTGAGGGGCGGTGCGCTCCATTGTCACCTCCCGGCCCTGACCACGATCACGATCTCCCCGGAAGGCTCGGTCCGCGACTCGATAATCTCGTGACCCTCGAGCCGACACCACGCCGGGATGTCATACAAGGCGCCCGGGTCCGTGCAGCGGATCGTGAGCTGATCGCCTGCCGGGACCTTGGCCATGGCGGCACTCAGGCGTATGACCGGCATGGGGCAGAGCAGATAGCGCGCATCGAGGTCCATGGCCTACAGATACCAGTCGGCCGCCAGGGCGTGCGCTGGAAGCGGCGCCACCTCCCGGTCATGGCGCGACCCATCGGGTCTTCCCACTGCCACCCGCACGCGCTGCACCGCCCGGCCCTGACCGAAGCGGGCGACGATGGCGCAGGCGAGGTCGAGATCGCCATCATCCACCTCGCCCTGGAGCAGGGCGAGGGGGCCGTTGTGGTCGGGCGTCCAAAAATGCGTGAAGCGATTGCGGTAACCCTCCAAAAACCGATTCTCTCCCTCCTCGCGGCCGATGATCAGCTTGAAAGATGGACGCGGGCGCAAATGGCGTCCGATCTTCAGAAGCATGATGTCATCGAAGTCGTAGCGGCGTTCGCCACGGCTCCCCCAGAGGTCGCGCAGCTTCTTCGTATAGTTCGGATCGGTGAGAAAGCAGCAGCCCCCGGCCGGCTGCGCGTACTCGTAGCCATGGGCGCCGGCCATCGCGATCTGGGGTTTGCGGTTACGCCCGCTCAAGCCCAACAGGCGCTCGCGATCCACCCAGCCCTCACGCTCCGGGAGGGTGGGCGGCAGGAGCTTGGCGCATAGCGGCCGCAAGAGCCGGTCCAAGGCCCCGGATTCGCGCGCCACGACTGGAAAGGTATCGCGCCTCTGCGACATGGGCCGCTGACCCAAGACCTCGCCTGTCACGATGAAATCGAAGTCGTGCTCCTCCATCCACTGCCGGGCGCGGCCCACCATGAAGGACTTGCAGTCGAGACAGGGATTCAGATGCGCCCCGTAACCATGACGAGGATTCAAGACGACGTCCTTGTATTCCTCGATCACCTCGACGATATGCAGCCGGATCCCGAGCTGCTCGGCGCTATGAAGGGCGTTGTTGCGCACGGGACGCGCCCTGCGGTCATGGCGCACGGCATGCGTATGCCCTTCGACGCAAAAGCCCGTAAAGAAATTGATCCCCTCGACGTGGATACCCTGGTCGAGCATGAGCCGGGCCGCGAGCATGGAATCGAGGCCGCCCGACAGCAACACCACAGCCTTGCGCTTGCGATCTTCCATAGCCTCGTGCGGGACCCCTCGACCCTTTATGCGCTTGCGCCCGCCGCGCGCCATTCCAGCGGGCCGCTAGTATATCGCGCCGACAAGCCATCCCGCATCCCGGCGACAAATGGGTGCTGGTGCTGGCGTTCCTGACGAGGCCCTCCGGCGCCTCCCTCAAGCTCAGTTAGTCGCCCCGAATGAGGGCCATTTACGGCGAGGGCATCGATAAGAGCCATGGCGCGTGCTTGCAGCGGGTTGGGGGCGTCGTCACGGTAAAGGGCGGGGCAAGCGCTAACCCGGCGACTTGACCTCCTGGCGCGCTATCCACCAAGGAAGGGCGGGGCGGAGACATGTTCACGGCCGCGATCGTTCGCGTAAGCGTAAGACTTGGGGATTCCCGAGCCGCCTGCGGCATTGCGCGTCCCAGAGGGGGTAGGCTGAGCCACCTGAATACCCGGGCATCGCTCACTTCGCCCTCAACGGCTTCTTGCTCATGAGTAAACACTAAGTTACATTTACTGACACTTAGTGTCGACTTATCGCCCATGCCCCCTCTCCGGCATTTGATGCAAAGTTTAGCAATCCTCGCCACCCCCGAGCGCTATCTATTCGTCCCCGACGACCTGCGCGCGCTCTTACCTCATCTCTCCGCGTCCGCTTTTAAGACGCTCCTGAGTCGGGCCGTGCAACAGGGGTACCTTGCGCGGGTTTGCCGAGGTCTCTATTTGTACCAGCAGGCGACCATACCGAGTGGGTTATTGTTATTTCATGCCGCCGCGCGTTTGCGCGCAGACGGCTTGAATTACATCAGTCTGGAGACGGTATTGAGCGATGCCGGTGTGATTTCGCAGGTGCCGATAAATAGGGTTTCAGTCATGTCATCGGGGCGGAGCAGCGTGATTTCCTGCGGCCGTTGGGGCCAGATCGAGTTTGTGCATACGCGCCAACAAGCGAAGGATCTGGTTGGGCACTTATACTATGATGGACAGCGCCGTTTGTGGCGCGCGAGCGTACCTCAGGCGTTGCGCGACATGCGCGCAACCCACCGCAGCATGGACCTGATTGATTGGGGCGTAGCCAATGAGTTTATTTGACCTCTTGGTTGATGAGGCCCTCAAGAACCAGCAAGACTTGAGCCCCTTAAGGGCGGTGGTCGAGAAGGAGTTGCTCCACCACGATATTTTGCGTGTGCTGAGCGGCGAGGGCATGCTTGCCCGTCTGACATTCATAGGCGGTACATGCTTGCGCGCCTGCTACGGCTCCAAGCGACTGAGCGAAGACCTGGACTTCACGGGCGGTGTCGACTTTCGCCGGGACAGCTTATCGGCTATGGGCCGCGTATTGACGGAGAGCCTGAAGGTTAAGTACGGCCTCGGCGTTGCGGTGGATCCCCCGGTTCGTAATGCCGGGCAGGTTGCGACCTGGAAGCTCAAAATGCAGACCCGTCCAGACCGCAAGGACTTGCCGGCTCAGCGGATTAACATCGATATCTGCGCCATTCCCAGCTATCAGACAAAGCCGAGGCTCCTGCTTAACCCGTATGGAGTGGAGATGGGGACCAGCGGTTTGATTGTGCAAGCCGAGAGTCGCGAAGAGATCTTCGTCGACAAAGTCGTGGCTCTTGCGCTGCGGCCCAACCGCATCAAAAATCGTGACCTCTGGGATATGGCCTGGCTTCATCAGCAAGACGTCAAACCGGCGATGGACTTGCTGGCGTTCAAGCTTAAAGACCACCGAAGTGACCCGCGGGAGTTCCTGCGGCTGCTGGACGCCCGCGTCGACTCGTTGGCGACGGACCCCAAAGTGGCCGCGGAGTTTTGGCAGGAAATGAGCCGGTTCTTACCGGTACATTTCATGATCCCAAAGGTTGAGCAAGGACGGTTTTGGGATTTCCTGGGAGGTCTTATGGACGAGCTGCGCGGTCAGGCCAGAAAAATCCTGGAGAAAGGCCCTTTCGAGCCCGAATTTCCCATATGATCTATATTTCTTGGTTCCAGTCAGGTCGCGGTCTGCGGGTCGTAGGTGTGGGCGAGCGCGTAGCGCTGCCCGTGGAGGTTCGTAGGCCCCGTGACCGCGGTGAGGTTGCCGTAGCGGTTGCTGGAAAGATCGGCGACGACGGCGGCCACGCCCGCTAGGTTCTGGCGGATTGCGGTCACATAAGCCGCGGCGCAATCGACTCGCGCCCGTCGTCCAGCCTATGTCGGACGCGCGACTATGCCTGGGCGGCCGTTTGCCGAAACCGCCGCTTACCCCTTATAGTGGCGCCATAACCGGCAGCGACCGGGGGTTGCCCGCGCACCCCTCTCTTAAGGACCACGACGTGACATTCCAGGAACTCATTTTTGCCCTGCAGCGCTACTGGGCGAGACAGGGCTGTGTGATCGAACAGGCCTACGACGTCGAGGTGGGTGCCGGCACCTTCCACCCCGCGACCTTTCTCGGGAGTCTCGGACCCGAACCCCTGCGCGCCGCCTACGTGCAACCCTCGCGCCGCCCCACGGACGGTCGTTACGGAGAAAACCCGAACCGTCTTCAGCGTTATTTTCAATTTCAGGTCGTACTGAAACCCTCGCCGCCGGACATCCAAGACCTGTACCTGAAGTCCCTGCGGGCACTCGGCATCGATCTGGCGAGCAATGACGTCCGCTTCGTCGAAGATAACTGGGAATCGCCGACCCTGGGGGCGTGGGGGCTCGGCTGGGAGGTCTGGCTAAACGGCATGGAGGTCAGTCAGTTCACGTACTTCCAGCAGGCAGGCGGCCTCGAATGTCGGCCGGTGACCGGCGAAATCACCTATGGCCTGGAAAGGCTCGCCATGTATCTGCAAGGCTGCGACAACGTCTATGACCTCGCCTGGAACGAGGAGGTCCGCTACGGAGACCTCTACCGGCAAAACGAGATCGAGCAGTCGCACTTCAATTTCGAGGAGGCGAACGTCGAGGCACTGTTCGTCCGTTTCCAGGCCTTCGAGGACGAATGTCGGCGCCTGATCGCCGCCGATCTTCCGCTCGCGGCCTACGACCACGTGCTGCACGCCTCGCACACCTTCAATCTGCTCGACGCCCGCCATGCACTGAGCGTCACCGAGCGCGCACGCACGATAGGCCGGGTACGTGCCCTGGCCCGCGGCGTGGCCGAAAACTATTATCAAAAGCGCGAGACGCTGGGCTTTCCCAGGATGCGACCGACCGATGGCTAAGAAAGAAGATCTCCTGCTTGAGATCGGCACCGAGGAGCTCCCCCCTCGGGAGCTCGTCACGCTGGGCCAGGCCCTGGGTTCAGGCCTATCCACAGCGCTCATCGACGCCCGCCTGGCGACCGCCGACGCCTCGGTGCGAACCTTCGCCGCGCCCCGCCGCATCGCGGCGCGCATAACGGGTATCGCCGCCCGGCAAGGAGCGGAGACTGTCGTTCGCAAGGGACCCGCGCTTACCGCGGCGTTCGAGAAAGACGGTTCGCCGACCAAGGCCGCACTCGGCTTCGCGCGCTCCCTGGGCGTCGAAGTGGCCTCCCTGGAAACCTTGAACACCGAGCGCGGGGCGTTCCTCAGCTACCGCGAGCGGCAAGCGGGTCGCGCCCTCACGGACGTCTTGAGCGAAATCCTGCCGGGCGTCCTGCTCGGGCTTCCCGTCGGACGGCGCATGCGCTGGGGCGCGGGGGAAGGGGAATTCGTGCGCCCAGTCCACTGGATAGTTGCCCTGCATGGTACGCGCGTCCTGCGCATCCCGCTGTTCGGCCTTGTGAGCGGGCGACGCTCGCAAGGCCACAGGTTCCATGCGCCGCACCCCCTCAATATTCCCGCGGCGGATGCTTACGAGAACGTCCTGGAGGACCAGGGGCGGGTCATCGCGGATTTCGGTGAGCGACGGGACCGCATCCGCGATCAGATCGAGCGCCTGGCGACGGCGGCGGACGCCCAAGCGATCGTCGACCCCGAACTCCTGGACCTCGTCACGGCGCTCGTCGAATGGCCGCACGCCGTTCTGGGAAGCTTCGATGCAAAGTTCCTCGATGTGCCGCGCGAGGCCTTGGTCGCCGCCATGCAGGGTCACCAGAAATATTTCCCGCTCGAACGGGATGGGCGACTCTTGCCGCACTTCATCACCATAGCGAACATCGCACCGAACGACGACCAGGCGATACGCAAGGGCAATGAAAGAGTGCTCGCCGCGCGTTTCGCCGATGCCCGCTTTTTCTGGGACAGCGACTGCAAGAAGCCCTTCGAAGCCTACGCCCAGGAGCTCTCTCAGGTGGCGTTTGAGAAACGCCTCGGCAGCCTCGCGGACAAGGCGTCGCGGCTCGAGAGGCTGGCGCGCGCCATCGCCTCGCAACTTGGGCTCGATATCGAACAAGCAGGGCGCGCGGGCGCGCTCTGCAAAGCTGACCTCCTCACCGGCATGGTCGGCGAGTTTCCCGAACTCCAGGGCGTCATGGGCGGACATTACGCGCAACGCCACGGAGAAGTGGCGCCGATCGCCCAGGCCATCGCCGAACACTATCGGCCGCGCTTTTCGGGCGATGCCTTGCCCGCAAGCGTGCTCGGTCTGGCGCTTGCACTGACCGACAAGCTCGATACTCTCGTGGGCATCTTCGGGATCGGACTCGGTCCCACGGGGGACAAGGACCCCTTTGCGCTGCGGCGTACTGCGATCGGCATCCTGAGACTATTGGAGGCCCTGGGCGAACACCACGGCCGCGACCTCGAGATCGCGCCGCTCGTCGAGATGGCACGCGCGCAATATCCCGAAGGCCTGCTTGCGCCGGGTGCGACGGATGAGGTCCGCCATTTCCTCGCCGAGCGCCTCCGCAACCTTTTGGAAAACACGTTCTCACAAGACGTGGTGGCGGCGGCCTTGAGTTCCGGCCTGGTCCGCGTATTTGATACCGTGCGTCGCGCCCGGGCCCTTGCGTCCTTCGCGCAGAGCGCTTACGCCCCCTCCCTTGCGGGCGCGCACAAGCGCATCCGTAACATCCTGAAGCAAAACCGCGAACCCCTGGACATGCAGATTCCGTGGGCTGGCGTCGAGGCCGCGGACAAGCGCTTAGCCCAGGAGGTCGAGCGCTGCGAGACTGCGGCCCGCGCCCGCGTCCAAACCGGCGAGTATCAGGGGGCTCTTGAGTCGCTCCGTGACCTGCGGCCCGCAGTCGATGCCTTCTTCGAGGACGTGCTCGTCATGAGCGATGATGTCGAGGAACGCAAGGGCCGGTTGCGGCTGCTCGCCCGTCTGGCCACCCTGCTCGAGGCCGTGGGCGACTTGTCGTGCCTGAAAATTGCCGGAGAGCCGCGATGAACGATGCTGATCAGGACTCCTTCGCCGCCATGCGTGACGCCGTTCAGCGCTTTCACGATAAACACGACTTCAAGAACCGTGGCGGCGAGGAGCTTGCCTATCGCGTGGCGCTCATGGCCGAAGAGCTGGGCGAGATCTCGGCGTGCATCACCAAGGGCAAACCGCGAGAGGCCCTGGCCGAGGAATGCGCCGACCTGCTCATCCTCCTGATCGGTACGGCGATCTCCGCGGACTTCCCGCTGGAACGCGCCTTCTGGGACAAGATGGACGCCCTCATGAAGCGCTCGGCGCGCATGGTCGGCGGCCGCATACGCGTATCAGAATTCCGGGACTCCTGAAATGCGCCTTGTCATCCTCGACCGCGACGGCGTCATAAACGAAGATTCGGACCACTACATCAAGACGCCGGAGGAGTGGCGCCCGATACCCGGGAGCCTGGAGGCAATCGCGCGCCTCACGCATGCCGGTATCCAGGTCGTGGTGGCCACCAACCAGTCCGGCATAGCACGCGGCCTCTTTAACGTCGACATGCTCGGCCGGATACACAATCGTATGCTGGATGAGGTTCACCACCGGGGCGGGGAGATCGAGGCGATCTTCTTTTGCCCGCACGGACCAAAGGACGGCTGCGGCTGTCGCAAACCCTTGCCCGGCCTCTTTCACGACATCGCGGCGCGCTTCAAGACCAGCCTGAACGGCACGTATGCTGTCGGCGACAGTCTGCGCGACGTCGAAGCGGCGCAGGCGGTGCAGGCCCTGCCGGTTCTCGTGCGCAGCGGAAAAGGGGCGCGTACGGTCGTTCAGGGCGGCGCGGGGCTCGAAGGCGTGCCGATCTATGACGACCTCGCCGCATTCTGTGAGGCGTTGCTCTCCGGCTCGATGGGCCCCGGCGCGTGATAAAGCACTTGCGCGCGGCGGCCTTCCAGGTCGGATTCGTGCTGTCGATCGCCGTATGGGCGCCGGTCGTGCTCGCGCTTTTCTGGCTGCGGCCCATACCGCGCTACCGCGTCATAAGCCAGTGGGGCCGATTCAACGTCTGGTGGCTCAAGCTCACCTGCGGGCTCTCCTACGAGGTCCAGGGGCGCGAAAATATCCCGACCGCGCCCTGCGTCATCCTCGCCAAGCACCAGTCAACCTGGGAGACCCTGGCATTTCAATGGATCTTCCCGCCGCATGTGTGGGTGCTCAAACGGGAGCTCCTTTGGATTCCCCTGCTCGGCTGGGGAATGGCCTTGAGCGAGCCCATTGCGATCGCCCGTGAAAAGCGGCGCAAAGCCATAGATCAGGTCATACAGGGCGGCTGCCGGCGCCTCGCACAGGGACGCCACATCATCATTTTTCCGGAGGGGACGCGGGTGCCGGCCGGGAGCCACGGACGATTCAAGCTCGGCGGCGCGCGACTCGCGCTTGCCGCCGGCTGTTCGGTGCTTCCCGTGGCGCACAACGCCGGCTGCTTCTGGGGTCGTCGCGCCTTCATCAAGGAATCAGGCGTTATCAAGGTCGTGATCGGCAAGCCCGTTTCACCGGAAGGCCTGGATGCGGCCGCCCTCACCGCCCAGATCGAAGATTGGATCAAGGCGACCACAGAGGCCCTCGAAAAGGCGGAGGGGGCCTGCCATCGAAGGGTGCGGGCGATAGAATGATGCCATGAATGACCAACGCCCCCTCCTCATGCCGCCGGCCGGTGATCGACGCATCCTCCTGCACTCCTGCTGCGCGCCGTGCGCCGCCGACGTCATGCAGGAGATGCAGCGCTCGGGGATCGCCTTCGAGGTGCTGTTCTATAACCCCAACATTCATCCCTTGAAGGAGTACGAGCTGCGCAAGACCGAAAACAAGCGCTACGCCGACAAGCTTCGCGTGCCGTTCGTGGATCTCGACTACGACAAGGACGATTGGTTTGCGCGCGTGGCGGGCCTGGAAAACGAACCCGAACGCGGCGCGCGTTGCACGGTGTGCTTTGATATGCGCTTCGAGCGCTCAGCGCTTTATGCGGTGGAGCACGGCTTCGGCGTCTTTACGAGTTCGCTTGGCATATCGCGTTGGAAGGACATGGATCAGATCAATGCGTGCGGGGAGCGCGCGGCGCACCGCTACCCCGACTTGAGCTACTGGACTTTCAACTGGCGCAAGGGCGGCGGAAGCCAGCGCATGATCCAAATCTCCAAGGAACAGCACTTCTATCAGCAGGAATACTGCGGCTGTGTCTATTCCTTACGCGACACGAACCGCGCACGACGCGCGCGCGGGCACGCCAAGATCCGCTTCGGCGAGCGCTTTTACGGCGACGATCCTAGCTAGACACGCGCGCGCGCATACGCGGCGAGGGCCGCGAACTCGGCGACCGTCAAGGTTTCAGGGCGTCGCGTAGGGTCTATGGCAAGCGCAGGCCAATCCTCGCCCTGGAAATAGCCACGCAGCGACTGGCGGAGCATTTTGCGCCGTTGTGAGAAGGCGCAGGCGACGATCGCCCCGAAGAGGGCCACATCCACCGCAGGGATCTGCGAGGCGCGCGGCCGCAAGGCCACGAGCCGTGACTCGACTGCCGGTGGCGGCACGAAGGCCTCCGCTGCGACCGTGAAGAGCGGGGTGACCTCGCAACGCGCCTGCACCATCACAGATAATCTCCCGTAGTCCCGTCCGCCGGGCGGCGCTGCCAAACGATCCACGACCTCTTTCTGCAGCAGGAATACCATGCTCGCGATACAGGGCTCGTCGAGAAAATGGAAGATGAGCGGGCTCGAGATATTGTAGGGGAGATTACCCACCACGCGCAGAGAACCGGGCGCGAGGTCGCAGGGCCGCAAGCGCAAGGCGTCCGCCTCGTGCACGAACACCCGATCCCCAGCGAAGCGCTCCTTAAGGCCCGCGATCAGGTCGCGGTCGATCTCGACCACATGGAGGCTTTCAAGGCGCTCCAACAAATGAGCGGTCAGGGCGCCGTTGCCGGGGCCGATCTCGACGGTATGTTCGCCCGGGGCTTGTGCACACACCTGGGCTATGCGGGCAAGCACGAATGGGTCGCGCAGGAAGTGCTGGCCGAACCGCTTTTTAAGCGCGGGCACGGGCGTTCGCCAAGGCCCGGGCAAGCGCCATGGCCGAAACCATGCTGCCAGGATCTATCGGCCCGGTACCGGCCCGGTCGAGCGCCGTCCCATGGTCGACCGAGGTCCTGGGAAACGGCAAACCTAGGGTGACGTTCACGCCCTCCCCGAAGCCTTGCGCCTTCAGCACG
The DNA here is from genome assembly GCA_021794275.1 of Pseudomonadota bacterium. Taxonomy (GTDB): domain Bacteria; phylum Pseudomonadota; class Gammaproteobacteria; order Acidiferrobacterales; family Acidiferrobacteraceae; genus Acidiferrobacter. Next base: position 73,240 of record JAJYRD010000071.1, on the reverse strand, counting down.
GGTAAGCCTTGATCGTGGTATATGGCGAGCACCGCATGAAGATCCGCGAGGCGCTCGGGCACAAACGCAGTATCGGCTGGCAAGGGGCCTATCACCTGGATCGCGCGCGAGCGCGCCCGTGTCAGGGCCGGCGCTATGACATCGATCTCCTCGCGCCCCAGATGGCCACCCTCGCCCGCGTGCGGGTTCAGGCCCAACACGGCGATACGCGGGTTCGCGAACCCGAAATCACGCTTGAGGCCCGCGTTCAGGATATCGAGCGCCGCATCGAGACGTCTTGGTGTGACCGCCGCCGGCACGTTCGCAAGCGGCAGATGGGTCGTGAGCAGGGCGACGCGCAGTGAGCCCGCAACCAACATCATCACCACCTCGGTCACCCCGGCCTCGCGCGCCAGAAATTCCGTGTGACCCGTGAAGACGTGGCCTGCCTCGTTGATCACGCCCTTATGGACTGGTCCCGTAACGAGCGCCGCGAACTCCCCCTCAAGACAGCCCCGCGTCGCGCGCTCGAGACACGACAAGACGTAACGCGCGTTGGCTGGATCTGGAATCCCGGGCCTTACGCGGCGGCCGAGCGCGACCGGCAGGACCGACAGTCCGCGCGTCCCCGGGGCGTAATGCGGCCAAGGCCTGGCGCGCCCGCGCAGCCTCGCCCGCTCATCCAGCAGGTCCGGGTCTGCCACGCACACCCAATCCACCGTCTCATCAAAATCGAGCAGAGCCATGAGGTCGGGCCCGATCCCCGCCGGCTCCCCAGGCGTGATCGCGATAACCGGGCGCTTAAACTCGGCTCGGATAACGGACATAGGCGTCATCACGAAGGGTCTGCAACCAGCGCACATAGAGTGCGTTGCCCTTGCGCATGCGCAGGAGCCGGCGTGCCTCACTACGCGTCATCCCGGCGCGCATCCGGCGCGCCGTGACCTCGATCAGGGCCTGGCCCTGGGCGGTGGCGAATGGACCGCCGACCGTATGCAGGGGCAGGCGTTTTACGGCTTTGGCGAGACCCGGCGGTAGCGTGGCGACGCTCACCCAACCGAGCGATCCGCCCCGCACGGCGGCGCTGCCCTGCGAATAGGCGCGGGCCAGGCTCGCGAAATCGGCGCCCTGCCCGAGGCGCGCCTTAAGGGCTTTTAGCTTTTCGCGCACCATGGCGGCCGAGGTCCGCCGCGAGGGGCGCAGGACGATCTCGCGCACGCGGGCCTGTTCCTGTACAGGCCCCTTCTCTCCAGCGCGCTCGCCCTTCAGCTTTACGAGATAAAAAGCGCCGTGCCCCGACACCAGGCGCACGTCGCCGGTCTTCATGCCGCGCAAGGCCGCCACGAAGCTCCGGGGCAGGCGAGACGCCGTACGCCACCCCAACTCCCCGCCCTCCAAGGCATGCGGATCCTGGGAATAGGCTATGGCGGCCTGGCTGAAGGACTCGCCCGAGCGCAGCTTCGCGAGAATTTTTCTGGCGCGGGCCTGCACGGCATTGCGTTGCGCGGCATCGGCCGCAGCCGGAAGCTGCAGCGTGATCTCGGCTACCCGATAGCGCGTCCCGTTGGCGGCGCGTGTCTCCGCCAGGAAACGGTCGACCGCGTGGCGCGTGATGACGACCGAGCGGCTTATGCGACGCATAACGAGTTCACGGATGGTGATCTCGGTGCGCAGCCGGCGCCGAAAACCCGCCGGCGTGAAGCCCTCCGACGCAACCGCTTGTTCGAATTCCGGCACGGTCATGTGGTTGTGGGCGGCGACTTGCACCAAAGCGTGCTTCAATTGGGCCGCGCTCACATGGATACCGATATTGTGCGCATACTGGAGTTCGAGGCGCTGCATGACCATCTGGCTCAAGACCTTCCTCGCCAAGAGGTGCCGCGGGGGCACGGCGACCCCATGCGCCGCCAGTCGCTTCAGCAGCAAGGAGACGCGCTTGTCCAGCTCGTTTTGGGTAATGACCTCGTTATTCACGACGGCGACGATCTTGTCGATCGTTACCGGATGGATCGCGGCCGAGGCCTGCGGGAGTGCAGCGGACATACGATTATCTCCTCACTTTCAAGGGCCGAGCATGAAGCCATGTTGGCTGAGTGGCACGACCGGCGCAGACCCGAGCGCGCCCAGACCGTTTAAAGTGAACTCGAACATGGCGGTCGTGAATTGGGTGTTATTCAGACCGAGGGTCTTGCCTACGTAAAACCCCAGCCCCCAGCAGCAGCTATTGTATTGGATACCGAGATAGGACTCCAAGCTTGCCGACTGCATGAGCGAATAGCTGGTCTCCGCCAGAGTGGCCCAACGCCGGAACAAGGGCCACTGGATCGAGAAGTCCACCTGTTCCTGCACCCCGCGAATATACCTGTGACCAAGCGTCACAATGGCATTGGGCTTGGGACGGTATTCGACATAGGCGTCCCCTTCGTCGGTCTGATCGTTCCTGGGGTTCCAGGCGAGTGATCCGCGCAGATACCATTGCGAGCTCAAGCGCGCATAAGCCTTGGCCGCCAGATCCGACGTGCGGTTCAGGACTTGCGTCTGATAGTTCGCATAAATCGAAGGCTTGTGGAAGTAATAAATCTCGCCAACGCTCGCGCGCAGTCGCTCGCGGCCCGTCGAGGAATATAGCCGCGTACTCAAGGCAGCGGTCAGCTGATTGGCATCGACCTGCCGGTCGGGGCCAAAAAAACTGTTGGTCCGGAACAGATCGCTATAAGTGAAGGGCGCGGGCGCCGTGTCAAAGAAGGGAATGTTCTGCTGGTTCCGATAGGGCACGTATAGATACGAGAGCTCAGGCTCGAGGGTCTGATGGCCACCACCCGAAAGTGCCCGCTCCAACATCAGGCCGCCGGTCAGATGCGCGATCGGCGTGGTCCGACGAATCGTCGGTTGGCCCGCGACCCAGTAATCGGTTTCTCGAACGGCAAGTTTCGGGTCGATGAAGCCAGCCGGCCAACGCAAGGGGTAGCCGAGCGTCGGGACGAGGTCGACACGCTTGGCGGCCACCGCCCCGCCCCCCACGAACCGCACCGCGCTCGCCCTCAGGCCATAATGCAGCCTGTCGGGCTTGTCGGTACCGCGTGCGCGCAGCAAGAGCGCCGGGAGCTCTTCGTAGGGCGAGTAGGCGCCTCCGATACTCGTATCCAGAAGTTGATAGGAGGACCCCGCGAGACGCAGCCGCAGCCGGCGCCCCGAGTAACCGACCTCCCCTAACTGCGGCAGGTCGACCTGGCTTTGGAGGGCGAAATTGGCGCTGAAGTCCGTGTAAAACGCCGGATCAGAGACCCGGTTGTAATCAACGCTCGCCCACCAATAAGGATTGAAGACCTGGCTATGGGTGATGCCCAGGGCGTAGCGGCGGCGACCCGTGACGCGATCCACGGGGATATAGTCAATATGGTCGGAGCCACTGTAACCGCGCCCCAGGTAACGGAAATGATTGCGTAACAAAAGGCCGCGTCGCGCGAGAACCTCCGGCGTGGTGGTCAGGTCGTAATTGGGCGCGAGATTCCAGTAGTAGGGGACCGCCAGCATGATCCCTGAGGTGCTCGAGGTCCCATAACGCGGCGGCAGGAAACCCGACTTACGTTTGGACGATATCGGGAAACTCAGGTAGGGCCAATAGAAGATCGGCACGCCCTTGAAGACTACCCGCGCGTCGGTCGCGACACCCACATCCTTCGTGTAATTCAGGTGCAGACGGTCGGCATTGATGTACCAGACCTTCGTGCCCTTTGGGCACATCGTATAGCGGGTATCCTTGATGTCGGACTTGTGGCGACTGCGCAGAATCACCATGACCGCCCGTCCGCGGGCGTTGCTGCGCGGCAGGATGAAGCGGACACCGCGGGCGACGCCACGATGCGTGGCGCGGTTCATATGCAGATAATGCGCCCGCATTTCGCCGCCCTGGGCGTTGGTCACGCGCACGTCGCCCAAGGCCGTGAAGGCGTTGGTCCTGCGGTTGAATCGAAGACGTCGGGCACGCACGGTTTCTGATCCGTACGTCAGGACCACATGGCCGCTGAAGACCGTGACGCCGTCGCGAAAGGCACGCGCCTTGTCCGCCAAGACATGGGCGGTTTTGCGGCCGCCGTGGCCGGCGACGAAAGGGGCCGGGCGGGCGGCGGGCGGGGGACATGCGGCGCTCGCGCTGAAAGAACACAGGAGCGACAGCAGGAGCCCCGTCGAAGAGCGCGCGGCAGCGGTGCGGGGCATCGGGGTATAGTCAAGTGTCAGCCGGGGGCTAAAATCGCATACAATCGGGCGCCTAGGCAAGGGTTCGCTTCTGTGAAGGAGAAAATTGTTGTGGTCGACGACGAACGGTTAGGCGCCGTGGCGCGGTTTGCGGGACAGGCACTTGGCATCACGGCGTTCACCATCGCCCCCGCGTCCTCTGATGCAAGCTTTCGGCGCTACTTTCGCGTGACGGCGGGGACGAATTCGTGGATCGCCATGGATGCCCCTCCCGACAAAGAGAACCTCGGGCTCTTCGTAAAGATCGCGCAACGCCTCGAGGCGCTCGGCCTGCATGTCCCCAAGGTGCTGGCATGCGATCTCGACGCGGGCTTCGCCCTGCTGGGCGACCTCGGTCAGGTCCCCTACCTTCAGCGCCTGAACGACGAGACGGCCGATCGCCTCTACGGTGACGCCCTCGGGGCCCTGGTCGTGCTGCAGACCGGGGCCTTCGCCGACCCGGACTTCCTGCCTCCTTACGATGACACCTTGCTACGGCGGGAAATGGAGTTGTTTCCGGAGTGGTACCTTCGCCGCTACTTGAGTCGGCCGCCGACGGATGCGCAGAGGCACATGCTGGAGGCGGCGTTCGACGGCCTCATAACCTCGGCACGCGAGCAGCCTCAGGTCTGGGTCCACCGCGACTACCACTCGCGCAACCTGCTCGTGAACGAGGTTCACAACCCGGGCATTCTCGACTTCCAGGATGCCGTTCATGGCCCCATCACCTACGATCTCGTGTCGCTGCTGAAGGATTGCTATATCGCGTGGCCGCGCTCGCGCGTAGTCGATTGGGTGAAAGGCTATTGCCATCTCTCGCGCGAATCGGGGCTGCACCGCTGCGAGGACGATGCGCTCTTCCTCGAATGGTTTGATCGCATGGGGATTCAACGCCATCTGAAGGTCGCGGGAATATTCGCCCGGCTGCATCTGCGCGACGGCAAGTCGGGGTACCTGGCTGATCTGCCGCTTACGATGCGCTACCTCAAAGAGGCGACCGCCATCTATCCGGATCTCGCTGAACTCCACGCCTTCCTCTGCGCACTGCCGGAGTCGCCGTGAAGGCCATGATACTGGCCGCCGGCCGCGGCGAACGCATGCGCCCCCTGACCGACGTAACCCCCAAACCGCTGCTCGCAGTGCGCGGAACGCCGCTTTTGGACCGGCTCATTACTCAGCTCGTCACCGCCGGATTTCGCGACATCGTCATAAATGTCGCCCACCTGGGTCACCGCATTCGCGAACATTTGGGATCGGGCGCGCACTTTTGCGCAAACATCGCCTATTCTGAAGAGGGGCCGGCGAGCCTCGAGACTGGCGGAGGCATACGTCGCGCGCTCCCGCTGCTCGGCAGCGGCCCATTTCTGGTCGTGAACGGCGACATCTACACGGATTTCCCCTTCGAGCGCCTTCCGAAGACGCTCGAAGGGCTCGCCCACCTGGTCCTGGTCGACAATCCCGAACATCATCCGGCGGGGGACTTCGGTCTGCTCGAGGGAAGAGTTGTAGATGCGCCGCCACGGCTCACGTTCGCGGGCGTTGGCGTCTACGACGCGGCGCTGTTCTCGAACAGGGCCGACGAGCGTTTCCCGCTGGCGCCACTCTTGCGGGAAACGGCAAGTCGCGGGCTCGTCACGGGCGAACGTCATTGCGGGCTATGGAGCGACGTCGGGACCCCCGAGAGGCTCGCTGCGCTAAACGGAGGCGACTGAATGGACGCGCCGGAAGACGTGGTACTGCCGGCGGGGCTTATCGCGACCGCGCGCGCGCAGTGGGTAATGCTGATGGACCTAGCGGTCTGGGGTGACCTGAAAAGCGAGCAGCTGGGCCTTCTTGGGAAGCTGCGCAAACGCATCCTGGACCTCGGCGAACGACTGAAATCGCTCGACGGCGACCGCGCGTGGATACCCAAGCGACGCGAGCGCATAAAGAACCTCCTGGGATCGTGTCTGAGCGCGCGCGATGCCCTCCTGCAGGCCGAGCGCGTCGCGCAGGGCGTAACGGGCGGGCGGGATATTGAAAAACTCTCGGAGGTCTTCGTGGCCCTCCACAAGCTCATCACATCCGACCTGCAAGGACACGAAAACGCCTGGGCGGAGACCCTCCAGGCCTTGAATAAGGGGGCTCTACAAGAAGAGGATGAGTCGTAAAAAAGAAAGGCCGTGTCGAAGACACGGCCTACTGCGCTCCTGCGATCTACTTCTTGGTGCGCGCCTTCTTCTTTTTTGCGGCCGTGGCGCGAGGCGCCCCTGACTTCTTGGTCGCCGCCTTGGTGCGTGACTTCACCACCGACTTCGGGGTGGATGCCTTTTTCGGCGCAGCCTTCTTAACGGGCGTTTTCTTGGTCACAGACTTCTTGGTCGACGCCTTCTTGATGGCCGACTTCTTGGCCGACGCCTTGGCTGGCGCACTTTTTCGTGCCGCCTTCTTGGGCGCCGCCGCCTTCTTCTTTATTGCCATACGCTCACTCCTTCGTTCATGTTAAGAGTCGCACCCCGCCAACTCTCCGCCTCCCTGAGTTCGGGCGTCGGGGCAAGGAGCCAACCGGCCATCCACGATCGAGACAGGTATCTCGGTCGCATGCCTGCGAGCGCGAGATCTCGACGCGCGCCCGTTTCCCGTCGTGACGGACGTCGCAGTTGCGTACATCACGAGATCGCGTCGTCGTCAAGGCTAACTGTAACAGCGATATCAACATTTGCAAACAATTTGGTCGGCATTCTCGTCAAAAGACGTGGTGGCGGGTCCGAATACGCGATGCGGTTCGAACCCGAAGCCCGACGAGCCGGGGGAACCAAACTCTTTTTAAACCCGGGACAAGGCTCCGCCACCCGGCCGCGTTCACCGAATGAGCCCTGCGATACACGGGCGCGGACGAATCCCAAGAAAGACGGGTCGCGGCCTGGCGGTTCGGTTTTTTCGATATTCGCCGCGGGTGCATGGCACGGTTCGCGCTGCCTTGCACGCAAAACCGTCGTCCCGCGCCTCCATGCGGGGAATCGGACGAGAGTCCGGCACAAGGAGGCGGCGAGTCTGGCATGATGGCCGGCTTCTTGCGCCCTATACGCGGGTTCAGGCGGCTTGTGGCGTCTTTACACAAGTCCTTACCCTTTCTGAGAGGACCCGGAGGATGGTGATTCATGACTGATCTGACTCCCTCTGAGCTTGGCAATTTGACTGACAAACTAACTCAGCGTCGCGGTGAGCTCGTGGCCATGATCCGCGCCGGAGCCGCCGATGCTGGACATGACAATCTTCGGCGCATGAGCGGCGAGGTCGGTGATCCGGGCGACGAATCATCGGCGCTCCAGCAGACGGACCTGAACCTGGCCGAGATGGAAGGAGAGGTGCGGGAGCTACGCGCTGTCGACCGCGCTCTGGAACGCGTACGGGATGGCAGCTACGGGTACTGCGCCGAGTGCGGATGCAACATACCCACCGCCCGTCTCGCGGCCTATCCTACCGCGGAGCGCTGCACGCAATGTCAGACGCGCCATGAACGTGTCTACGGAGGACGCGACGTCACGCCATCGATCTAGGGATGCGCGAACGACGCCGTTTCCCGGGAAGCGGGCCTTCCGAGCGGCGCGCCCCACGCGAGCCGCACACAGGCGGCTAGCCGTGTGGGCGGACATCCCGGAAGGTGCCTTAAGACCCGGGGGTGCATGCCTGCAACGGCACAGAGAGCTGCTGGGCGTGATCTGCTAAAATGCCCCCGCGGCAGACGTTGCCGTTTCGCTCGGTGGACTTGACGATGCAATTGACCGTAATCGGCACGGGCTACGTGGGACTCGTGACAGGCGCATGCTTTGCGGAAATGGGCAACGATGTTGCGTGCGTGGATATAGACGAACGCAAGATCGAGGGACTCAAGCGGGGCGTGCTGCCGATATACGAGCCCGGGCTCGATGATATCGTTAGCACCAATGTCGATGCCGGACGATTGCGATTCACGACGTCGCTCAAAGACGCCCTTGCGGCAAGCGACGTGTACTTCATAGCGGTGGGCACGCCGCCCCGCGAAGACGGATCGGCAGACCTGCGTCATGTATTGGACGTTGCGCGCGAAATCGGCCGCCATCTCAGTCACTACGCCATAGTTGTCGACAAATCCACGGTACCCGTGGGGACTGCGGAGCGCGTGCGCGAGTCGATCGCAGCCGAGCTCGCGGAACGCGGCGTGGACATTCCCTTCGATGTCGTGAGCAACCCGGAATTTTTGAAAGAGGGGGACGCCATCGCGGACTTCATGCGGCCGGACCGTGTGGTCGTGGGCTGCGAATCCGACAGGGCGCGTGATCGCATGCGAGATCTCTACGCGACCTTCATGCGCAACCACGATCGCCTGCTATTCATGAGCGTGCGCGCCGCCGAGATGACGAAGTACGCGGCAAACGCGATGCTTGCGACGAAAATCTCATTTATCAACGAGATTGCCAACCTCTGTGAGCGCCTGGATGTGGACGTGGAAAACGTGCGGCAAGGGATAGGTTCGGACAGCCGTATAGGGTATTCCTTCATCTATCCCGGCTGCGGCTATGGCGGCTCGTGTTTTCCGAAAGACGTGAAGGCGATCATTCGTATGGCCGATGACTGCGGGTTCGAATCCGTGGTCCTTAAAGCAGTGGAGCAACGTAACGAGCAGCAAAAGCATGTCCTTTTTCAGCACATCGCCAAGGAGTACGGCGCCGATCTCAAGGGGCGGCATTTCGCGGTCTGGGGCCTGGCCTTCAAGCCCGGGACGGACGATATGCGGGAGGCGTCGTCTATCGTGCTACTCGAAAGCCTGATGGGCGCCGGCGCGACAGTCGCGGCCTACGATCCGGTGGCGGCTGAGACGGCACGCGCCGAGCTGCCGAAATCCTGGCTCGAACGAGGGTCGCTCAAGATCGTCAATGAGCAGTACCGCGCACTGGAAGATGCGGACGCGCTGATCCTCGTGACAGAATGGAAGCCCTTCAGACATCCCGATTTCGAACGGATACTCAAGCTTCTGAAGAGCCCCCGCATCTTCGATGGCCGCAACCAGTACAACCCGCAACAACTGGCCGAGATGGGCTTCCGATATACAGGCATTGGCCGCTCCAATCTCCGTCAAATGGACAGGCCGCACGAGGTTGACAAGAGGCGGCGCTCATCGTAGCGTGGCTGCCCGGAGACAAGCATTCTTGTGACCGGAGGAACGAGGCGGCGGTATTGAGCGGTCGGGAACGGGATGGCGGGGGTGCGGCGCGCGTCTGACCGCGAGGTCGATGCTAGGCAAACCGCCAAAAGGCTCGCAACCGTAACTGCGCTACCGGTGTCGAGGCCAACCGGCAATGGCGGCACCGTGGCAGAGGTGACTTCTGCGACGGCCGGGGAAGTCATGCCTGCCAGAGGCAATACGATCGGCAAGACACGTCGGGGCAGGAAAAGAATCGCGTGCCTATTGGCGCACTTTTTTGAGAGCAGGGGTTATGGCGCATACGGTTAGCACGGTAGAAGAACTATTCGGACTGCCTTTTTTTGATCTTTTGTTCGAGGCGCATTCGACCCATCGTCGGCACTTCGATGCCAATGAACTCCAGATCAGCACCTTGCTATCGATAAAGACGGGGGGCTGTCCCGAGGATTGCGGGTACTGCCCGCAATCGCGACGCTATGACACAGGCGTCGATGACCAAGCCCTGTTGAGTGTCGATGAGGTCGTGGCGGCCGCGCGGCGCGCGAAGGCGAGCGGCGCGGGTCGCTTTTGCATGGGCGCGGCATGGCGCGGGCCCAAGGAACGCGACCTGAAGCGCGTGACAGAGATGATCGCGGCGATCCGCGACCTGGGGCTTGAGACCTGCGCGACCCTGGGCCTTCTGCGGGAAGGCCAGGCTGAGCAACTTGCGGAAGCTGGCCTCGACTATTACAACCACAACCTGGACACAAGCCCGGAATTCTATGGGGAAGTGATCGGTACCCGCAGTTACGGCGACCGCCTGCAAACCCTGGCACGCGTGCGCAAGGCCGGCCTCAAGGTCTGTTGCGGAGGAATCGTAGGTATGGGCGAGGGCCGACGGGATCGCGCCGGCCTCATAGCAGGGCTCGCGGCGCTCGATCCGCCGCCGGAGAGCGTGCCGATCAACCTCCTCGTGCGCGTCCCGGGCACGCCGCTTGGGGAGGCTGCCGGCCTAGAGCCCTTCGAGTTCGTGCGCACGATCGCCGTGGCGCGTATCTGCCTGCCGGAGAGCCGCGTGCGCATCGCGGCAGGCCGCGAAGGCATGAGCGAGGAGTTGCAGGCGCTGTGCTACTTCGCGGGCGCCAACTCCATCTTCGCGGGCGACGTGCTGCTTACGACGCCAAACCCCAAGGCGGCCGCCGACCAGGCCTTGTTCGCCAAACTTGGCCTCAAGACCTCCGTCCCCGAGACTTCAGGGGCGCGGGAGACAGAGGATCCAAAGGCCAGTCGTGACGTGGATAGCGTGCCGCGAGGCTGCGCCTGAGTTCAAGGTAACCGGACTGCCAAAAGCCGCGGAGGTCGGATGTCACTTGCAACGGCCGCCGCGCGGGCGAGAGCAGCTCTAGAGTGACGCGCAGCCGGCCGCCCGCAAGCAGTGGGGCCTCGGTCATTCCAAAAAACTCCTGCAAGGGGGCGGCGAGCACGGGCCCGCGATCATCCGAATAACGCAGCGCATAGCGCCGGCCTGAACGCAGGGTAAGCGTCTCGGGCGCCAGGCGCTCGAGTTCCACCCATTGGCCTGGGGTCAGCAGGCCGTACCGAAGGCCGCGGCCCACGTCCACCGCGACACCTCGAGGGCCCGCGGGCACGATGGCCGCATCGAGCCAGCGCCCTGGGTTGGCGCCAAGCGCCGTGTCACCGACGTCGGGCCATCCGTCCCCAGGCCGCGACGACCCAAGCCACTGAAGCCGCGCGCGCAGCTTGCGCGCCTCCTCATCCCAAGGAAGCACGGCAAGGCCCGCGCGCCTCACCGCCGCTTCCAGAATGCTTGCGAAGTCGGCATCCACAGGCAGCGGGGCAGGAATGGTCTTCAAAGCGATGGCGCCGAGCGCCCGCTCTCTGTGCGCGGCAAAGGCCTGCGCCCGCTCGTCCCAACGCGTATGGAGGTGCTCGACCGCCATCTCCTGCAGTCTTGCCCAAACGGGGCCCGGTATGGGGGCCGCCAAGCGGATCCATGGACCGTCCGCGGTTTCCTCGACGACAAGCGCGACGAGCGCCTCCCCGCGACTCAAGGGGTCTGTAAGCGGCAAGCGCGCCCGCGGCCCACAGGCGAGCTTGAAGACCGGGGCCTCCCCGCCCTCGACCCGCAGGGCAACGCGATCACGGTAGCCCGGGATCAGAAGCGATGCCAGGACTTCGGCGGTGGCACCCGTACCGTCCCAAGGCGCAACGCCTATCCTTCGGGCGAGGCGCCGAAGCCTGAGGCCAGCCGCCGAACGCGGGTGCTGTTGCAAGAGCGCAAGGCGCGTGGTGACCGACGCGTCATCCCGGTCACGCGCGAGGTCGCGCTCCTCCAGGACTACTGTGAGCGCGCAGACGAGCGGATGGAGCGCAGGATCGGCCTGCGCCAAAATGGCGCCTGCGCGCGGCGTGAAACCCGACTCGACGGTGCGGCGACCGGCGGGGGTGACCGATCCGCGGGCATCGACAAGCCCCAGGTCGCGAAGAAGCGTGAGCGCCGCAGCGAGCGCGGCGGGCGGGGGCTTGGTGAGCCACTTAAGGGCGGTGGCGTCAGGCGTGCCCCACGCCGCCAGATCGAGCGCAAGCCCGCTTAAATCACTTTGCTCGATCTCGGGCTTGGCATATCGCGGGCGCCCCCGGTGGTCGCCCTCCGTCCAGAGACGCAAGCAATGGCCGGCGCGCACGCGACCGGCCCGGCCGGCGCGCTGATCCGCGAGGTCCTGGCTTGCCGGGGAGGTGAGGAGCCGCGTCAATCCACTCGTCCGGTCGAAAGAGGCGGCGCGCATGAGACCCGCATCGACGACACCGTCGACCCGCGGCAGGGTCACGCTGCTCTGCGCGACGGCGCTTGCGAGGATCACCCGTCGGCGCCCGGCATGTTCGCGCACCAGATCCTGTTCGGCCGCGGTCATGGTTCCGTGGAGACGATGGAGCGCAAACCCCAGACTCGAGGCGTCACCCAAAAGCGCGCGCTCACACAACGCGATCTCGCGCATTCCCGGAAGGAACACAAGGACATCGCCGCGCGTAAGGCCAATGACCCGCAATACGCCGTCGCGGACAAGGCGATCGAGGCGCACATCGGACGTCCTGGGCAGATACTCGATCGTCACCGGGAACTGCCGGCCCTCTGACTCGATGAGGGGCGCGTCCGGGAAGTGCTGCGCGAAGGTGTCCATGGCGAGAGTGGCCGACATAAGCAGGACGCGCAGATCCGGCCGCAGGCTTGCCTGGACATCACGCACCAGGGCAAGCCCGAGATCGGTGGCGAGATGCCGTTCGTGAACCTCATCGAAGATGACGAGACCCACTTCATCCAGTCCCGGGTCACGCTGCAGGCGCCTCGTCAATATGCCCTCCGTCACGACCTCGATGCGTGTGGCTCGCGAAACGACCGTCTCGTAGCCCGTGCGGTAGCCTATGGTCGCCCCCACACGTTCGCCACGCCTCGCGGCCATCCATTCGCACGCCAGTCGTGCGGCGAGCCTACGGGGCTCGAGCATGAGGATCTTGCGGGACTCCAGAAACGTGAGGTCGAGCAGGGCGGGCGGCACAAAAGTGGTCTTGCCGCTCCCGGTCGGCGCCGACAGAACCACTACGGGGTAGCGTGTGAGGGCCGCCTTGAGGTCGCCCAGGCATTGGCCTACCGGCGGCAGGTCGGACACGAAACCGCTCAAGCGATGACGTTACCCTGGACTGCGAGCGTGCCGGAGCGCCCGTCGATCTCGGCCAGGATAAGCTCGTGCGCCGGTATGGTGGCGGGGTCTGCGAGCACGGCGCGCGCCACCTCCGCCAAGGTAACGAACTGCACGCGCATGGATACAGCGCGCGTCAGAAACTCGCGAAACCAGGCGGATTTGGCCATGCCCTCGATCTCGGCGTGGAGAGTCATGACGTTCACGGTGTTGCGGCGCAGCAGGGAAAAGTAGTGGGCTGCGAGTGACTCGTCGGGGTAATCGGGCCGCCCCATGAGCTCATCCAGGGTCGGTAGCGTGCTCGGGATCTGGAGGGTTCGAAACCGCTCGCCACGAACGGTCGGGAAAAACGGGCAGACGCCGCGCGTGTCGCTCGCGTAAGTGAGCCCCGCCTCGTCGTAGACCGCGAGGCTCTGAGCGTCCGCCTGCCAGCCAGCCGCCGCCGCGGAGGTCGCCGGGGCCCCGAACACCCGCTCGAATTCCGCACGGGCCCGTCCGAATTCGCGGCGCACCTCGCCTATGCGCATCCGATGCAGGCCGTCCTGCCAGCGGATATGGTCGTAGCAGTGGATACCCGCCTCGTGGCCTGCGTCTCGGACCGCCCGCATAAGCCCGGCATGGCGCATGCCGATGCGCGGGCCCGGCCATAACACGCCGTTTAGGAGGGTGCGGAGCCCATAGGTGCTCACCACGCCCGTGCGCCTCACCTTCTTCAAGAAACCCGGGCGGAAGACCCGGCGCAGGGCGCGGCCCGTGTTATCGGGCCCCAAAGAGAAGAAAAAGCTTGCGCGTATCCCCAACTCGTCGAAAACGCGCGCGAGGGCCGGGACACCGAGCCGCGTGCCGCGCTCGGTGTCCACATCGACTTTCAGGGCGAGAACGAGGTCGGGCATTCCTTACTGGAGTTCCTGCGAAGGGCGCCCGAGATGATAATCAAGGGTTCTGCGCAGCGCGGTCGTAAGATCGGTCCGCGGCTCCCACCCCAGATAATTCCGGGCATTCTCTATGGAAGGTACGCGCGTCAGAATGTCCTGATAGCCTTCACCGTAATACTCCTTCGAGTTGACCGCCACGATCTTCACCTGATCAGCAAGCGCGGCGTAGCGCGGATAGGATCGGACCAAGCTTACGAGGGCATCCGCCAGCTCTTTGATCGAGCAATCGTTGCGCGGGTTGCCGATATTGAAGATGCGGCCGTCGGCACACCCGTCCCGATTTTCTATGATGCGCAACAAGGCATCGACACCGTCGTCTATGTAGGTGAAGCTGCGGCGCTGATTACCCCCGTCCACGAGCTGTATGTCCTTGCCGCGCAGGATGTTGCCGAGGAACTGGGTCAGGACGCGCGAGCTGCCTTCCTTGGGTTCGAGGATATTGTCGAGTTTGGGTCCGATCCAGTTGAAAGGCCTGAAGAGCGTAAACGGCAACCCTTCCCTTCCGTAAGCGTAAATGACGCGATCCATGAGCTGCTTGGAGCACGAGTAGATCCAGCGCTGCTTGTGGATGGGCCCCAGAACCAGATGACTCGTTTCTTCATTGAAGGGCGTATCCGCGCTCATGCCGTAGACCTCCGAGGTCGACGGAAACAGCACGCGCCGCTTGTAACGCACGCATTTGCGCACGATGTCGAGGTTGGCCTCGAAGTCGAGCTCGAAGACGCGCAAAGGGTCGGTCACGTACGTCGCGGGCGTGGCAATGGCCACCAAAGGCAGCACGACGTCGCACTTCTTTATGTGATATTCAATCCACTCACGATTGACCGTGATGTCGCCTTCCACGAAATGGAAGCGCGGGTTCCCGAGACAGGCCTCGAGCTTGTCGTTGTTCATGTCCATGCCGTAGACCTCCCAGTCCTTCTGCTCGAGGATGGTCTGCGTCAAGCTGTTACCGATGAATCCGTTTACTCCAAGAATCAGGACTTTCAGGGCCATTACGCTTCTCCAAAATAATGACGGGGGGCGGTTGCCATCAACCGACGCGCTCGCCTGTTATGAACTGCCGGCTTTGGGGCGCGGCGGCACTCGCCCATTCAAATCTTTCGATGCAAAACCCACCGTCACGAGTCGCCACGATGAGCGGCTCAACCGAGACGATGCGGCCGGGGTCCGGCCGTTCACCTGCGGCGAGGTCGACGGGTCGGCCCCACCAGATCACAAAACGCAGGCCGCGCACCTCGCTGAAGGCCCCCGGATAGGGCTCCGTCAGCGCGCGCACGAAATTGAATATCGACGCCCCGTCACGATCCCACTCGATGCGCCCGTCCTCCGGTCTCCTGCCGCCAAAGGTCGTGGCTTGGCTCTCGTCCTGGGCGCGGCGTGGTGCGCGCCCCGCCAGGATCGCATCATGACTGCGCGCGAGAACCCTGACAGCGGCGTCCGTGACCTTCCAAAAAACGTCTTGCGCAGTCTCGTCGGGGCCTATGGCGCAGGCCTCCTGATCGACGATGTCGCCCGCGTCGGCGCGCCCGACCATATGGTGAAGGGTGGCACCGGTCTCCCGCTCACCGTGAATGATCGCCCAATTTATGGGCACCCTCCCTCGGTAGCGCGGCAACAGGGAACCATGCATATTAAAAGCGCCCAGCCGCGGGATCGCGAGGATCTCGCGCGGGATCATATTCCGATAATAAAACGAGTAAATCACATCCGGATGCCATTCGCGAATCCGTGCGACTAGCGCCGGATCCTTCAAGGACGGAGGGACAAGTACCGGTACACCGGCTTGCCGCGCCAGGTCGGCGACCGAGCGAAACCATATCCTTTCCCCCGGACTATCCTCGTGCGTGAAGACCGCCGATACCGCAACACCGCGCCCAAGCAACCACTCGAGGCAACGGAAACCCACCTCGTGGTAAGCGAAGACCACGACCCGCGCACTACTTGTCATCGATCGTCTGCATCACCTCGCGGATCACGAAGCGCGGCCGCTTGCGCACCTCCAGATAGATTCGGCCAATGTACTCGCCTATGATGCCGAGGCCGAAAATCCCAAGCCCTACGAGAAAATACATGATGCCAAACAGCGTGAAAACACCCTGAACCTCAGGGCCTACGAAGATCCGCTGCAAAAGGAGGTAGATCACGAGCAGGGCGCTCAGGAGCGACACCGCGAACCCGAGCATGGTAAAGACCTGGAGCGGCACCAGCGAAAACCCGGTCATGAGATCGAAGTTCAGCCGCAACAGGTTGTAGATGTGGTACTTGGAGTGCCCGGCGGCGCGCGGCGCGTGCGCCACCTCGATCTCGGTCGGCTTGGCGGCGAAACTGTAGGCGAGCGCTGGTATGAACGTGGATACCTCGCCACTCGTCGCGATATTGTCCACGATATGCCGGCGGTAGGCGCGCAGCATGCATCCCTGATCGCGCATCTCGATGCGCGTGATGCGCGCCCGCACCATATTGATGATGCGCGAGGCGTTACGGCGAAACCATGTGTCCTGGCGATCACGCCGGTAGCCACCGACGACATCGTAGCCTTGCTCGATCTTCTCGATGAGCCGGGGGATGTCCTCGGGTGGGTTCTGGAGGTCGGCGTCAAGGGTCACGATGACGTCGCCGCGCACGTATTCGAAGGCCGCCATGATCGCCATGTGCTGGCCGAAATTGCCGTTGAAATCGATCACGCGCACCTGTTCCGGGCGCTCGTGATAAAGCTCCCGCAGAATCTCGCCGGAGCGGTCGGCGCTGCCGTCATTCGTGAAGACAATCTCGTAGGGCCGGCCCATGCCATCAAGGACAGCGACCAGGCGCGTAAAGAGGGGCCTTAGGTTCTCCTCCTCGTTGTAAACGGGGACGACGGCGCTCAGGTAGGGGCGCATCTGTCAGGCCTTTGCGAACACATCAGCCATGGCCGCAATGACGCGGTCCTGGTCGGCGTCCGACATCATGGGAAAGAGTGGCAGGCTCACGATACGCTCCGAGATGGTCTCGGCGCGAGGGAAATCACCCACCTGATACCCGTAACGGTCCCGATAGTAGGGATAGAGATGCGCCGCGCGGTAATGGATAGCCGTGCCGATATTCCGGGCCTTCATCTCGGCCATGAAGCGCTCCCGATCCATGCCGGCTGCCTCGGGGTTCAACAAGGGCGCAAACAGATGCCAGGCCGGCCGATGGGGATAGGAAGGCGCCCCCGGCAGTTCCCATTGGGGCCAGGCGGCGAGTCGCTCGAGATAACGCTGTGCGAGCTCAGTGCGCCTTCGGATAAAACCATCCAGGGCGGGGAGCTGGTGAAGTCCGAGCGCGGCCTGCATGTCCATCATGTTGTACTTGAACCCGGGCGCCACGATCTCGTAATGCGCCGATCCCTGCTTGCCGAACCGGTTCCAGGCCTCCCTATCCATGCCGTGAAAGCGCGCGAGCGCGACGTCGGCGGCTAGGCGCTCATCCGTCGTTATGACCGCCCCGCCTTCTCCTGTCGTAATGTTCTTGTTGGGGTGGAAGCTGAAAACCTGCGTATCGCCGAACGCGCCGATGCGCCGGCCCTTATATTCCGTGCCTATGGCGTGAGCTGCGTCCTCTATGACCCGCAGATCATGCTTTTTCGCGAGCCCATAGAGGGGATCGAGATCCACCGGGACACCCGCGAAATGCACGGGCACGACGGCGCGTGTCCGGGGCGTGATCGCGGCCTCGATCTTGGTGACATCGATGTTATAGGTGCCGGGTTCGACGTCGACCAGTACAGGGCGGCCGCCCGCTATCACGATCGTATTCAAGGTCGCCGCGAAGGTCATGGGCGAGGTGATCACTTCGTCGCCGGGGAGCAGGCGCAAGGCCGCGAGGGCGAGATGGAGGCCTGCGGTGGCCGACGACAAGGCGAGCGCGAATCCGCCGCCCGTGTAAACCTTCAGGGCCTCCTCAAACTGCTTGACCCGCGGCCCGGTAGTGATCCACCCCGAGCGCAGACAGGCGACCACCTCGGCGATCGCCTCCTCGCTCACCGTGGGACGCGAAAAGGGAAGGAACTCCTCCTCGGAATAACGCATGTCAGCTCCTTGTTATGAGGTAGGTGCCAAGAACGATGACCGCGATCCCGGCAAGCCTGACGGGGGTCAGCGCTTCCTGAAAGAGGTAATAGCCCGCCACCGCGTTCATGATATAACCGAGGCTCAACATGGGGTAGGCAAAGCTTACCTGGACGCGCGACAGGACCAGGAGCCAAACCACGAAACTTATAACGTAGATCGTGAGCCCCGCGAATACGAACGGGTTGAAGGCGACGCGAAGCCCAATGGGGATAATGTTCGCCCAGTCGAATGCAAAGTAACCGATACGACGCATCCCCTCCTTCAGGACAAGCTGCGCCGCCGCATTCAGGAACACGCCGAGGAGTATGAGCGGCAAATAACGCATGCTCAGGAGGCCTTGTTGCCTACGATGACGTTGAAATGGTTGCCGGCCACCATATACATCCGGATGCCGCGTTTACGCAGGCTTTGGTAGGTCGGGCGGCTCGTGACCATATAGACGGTTCGACCGCTGTCCCACTGCCGCCAAAACGCCGGGCCCCGCATGACCCAGGGCGTTTTCTCGAGCGTCGTGCCGTAGCCGAGCTCGCCTTTGTAGTTCACGATCTCGACGCGGCGGCGCAGATAGAAGGGCATATCCTGGTAGTACCACCCGTAGCAGGCGACGATCGCCTTCGGAGTGAGCAAGGGCCGCAGCTTCAGGGCCAGCGTCTTCACGCTACGCGTGTCGAGATAGGGGGCCGAGGCGTTCACACCCAACAAAAAGAGGCTGAAGCCGGCCGCGAGAGTCACGGCCCCGACGGCAAATCCGCGCCTCAAGCCGGCCCAGCTCGCCGCGACCGACGTCAGAGCCAGGGTGGCGCCGAGCATCCCCATGGCAATGGCCATGGCATGAGGATCCAGGCTCGGGCGGGTGGCAGGAACCACGAAGGCCGCGGCGGCCCCCAAGGCGACCCCCACGGGCGCGATCGCCCGGAACGCCCGCCGGTCGCCACGGCTTAGTGGCTCATTCCAGCGCGCATCGAGGTAGCGGCCGATCAGGATGGCGAGTGGCGGGAACACGGGCAGGATATAGGGGACGAGCTTGGAATCGGACGCCGAGAAGAAAACGAAGATCGAGCTGACCCAGATGGCGAGCAAGAGCGTCTCGGCATGCGCCGCCCGGTCGCGCCATACAGGGGTCAAGTTGAATCGCAGGCTTTGGACGATGAATGCACTCCAAGGCAGGATCCCCGCCAACAGGATGGGCAGGAAATACCAGAATGGCTGATAGCGGTGCGCGACATCCGTGAGGTAGCGCTCGAAGTGCTGACGGATGAAGTAATAGTGCAGGAAGGTCGGGTGCTTCAGCTGCACGAGGATATGCCACGGCGCGGCCACCAAAAAGAAGAGGGCAAAACCGGTCGGCAAATACATACGCCGCAGGATCGACCAATCCCAGAGCGCGATGATCCAAAGTCCGATGGCCATCATCGGAAAGACTATGCCGATCAGGCCCTTGGTCAGCGTGGCAAGCGCCGCCAAAACGAATGCCGCCCACATACCGAGTCGCCTGCGCCACCCCGGAGGCTCGCGATGGGCAAACATGAAGACGAAGAGGGTGAGGGACAAAAGCACCGACACCGTCATATCGAGCGTTACGACATGCCCCATCCCAAAGTAGAGCAGGGAGGTCCCGAGGACCAGCGCGGACAGAAGCCCCGTGCGTCGTCCATAGAAAGATCGGCCGGCGACATAGACCGCCACGCAGCCCAGAACCGCAAAAAAGGCCGTCCAAAAGCGCATGGACCACTCGCTCAGGCCGAGCAGTCGGATTGATAGAGTCTGCAGCCAGTAGAAGAGTGGCGGCTTCTCGAAATACAGTACGCCGTCCAGTCGGGGAGTGATGTAGTGGCCGGTCGCCACCATCTGCCGCGGGATCTCGGAATATCGCGCCTCGTCGGGCACGCCGAGCTCTCGGCTCCCGAGCATGATGCCAAAGAGCAGCGCCGCCACGAAGGCGACGAGAAAGACGTCGGACGACCAGGAGCGACGGGGCGACGCGGTATGGGGAGTCAAAGACATGACACAACGGGATCTGGATTTGGGCGGCAGGTTAGCACATATACCGGGCATAAGGCAGACTGGTGTTGCCGCCGGGCCTGTTTTTTCTCGCGACATCGGGGCGGTTGCGCCGTTTATCGCCGTCCGCTACCCTAAGTCGGTTAAAAAAACCGATGAATGGAGCCTTGATCGATGAAAAAATCGCGTATCAGAATACTGGTTGGCGCAGTCGCCTTAGGGGTGACCACGGCAGCCTTTGCCTCCCCGGCCTCAGTGGCCCTCTCGCATGCCGTCCAAAAAGGGGCGCACATCTTCAATACCGACAGCTTTGGCAGCCATGAGCGCAATGCGAGCGGCCATCATACGACCTGCTCCACCTGCCATATCGACGGCGGTCGGGTCATGGGGCGCCTTCCCAACGGCAAGAGGATCCCGAGCCTCGTGAACGCAGCGGCCATCTTCCCGCGTTACAACCCCAAAATGCATAAGGTCATCACCCTAGAAACCCAGATCCGCGCGTGCGTCCATAACGGCCTGCTCGGACATCCGCCGGCTTACGGGAGCCAGACCATGGCCGACCTCGTAAGCTATCTCGGGTCGCTCGCCCATGGGCAACGGGTGATGATAGGCGGCAAGCCCCGCTAACGCGGCTTGGGCGGCGGCACCTCGCGAATCGAAAAGGTCATGTCCTCGAGATTGGCCATGACATAGGTCGCTGCCGCGCCCACGCCTCCCACGGTGCCGGGATTTACCATGGTGGTCTTGCCACCCTTCACGTTGGGGACCGATTTGATCTCGGCCACGTGATCGTGCCCACAACAAACGATATCCCAATCGCCCGTGCAGGCCAGGGCGTAGGCGTAGTGCGGGTAATGCACGAGAAAGATGCGCCGGCCCCCGAGCCCTATGTCGGCGTCCTGGCCGTAATAACGCACGAAAGTCTCCGGCTCGTGGCTCAGCCGCGACATGTGGAAGGTGTCGCCGGTGTTGTTCCCGTGGATGGCGTGAACCGGCAGGCCATGCCGGCGCAGGGTGCGCAGGGTACTTGGGGCCACGATATCGCCGCAGTGGAGCACGGATTGAGCCCCGAGGAGCCGGGCCTCGGCTACGGCGGCGTTCAGGAGTTCGCGGTTATCGTGACTGTCGGAGACGACGCAGATCTTCATGCGGGGGAGTCTAGCAATCTTCAGCGACCTCCGACACCTCGCAAGCAAGCGCAGTGCGTGCCTCGGCGGGCTCAAGGGCGGGGCCGGCCCCGCGACACACACAGGCCGCGGGGCCGGAACGACGGGTCTTTAGAAGCGGAGCAAGGGAACCAGCAAGAGCGCCACGATATTGATGATCTTGATCATGGGGTTGACCGCAGGCCCCGCCGTGTCTTTATATGGGTCGCCAACAGTATCTCCGGTAACGGCGGCCTTGTGGGCGTCCGATCCCTTGCCACCGAAGTGGTTATCCTCTATGTACTTTTTGGCGTTATCCCAGGCACCTCCGCCGGTCGTCATGGAGATCGCCACGAACAGCCCCGTGACGATACTGCCCATCAGCACGCCCCCTAAGGCCTGCGCGCCGAGCAGAGTGCCGACTGCGACCGGCACCAAGACCGGCAGAAGCGAGGGGATGATCATTTCCCGAATCGCGGCCTTTGTGAGCATATCGACCGCGCGCGAGTAATCGGGCCGGGCGCTGCCGTCCATTATGCCCGGAATCTCCTTGAACTGGCGGCGCACTTCGACTACGACAGAGCCCGCTGCCCGGCCCACCGCCTCCATGGCCATGGCACCAAACAGGTAGGGCACGAGCCCGCCCAGGAACAGGCCGATGATCACCATATGATTCGAGAGGTCGAAGGCCAAGACCCGACCGGTGCGCGCCGTAAGTTCATGCGTAAAGTCGGAAAAGAGCACGAGCGCCGCAAGCCCGGCGGATCCGATGGCGTAGCCCTTGGTCACGGCCTTGGTGGTGTTCCCCACGGCATCAAGGGGGTCGGTCACCGCGCGCACGGCGGGCGGAAGGTTGGCCATTTCAGCAATACCACCAGCGTTGTCGGTGATAGGGCCGTAAGCGTCAAGCGCTATGATCATGCCCGCAAGCGAGAGCATGGCGGTCGCAGCGACCGCTATGCCGTAGAGACCGGCGAAGTGGTAGGCAAGACCTATGCCACCGCAGATCACGAGCACAGGTGCCGCCGTGGACTTCATGGACACCGCGAGCCCGGCTATGACGTTCGTGCCGTGGCCCGTCGTCGATGCCTGCGCGATCGAGCGGACCGGCTTGTACTCGGTGGCCGTGTAGTATTCGGTGATGACGACGAGCAGGCCCGTGACGAGCAACCCGGTCAATGCCGAATAATAGATATCGTGGACCGACAAGGGCGCGCCACCCGCGGAATAGGCGGGGACCGCGTGCATGAGCCACACCGTGACCGGATAAAAAGTGACCGCGGCAATCACGCCCGTGACGAGCAAACCACGGTAGAGGGCGTTCATGATCTTGCCTCCCTCGCGTGCCCGCACGAACCATGTCCCAACGATCGAGGCTATGATGGACGCGGCACCCAAAGCGAGCGGGTAGATAAGAGCCCCATGGAAGCCTGGAAAATCCAGATGGCCCAGCAATAGCGTGGCGACCACTGTAACCGCATAGGTCTCGAAAAGATCGGCGGCCATGCCGGCGCAATCCCCGACGTTGTCTCCCACGTTGTCAGCTATGACGGCGGGGTTGCGCGGATCGTCTTCCGGAATTCCGGCCTCCACCTTGCCCACGAGGTCCGCGCCTACGTCCGCCCCCTTGGTGAATATTCCACCGCCTAAGCGGGCGAAGATCGAAATCAGCGAGCCCCCGAAGGCAAGCCCCACGAGCGGCGAGACGTCGATATGACCCGAAGACGGCGTGAGCGCGAGCAGGACAGCGAAGTAGCCTGCCACGCCCAAGAGGCCCAGGCCCACCACCAAAAGGCCCGTAATCGAGCCGCCGCGAAAAGCGACGCGCAAGGCGGGGTTGATGCCGCCCGAGGCCGCGGCGGCCGTGCGAACGTTCGAGCGGACCGAGACATTCATGCCGACGTAGCCCGCAAGCCCCGATAAGATCGCGCCGATCGCGAAGCCGATGGCCGTAAGGGAATGAAGGAAGACGAAGATTAGAACGAAAAGCGAAACGCCGACTACACCAACAGTGCGGTATTGACGGTTCAAATAGGCCTGGGCGCCCTCCTGCACGGCTTGCGCGATCTCCATCATGCGCGCCGTGCCAGTGGGTTGCTTCATAACCCACATAATGGAAACACCGCCGTATAACAGTGCCAGAAGGGCACAAACGAACACGACCGCAAGATCGACAGACATGCTATGGCTCCCCTAGGATGATAATCAAAAAATGGCAAATCCCGGGGCGGGCGCCTGTAATGTTATGACTTCTTGAGCGCCAACCCTCCCTCGAACCGGGTACCCGGCTCGAACCCAAAAACACGATCCAATCCTACCTCGCGGATCAAACCGTCGACCGCAGCCTGCCCATGCTCGCGGAAGACCTCCGAGAGTATGATCTTGGCTGCGTTCCCGTTATAAAAGCCCCCGAAATCAGCTTGCACCTGCAAGAGCTCGCGGGCCTTGTCAATTGTCATGGTTAAACCTTGAACTCGCCCGCCAACTTCTTCTTGACCGGTGCATTCTTCAGGCGCACGTACTGAGGCAGACCGTTCTTGTAGGGGGGATAGTCTTCTCCCTGGATCAACGGCTCGAGATAGGTCCGACATTTCCTGGTGATGCCAAAGCCATCGTCGGTGATGTAGTCCTCCGGCATCTTCTTCTCGACGTTCGCCACGTCCGCGAGATTCGCGACGCCAAGCTCCCATTTATAGGGACGACTGGACTTGCGAACGATGATCGGCATGACGGCGTTATGCCCCTTCAGGGCCAACTCCACGGCCCGCTTGCCAAGCGCATACGCCTGCTCGACGTCGGTCTTGGAGGCAATGTGGCGAGCGGCGCGCTGCAGATAATCGGCGACCGCCCAATGGTATTTATACCCGAGCTTGTTCTTTATCAGCTGGGCGACGACAGGGGCCACGCCACCCAATTGGGCGTGACCGAAGGCATCCTTGAGGCCGCTCTCGGCGAGGAATTTCCCGTCTTTGCCCTTAACGCCCTCGGACACCACGATGGCGCAGTAGCCATAAGCCTTGACGGCCTGGTCGACGCGTGCAAGGAACGCCGGCTCGTCGAAGACGCGTTCCGGAAACAGGATGATGTGGGGCGCGTCGCCTGCCTTCTCGGCGGCCAATCCGCCCGCCGCGGCTATCCATCCCGCATGGCGCCCCATGACCTCCATGACGAAGATCTTGGTCGATGTCTTGGCCATGCTCGCGACATCGAAACCGGCCTCGCGGATCGCCACTGCTACGTATTTCGCGACCGAGCCAAACCCCGGGGAACAATCCGTGAAGGGCAGATCGTTGTCCACAGTCTTCGGTATCCCGACGCACACGACCGGGTAGCCCAGGCGTTCGCCAATCTGCGAGACCTTGTACGCGGTATCTTGGGAATCGCCGCCGCCGTTATAGAAGAAGTAGCCGATGTCGTGGGCGCGGAAAACCTCGATGAGACGCTCGTACTGGGCCTTGTTCTCCTCCAACCCTTTGAGCTTGTAGCGGCATGACCCGAACGCCCCGGCCGGCGTGTGGCGCAGGGCCCGGATGGCCTCGACGGACTCCTTGCTCGTATCGATCAGGTCCTCGGTGAGGGCGCCGATGATGCCGTTGCGCCCGGCATAGACCTTGCCGATCTTCGTCTTATACCGACGGGCGGCCTCTATAACCCCGCACGCCGACGCGTTGATGACGGCCGTCACGCCGCCGGATTGGGCATAGAACGCGTTCTTGGGCTTTGCCATAACTTTCGTCTGCTCCTCGGACTGAATGGAAAAGGGGAAGGGTTTAATCCATGGCTTCAGGTATTCGGGTGGGCAGAGGGGTCACGGCGGGCTTCGTGGTCGGCTTGCAGCTGTAAGAGGTGAGTTACACACTCGCCGATGTCGCCATACACATCGCGACCCGTCCCGTAGTGCTCGTTGGGACCATAGAAGAACTGGCATCGGTAGCGGTCCTCGCCAACCTTGAAGACCACGAAGCTCGCTCCGCGCTCGGTCCAGAAGAGGGTGGGGCAGGTGGTCAAGGCCGTCGAGTCGGGATCGAGCCGCAGCTCGCTATCGGCAAGCTCCAGGGGCACGGCCTTGCCGTAGCGCTCCGCAACCGCCGACCGGGCCACCCACAGCTCCGTGTCGTTGAAGTCTGGTATGCCTGGCATCGAGAAGGACCTCTCCGCACGCGAGGCCCCGGAACCTGCCCCGCAAAGTGCCGCTAGCGTAACGCAAAAAGGTCCGGAATACAGGATGCGTCGGAGACTTTTTTTGCGATCACCGGATTCTCTAAAAACATTGACGGCAAGAGGGGCAGAATGTAGCTTACGATATGGGACGGACCCTGCTCAGGGAAAACATATAAAGAACCACAACCTGGTCAATTGAAGACTAAAGCGAGACAACCATGCGAATCGTGCTATTGGGAGCGCCCGGCTCCGGGAAAGGGACGCAGTCGAAACTGTTGGTCGAAAAGTACAAGATTCCCCAAATCTCCACAGGCGACCTTCTCCGAGCGGCGGTCGCCGCAGGCACCGAGCTTGGCAAGCGGGCCAAGGCGGCGATGGACAACGGACAACTGGTAAGCGACGAGATCGTGCTCGGGATGATCCAAGACAGGCTGAGCCAACCCGATGCGAAAAATGGTTTCATTCTGGACGGCTTTCCGCGCAATAATCCTCAAGCGCAGGCCCTCGACTCACTCCTCGCCCGCCTGGGCCAGCCCCTGCAACTTGGGCTTCTCGTTGACGTCAACCACGAGATCCTCCTGAAGCGCCTGACCGGACGGCGGACGTGCGCGGAGTGCGGCCAGATGTATAACATCTACTTCCAGGCGCCGAAGGTGCCGGGGCGCTGCGACAAGTGCGAGGGCACACTACAGGAGAGGGCGGACGACAACGAAGAGACGATACGCAAACGCCTCGACGTCTATGAACAGCAAACCGCCCCGTTGATCGCCTACTACAAGAGCCAAAACAAGCTGCGCAGGGTGGTAGGCGAAGGCGATGTACAGGAGATATTCAGGAACGTCGTCAGCATCATCGAGGGTCACATCCACCCCTTGGCGACCTTGCGCCCGGTGACGATGCCACCTCTTGCGGCCAAGCCCAAGCCCGTGACCGTCAAGCCGCAACCGATCAGCGCCGCGGCGACCGGAAAGTCGGCCCCGCAAAACGCCGTGACAGAGAAAAAAGCGGCACCGAAGAAGACCACTGCGGCAGCAGCTGCCCCTAAAAAATCAAGCACAAAGAAGGCCGCGCCCAAGAAGGCGGCTGCGACAAAGAAGGCCGCACCGAAAAAGGTAGCTGCGACAAAGAAAGCGGTGATGAAGAAGGCGGCGCCTAAAAAGTCGGCTGCGAAGAAGAAGGCGACCCCTAAGAAGGTAGTGCCGAAGAAGAAAGCGGCGGTGAAGAAGGCCGCGCCCAAGAAGGTGGTGTCCAAAAAGAAGGCGGCACCGAAAAAGACGGCTGCCAAGAAGAAGGCGCCCGTGAAGAAGGCCGCACCAAAAAAGAAAGGCAAAAAAGGCCGTCGCTAGAAGTCTGGGCAGACGGGCCCTCCAGGGCTCGTCTGCCATGTGCGGCGCCGATCTCGTCACGAACTCACCACCCCCCTTCCCGCCCAACCGCAAGCGCGGTAATCTGGCGGCATGCCATTTAAGACAAGTCGCGCCCCCTTCCCCGCCACCAGAATGCGCCGTATCCGCAGGTCGCGCTTCTCGCGGGATCTTGTACGTGAACACTCGCTCTCCGCATGCCATCTGATCATGCCGGCATTTGTCATAGAGGGCCGGGGCCGGAGCGAGGATATCGGGGCGCTCCCTGGGATCCAACGCTTGTCCGTCGACCGGTTGGTGGAAGCGGCCCGGGAATGGTCGGCAGACGGCGTGGCGGCCGTGGCCCTGTTTCCAGTCGTACCCAAGAACAAGAAGTCGGCGCAGGCGGAAGAGGCGTTCAACCCCGAGGGTCTGGCGCAAACCGCGGTAGGCGCCCTCAAGGCGGCGCTTCCCGATTTCGGGGTCATCACCGATGTCGCCCTTGATCCCTTCACCACCCACGGCCAAGACGGCCTGATAGATGAAACCGGCTACGTCATGAACGACGAGACCACCGAGGTCCTCATCCGGCAGGCCTTGAGCCACGCCCGTGCAGGCGCGGATATCGTAGCCCCCTCGGACATGATGGATGGGAGGATAGGCGCGATTCGCAAGGCGCTCGAGGAAGAGGGCTTCCGACACACCCAGATTCTCGCCTACGCGGCCAAGTACGCGTCAGCCTTTTATGGCCCGTTCCGCGATGCAGTGGGGTCCGGTGAGGCTCTCGGACATGCCGACAAATCGACCTACCAGATGGACCCGGCAAACAGCGACGAGGCCCTTCACGAGGTGGCGATGGATCTGGCCGAAGGGGCGGATATGGTCATGGTGAAGCCAGGGCTCCCCTACCTGGATGTGATCCACCGGATCAAGGAGGCGTTTCGCGTGCCGACCCTGGCCTATCACGTGAGCGGTGAGTACGCGATGCTGAAGGCCGCGGCACAGAACGGCTGGCTCAATGAACGCAAGGTCGTCTGGGAATCGCTCATCGCCCTGCGTCGGGCGGGCGCCGACGCCATCCTGACTTATTACGCCGCCACCGTCGCCCGCTGGCTGCGCGAGGAATCCTCCGCTCCCTAGAGGGGGCGCGAATCCGGGCGGCCGAGGATCTCGGTCTCTATCTGCTCCAGGCTCGTGTGACGCACGTCCTTGCCCTTGACGAGATAAATGACGTACTCACAGATGTTGCGGGCATGGTCGCCGATCCGCTCGAGCGCCCGCATCGCCCATATGACGTTCAGGACACGCGAGATAGTCCGTGGATCCTCCATCATGAAGGTGATCATCTGGCGCATGAGGCCGTCGTATTCCTTGTCCACCTGGCGGTCCTCTCGAGCAACCCGCACCGCCGCCTCCATGTCGAGACGCGCAAAGGCGTCGAGGGCATCGTGCACCATCTGCCGCACATGGTTGCCGAGCGACTGCACCTCGACGTAGCCATCCTTGGGACGTTCTTCGGTGGCTAAGCGCACGGCCATGCGCCCGATCTTCTCCGCCTCGTCCCCTATGCGCTCAAGGTCCGTGATCGTCTTGATCACCGCCATCACGAGGCGCAGGTCGCTCGCGGTCGGCTGGCGGCGCGCGATGATCTGATTGCATTCCTCGTCGATGGTGACATCCATCTTGTTGACCTTGTAGTCGTTCTTGATCACCTCATCGCCCAGGACGGAGTCACCCTTCACCAGGGCCGCCATCGCATCGACGATCTGCTGTTCGACTAGACCACCCATGTGGAGGACGCGCGTACGGATATCCTCGAGCTCCGCGTTATAACGGCGTGAGATATGCGGATTGATATGGGACTCCATGGTCACTACTCCTGGCTTATCAACCGTATCGCCCGGTAATGTAGTCTTCCGTCTGCTTCGACGCCGGGTTCGTGAATATGGTGTTCGTGTCGCTGAACTCGACGACCCGACCCAGGTACATGAAGGCAGTATAGTCGGAAACGCGCGCCGCTTGCTGCATATTATGGGTCACGATAACGATCGTGTAGTCCTGTTTCAGCTCGTAGATAAGCTCCTCGATCTTGAGGGTCGAGATCGGATCAAGCGCCGACGCCGGCTCGTCCAAGAGCAGGACCTCCGGCTTCAAGGCCACCGCGCGGGCCATACACAGTCGCTGCTGCTGCCCTCCAGAAAGACTCGTACCGCTCTGACCGAGCTTGGCGTTGACCTCGTCCCACAAGGCCACTTGGCGCAGGGCCTCCTCGACACGGTCGTCAAGTTCAGCCTTGGGAAGACGCTCGTAGAGTCGAATGCCGAACGCCACGTTCTCGTAGATCGACATGGGGAACGGGGTCGGCTTCTGAAAAACCATCCCGATACGGGAGCGCAAACGATAGAGGTCTTCTCCTGGCAGCAAGACGTTCCGGTCATCCAACAGGATTTCGCCGGTCGCCCTCTGATCTGGATAGAGCTCGTACATGCGGTTGAAGGTGCGCAGCAAAGTCGACTTCCCACAACCGGAGGGCCCTATGAATGCGGTCACCATCTTGGTAGCGACGGAGAGATTGATGTCGTGGAGGGCCGCTTCCTTCCCGTAATAGAAATGCAAATTGCGGATCGTGATCTTGATGGCGTTCTGCGCGGCTTCCATTGATGGGGATCCTGCCAACTCCTCGGCGAATGGGTACGACTCCCCAGCGATGGGGGGAATACCGCCCATTATGCCACAGCTCTTCCGAGTGACGGCACCGTCGGTATAAGGCTCCATGGCACCCCCCGGGCCGATGCGAGATGAGAGAAACGGGTGTGCGGGCCGCCGGTTCCGGCCCGCATCCCAGACGGCTCCGCTTAGAAATCGTACTCGACCATGATGCGGTTATAGACAAAGCGGCGGATGACCGGCAGGTTGTGCGCGATACCTACGCGGTCGCGAACCGACAGACCCTTCAGGGGGCCGCCCAGGAAATAGGTCAGGTCCAAATCCGCCTCGTTGGTGCGCGCCGAGCTGTATCCGCTGTAGACGGTGTTGAAGTAGTCGGCAAAGCTCGCGATGAGGCGCAGCTTGTGCTGGAGGAAAAATGTGGTGGCCGCAATCTTAACGGCATGCCCGGTGGTCTTGCGGTCGACCATACCCTGGATCATCGAGGTCGTGTACAGGGGGTCGGTCGCGTAGCCCGTGGTATAGGGCGAGACGACGTCACCGTTTCCGAAGGCCCCGGGATGGGCGGGGAGATCATCGTAACCCACGCTCAACTGGCTCCCGGCGTACTTGACCCCCGCCACGGCGCCATACACCGTAGCATCGACCTGGCCCAGGTACTGCTGGCCGGAGCCGGTTTCGCGGAGCGCCTGAGCACCCACGAAAGGCTTGATGCTGCCGGTGCCGGGCAGAGTATAAGAACCTTGGGCGTAGGCCATTTTGGCGAGGTTGTAGAACTGGTAACCCCATACGCCGGTCTTTAGACCTGCGCCATGGTAGGCA
Organism: Pseudomonadota bacterium; assembly: GCA_021794275.1. Lineage (GTDB taxonomy): Bacteria > Pseudomonadota > Gammaproteobacteria > Acidiferrobacterales > Acidiferrobacteraceae > Acidiferrobacter. Next base: position 42,998 of record JAJYRD010000071.1, on the reverse strand, counting down.
ACGCCTACGGCAGCGGTACCTGGCTCTCTCGTACCCCGGGCTAGAGTGGGGGTGCCGCCGATATTTCTCGGGTTATACAGGTCGGTCTGCGAAAAATGGTTGGAGGTGCGGCTCTTGAACCGGGTGATGCGCATAGCCGAGATCGTAAGCCCCTTGATGGGCTTTACGGCGGCCAACACGCCCTGGTAGGTGGCCGGGATCATGCGTGAATCCGAAGGGTTCACCCAAGGGCTCGCGATGGACTGGTCGCCAGCGCGCACCAGGACCTTGCGATTTTCATACTGAACGAATGCCTGGCCCAGCGTATCGATGCCGTCGTAGCCTGCAAGTGTCCCGTCGACCAGCGCGGGGTTCGAGTTGTTCATGCCGAGCGAGTGCGCAGTGTAAAACGTGAGGCCCGCCCCGAACCCATACACGGACCCGCTCATGACGTTGAGGGCGCCCCCTAAGGAAAACGCCTGCTGCCCGGCGACGGGCCCGCTATAGTGGCGCGTGAAGTCATAGGCGCGTACATCACCATTGACCTTCATACCGCCAAAGAATCCCTTTCCGGCATAGGCCTGGCCCATGCCCGCACAGGCCAAGACGAAACCTGCAAGCGTTGCTCGAGAAATGCGTTTCATACTCCCCCCGCTGCTGTGTGAATAGTCCGATGGCAGACCCGAGCCTGCTCTGACGATCGGCGCCATCATAGGAGCCATTTGTGACACGACTGTTACAGGCATGTCCCTTTTGTCACGACGCGGGGGGCCGCTTGGCCATGAATTGATCCTCCTCGCCCTCTCGCGCTTAGGCGCCATAAGGACGAGGATTCCTTTCTCCCCAGCTTACGCTGGGGCAGTCTGTTTCGCGGCATAGGTTGTGAAGCGGGCGCTAACCCAAGGGAATGGGCGCATCGAAGCGGTGCCGGAAGGCCGCCTTGGCGGGAAGGAAGCTCGTCTCTTTGGGGCGAGGAGGATGTCGATCGAAGAGGCCTCGATCCCTTCGCAGGATAGCTACCGCAGCCGTTGCGGGCACCGCGTCAGGCGCCAGGGGCGCCCGATGCGTCAAGACGAGCAAGAAGGCGCATGCCTCCAATCAGTCCCTCGACATGAGACGCGATGTCGCCGTCCTTGCTGGATGGCGACAACGGCCAGTGCGCATGGCGATATCCGGGCACGGCACACTGATGCGCCGCAAGGGCCGTGGCGTCCAGGGTCACGAGAAGATCGCAGTCCGTGGGTGCCGTGCCCATGGGACAGGCCCGCGCCTCGATCCAAGAGCCGCCGAGGGCGGCCGCAATGCGTACCGCGCGCGCCGCCAAATCCGGCGTCGATGACACGAAAATCAGGCGGGCACGGCGTTTGTACATAACTGTCGCGGTCGGCGCTCAAGTGGCGTCAATGGAAAGAGTATATGAGATTCAGCGTCGTGAAGGTCGACGTGGGCTTGAAACCCGGGGGTGTGCTCGTGTAGTGATCGACGACCTCGGAGACCTTAAGGGCGAATTTCCCGCTTATGGGGGCGGTGAGCCCCGTAGTCGAAGTGAGTAATGTACCCGTGGTCGCGGCGAGCACCGCGAGTCTTTGGCTGAATATGCTCTTTTTCCCAATGCGCCAGCGATAATCCGCGGCGAGCCGCACCAAAGGGACGTTATCATGGCCGCCCAGAAGATAGTAGTTCTGGCGGAAACCGAGGCCCCCATCGACCTTGAGACGCATCGGGCCGTGGCGCAGGAAACGGTGGCCCGCCCCCACGGACTCGACCTGGTAGTGCTGGTAGCCGTCGAAGGGGTTGCGATCGTAGCGTAGGGCGAGGAGCAGGAAGTTTTCCTTCTCGCCGGTGAAGTAGTGGGCGCCCTTCAAGTTCACGACCAAGCGGTTGGCACTCACGAGCCCGAGGCTCGAGGCGTAGTCGTAGCTCAATCTCCCGGTGAGACGCCAGAGCGCCCGCCCGTAGCGGACCCGGTCGCGGGTATCCAGGGTGCGCGTGTTGCTGGTACCTGTCGTCGCCTCGTAACCTAGCCCCGCTTGCGCACTCAAGCGATGCTTGGGTGCGGCAAGTCCCTTGCTGCCGTACGCGCTCGCCACCCCCGCGAGGCCGAGCATGAGCGATAGCATGACCCGACTGGCGAGGGCTTGGCGTATGCTCGGTGCCCACGCGTTGCGCAGGCGCGGCGAGGAATCCGGAGACGGACGGGTCCTGGCGCGGCCGGGCGGGTGCACGGTCAGGCTAGTCCCGCGCGGGCGAGCCGCGCTCGAACGCCCCGCCCTCGCCTTCAGTCCCAACCACTCCGGCGCGCAACTGCGCGGACAGCATCACCGTCGACTTGACCGGCAATGGCAGGCGGCGCACATATCTCTGAAAAAACAGATTGTTCGGTATGAGCACCGTGCTCCCCTGGGGCTCCTCGACCTCGGTGTACATAAGGTTGTTGTCGAGGACCTTGCCCTTGATGCCGTCGGGCAAGACCTCGATATGCTGGCCGAGCTGGTACGGACGCCATATCAGCATAAATAAAGTGGCCGTGATATTGCTTAATATGGTCCACACCGCGACCATGCCGACACCCAGAACCGCCAGGAATCCCGCGAAAGTGTCGAGCACCCCGCTCACCTGGAAGCCCGCGATCCGCAGAGTGACGAGCAGGAGGAGGATATAAAGTAGGGCGGTGACAAACCGCCCGATGGCATGCAGGGCGCTTACCGAGAAAAGGCTGTTGCGCTGCAAAAGCACGAGCGCACGGTATAGGCCACGCTTTAGGTAGCGCAGAACGAACAGTCCCCCGACCAACACCAGAAAGGGCTTCCAGAGGTTGACGAGGACTCGGTGGTAGGACACGGCGTCAAGCTGCATGCCGCCATTATACCGCGGACGAAGGGATGGGCGAGGGCGGAGGGCCGGGCCTAAGTCGGCTTGACGGAAACACACATGTGAATGTGCTGCCAAGACCAAGGGCGCTGTCGACCACGAGGCGCGCGTCGTGACGCAAAAGAACCTGAGCCACTATGGCAAGTCCGAGGCCGGTACCACCTGACGCCCGCGAGCGGTCGCTGTCGACGCGATAAAACCGCTCCGTGAGCAGCGGGATATGGCGCTCGGCTATACCCTCGCCGGTGTCGGTCACGGCAAAGCGTCCCTCCATTGCGTCGGCGCGCCAAGAAAGGCGGATGGTGCCGCCCGCCGGGGTGTGACGGACAGCGTTCTGGACGAGATTCGTGAAGGCGCTGCGCAACTCCTCCGCGTTTCCGATGAGATCGGGGCCATCCACCTCGACCTCTATGAGGTGTGCGCGCTCGGCGCTGAGCGCCGCCGCGATATTCGCAAGGCTCTTTAGGAATGCCGTCATGTCGATCGCCTCGTCGTGGGCGCGAGCCGGCGTCGTTTCGAGCCGCGAAAGGGACAAAAGATCATCGACGAGCCGTCGCATACGCTCGACCTGCTCGCGCATGAGCGCGATGGCCGAACGCGTCTCGTCGTCTTTGGCCTCGGCAAGATCCGCGAAGGTTTCAAGAAAACCCTGCAATACCGTGAGCGGCGTGCGCAATTCGTGCGAGACATCGGCGACAAAGTGGCGGCGCATCTCCTCAAGCCGCTTCAAGTGCGTGATGTCACGCGCCATCACGAGCTTTTCCCGGGCCCCGAAGGGGATGATCTGCACGATGACCGCGAGCGGGTCGACCGGGCCCTTTAAAATCAGCGGCTCATGGTAATCGCCGGCGGCCAGATAGGCGCCGAACGCCGGGTCGCGGATCAGGTGGACGATGCGCGCGCCTGCATCGCGCTCGGCGTGAAGGCCGAGGAGCCGCTCGGCGGGGGGGTTCGCCCATTCTATGACATCGCGCTGCGTGAGGACGACCATGGCATCGGGCATGGCGCTCGCTGCCGCCTGCAGGCGGTCAAAAAGCCCGGTCAGGCGCTCTTTATGGCGTTCGCTGGCCCGATCGCCCTTGTGGACCTCGCGTATGACCTCGTCCCACAGACCACCGAGTTCCGGGATGGGCGAGGGCCGGCCCCGCATAAGCCAGCGATGGAGGCGCGCCAGCTTGATAAGCAGAAGCACGACCACGAGGCCTAGCGCGACTGAAACTCCGGCCGCGGGATGGCCGAAGACCGACCCCGACAGGCCGCCCGCGGTGGCGATTGACAAAGCCACCCACAAATCGCGCCGCAACTCGGGATGCAAGCCTATGGATCTCCGGAAAATCGGTAACCAACCCCTCTTACGGTCTGAACGTAACGGTCGTAACCGCTCGGCGTGAGCGCCTTGCGCAAGCGTCGAATGTGCACGTCGACCGTTCGCTCGTCAATATACGTGTTACTCCCCCACACGGCATCGAGGACCCGTTCGCGGCTATGGACGCGCTCGGGATGGGTCATGAAGAAATGCAACAACCGAAATTCGGTGGGCCCCAAGGTCAGGCGCTCGTCGTCGGCGAGAACCTTGTGGGTGGCGGGATCGAGAAGAAGCCCGCCCACCGCCGCGATATCATCCGACGCCATGGGCGCCGTACGCCGCAAAACGGCACGCACCCGCGCTATGAGCTCGCGGGGGGAGAAAGGTTTGGTCATGAAATCGTCGGCGCCGGTATTGAGGCCCCGGACCTTATCCTCTTCCTCGGTGCGGGCGGTGAGCATGATAATCGGGATGTTCTGGGTAAGCCGCTCGCGGCGCAACCGCCTCGCATAATCGACCCCGTCCAGGCCCGGCAGCATCCAATCGAGCAAAATGAGGTCCGGGAGATCGGCCAGCAACCGCGTCTGGGCCTCCTCGGCATCTTGCGCCTCGGCGCAGCTGAAATCGGCCTGCTTCAAGGCAAACCGGACCATGGCGCGGATTGCCGGCTCATCGTCGACAACAAGGATCTTTCCAGGCATGATGTCCTCCCTGTCGCCCATTCAACACAAACAGTATGACGCTTTTGTGTCAGGCGCAACGCTGGCGCTAGGAGATCCTCGACGCATGCGCAAAAACGTGGTCCGGCCGACCGATATCAAGCTGCACCAGAAATCCCGCATTCTTGAGGTGATATTCACGGACGGGAGCCGGTTCGAGTTCCCGGCCGAATACCTGCGCGTGTATTCCCCTTCCGCAGAGGTGCGGGGACACGGACCAGGCCAAGAGGTCCTGCAGGTCGGCAAGGAGTCGGTCAATATCATCGGGGTGGAGCCGGTCGGGACCTACGCGGTAGTGCTGCGCTTCGATGACGGCCATGACACCGGGATCTACTCCTGGGATCTACTCCATAACTTGGGCGTGCACCAGGACAAACTCTGGAACGAATACCTGAACCGCCTGAAACAGGCCGGACACGGACGGAGCTAACGCATGGACGACAAGCGGACAGAGCCCAGCACTCATTTCGGTTACCGCGAAGTCTCGGAGAGCGAGAAGGGGCGGCTCGTCGGACGCGTCTTCAGGTCGGTCGCCACCCGCTACGACCTCATGAACGACCTCATGTCAGGGGGTTTGCATCGCGCCTGGAAGGCCTTCGCCTTGGGGCTTGCCGCTGCCAAACCTGGCGAGCGCGTCCTGGACCTGGCCGGTGGCACGGGAGACTTGGCTGCGGCCATGGCGGGCCGCACCGGCGATAAGGGTCTTGTCGTTCTGAGCGACATTAACGACGCCATGCTCGGCGTGGGCCGCGACCGTCTCGTCGATAAAGGGGTGACCGACCCTGTAACCTATGTCCAGGCGAATGCCGAGGCGCTGCCATTTCCGGACAACAGCTTCGATCTCATAACGATAGGATTCGGCCTGCGGAACGTGACCCGTAAGGAGCGCGCGCTTGCGGCCATGCGCGGGGCGCTCAAGCCTGGGGGACGCTGCATTGTGCTCGAATTCTCCCACCCCCGATCGCAGTTGCTTGGGCGCCTATACGATGCCTACTCCTTCGGGATCGTGCCGAAGCTCGGCCGCTATGTCGCGCGGGACGAGGAGAGCTACCAATACCTGGTGGAGTCCATTCGTAAGCACCCAGACCAGGAGGGGCTCAAGACCATGATGGAGGGCGCCGGACTCGGGCGCGTCGAGTACTGGAACCTCACAGGCGGGATCGTGGCCGTGCACAGGGGTTACAAGCTCTGATGGCGGCCGCGCTTCCATCCGTGGATAAGCGGTCGGATGAGAGGGCGGCGAGCCTGTGCTATGCGGGCTTCTGGCGCCGCATGGCCGCGGACCTGATCGACAATATCGTATTGCTGCCGGTTATGGGGGCGCTGGCCCCATCACGCTGGCCCACGCACCCGACCGTCATGGCGCTCGCTCAAGCCATGGCGGCACACCCCTTGCGCCAATTCCTTGGGCTCGTCTTCGGGGTCGCGTACTCGGTGGTGTTCTGGGTGAAATTTCTTGGGACGCCGGGGAAATTGCTCCTCGCCTGCCACCTCGTTGATGCGCGCACCCTAGGCCCTCTCAGTGTGAACCAAGCGCTTTTGCGCAACCTCGGATACCTGGTGTCCTACGCGACCTTGGGCTTGGGGTTTTTGTGGATCGCCTGGGATGCGCGCAAGCAGGGCTTCCATGACAAGATCGCGGGCTCAGTGGTGCTCTATGCGCCACGCCGCGCCAAGCGGGGGTAGGTGTGCGCGTCGCACTTTTCGCCCTGGAACAGATACTGAACGCGCCATTCCGCCTGGACCCGGAGGCGCGTGCGGGCCTTGCCGCGCTCAAGGGTCGGTCGGTGGGCGTGGCGCTCAAGGCGCCCGCCCTCTCCTTCGATCTTGCGTTCGCGAACGATCGCATCCTGGTCCGCGCGCCCAGTGATGCCTGCGACGTCACGGTACGTGGGTCGGCTGCGCAGCTCTTGGCGCTCATGCGCGCAAAGCCCGAGCAGACCCAGAAGATCGTCGCCTCTGGGCTCAAGATGGAGGGAGACGTCGACACTGCGCTCGCCATGAAGCGGCTTTTTGAAAACGCACCGGTGGATTGGCAAGAGGCGCTCGCAAACGTCATGGGCGACGTTCCCGCGCAGTTTGTGACGCGCGGTCTACGTAGCGTCCGGGGGTCCCTGCAATACGCCGCCACGCGCCTTGCTGCAAATGCGGTCGCCTTCCTGCAAGACGAGGAACGCGCCCTCCCGCGCCCTTGGGAAATGGACGAGTTCCTGGCGGCCGTGGACACCCTGAGGGACGACGTGGAGCGGCTCAGTCAGCGCGTGCGACGCCTTAAGGCGCAGTGATGCTGACTTTCGGGCGCGCGCGCCGCCTTTTACGGATAGCCGCGGTCTTCATCTCCCACGGCCTGGACGAGTTCGTCGTCAATCTCCACCTCTTCAGGCCCTACGCCTACGTCATGCGGCTCGCGCCCTGGCGGTGGCGACCGACGACCGCGAGCCGTGGCGAGCGGCTGCGGCGCGCTCTAGAAGAGCTGGGACCCATCTTCATAAAGTTCGGGCAGATGCTGTCGACGCGGCCCGACCTCATACCCGACGACATCCTAGTCGAGCTCGCCCGCCTACAGGATCGTGTGCCGCCGTTTTCGAGCGAAGAGGCCGTGGCCCTCATCGAGGCCGCCTACGGCACGCCTCTCGCCCAGTCGTTCCACACCTTCGACATGACGCCCATAGCCTCTGCATCGGTCGCACAAGTCCACTTCGCCACTTTGCACGACGGGACCGAGGTGGCCGTCAAGGTGCTACGACCGGGTATAGAGGTCATCTTGAGGCGTGATCTCGCGCTACTCCAGACTTTGGCGCAGCTCGCCGTGCGCTATTGGCCAGACGCCCGCAGGCTGCGGCCGCTCGAGGTGGTGAAAGAGTACGAGAAGGTCGTGCACGACGAAATGGACTTGGCCCACGAGGCGGCCAACGCGAGCCAATTGCGCACGAACTTCAAGGATTCAACGCTCCTCTATGTGCCGAAGGTCTTCTGGGACTACACGCGCCGCTCGGTGATGGTGATGGAGCGGATCACGGGCGTACCGATCTCAAACCGCGAGGCCTTGATCGCAAACGGCGTCGATCTTCGCAAGCTCGCGCACGACGGGGTGGAGATATTCTTCACGCAGGCATTCCGCGACGGGTTTTTCCATGCCGACATGCACCCCGGGAATATCTTCGTATCCTTCAGCGGCCAGTACCGAGCGGTGGATTTCGGGATCATGGGGACGCTGAGCGCGGACGACAAATATTACCTCGCCGAGAACATTCTGGGCTTCCTGAACCGGGACTATCGCAGTATCGCCGAGGCCCATGTACGCGCCGGCTGGGTGCCCAAAGGCACCCGCGTGGACGAACTCGAGGGCGCGATCCGGACGGTGTGCGAGCCTATCTTCGCGAAACCCATCAAAGATATCTCGTTTGGCCGTCTGCTCCTGAATCTCTTTCAGACCGCCCGCCGGTTCAATATGGAGGTCCAGCCTCAGCTCGTGCTACTCCAGAAGACCCTCTTCAACATCGAGGGGCTCGGCCGGCGCCTCTATCCGGACCTCGATCTGTGGATCACCGCCAAACCGTTCCTGGAACGCTGGATGCGCGAGCAGCTCGGCCCGCGAGCGGTATGGAACGCCATCCGCAAGGAGTACCCGAACTGGATCCACATACTCCCGGAGATCCCACGCTACCTGGGTGCGACGCTCCGACAGGCCAAAGACGGGGAGCTTTTGGTGCGCGGACAGTCCGACGAGATCGACCGCCTGGCGCTCGACATGCGTGTGCGCCATCGTCGCATCATGATTGGACTCCTCGGTGGAACCCTCGCGGCCACCGGACTTGCGATCTTCGGCGTGACACACCCCGCGTTCGTCGCCCGCTACCTGGACGTCCTCGAAATCGCGATCGGCGTGCCGGGCTTCGTGCTGCTCGCCTGGTCCTTGTTCGATCTCGGGCGCAGGCCCGAGTGAACAGAACTCCAGGAGCGAGACGCGTAAGCTACCAAGCCCCCAATCCTCAGAAGTCGTAGCCTATGCGCAGACCTATCACCGGCCAGAGTTTATAGCGGCTCGCGCGCGCATTGGCCTGCGCCTGCGCGGCCGCGACATCGGAGGCCAGCCGTGGATTGGCGCTGGCATTGCTCGCGCTGAACTGGACGTTGGGGCTCCCGGTAAAAAGCACGCCGATGTCGAAACCCATGGAAAAGCCCGAGTGACGCGAAGCCTTGCTCCCCCAGCCTATGCCAAGATAGGGCGCGAGGCGTCGATAAGTGGCCTTGCCGGCAAAAGTGCCGACCTCGGCCCCCAGGTAGGAGTGTCCGTTGATCACATACGTCCCCGTGGGATCCGAGGAATAGGCCGTCACCCGATTCTCGTTGATCATGGCGCCACCCGTGATGCGGAACACGCCCGAGAATGGGTAATAATTGAACAGCACGGGTATGGTCTGAAGCCGCATGGTCCCCTGATAGGGGATGCTGTTGTTCGAATTCGTGTAGGTCCCCGAGCGACTCTGGCTCAGGTGATTGATGCCTACGGCCAGATCCAGGGTCCCCGGGATGAGCGCGGTCGAGACCTGCACGCCATAACCCAGAGTCGATGCCCCCACCGAGAGATTGACCGGGTGCGCCCCCGCCGGAACCGCCACGACCGCGCCCACGAGCACCGCAAGGGCGCCCGCGCTTCGCCTCCACATACCCATCTCTTGCTCCCCCTCCAAAGAAAAGTCATCCCCTTTCGTCGCGGGCGACGAGCGCGAACCGAGGCCGCGCCACCCTTTCAGCATAGCAGACGCGGCAGGAACGGTTATCTGCGGGGCGCAACCCGGTCGGACGTGACCTTCGTGGGAGGGACCGGACGCGGAATGCGGTCATACGGGCCTAGAGGGCGTGGCCGCCGGTTCGATCGACGGAACTAAGGCAAAACTGTTGGGCCGTGGATCCGGCCCATTGGCTGCCTCATCAAGGCACACAGAGGGCGGCGCGACCGCCCGCAAGGTGTTGAAGCAGCGACCACACCGTTACGATCGACGGAGCAGGCAGAGGCGCTGGAGGGCCCATGCCCATGCCGAGGGCTATGCTGGGCCGACGAATTGCTCAGCCCCAGTCCAGCCGCTTCGTGAAGCTCGCCACGCTCGGCCGCTCTTCGTAGCCGAGCGAAGGATAAAAGCCGCGCCGATAGGAGTCGCGTTCGCGGCTATTCAGGACGCTTATGCGGAAACATTTACGGGCTGCCGCCTCGCTCTCGATCGCTGCCATGAGCGCCTTTCCCACTCCTCGCCCACGCGCCTCCGCGATGACGAAAAGCTCCGTCACATAGAGTTCGCGGCCGGCGAAGAGGAGATGGGTGACGATCTCGCCATGGACGTAACCGACCACCGCGCGGTCATGCTCAGCCACGAGCAAGAGCGCGTTTTCCTCAGTGATCAGCGCGGCTAGGCGTTGACCGAGCGTGCTTCCATCGGCCTTGAAAGCGGGATTCCACCCGAGCTCCCGATGGAGCAACATCACCCCCGGGAGATCGGTGGGATGGAGTGGTCGGATCTTGATCGGCAAACCGTCCTTGCGTGCCATGACGTCATCCCTTGAAGTGTCGAAATACCGATATTCCCTGCAGCAGGTCGAACGCCTCGCGCAGCTGATAGTCCTCATCGAGCAGCTTGCGCGTGACCGGCGAAAGCGCGTGCGCCTTCGGCGATGCCTTCGGTGGGTTGGGGTTTGCGAGGTGCCCCGGCAAGTTGGTCTCGCGCAGGAACCCGCTGGGCGTGCCCGGCACGTACTTGCCTTCGTGAACCACGATATTGGGGGCAATACCAAGATTCTGGATCGAGTGGCCATTGGGTGTGAAGTAGCGGGCCGTTGTGAGACGCAGGGCGCCCCCGTTACCCATGGGCATGATCGTCTGGACGCTGCCCTTGCCGAAGGTCTTGGTACCCATGACAACCGCCCGCCGATTGTCCTGGAGCGCACCCGCAACAATCTCGGCGGCCGACGCCGAACCCCCGTTCACGAGCACGATCATGGGCGCGCCGTGCAACAAATCCGGCCCGTGGGCGCGGAACACGACATCCGAGCTCGGGATGCGCCCACGCGTGCTCACGATGACGCCACGATTCATGAAATCGTCACAAACTGCCACCGCGGCGTTCAATACGCCGCCTGGGTTGTCGCGAAGATCGAGCACGAGCCCCTTCAAGGGCCCATGATTCTCGGCGATGAGATGGGTTAGGGTGCGGGTCACGCCCCGGCCGGTGTCTCCCTGAAATTCCGAGATGCGCAGGTAGCCGTAGCCCGGCGCGAGCAGGCGGCCCGCGACGCTGTGGATCTTTATGATCTGGCGCTTAAGCCGGAACGTGAGGGGTTGGGCCTGCCCCTTGCGCAAGACCGTGAGCGAAACCGTGGATCCCGGGCGCCCGCGCAGAAGCCGGACCGCCTTGCGCAACGACAGGCCCTGGATAAAGGTGCCGTTGATGCGAACGATGAGGTCGCCAGGCTTGATGCCGCTACGCCCTCCAGGTGTGCCGTGGATGGGGCTTACGACCTTCAGAAAGCCCTTGTACTCGGTCACCTCGAGACCGACACCGCCGAAACGTCCGGTGGTGTCGACGCGGAGGTGCCGGTACTGGCGCGGATCGAGGTACTGGGAATGGGGATCGAGATTGTTGACCATGCCGCGCAAGGCATTGTCGATCAATTTGCGGCTGCTGACAGGAACGACGTACTCGGCCTTGACGATATTGAAAACCTCGGCAAAGGTTCGAAGCTCGCGCAGCGGGAGGTGCGAGAGGGTCGCACGCTCATGCGCGGCCCGATCGGCCTGCACGGCACGCTCGATCGTAAGACCGGCCCCCAGGAAGACGCCCGCCAGCAAGATCAGGGCGTAGCGAGTGAGGCTCTTCTTCATCGCAAACTGTCTCCTCAAAATGCGCTCAGCGCGCCAACCACAGCAAGGGATTGAGCGGCTGGCCGTCGTGGCTGATGTCGAAATATAGTCCCGGCCGCGAGAACCCACCGCTGTCTCCGACGGTAGCTATGGTCTCCCCGGCGCGAACCACATCCCCTACATGCTTCAGAAGGGTCTGATTATGGCCATACAGCGTCATATACCCGCCCCCGTTTTCCAGTATCAACAACAAACCGTAGCCGCGCAACCAATTTGCGTAAACGACGCGCCCGGGGAACACGGCGCGCACAGGCTCTCCCGCTTGGCCGGGTATGAGCACGCCCCCCCAGCGGCCGAGCCCCCCGGGCCCGCTCTCGACACGCAGGGCCTGATAGGGCGCCGGAATCGGCATGGGCAGGCGCCCCCGGAATCTGACGAACGGGCCCTTCATCTCAGGGATCGGGCCCGCGACAGCCGGTAGGCGGCGGAGCCGTCGCACCAAGGCGCGCAGGCGGCGCGCGCGCAGGCGCAGGGCCACCAATCGGGCGCGATTGGAGCGCGCTCGGCGGTCGAGGGCGCCGACGGCGGCGGAGCGGCGCGCGAGCGCCACGTCGAAACGGTGCGCTTGGCCGGCCTCCACACGGGCCCGCTGCCGCAACCGGGCGGTCTGTGCGGCATCGGCAACCATCGCGGACCGCAAGGCCGACGTCGTGTGCCGCAAGGCCGAAAGACGCCGCGCCCGCGCGCGCAAGACGTAACCGTAGTAGGTCATCATGCGCGCCAGGAATTGCGGGTCTTTCTGACTAAAGACGATCTGGGCCGCCCCCTGGCGACCGGCGGCATAGGCCGCTCGCGCCTGGCGATCGATGTCATGTCGCTCGCGCGCCTCGGTCTTGCGCAGGGCGCTCTCGCGCGCGGCGAGGGCCTGCACCTTCTCCCGCGATCGGCTTACGGCCGCCCGGGCGCGCAAGAGCGCCCGTTCGGCACGGGCGACCCGGTCCTCCGCGAGACGCAAGGCGTCGAGGGCCCTGCTGCGTTCGCGCAGGGTCTTATCGAGATGGTGCTGCAATGCCGCCTCGCGCGAACGCAGGAGTCGCAGATCGTGTCGGGGTCCGGCGTACGCGACCCAAGGCGCAGAAAGAATGGGGAGGGCCAGGGCGAGTCGGCCGAGCAAATTCGTGAGCGGCCGCTTTCGGAGCCCCCCCGCGTTCACGCCAGCTCGATCAGGGCTTGCCCGGTCATCTCGGACGGCGGCGTGATGTTGAGGAGGCGCAGCATGGTCGGCGCCACGTCTTCCAAGGAGCCCTGCGGATTGATCCGCGCGTCGCGCCCCACATAAAGGAGCGGCACGGGGTTCGTAGTGTGCGCGGTATGGGCCTGTCCGCTCTCGGCGTCGAGCATCTGCTCGGCATTGCCGTGGTCCGCGGTTATCAACATCTCTCCACCTTTCGCCCGCACGGCCTCAGCCACGCGCGCCAGGCATTTGTCGAGCGCCTCTATCGCACACACCGTCGCCGCAAAATCGCCGGTATGCCCGACCATGTCGGGATTGGCGAAGTTGCAGATGATGACATCATGGCGTCCGGCCGCGACCGCCCGGATCACCTCGTCGGCAACCTTGCTGGCGCTCATTTCAGGCTTGCGATTGTAAGTGGGCACATCGGTCGGCGAGGGCACGAGGACGCGCTCTTCGCCCTCAAACGGCGTCTCCTCCCCGCCGTTGAAGAAAAACGTGACATGCGCGTACTTTTCGGTTTCGGCGACACGCAGCTGACGCTTCCCCAGATCAGCCAGATAAGCCCCGAGGACGTTGACAAGGCGCGCCGCCGGAAAGGCCACGGGGACGTTGAAGTCGGCCTGGTATTCCGTGAGGCTCACGAAGCGCCCGAGGCGCGGCCGCGCCGTGGGAATAAAGCCGTCGAACGCCGGATCGACGAACGGCCGGCTGATCTGGCGCGCGCGATCCGAACGAAAGTTCATGAACACCACCACATCACCGTCGTCTATCGGGCGCGGGGCCTCGCCCGGCGGGACCACGATCGTCCCCTTGACGAACTCGTCCGTCTCCCCTCGCGCGTAGGCCTGGGCGAGGGCCTCGGCGGCGGTGGCTGCCCGATAGTCAGCCTTGGCCGCGGTCAGCAGATCGTAGGCGGCCTGAATGCGCGGCCATCTGTGGTCGCGATCCATCGCATAGTAGCGCCCGATGACGGAGGCGATGCGCCCGCGTCCGAGGGCCGCGAATTTGGCCTCCATGGCCGTAAGCGAGGCGCCGGCGCTCTGTGGTAACGTGTCGCGCCCGTCGAGAAAGGCGTGCAGATAGACCTGATTCAGACCACGAGTCACCGCCAGCTCGACCATGGCATGGATATGATCTTCGTGGCTATGGACCCCCCCTGGCGATAGCAGCCCGAGCACATGCAAGCTCTTGTGACTGTCGCGAGCCAGATCGACGGCGTCGGTCAGTGTCTTATTCGTAAAAAAGGCCCCTGAGGCGATCGCGCGGTTGATCCGCGTGTACTCCTGATAAACGACCCGGCCGGCCCCGAGATTCAGGTGACCGACCTCGGAATTCCCCATCTGCTTCGATGGAAGACCGACGGCGGCCTCGGAGGCCTGGATGAGGCTGTGGCTGGAAGACGCCCACGTTTTGTCCCACCACGGTTTGCGGGCCGCTGCGATGGCGTTGTTTTCGGTCCGATCGCTGTGGCCCCAGCCGTCGAGGATAACAAGCACAAGAGGTTTCGGTGTAAAAGGCATCAAACGCGCTCCGGGCGGGATTCCGTTGTCCGGTCTTTTAAATCCCACTTATATTGTATAATGTTTTGTTTCGGGCGACAGCCGGCCGGTAATGGCTTACCGGGCCGTAACTCGTCCTTACGACCTAAGGGAGTCGATATGGTACCTTCCGAGATCATCCAGCCGCTGGAGGACATTCTTATCACCAACGAGGATGACATCCAGCTCGCGTCAAGGGCGCTGAAGGCCATTGCGCATCCGTTGCGATTGAAGATCCTCTGCATTCTGGGCGCCGCCACGGAGGTGAGTGTACAAGATATCGTAGTCCAGGTGGGCACTTCGCAGAGCAATATCTCCCAACACCTGTCCATTTTACGCGACAAGGACATCCTTGCGTCGCGCAAACACGCAAACAAGGTCTTTTACCGCATCGCAGACCCCCGCATCCTGCAACTGATAGGGGCCATGCGCATGGCCTTCTGCACCTTGCCCGATCCGCGCTGAGGGACCGTCATGGCTGCGTTCGTGATTGCACACTGGTACCTCTTTCTGGCGTTGGTTATCGTGGGCGGCCTGTTGGTGGCGGGCACCGCCCTCGACGCGACTTCGGGCGGCCAAAAGGTGACGGGGCAGGAGGCCGTCCAGATCCTTAACCGCAAAGCTGCCGTGGTCGTGGACGTTCGCGAACCTCAAGAATTTACCAGCGGACACATCGCGCGAGCCATCAACATCCCTTTGGGGCAGGTGGCGACACGCAGCCAGGAGCTGAAAAAATATAAGGAGAAGCCCATCATCGTGTGTTGCGCAAGCGGCGCGCGGTCAGCGCGGGCTGCGGCGATACTGCGGAAAGAGGGATTTGCCGACGTGCGCAACCTTGCCGGCGGCCTGTCCGCATGGCGCAGCGCGAATCTCCCCACAGTATCGTAGGGTCCTTATGGCAAAGGTCTTGATGTACACTACGCGCGTGTGTCCCTACTGTCAGATGGCATCGCGCCTTTTCGAAAAAAAGGGTGTCGCGGTCGAAAAGATTCGTGTGGACGAAGAACCCACGCGGCGGCAGGAAATGGTCGATCGGGCGCATGGCGTGAATACGGTCCCCCAGATATTCATTGGTGACCGTCACATAGGCGGCTACCGGGAACTTGCGCAACTCGACCTAAGGGGGGAGCTTGATCCCCTGCTGGGCCTCTGACGCCCGGTTAACGGCCTTTCAACCACTTTAAAGTAAGGAGCCCTCGTGGCGGATCAA
Organism: Pseudomonadota bacterium; assembly: GCA_021794275.1. GTDB lineage: Bacteria > Pseudomonadota > Gammaproteobacteria > Acidiferrobacterales > Acidiferrobacteraceae > Acidiferrobacter. The sequence goes on along the minus strand of JAJYRD010000071.1, from coordinate 27,282 downwards.
AACGCGGACCCGGAAATCGTCTTCAGCCTCGAAAAGATTTATGTGAAGGACATCTCCTTTGAGGCCCCGCACGTCCCAGCCATTTTTCTCGAAAAAGCGGCGATGGAAGTCGACATGCAGCTTGGGATCGAACATAGCCCCATAAACCCCGCCGAAGGACTCTATGAGGTCGTGTTGGCCGTGACCGTGACCGCGCGCATGGATAAGCGCACCGCGTTCCTTACGGAAACCAAGCAAGCCGGGGTGTTCCGCATCACGGGCGTCCCCGACGAGGAACTCGTGAAGGTCCTGGAAATTGCGTGCCCCAACATCCTGCTGCCGTTTGCCCGCGAGGTCGTGAACGATCTCGTGAGCAAGGGCGGCTTCCCGCAGCTGCTCATCAATCCCGTCAACTTCGAGATGCTCTACCAACAAAAGCAAGACGGTGAAGCACAAGATGGGTCGAACGCCCACTGAGTCTGGGCCGTCGGACACGCTCGGGGTTCTGGGCGCGGGGGTGTGGGGTACGGCGCTCGCCATCCTCCTCGCGCGGCCCGGGCGCCGGGTTCTGCTGTGGGGCTCGGATGAGGCGCGGATGGCACGGCTAGCGCACGAACGCGTCCATACCTCGGCCCTTCCGCATGTCCGTTTTCCCGACAGCCTGGAGATCGAAAGCGACCTAAAGCGCGTCTGCCAGGCCAGCGACGGGCTAATGGTGGCGGTCCCAAGCGGCGCCTTTAGGACCGTCCTACGGGCCTTAGCGCCACTCTGCGACGACCGGACCGTGCTGGCGTGGGCCACTAAGGGCCTCGAGTCGGGGACCCATAAGCGGCTGTCGGAGATCCACGCCGAGGTGCGGCCTGGAAAAGCGGCCACCGTATTGACTGGGCCGAGTTTCGCGCGCGAAGTGGCCGCCGGGCTTCCGACGGCACTCACGGTGGCGTCGGATAATCTCGCGACGGCCGAGACCGTGGCATCCTGGCTTCGAGGGGAACGCCTGCGTATCTACACGAGCGACGATGTCATCGGCGCCGAGATCGGCGGTGCGGTGAAAAACGTGTTGGCGATCGCCGCCGGAATCAGCGACGGACTCGGCTTTGGCGCCAACGCCCGCGCCGCCCTCATCACCAGGGGCCTCGCCGAACTCCTGCGTCTCGGCGTCGCGGTCGGGGGCCGGACCGAGACGCTCATGGGCTTGTCGGGCGTGGGGGACCTGGTCTTGACCTGCACAGACGACCTGTCGCGCAATCGGCGCGTGGGCCTCGCGCTCGCGCGCGGGCGTTCGCTTGGCGACATCACAGGCGAGCTCGGACAGGCCGTGGAAGGGGTGGCGAGCGCCCGCGAGGTTTACGCCCTGGCCCGTGAAAACGACATCGATATGCCCATCACCGAACAGGTCTATCAGGTCCTGTTCGCTGGGCGCAGCCCCGAAGCCGCGGTGGCGGCCCTTTTGAGTCGTGACCCCAAGACTGAAACCTGCGGCATCACCGCTTAACCCTTGATGCTGGCCAGTATCTGCTTCAAAGCCCAAACCGGAGGTGCGCCCGAGTTCACGATGCGGATCGTGCCGTCGGTTTTCTGATAGACGAGAATCGGTACGAGCGGAAAGCCCGCGGCTTGCGTATCGAGCTTCAGGTTTCGGGCGAGCTGCTGCCGGACGAGGGGGGACGGCGGTCGCGGCGCAATCGAGCTTCCGGTCTTCCAGGAGTAATGGGCCTGGGCGGCTTGCAGGGCGGCGCGCTTATGGGTCGCCTCAAGGAGGGCCGCCGCCTTGCCTACGCTGGAGGGCGTGAGATACCCGACGGGGATCTCACGGACAGTCAAATGATAGGGCCCGATCAAACCCCGCAGCCGTTCGTAGAGGATATGGCAATAGGGGCAGTTAGGGTCGAAAAAGTCATAGACCACGCGCGGCCCGTGCCCCTCGGTGATGGCGGTCGCCCCCGCCAATGCCCTGTAGAGCGCGAGCCGCCGGGCCTGCTTGACGCCGACCGACGCGCCATGGGCCCATGCGGCCGCACAGAAGAGGCCAAGGAGCAGCGCTACAGGAATCCGTAGCGACGCGGAGGCCGTCCGGATCGAGGCGGGGTGTGGGCGCCCAGGGAGCGAGCCTCTGGTAGTAAGGGTGCGGACAGAACTCAATTTGTGACCTCGCTATGGCGCAAATCCGCCGGCTGTGTGCGCGCCATCCCTCCCGCAGGGACGCGATCCGCAAGATGAGCGAGAAGCGCGTGTGGGCCGGCGTAGCCTGGCCAGAGTCCGATACGCGCCCCTCGGCCATTCAAAAGGACCAGGGTGGGGGGGCCGAAGGCGTGCAGGAGGGCGAGCAGACGCCGGGTGCGCCCATCGGCACGCGTGACGTCAGCACGCACCAGGACAAACGAACTCAAGGCCGCAGCCACTCGGGCGTTACGGAAAGTGTTCCTCTCCATACGCCGGCACTGTACACACCAGGACGCCCAAAAATCCACTAGAACCGGCCGTCCACGGGCGGTGGCAAGCACCCGGCGCAGGCCACTTTGGCTGTGGATGGTCTGAAACACAAGCTTCGGGCCCAAAGACGATACCGCGCCGTCGCCCGCGAGACGCGCGAGGGGGGCTAACGGGTTTCGACCCCCAGACAGGGCGCCTGCGCCCAATACCAGCCCATAGCCGAGCACAGCTACTCCAAGCCCCTTGGCGACACGCGCGTAGCCCGGCATCGTGGGGGGCAAGGGCTCGAGCGCGCCCAGGGCCACAGTCGCGATGATGGCAAGCAAGGACCAGAGGCCCAGGGTCACCGGGCCTGGCAAGATGCGGCTTTCGAGCCAGATCGCGACCCCGATCATCACAACACCGAAGATGGCCCGAATCTTATTGAGCCATGGACCAGCCTTTGGAAGGAAATGGCCCGCCGAGGTCCCGACGGCAAGCAGCGGGAGGCCCATCCCGACGCTCAGGGCGAATAGGGCAAGACCCCCGAACAGGACATCGCCCGTACGTGAAATGAGCAACAGGGCGCCAGCCAGAGGCGCGGCAACACAGGGCCCCACGATCAGCGCGGAAAAGGCCCCCAAGATCAGGCTGCCGAAGACCTGGCCGCCCTGGCCGAAGCGGCCCAGACGCTCCTGCACCGCTGGCGGCATCTGGAGATCGTATAGCCCGAACATGCAGAGCGCGAGCACCACGAACAGGGCGCTGAAGGCCGACAGCACCCAGGGACTCTGGAAGGCAGCCTGCACATAGTGTCCGGTGAGAGCAGCGACGATACCAGCGCCCGTATAGGTCGCGGCCATGCCAGCCACATAGGCGAGCGACAGGGTGAACGGGCGGGCGCGCCCCCGGCATTGGCCGACCACGGTAGCCGACAGGATCGGGATCATCGGGAAGACGCAGGGCGTGAAGGCAAGGCCGAGCCCGGCCACCAGAAACAGGGCCAGAGTCGTCCAGGGTGGGGCACCCTTGGCCGGCGGCGGCGTGACAGACGCGACGCGCTCAAGCCCGCCCGCATGCGGCCAACCGCTCGGCGGCGCCTTCAGGATGACAGTTTTCGTGAGCGGCGGATAGCAGATGCCCGCATTGGCGCAGCCCTGGTAGCGCGCCGTCACCTGGATCGTGGAGACGGCACGGGGCGCGGCAAACGGGATCGCAAGACCGGTTCGGCCTTCGTAGACTTGTTGGTGCCCGAAAGCCGCATCATTGACCCAGCGCCCCTTGGGGAGCACGAAAGGCGCGAGGTGAACCTTGCGCGGCCCGACCGCCAGATGGATGCGACTGCGGTAGAGGTGATAGCCAGGTGCGGCGGTCCAACGCACCACAAGCTTGCCATCGGCGACCGCCGCGTGGAAACGAAAGGCCTGATTGGGGGCCAACGGGCGGGCCGATGCGGCCGCGAGCGCGCCCAACAGAAGCATCACTACTATTAGAACTGCTCGCCTGACCATGGGGTCCCGCTCGCTCACCGTCTCTCACTATATAAAGACGACGCCGGGGCCGCCTTATTCCCAATCTCCGATGGGCGGGCGAATGCTGTCTATGACCCGCCCTCCGCGCACTCGGGGCAGGGAATGGCGTAACCGCACTCTTTTTGCGGACAGACCTTCTCCGTACCTCGACGCTTGGTGGTCTTCACGGTGAGGATGGGGTGGCCGCACTGCGGGCACGGCTCGGCAAGCGGCGGGTTCCACACCGCATATTTGCAGTCCGGGTAGCGGGAGCAGGAGTAAAAGAGCTTTCCGTAGCGCGACTTCCGCTTGAGAAGCGCTCCTTGCCGGCATTCCGGGCAAACCACCCCCGTGTCCGTCGGTTTCTCCAAGGGCTCCATATGTCTGCAGGTCGGATAATTACTGCAGCCCACGAAGCGACCGTAACGGCCGCGCTTGATGACGAGCGGGCTCGCACAGAGGGGGCAGCTGCGATCGGGGATGACCTCGGCCGCCGGCGCCTCGGCCTCCTCGCCTAGGTTGCGCGTATAGTCGCACTCGGGGTAGCCGGTGCAGCCTATGAAGTAGCCATTGCGCCCGAGCCGTTTGGACAGCGGCTTCTGGCACTGGGGGCAGGTCTCCGCCAAGACCTCGACGCCAGGCCGCTCCGCATCCTCCTTGTCACTGACCTGGCGGTGGAATTCACCCCAAAAATCGCGCAGCAACGGGATCCATTCCTTTTCGCCGCGGGAGACCGCGTCGAGGTCATCTTCGAGACGCGCCGTAAAATCGTAATCGATATAGCGTTCGAAGTGCTGAGCAAGAAATTTGTTGACGACCCGCCCGACATCGGTGGGTTTGAAGCGGCGCTTGTCCAAAACAACATATTCGCGCTGCTGCAAAGTCGAGATGATGGTCGCGTAGGTCGAGGGGCGTCCGATCCCGAACGCCTCCAGGGCCTTCACAAGGCTCGCCTCGGAATAGCGCGGCGGCGGCTCCGTGAAGTGCTGTTCCTTATGGATCTCCATGAGAGTGATGCGATCGTTCTCGCGCATATCCGGGAGCAAGCGGTCGGCCTCATCGTCGTCCCCTTTCTTGTCATCCAGGTCCTCTTGGTACACGGCCATGAAGCCCGGCACGAGCACCACCGAACCCGTCGCCCGGGAGACGTCGCCGGGGCCGGCCTCGAGATCGACCGCCATGGTGTCGAGCACCGCGGGGATCATCTGACACGCCATCGTGCGTCGCCAAATGAGGTCGTAGAGCTTCAATTGGTCGGGGGTCAGGAGGGCCCGCAAGGCCTCAGGCGAACGCGCGGCCGAGGTCGGCCGTATGGCTTCATGGGCCTCTTGCGCATTCTTCGAGCGCGTCTTGTAGACATGGGGGGCGGGCGGCACATTGTCAGCCCCGAATCGCTCCTGAATCGTCGCACGGATCTCAGCGAGCGCGTCCTGCGCCAGAGTGAAGGAATCCGTACGCATATATGTGATGAGACCCACGGTCTCGCCTTCGATCGGTACGCCCTCGTAGAGCTGCTGCGCCGTGCGCATCGTGCGTTGGGCGGTGAAGTGGAGTTTGCGCGAGGCCTCTTGCTGGAGGGTCGATGTGGTGAACGGCGGCGCCGGATTGCGCTTGCGCTGCTTCCGCTCGACCGCGAGCACGCGGTAACGGCCGTCCGCCGCGCCCGCCTTGAGGCGCCCCTCGATTTCCGCCGCCCGGTCGCCATCCGGCACCGCGAATTGGTCGAGTCGGGTCCCGGAAAGGGTCGTGAGCTTGGCACGGAAGGCCTGCCCGTCGGCCTCCATCTCCGATTCTATGGTCCAATACTCGCGCTCGACGAAGCGCTCGATCTCTTCTTCGCGCTCGACGATCAGGCGCAGGGCCGGGCTCTGCACACGGCCCGCCGACAAACCCCGGCGCACCTTCTTCCAGAGCAGGGGCGAGAGATTGAAACCAACGAGGTAATCAAGGGCCCGCCGTGCCTGCTGCGCGTTGACCAGATTCTCCGAGAGCGCACGCGGTTCGGCCACCGCCTTCTGGATGGCCCGCTTCGTGATTTCGTGGAACACGACGCGATGCACGGGCTTGTCGGCGATAAGGCCCTCGTCTTTCAGGATCTCATAGAGGTGCCAGGAGATTGCCTCGCCTTCGCGATCCGGATCGGTGGCAAGGTACAAGGCGTCAGCGCTCTTCATCGCCTTGATGATGAGGTCGACGTGCTTGCGGTTCTTCTCGATGACCTCGTACTTCATGCCGAAATCGCGATCGGTGTCGACCGCACCCTTCTTCGGGACGAGATCGCGCACATGCCCGTACGAGGCAAGCGCGGTAAATCCTTTACCAAGGTATTTGCTCATCGTCTTGGCCTTGGCGGGCGACTCGACAATGATGAGGTTCTTAGGCATGTGTCTTAAGCAGCAAACGAGTTGGGCGCACTATGGGCCTTGGAGGATGCAAACGCCACCCGGCGATTTCCTGGGGGAGGAACCGCTAATTGAGGGCGCCTTGGGTTTCGTTGAACACGAGGTCCTCCATCCAGGCGTAAGCCTGCTCCTGGCCTGGCTGATTGAAGAGCACCATGAGAATGATCCATTTCAGCTGCTCCAGATCCATCTCATCGGTTTCAAGGGCCATGACGCGGTCGATGACAAGCTCGCGCGCCGCAGCGTCCAGCACCCCGCCCTGCTCCAGGAACAGGAGGAAGCCTCGCGCCGACGTATCCATCTTCTTGTGCTCGTCCTCCGAGTACACCCGGAGGGACTTCAGGGACGCGCTGGTAGGCAATACCGCCTGGTTGTTCCTCAGAGCCGCGAGTCCCTCGAGCCAAGCGAAAGCCTTGACGATCTCGGCCTTCGGAAAGCCGGCCTGCGCCAATTCATCGACCAGGGACTCCTGGTCGGGTTGGAAATCGGGCCCCTCGTCCATATAGTTTTCGAACAGATACATGAGGACGTCGAGGACGTTTTCTTTCATTTCAGGATCTTGCACTCTACGGTCCGCTCCTGAGCTGGGGCGCGTGGCGCCTTTGACTGAGAGCATGGAGCAAACCGCGGTCAAGGTCAATCTTACGGGGTCGCCACGGTATCGCCCACGTGGATCTCGCGGCGCGCCTGCATGATGACGCCGTAGCTCACCCGCGAGAATGTCCGGAAGATCATAAGGAGCCCCAACGGTTGCCTGCGGCCGCGCACCGTCTCGTGTGCGACAGGGTCGTAGAAACGGCGCGGGCGGCTATAGATACGCAACACGTAGCCCCGGCGGATGCCGGCGTTCTTGCCCACATTGATAGCAAGCGCGGCGTAAGTGCCAAGGTTCAGGTTGTCGTGCGTGGCCGCCACGACGGCGCCGTAGATACGCTTCTTGGGGGCGCGCGGATAGTAGTAGGGGGTAGGCGGCTGCGGTTTCCAGGGAATCAGGCGGTCGCCGGCTTGCACCTCCCGGATCGAGGAGAGGACCTCGAGCTCCGGCAGGCGGCCGCGCCGCACGAGCTTGGCGCGTCCGACGTATTTCGTCTCGTAGGCCAGAAAATCCCCGTCCTGGTCGCGCAGCGCCGGACCGCGCCGATAGATTTCGTAGATCTTGGTCGGATGGGCGCCGAGATCGCGGGCGTAGAAGCGACCCACGGGGCCGAGAAAGGTATGCCGATGAACCGCCCCCGCCACATAGCCTAGACGCCGAAAGCTGCGCCGCGACAGCGCGAGCGGGCGCTGCAAGAAGGGCCCTATGACATTCGGACTCAGGGTGGGGATGGCGCCGACCAGGGCGTGCGATCGGACCGCGGGCCTCAACACGGTGGTATTGCGGGAACGGCCGGCCACGACCTGGACCGGCCCCTCATCGACCAGATAGGGCTTGCCGTGGGCGTAGCGAAGCGCGATGACATCGCCCGGATAAATGAGATCGGGATTCCGGATCTGGACGTTGCGATTCCATATCCCGGGCCACCGCCACGGGTCGCGAAAGAAGTGGTTCGCGATACCCCAGAGCGTGTCGCCCTTGCGAACGACATAAGTTTGGGGGACGTGGGGCACGACCAAGCGACCCGCCCACGCGACGGGCGACAGGGCCGCCACCAGTAGAAGACCTAAGCGAACTCGACGCATGCGTTGGAGTGTAGAGGGTGATTCGGCGATCGTCCACCTGCCGGAGGAGCGCCCGGTACAGGATTCCGGTATAATCCGGCTTCATGGCACTGCGCGAAATCCTTCGTTATCCGGACCCCAGGCTGCGCAAAAAAGCGCTGCCGGTCGCGCGCGTGGACAAAGAAATTCAGGATCTCGTACGAGACATGGCCGAGACCATGTACAAGGCCCCGGGCATCGGCCTCGCCGCGACCCAGATAGACGTGGCCAAGCGCGTCATCGTCATCGACGTGAGCGCCGATCGGAAGGACCTCAGGGTCTTCGTGAATCCCGTCATCAGCGAACGATCGGGGGTCTTTGGCGTGGAGGAGGGCTGCCTGTCCGTACCGGGCGTATTCGAGGAGGTCGAACGCGCCCAGAAGGTCACGGTGCGCGCGCAAGACCAGCATGGCACGCCGTTCGAACTGGTCGCAGAGGACTTGTTGGCGGTATGCATTCAGCACGAAATCGACCATCTGGACGGCAAGGTCTTCGTCGACTACCTCTCACGCCTGAAACAACAACGCATCCGCAAGAAGCTCGAAAAGCAACAGCGGCTGGCGATGTGAGCCGGTTGTGAGGATCGTCTTCGCCGGCACGCCGGCCTTCGCCTGTCCGACCCTGGAGGCCTTGAAGGGGGCGGGTTATCCCGTAGTCGCGGTGCTCACGCAGCCTGATCGGCCGGCCGGCCGCGGACGCAAGCTTACCCCGACCCCGGTCACAATGCTCGCGGCCAAACTTGGTATCCCGGTCCATACACCCGAGAACGGAGCCGGGGCCGAACAAGTCGTGAAGGAGTATCACCCCGATGTGGTCGTGGTAGTAGCCTACGGCCTTATCCTGCCCGCAAGCCTCTTGGCCATCCCGCGATTCGGGTGCCTGAACATTCACGCGTCGCTGCTCCCGCGCTGGCGCGGGGCGGCACCCATTGCCCGTGCAATCGAGGCGGGCGATCAGCAAACCGGTGTCACGATCATGCGTCTGGACGAAGGTCTGGATACGGGCCCCATGCTGGCCCACGCCACCATGGACATCGGGCTTACGGATACCACAGCGACCCTGGCCGATCGACTGGCGCAGCTCGGACCTGCGGCCTTGCTCCCCGTGCTCGATGCTCTCGATCGCGGTGCATCCTTGCAGGAGGTCGCGCAGCCGGCCACCGGCGCGACCTACGCGCGCAAGCTCCGCAAAGAGGAGGGGGTTATCGACTGGCGACGAGAGGCGTTCGCCCTGGACCGGCAGATCCGAGCACTCACGCCGTGGCCCCAGGCCCGCACCATGATCTGCGGCATCGCGACCAAGGTGTGCGCGGCGCGCGCCGTGGAGGCAGGGGGGGAGCCCGCCCCGGGCGTGGTGCTCCGGGTCAAGCCGGATCTCTTGATCGGTACCGGCCACGGGGCGCTTTCCTTGACGAGTCTGCAGGCGCCGAACGGCCGCGCGCAGCCTGCGGCAAGCTTTCTGCAGGCGCACCCCCTGCGCCCTGGGGACCGGATTGGCTGAAACTCGCCACGCCTTGACACTTAGGGCGCGGGCCGCGCATGTGGTCGCCACCGTGCTCGCCGGGCGCGCGCTCGATGCGGCGCTCGATGAAGATCGCGCGCAGCATGGCCGCCATGGGCTCGTGGAGGAATTGGTGATAGGAACGGTCCGCCACACGCCGCGCCTCCTCGCGGCTGCGACACCACTCCTCAAGCGCCCGTTTCGGAAGGCCGACCAGGACCTGCAGGCGCTGATTCTCATTGGTCTCTATCAGGCGCGCTTCATGGCGACGCCGACCCCGGTGGCGGTGTCCGAGGCGGTCGCGGCCACCGAGGCCCTGGGCAAACCCTGGGCCAAGGCAGTCGTGAACGCCGTGCTGCGCGCCGCCGCTAAAGGCGACGCCAGCGCCCGGGACGACCTCAACCATCCGGAGTGGCTGGTTGCGCGGCTCAAGGCCGCGTGGCCTGACGCGTGGCGTTCGATCTTGGCGGCCAACGACGAGCGCGCGCCGCTCACATTACGCGTCGATACGAAACGGATCGCGCGGACCGAATACTTGCAGCGGCTCGCCTCAGCCGGGGTCTCCGCCCATGCCCATCCCCTGGTTGGCACGGCGGTCGTCCTCGACCACGGCACGCAGGTACCGGGGCTTCCTGGGTTTGGCGAAGGACTGGTATCGGTTCAGGACGCCGCGGCGCAACTGGCGGCGCCCCTCCTCGCCGCCGGCGCGGGCGACGCGGTGCTGGACGCCTGCGCGGCGCCCGGCGGCAAGACCGGACATATCGCCCAAAGCGCGCCAGAGGCCCACGTGACTGCCGTCGACAACGATCCGGCGCGGGTTGCGCGACTGCGGCAGACCGTGGAGCGCCTCGGCTGCGGCGCACGGATCCGGGTACTGACCCAAGACCTCGTCTCGGATACGCTCGCAGACCTCTTCCAGCGGATCTTGATCGATGCGCCGTGCTCGGCTACGGGCGTGATCCGTCGCCACCCGGACATCAAGCTACATAGGCGGGCAAGCGACCTCCCGCCTCTGCGGCTTGCGCAAGCGCGGCTTCTCGACCGGCTCTGGCAAAATCTGACGCCCGGAGGCACCATGGTCTACGCGACCTGCTCGGTGCTGCCCGAGGAGAACGAGGACCAGATACTGGAGTTCCTTGAACGCACACCCGACGCGCGCGAAGAGCCGTGGAGCTTCGGAGCGGGTCGCTGTGGTCGCGCGGGCTGGCAGTTCCTGCCCGGGGAGGCCGGGATGGACGGATTCTACTATGCACGCCTCGTGCGGCGGCCCTGACGGCTGAGAGGAGATCTGCCATGGATACCGAGGCCTTGGAAAAGATGCTGGCGCGGGGGCAGGACAACCTGCTCTTGCGGTTCGGATTGGGGGGCGAATACGTGCGTCGCGGGGAATACGACAAAGCGGTCACGCACCTCGAAGCGGCCACAGCCTTCGACCCGAAGCACGCCGGCGCCTGGAAGCTTCTCGGCAAGGCGCTCGCCGCCTGCGGGCGCCCTGATGACGCCCGCAGGGCCTATCAGAGCGGCATATGCGCCGCCCAGGCCGGCGGGCACGTGCAGGCGGCGCGCGAAATGGAGGTCTTCCTGAAGCGCCTCGACAAGGCCGCACGCTAAGCCTGCCGTGCCGTCGCGCCCGCCCCCCGGTCAGTAGACGGGTGGCATTCCGGGGGGCCGGGTCTTGAAGCGCTTATGAACCCAGAAATACTGCTCGGGGCGCTCGCGCACACCCTCCTCGATGGCGCGATTGGTCGCCGCGGCATCGGTCAAGGCGTCGCCGCTCGGAAAATCGACAAGCGGGGGGGCGAAGGCGATCTCGTAGCCCTGGCCGCGCGGCTTCTGCCATACATAGCAGGGGACGACCTGCGCCGAAACCGCACGAGCGAGCCTGCCGACCGCATGCAGGGTGATCGTGGGCACCCCGAAAAACGGCGCGAAGACGCTGGAACGCTCGCCGAAATCCTGATCGGGCAAATAATAGAGGACGCGCCCCTCCCTCAAGGCCTTCATGACCGGCCGCACGCCTTCTTGCTGGGTGATCATGGTTGCCCCGAAGCGCCCGATACCGCGACGAAAGGCGGCCTCGAAGACCGGGTTGGGCAGACGCCGATAAACATTGGCCATGGGCCGTTCGGTCGACAGGACGCAGCCTATCTCGAGCGCCGCGAAATGGGGGACGAGCAAGATCACGTTGCCGCACGCCAGGGCCTGATCGTAATGGTCGCGGCCCCGAAAGGTGACCAGGCGCGACAGACGGGCGGGGGTCGCCCACCAAGCGATCATGACATCGAAAAACCCCTGGCCCAACGATGCGAAGTGGGCGCGCGCCAGGCGCTTGCGCCAGAGTTCGCTCTGCTCGGGGAAACATAAGCGGAGGTTCGTGGCCACGACCCGCCGACGCGAGCCGAGCAATAGATAGGCAAGCCCTCCCAAACGCCGACCGAAAAAGGCCAACACCGGCAGGGGGAGATGGCTCAGACCCCGGAAAACCACCAAGGCCACCCGCGCGACGGCCTGTCCGAGGCTGCCTGTGCGCTCAGTCATAAAGGGATCCCCCCTCCCGACGCACACGCTTGAAACGTTTGTATGTCCACAGATATTGCTCGGGCATCAGGCGGATTCCCTCCTCGATGGCAGCATTCATGCGCGCAGCGTCTGCGAGCGGGTCATCCGTCGGGAAGGGTGCGAGTGGCGCACGGATCTCGACCTCATACCCGCCCGCCCCCGGCAACTTGCGGGTATAGCAGGGCAACACCACGGCGTCGGTGAGACGAGCGATGCGCGCGAGCGCGGTGAGCGTCGGGGTCGGTATCCCGAAAAAGGGTGCGGCGACCGCCTCGGCATCACCCGGATCCAGATCAGGCAAGTAATAGAAGGGCGTGCGCTGCCTTATGCTGCGAATGAGCGAGCGCAGCGGCGCGTCATGGCGCCAGAGCGTCGCCCCGAACCGCGTGCGCCGCGAAAGCAAGGCATGCTCGAGGACGCTGGCCGGGGCGCGATACATGCTGATGCAGTGGCCGAGGCTGGAGGCCCACAGCCCCCCGACCTCCAGGGCCAGGAAGTGCGGGGCTAGAAGGATGATGTTCCGGCCACCGGCGAGTGCCTCGTCGTAGGACCCCCGGTCAACGACACGCACGCGCCGGCGCAATTCGTCCTCCGACGCCCACCAGACGCGGAGGGTCGCGAACGCGTTTTGTCCCAGGGCCAGGAAATGGCGGCGCACCAGACGCTCACGGGCGGCCGCCGGGAGTTTCGGGAAACAGAGGCCAATATTGACGCGCGCGATGTGGCGCGGACGCACCGCGAGCACGTAGGCCAGCGCGCCGAGACCGGTCCCGATCATCGTGAGCAACGGCCAAGGCAGGGCCGCGAGCCCCCGCAAGAGCCCCACGACCACTCGCTCCCGCCATCGGAGTCGCTCAGTCATAGGGGGAGGCCGCGTCATCGCGGGTCTTGAAGCGCTTCATGGTCCAGAGGTACTGCTCCGGCATCTTTAAGACCGCCCGCTCTATGGTCGCGTTCATGATCGTCGCGTCCCCGACCTCGCTCCCGGTCGGGAAATCGGCGAGCGGCGGCTCAAGCCACAGCTCGCAACCGCCGCGCGGCAAGAGTCGCGTGAAGCATGGTATGACCACGGCGTTCGTCAATCGCGCAAGACGCCCGAGGGTCGGCAGGGTCGCGGCCTGGACCCCGAAAAAGGGGGCGTACACCGACTCCTTGGGCCCGAGGTCCTCGTCCGGCACGTAAGACGCGCCATAGCCGGCCTTCACGGCGCGTATCAAGGGGCGTACCCCGGCCTCGCGCGCGAACACCCGACCCCCGAATCGCTCGCGCCCGCGCGTCATGACGAAATCCAGGACCGGGTCTTTCAGGGGCTTCACGAATCCCACGTAAGGGAAGTAGCGGGACAAGGCGAGGCTTGCCTCGAGACCCACGCAATGGCAATGGAGAACGATGACCCGGCGACCAGCGGCGCGCGCCGCCTCGTAATGCTCAAGCCCCGTTACACGCAGACAACAATCGAGTGTTCGCTCGTTGCCCCACCAGAGGACCGCCATGTGGAAGAGCGCAAGCGCCGCCAAGCGGAAATGCTCCCGCACCGCATGCGCCTGGCGTTCGACGCTCCAGTCGGGGAAACAGAGCGCTATATTGATCGCGGCGATGCGCCGCCGCTTCGGGTTGCCGCGATAGTAGAGGCGGCCGAGAACGTGGGCCATGCGCGCGCGCATGGCGAGCGGCAGAAAGAGGCTTGCGCGCAGGAAGGCCACGGCCGCCCAGGAGGGCCAGTGACGAGGCGCGAGCAGGCGCCAGCGAAAAGGCGCGCGATGGGCGCCGGCAAGATCGAAGGCCGCGGTCATGGGCGCGCATTGTGCCAGAACCGGATCGCGTCGGTCATGGCGTGGCGACGTCAGAGGATTCGACGGTACCGAGCAGGGGACGCACGGCCTTAAGGAGATTGCGAAACAACACCTTGTGCCGCGACTCCTCGGCGGCCAAAAGGGCCTTCATCGCGGCCCGCTCGGTCGGCTTACGGAAACACGCCGGACAGTTGTCAGCGATCACAGGCAGCGCGGCGTTTCGCGCGAAATCGCGGAGCTGACGCTCACGGACGTAGACGAACGGCCGGATGACGCGCAGATCCCCGGCGTCGATCCGATAATGGGCGCGCATGGTGCGCAAGGTCCCGGCATGAAAGGCGCTCATAAGGAAGGATTCGGCGATATCGTCGAGGTGCTGGGCAAGCGCCAAGACGTTGTAACCGTGGTCGCGCGCGACGCGATACAAGGTCCCGCGCCGCATGCGCGAACAGTAGCTGCAGAACGAATCGTTGCCGAGCGTGGTCCGGGCACGATCGGCGATGGCCTGCCGCTCGTAAAAATATGGGACGCCGAGCGTCTCCATATAGGGTATGAGCGGCGCCGGGTCGAAGCCCTCTATCCCCGGGTCTACGGTCGCGACGCCGAGATCAAAGACCACGGGGGCCTTTTTCCGCAAGTGACGCAGCACGTGCAGAAGGCTCAGGCTATCCTTGCCACCAGACACGCCGAGCAACACGCGATCGCCCTCGCGAATCATCGCGTAATCAGAAATTGCCTGGCCTGTCAATCTCAACAATGGCCTTGGGGGAATGGGCGACATCCGGGTATGTTAGCCGTTAGGCGGCGTCTTGCCAAAAACGCGGTCGCCGACTGTCTTTTAACGAGAAAGCTATGTTATGGTGTCGGTTTCTAGCAAACTAGCCCTCGCCCGATTTCGGCGTAATCTCACTTTCTTTAAGGACCTCACCCTAAAACACCGGGAGCCATCATGTCGAAAACCTATCTCTTTACGTCCGAGTCGGTATCCGAAGGTCACCCCGACAAGATCGCGGACCAAATCTCGGACGGGGTGCTTGACGCCGTACTGACGCAGGACCCCCATGGACGCGTAGCGTGCGAGACGCTCGTCAATACGGGGCTCGTGGTGTTGTCAGGGGAAATCACCACCAAAGCGATCGTCGACTTCACCGAGATCGCGCGCTCGACCATACGGCGCATCGGCTATGACGCGCGCATGGGCTTCGATGGAGACGCCTGCGCCGTGGTGGTCGCCATGGACAAGCAGTCGCCAGACATCGCGCAAGGGGTCAACGAAGGCGAGGGCCTGGACCTGGAGCAAGGCGCGGGTGACCAGGGCCTCATGTTCGGCTACGCCACGAACGAGACCGAGACGCTGATGCCCATGCCCATCACCTTCGCGCATACGCTCATGCAGCGACAGGCGGCGGTACGCCGCTCCGGGCGCCTGCCCTGGCTGCGGCCGGATGCCAAGAGCCAGGTGACCATACGCTACGAGAACGACATCCCGGCCGCAATCGACACCATCGTCGTGTCCACGCAGCACGACCCCGAGGTGAGCTACGAGGACCTGAAGGAAGCGGTCATGGAGGAGATCATCAAGCCCTCGCTGCCTGAGGGCTGGCTCAAGAAGGAGACGCGCTACTTCATCAACCCGACGGGCCGCTTCGTGGTGGGTGGCCCAGTCGGAGACTGCGGGCTCACGGGCCGCAAGATCATCGTCGACACCTACGGCGGCATGGCGCGCCATGGGGGAGGGGCGTTCTCCGGGAAAGACCCATCCAAGGTCGACCGGTCAGCGGCCTATGCCGGCCGCTATGTCGCCAAGAACATCGTGGCCGCGGGACTGGCCGCCCGCTGCGAGATCCAGGTCGCATACGCGATCGGGGTGGCGCAACCGGTGTCGATCCGGGTCGAGACCTTTGGGACCGGGGTGGTGAGTGACAGCCGCATCGCGGAACTGGTCGCCGAGCACTTCGACCTGCGACCCAAGGCCATCATCCAAACCCTGGACCTGTTGCGCCCGATTTATGCGAAAACGGCCGCCTACGGCCATTTCGGGCGCACCGAGAGCGAGTTCCTGTGGGAACGCACTGACAAGGCCGACGCCCTGCGCGCGGCGGTCGAAGGCAAGAAGGTCCAGTCCCTGCGGTAGGAGAGAGACATGAAATCGGCTTTACACGCAAAAGAGGCGAACGACTACAAGGTCGCCGACATTGGGCAGGCGGCCTACGGCCGCGCCGAGATAGCGATCGCGGAGACCGAGATGCCGGGCCTCATGGCCCTGCGCGAGGAATACAAGGGCAAAACCCCCCTGAAAGGGGCACGGATCGCCGGCAGCCTTCATATGACCATCCAGACTGCGGTCCTGATGGAGACGCTCGTAGAATTGGGTGCGGAGCTGCGCTGGTCGTCGTGCAACATCTTCTCGACCCAGGATCACGCCGCCGCCGCCATGGCCGCCGCGGGAATCCCGGTCTTCGCCTGGAAGGGTGAGAGCGATGAAGAATACTGGTGGTGCATCGAGCAGACCATCAACGGACCCGACGGCTGGCATCCGAACATGCTGCTCGACGACGGCGGCGACCTGACCTCGGTCATGCATGAGCGCTATCCGGAGCTCATGAAGAACGTGCGTGGACTGTCCGAAGAGACCACTACCGGCGTGCATCGACTTTACGAACTCGAGGCCAAGGGGAAGCTGCTCTGCCCGGCGTTCAACGTAAACGACTCGGTCACCAAGTCCAAGTTTGACAACCTCTACGGCTGCCGTGAATCCCTGATTGATGGGATCAAACGTGCGACCGACGTCATGATCGCCGGCAAGATCTGCGTCGTGGCCGGTTATGGCGATGTCGGGAAGGGCTGCGCGCAGGCCTTCCGGGGCATGGGCGCGACGGTATGGGTCACGGAGATCGACCCGATCTGCGCCTTGCAGGCGGCCATGGAAGGCTACCGGGTGGTGACCCTGGAGGAGGCCGCGCCGCTCGCCGATATTTTCGTGACCGCGACCGGGAACATTCACGTCATAGGCCTTGAGCATGTGCGGGCCATGAAGCACGAGGCGATCGTCTGCAATATCGGCCACTTCGATTCCGAAATCGACATCGCGGCCTTGCGGACCCTCCCCTGGGAGAACATCAAGCCGCAGGTCGACCATGTCGTCTTCCCTGATGGCAAGAAGGTGATCATCCTGGCCGAAGGACGGCTTGTGAACCTGGGCTGCGCGACCGGCCATTCGAGCTTCGTCATGTCGGCCTCGTTCACAAACCAAGTCATGGCGCAGATCGAGCTCTGGAACCATCCGCAGGACTACAAGGTGCAGGTCTATACCCTGCCCAAGCATCTGGACGAGAAGGTCGCGCGCCTGCATTTGAGCAAGATCGGCGCGCATCTGACACGGCTCACGCCCGAGCAGGCCACCTACATCAACGTGCCGGCCGAGGGCCCTTACAAGCCGACGCGGTACCGTTACTAGAGGATGGAGTCGCAACAGCGCCACGGGCGGGTCTTCAGTTTCGAGTTCTTTCCGCCAAAGAGCGAGGAGGCGCGCGCGGCCTTCCACGCCGCCCTGGAGCAGCTCGCGCCACTCGACCCGCGATTCTTCTCGGTAACCTTCGGGGCCGGGGGGAGTACGCGGGAACGGACGCTTGAGACCGTCCGCGAGATTGCGGACCGCGGTAAGGCAGCCGCCCCGCACCTCTCGTGCATCGGCTCGACGCGCGAGGGCGTTCGCGAGATATTGGGCACCTACAAGGCGCTCGGCGTGCGCCATATCGTAGCGCTGCGCGGCGACCTGCCCTCGGGCATGGTCGATCCCGGCGATTTCCGCTATGCCTCCGAACTCGTGCGCTTCATACGCGCGGAGACCGGAGACCACTTTCACATAGAGGTGGCCGCCTATCCCGAGGTGCACCCCCAGGCCACAAGCGCCGAGGACGACATCAGGCACTTCCAGGAAAAGGTCGAGGCCGGCGCCAATTCCGCGATCACCCAGTACTTCTACAACGCCGACGCCTACTATTGGTTCGTCGACGCCTGCGAGGCGCGGGGGCTTGCGATCCCGATCGTGCCCGGCATCATGCCGATCACGAATCATCGCCAACTGCTGCGCTTCTCCGAGGCCTGCGGGGCGGAAGTGCCGCGCTGGATCCGTCGGAGACTGGAAGATCTCGGCGACGATGCCGAATCGATACGCTCCTTTGGCCTCGACGTCACCACCGCGCTGTGCGCCGAACTCTTGGCCGCCGGCGCCCCGGGGCTCCACTTCTACACCCTCAACAAGGCCGCCGCCTCCAGCATCATCTGGGAGCGTCTCGGATTGTAAGCCCATCCTGAATCGGAACTGCGCGCGCCAGGGATCAGTCCCCATGGGCCGCAGATACTGCATCGGATGTGGACGTGAGCCGCACGCCCTCTCCAAGACAAGACCACCATGCCGCATAGCGTCGGCCGTCTTGATCGCCAGCACGCTTCAGGCGCGTGGCCGAGCCTCCACGCGATTCGCAAAACGCTTACCGGACGCAAGGGCTCGCCCGCATCGATATTGGGCGCGGTCGTAACCACATAAGACGCGCGTGTCGCGAGACGGCAGGCTTGCTCCTGCGGCCAGCCCCGAGCACTCATGCGCCTGGCTCACGGATCCGTCAGCCAGCAGCGCTGATATCGTGGCGTGGCGGGACTCGGGTAGCGTGGACTCCCTTACCTTAAATCCCGCGAAACGCCGGGTTCCTTCCGACCGGAGAGCCCGGTAAGCTTTCATTGTCGCGCGCCGGGCGAGCGAGAGGCCTTGCAAACCCTTTCTGTTTGTGAGGACGGGTGGCGCGCGTTACACTTGCGGAGCATCCACAAAATGGGTCGGGAAATGCTCGATACATTAGCGTATGCCAAAAGGCTGCGGGGTGTCGGATTCACCCAAGAGCAGGCGGAGACGCAGGCGGCCGCCCTTTACGACGCCGTAAACAGCCTCACGGCGACCAAGCTTGACGTCGTCGAGGCAAAAAACGAGGTCAAGGAGGCGGTGGCGGAGGAATTCGCCGATGCTCACCAAGAAACGAGTGAGTTCAAGGAGGCGGTGGCGCGGGAGTTTGCCGACGTGCGTCGGGAGATAGGGGAATTCAAGGAGGCGGTAGCGCAAGAATTCACGGACGTGCGTCGGGAGATGGGTGAGTTCAAGGAGGCGGTGGCGCGGGAGTTTGCCGACGTGCGTCGGGAGATAGGGGAATTCAAGGAGGCGGTAGCGCAAGAATTCACGGACGTGCGTCGGGAGATGGGTGAGTTCAAGGAGGCGGTGGCGCGGGAGTTTGCCGACGTGCGTCGGGAGATGGGTGAGTTCAAGGAGGCGGTGGCGCGGGAGTTTGCCGACGTGCGTCGGGAGATGGCGAACATATGGCAGGCACTGCAAGCCACAAATGCCCAAATCTCCCTCCTGCGCTGGATGGTCGGATTCAATCTCGCATTGACGATGGCGGTGCTCGCAAAATTGCTGGCCTAAGCACTGGGCCCAGGCGACCGTCGGGACGCGAGTGGATTTCGTCATCCGACTGATAGGCCGGACGGAACGCCTGCAACGGAGGCGATCCCATCCTCGCTCCCTCGTCCCGTCCGCGCCGTTGTGATCTCGTCGTGATTCCCCAAGTCTTGTGTCACCCACGCTTTTGGTGGGAAGGCCATCCATCCCGACGGGCGAGGGGTCGCGGCCTCAGGGCAAGCGGTCGTGTAATATCCGCGATCAGAAATCCCGCTCAATCTTGAAAGTGTTGAAGAGGATGTCAACTGCCGTGTTGCGCGCTCCGTGGGCCACCGCGTCAAGCATGTCGCCATCCGTCCATCCAAGCCCGCGCAGGTGATCGAGATCGGGCGCACTCACGGCATGCGGCGTGGCCATGGCCTTCAAAACAAAGAGCAACATCGCGCGGTCCTTCTCCGCCAATGGCGTGGCCTTGGGATCTTCCTTGGTGGCCGCTACCTCATCGGGCGTCTGGCCGCACGCGTTGATGAGCAGGGCCTCGTTGAAACCCACGCAATACTCGCAGTCGTTGTTCTTCGATACCAGCATGCGGATCGACGCCAGCAGTGCGGCGGAAAGAGCCGGGTGATTGCGGTAGTAGCGAATGCTATCCCATTGCTGGGTGAGGAGCGCGGGGCTGCTGCTATAAAACTGCACGGCATTGGGGACGCGACCAAAGAGCTTGGCAACGGCCTCATAGGTCTCGGCGACGGCGCCGGTCGCAGCCTCGGGGGTTTGCGTGGTCAGTAAGGTCATGAGATGAGCTCCTCGGGTGAAAGAACGGGGTCATGGGCGAATGGTCTACGCCAATCCGTGGACGTAGTCCTGAAGCTCGCGCAGACATTGGCGGAAGACCGCTGCCGACTGGCGACTCTTGGCAATACCCCAGCAGCCTTCCCAGGCGGCCACCAAAAAGAGCGAGGCGGCCTCGCAGTCGACGTCCGCACGAACGCGACCCTGTGCTTGAGCCTTGGCGAGGGCGGCGTGCATGACGTCTTGCCAACGCGCCAGGATGGCGGATAGGTGTTCGCGGAAATCGGGGTCGATGGGGCTCATCTCCTGCACCAGATTGTTCAGCGGACAACCCCATTTGATAGTCTCATCGTCCACGCCGCGCACGCGCTGATCGAGGAGGGTGAGCAAGGCCTCGTAGGGGTCTTCCGCAGCTTCGAGAGGCCGGAATATGTTCTCCGCGAGCCGGCCCTGGATCACCTCGTCTATGACCGCAAGACCGAGTGCGTGCTTGCTCGGGAAATGGTGATAAAGGGCGCCTTTTGTAAACCCCGTGTCGTGCAGGATCGCCGCAAGCCCCGCCGCCTGGAAGCCCTGGCGATAGATCTCGGCGAAGGCCGCTTGCAGTAGCCGACTGCGGGTTTCGTCAGAGACATGTACGAGCTCCATGGGTCCATGATACCAACCGGTATGTATCTGTCAAGGAGCGCGCCTTGCGTTCGGCTGCGGGCAATGATGTACTTTTGGTCCCGCTCGAGCGGAGGAGACGATGTGAAGATTGTGACACCCCTCGTGGCGGTCTTCGCGACCGCCGGCGCCCTGACGGGCTTTCTGCTGCGACCGTCTGACGTTTTCGGGGAGCAGCTGCCGCTGTCGATCGTGCTCACGCGCGGCTCCAACCTGCACGGCCTGAACCGCCTGCTGATTCCGCTTGCCGAACGCTCGTTCAATGAAATGGCGGCCGGCCTTATCTTGGGGGCGGTCCTCGGGACTGTCGTGGGCGCGTTATTTATGCGACGCTAGCGGAGTTTTCACGTCCCGCTCTTCCCCCGGACCGGGGAGGCCAGTACAATGCGCCGGTCCGACACCCAACCGAGCGTCGCCCTTATAGCATCACCTCTGGTGTTGCCTATATACTGCGCGCCTCTTTCCCCCTGCGTCCCTATGACAACCCAAAATCTTCGGAATATCGCGATCATCGCCCACGTCGACCACGGCAAGACCACGCTGGTCGATGAACTGTTGAAGCAGTCCGGCACATTCGAGAGCCGGGCGAACATCAGCAGCCGCGTCATGGACTCCAACGACCTGGAGCGTGAGCGCGGCATCACGATCCTCGCCAAGAACACGGCAATCCGCTGGCGCGACCATCGCATCAATATCGTCGACACGCCCGGGCATGCGGATTTCGGCGGGGAAGTCGAGCGCGTCCTGTCCATGGTGGACTCGGTCCTTTTGCTCGTGGATGCGGTCGACGGGCCCATGCCCCAGACGCGCTTTGTGACGCGTAAGGCCTTCGCGCTGGGCCTGAGACCCATCGTCGTCATCAACAAGGTCGACCGGCCTGGGGCGCGAGTGAACTGGGTCCTGGATCAGACCTTCGATCTTTTCGACAAACTCGGCGCCACCGAGGAGCAGCTCGACTTCCCGGTCGTGTACGCCTCGGCGCTCTACGGCTATGCGGGGCTTGGACCGGATGTCCGTGAAGGGGACATGACGCCGCTCTTCGAAGCGATACTTCGCCATACGCCGCCGCCCGACGTCGACCCGGATGGGCCGTTCCAGATGCAGGTATCGAGCCTCGCCTACTCGAGCTATGTGGGCGCCATCGCGACCGGACGCGTAAAGCGGGGGACTGTGCGGCCCAACCAGGCCGTCACCGTCATCGATCGCGAGGGCAAGCGCCGCGAGGGCAAGATACTGCAGGTGCTGGGCTTCCTCGGCCTTGAGCGGACGGAGGTCAAGGAGGCCTCGGCCGGTGACATCGTGGCGGTAGCGGGCATCGATCCCGTCTACATCTCCGATACGCTTTGCGACCCGAGTCGCCCCGAGGCGCTGCCACCCCTCACGGTGGACGAGCCGACCGTCAGCATGACCTTCGAGATCAATACCTCGCCCTTCGTAGGCCAAGACGGGAAGTTCGTGACAAGCCGCCAACTGCGCGAGCGTCTGGAGCGCGAGCTCATCCATAACGTCGCCCTGCGTGTCGAAGACACGGCTGACGCCGACAAGTTCAAGGTCTCGGGGCGTGGCGAACTGCATCTTGGCATCCTGATCGAAACGATGCGACGCGAGGGTTACGAGCTTGCCGTGTCACGCCCGCAGGTCATCACCAAGGTCGTGGATGGCGAGATCCATGAGCCGTACGAGACCCTGACCCTGGACGTGGAGCAGGCGCATCAGGGCGTGCTGATCGAGCGATTGGGCAATCGTCGCGGGGATCTGCTCGCCATGGAGCCCGATGCGAGCGGCCGTATACGCCTGGAGTACGTCATTCCCTCGCGTGGCCTTATCGGCTTTCAGACGGAATTCCTGAGCCTCACGTCGGGTAGCGGCCTCATGCATCACGTCTTCGATCACTATGGCCCGGTAAAGAAGGGCGACACGGGTGGGCGCGTGAACGGCGTACTGATCGCCAACGGCGCCGGCAAGAGTGTCGCCTACGCACTCTTCAGCCTACAGGAGCGTGGCCGGCTTTTCATAGGGCCGGGCGAAGACCTTTACGAAGGCATGATCATCGGCATTCACTCACGCGACAACGACCTGGTGGTGAACCCGCTACGCGGCAAACAGCTCACCAACATGCGCGCCTCGGGGTCTGATGAGAACATCCTTCTTACCCCACCGATCCAGCTGACCCTGGAGCGCGCCATCGAGTTCATCGACGACGACGAGTTGGTCGAGGTAACGCCGCATCATATCCGGTTGCGCAAGCGCTACCTGAAAGAGAACGACCGCAAGCGCGCTTCGCGCAGCTAAGCGGCCTGCTCGCGTATGGCGTGAAAGCGGGCCTTGGGGAAGCGCTCCGCGGTGAGGTCGAGGTGCGAGCGTGACGGCGCGAGATAGGCGAGCGCGCCGTCCGCGTCCTTCGCAAGATGGCCCGCGAGCCGCTTGTGCATCTCGTCGAGCGTACCCGGGTCGGCCTCGATCCAGCGGGCAGCAACGACCGGTGCCGGCTCGAAATCCGCCTCCACCCCATACTCGTTGCGCAGCCTGTAGGTCACGACCTCGAACTGCAGGGCCCCGAGCGCACCTAGGATCATTTCGTGACCTGCAAGCGGCCGAAAGAGCTGGGTCGCCCCCTCTTCGGTGAGCTGCTCCAGCCCCCGCGACAATGCCTTGCTCTTCAGGGGATCCCGCAAGACCACGCGTCGGAAGAGCTCCGGCGCGAAATTGGGAACCCCGGTAAAGCGCAGATCCTCGCCCGCGGTAAAGGTGTCCCCTATACGGATCGTGCCGTGATTAGGTAAACCCAGAATGTCGCCTGCATAGGCCTCGTCGGCCATGGACCGTTCATTGGCGAGGAAGGTCAGGGCATTGGCGGCGTTGATCTCGCGCCCCTCCCGCGCGTGATAAAGGCGCATGCCGCGCCGATAGCGGCCTGAGCAGATACGGATAAAGGCCATGCGGTCGCGATGCTGCGGATCCATGTTCGCCTGGATCTTGAAGACAAAGCCGGAAAACGCCTCCTCACCGGGCGCAACCACCCGACTTACGGTGGGCCGCGGCAAAGGGGGCGGGGCGAGCGCGATGAAGGCATCCAGCAAATCCTGGACGCCGAAGTTATTGAGCGCCGACCCAAAGAACACCGGGGACTGGCGAGCGGCGCGATAAGAGTCGACGTTCACGGGAGGGGCGGCCCCACGCACAAGCTCGATCTCCTGAAGAATCCGCTCATGCTCGTCGCCCAAGATGGCCCTCAGCTCTGGATCATTCAAGGCGAGCACGCGCTCCTCCCGGATGCGTTCGCTGCGGCCCTGCGGTAAGAGCCGCGCCTCGGACTGTGCGAGCCTACAGATCCCGCGGAAGCGCTGACCCATGCCGAGCGGCCAGGTGACCGGGGCGCAGCTGATATCCAGGACACGCTCGATCTCATCCAACAGCTCAAGCGGCTCCCGGCCTTCGCGGTCCAGCTTGTTCACAAAGGTGATGATGGGGGTGTTGCGCATCCGGCACACCTCGAGGAGCTTCACGGTCTGCGCCTCGACCCCCTTGGCCGCATCTATCACCATGAGTACGGAATCGACCGCGGTAAGCGTTCGATAGGTGTCCTCCGAAAAGTCCTGGTGACCAGGCGTGTCGAGAAGATTGACCACCGCGTCGCCATAGGGGAATTGCATTACTGACGAGGTCACGGAGATGCCGCGCTCGCGCTCGAGCGCCATCCAGTCCGAAGTGGCATGACGCGCCGCCTTACGCCCCTTGACGGCGCCCGCGAGCACGATAGCGCCCCCGAAGAGCAGAAGCTTCTCGGTCAGGGTCGTTTTTCCGGCGTCGGGATGCGAGACGATCGCAAAGGTTCGCCGCCGGGCAATCTCTGTCGCGTGGGAGGACATGGGAGCGCGCAAGGATACACGTCGGGCGCAGCCAAGACCAGCGTCGCTTCGCCTGTCGCCGCGAGGCCGGTATAATGCGGAGTTGCATGCCCACACTCTATCCACCCATCAAGCCCTACGCGGAACACCGGATCGCGGTGGCGCCCCCCCATATCCTCCACGTCGAGGAGTGCGGCAATCGCCACGGCCTGCCGGTGGTGTTTCTTCACGGCGGACCAGGCGCAGGCTGCGAACCCTACCATCGGCAATTCTTCGATCCCGAACACTATCGCATCGTCCTCTTCGATCAGCGTGGCGCGGGGCGCTCGACGCCGCACGCAGAGCTCGCCGGCAATACCACCGGCGACCTTGTGGGCGATATGGAAGCCATACGGAAGCATCTTGGGATTGAGGGCTGGCTCGTGTTCGGCGGTTCGTGGGGCGCAACGCTCGGGCTCGTGTATGGCGAGACCCACCGGGAGAGGGTTCTGGGGCTCATCCTGCGCGGTATTTTTTTGTGTCGGAACGCAGAGATCCGCTGGTTCTATCAGGAGGGCGCAAGCTGGGTCTACCCCGACTATTGGGAGGACTTTGTCGCCCCTATACCGGAACCCGAACGACATGACATGGTGAGGGCCTACTATCGCCGGCTTACGGGCCCCGACGAAGACGAGCGGCGGCGTTGCGCGCACGCGTGGGCCCTGTGGGAGGGTCGTACGGCCAACCTGAGCCCGAAAAAGGACGTCGTCGACTTCTTTGGCCGCAGCGACACGGCGCTCTCGCTCGCGCGCATCGAATGCCACTACTTCATGCACGACGCCTTCCTGCGCAGAGATCAGATCCTTGCGGATGCAGATCGCTTGAAAGGGATCCCGGGGGTCATAGTGCAGGGGCGATACGATCTGATCTGCCCCATGCGCAGCGCCTGGGACCTCCACAGGGCATGGCCAGATGCGGCGCTGGAGGTCGTGGCTGACGCCGCTCATTCGGCGAGCGAGCCCGGTATCACAAGCGCACTCGTGCGGGCCACAGACTCCTTTCTGAAGAGCACCCCATGGCCACCTACGCTATAGGCGACCTGCAGGGCTGCTTTCGGTCCCTCAAGGCCCTTCTCGAGCACATTCGTTACCGAGACGGCGTGGACCGTTTATGGTTCACAGGCGACCTCGTCAATCGCGGCCCAGAATCCTTAGAGACCCTGCGGTTTCTGCGTGCGCTGACCGATCCCGTGATCGTGCTCGGCAATCACGACCTCCATCTGCTGGGGGTCGCATGCGGCGCGCGGCGCATCGGCGAAGATGACACACTGGGGGCGATACTGTCGGCACCGGACCGCGTCGAACTCCTCGACTGGATAAGAAAGCAGCCCCTCCTGTATCATGACACACAACGGGGCGTCGCCATGGTGCATGCAGGCCTCCCAGCCCAATGGGATATTCACGAGGCGCGGGCACGGGCGGCCGAACTTGAAGAGGCGCTGCGAGGACCCGGCCTATGTCGCGCGCTGGGGAGCCTCTACGGCCCCCTTCCCGACCTCTGGAGCCCCGAACTCGCAGGTCCTGAGCGGCTTCGTTTCATAGCGAACGCGTTGACCCGCATTCGCTACTGCGACTCCCAGGGACGGCTCGATATGCGCGACAAAGGTCCCCTGGGAACCCAGACTCCTGGGCTCGTCCCGTGGTTCGAGGCACCGAACCGCCTAAGCCAAGGAACGCGTATCCTGTTTGGTCATTGGTCGAGCCTGGGTCGCCATACCTTCGGAAATGCCATCTGCCTCGACAGCGGCTGCCTCTGGGGAGGCACGCTTACCGCCTTGCGGCTCGAGGATTCCCATTTTTTTTCGATACCCTGCGACGGTGGCAGGGCCTGAGGTTTGGACATGAGCAAAGACGCGCATCGTATCGAGGTAGGCGTGAAGACCGCTTATCTGGACAATCAATCGGCCCCTGAGGCCAATCGCTATGTATTCGCGTACACGATTACGATCACCAATACTGGGACCGTGCCGGCCCGACTCCTGACGCGCCACTGGATCATAACGGACGCCAACAACAAGGTTCAGGAGGTGCGCGGCGATGGCGTGGTCGGGGAGCAACCCTACCTGGAACCGGGCATGAGCTTCGAGTACACGAGCGGCGCGATGATAGAAACCCCCGTTGGAAGCATGCGTGGCAGCTATCAGATGGTGGCGGACGACGGAACCTGCTTTGACGCGGACATCCCGCCCTTCACGTTGAGCATCCCACGGACACTTCATTGATGGGGCCGGCGCAGGCCTTGCGGGCGTGAGCGAGCGCCACGGCATGTTTATTGGGGGTATCCGGATTTGGCTATGGAGAGAGGCTCAGAGCTTGCCTTCCTCTATGAGCCTCGCCCGTGTTGAACATGTGCCCGCGCATCCCCCTTCCTCTGGGCCGTAAGGCCAGGAAGGGTCGAGCAGGCTGCTTGCCTTTGCGCGGCTTTTGCCGGGTCCCCTGACTCCCCGCATAATGCCGTACGATCTCCCCGGTGCCAAGCCACGTCGCGGGCCAAGGTTTGGTCAGCACTACCCATGCCTTCATAGATGCCGTAGAACACTTCCTTGAGCCTATACGCCTCACCGAGTTCGGGGTCGTTCGATGTCCAGCCGGGGAGCGACAACCGTTCCTTGTCGCCCAGGTCACGGTCGCGCTT
>JAJYRD010000046.1 GCA_021794275.1 Pseudomonadota bacterium | reverse complement strand
GGTGATGCCATTTGAGGGCGGTCTCCATCGCGACCACGGCATCGTCGCTACACTGGCGCACGGGCCGGTAATAGAGAACGAGCTCGCCCGCCACGCTCAAGGCCTTGTGCAGGTCCGCCGCAATCCGTACCTGATCGATGGTGGCGGCACCGAGCACATCGTCGAAGCAACGATACTGGCCACCGCCCGACCGCTTTGCCTGATACATTGCCGCATCGCTGTTGCGCAAAAGGGTATCGGTGTCACGACCATCTTGCGGATAAAGTGCGACGCCGACGCTGGCGGTGGTGTAGAGCGTGTGGGCGTCGAGGATATAGGGTGCCGACAGGGCACGCAGAAGCTTGTCGGCGATGAGCGCCGCGTCCATGGGCGCCACCAGCGCAGGGGTCAGCACCACGAATTCGTCGCCGCCTAGGCGCCCCACCGTATCCTCGACTCGCAGGGTCTCCCGGAGGCGCTGGGCGACCTGCCGCAGCAGGCGGTCGCCGACCTCATGGCCGAGCGAGTCGTTGACGGCTTTGAAGCCGTCGAGGTCGACGAACATGACCGCGAACAGCTGGCCGCTGCGTTCGGCGCGACGTATGAGCCGATCGCTACGAGCCTGGATCAGGGCGCGGCTCGGGAGGTCCGTGAGCGCGTCATGGGTGGCGACATGCTCAAGCCGCCGCTCCGCCTCCTTGCGGCCCGTGGCATCACGCACGGTGCCTATGAAGCGGCGCTTGTCGCCCAAGCGAAACTCGGAGACGCGCAGGTCGACCGAAAACTCGCTGCCATCCCGGCGTCGCCCCACGAGCTCCCGCCCGATACCGATCACCCGCGCCTCGCCGGTCTCGCGATAGTGCCGTAGATAGTCATCGTGATGGCTGCGATGGGGCTCCGGCATGAGCATGCTCACGTTTTGGCCGATCACCTCCTCTGGCGCATAGCCGAAGAGGCGGGCCATGGCCGGATTGAAGGTTTCTATGATGCCGGTCTCGGAGATTGTAGCCAGACCTTCGTCGACGCTACTCAAAATCGCCTGGACGTAGCCCTCTGTCTCTTTCAGTTGCGCATGAGCGTGCCGCGCGGAACGCTCCGAAACCACCAGCGCTCGCACAAGTGGTGCCAGCCGCCAACGGAGCACCACGAGCGCCGCCGCCAGCACCGCGATGATCAAGGGCAGGGCCACTGCGAACTGCCGGTAGACAGGGGCGTAGAGCTTCGCCGTGTTCACGGTGAGCACCATCCCAAGCCCGGTGTGGTCCACAGGGCGAAAGGCGGCCGCCACCTCCGAGCCGAGGTAATTGCGCGTCACCATAAAGCCCGCGTGGCCGGCGAGAGCCAGGCCCATGGGCAGCAGCGCTCCAGCGTAGGTGCGCGCCATGTCGGGTAGCGCCTGATTGGGATGCAAGGTGTCCGGGAAGCAATTCATGCGCGCGCCGTCCGGCCCGCACAAGGCGGCGTTCAAGCCGCGCTGCGGGGCTTGGGCCCCGAATAGTAGCCTGCCCAGTGTAGGCAAGGGCACATCCCCAGCCGCCCAGCCGACAAGCACGTGCCGACGGTAGATCGGTAAGGCGACACGCACCACGAAACCGCGCGTCTTGTTCCACAAGAGCGTGGTCCCGAGTTGTCCGTCCACCGGGACCTCGAGCACGGGACGCCTCATGAAGCGGCCGGCGCGGGCGAAAACCTTCCCCGGGGCGGTATAGAGCGCGAGGGCCGAGACTTGGAATGCGAGAAAGGAGCGCAGGCCCCGGTCGACGACCCTTCGGGCGGCGGCCCGGCCCGTGCCGGTCTTTATGAGCTGACTGGCGAGAAGGGGGCGGCTCGCGACCATGCGCACCCGCAGACGCGCGTCGTGAAGGTCACGCACCACCCACTGGACACGCAGGGCCAGTTGCGAGGCGACACTGTGCCGAAGGGCCACATCGGCGTTTCTGCGCATGACAGTAAAGACCGCGAGCCCCGCGATCAAACCGGCGCCCACGACCAGCAACGCGGCCACGAGATTGATCGACCGCTCGCGTCGCCTGAACTCCATTACCCCAAGCCCCCGGATCCGCAAATCCCGGCCGCGCCAACCGCCTGTCCGCCATCCCCTCGGACCCGCACGGCAACCCTGCGGAATCCCGTCCGCACCCCCTCGCTCGTTTGACAAATATCAATGACTGGGGGTAATGGTACCCTTCATGGAGGGTTTTTGCGAAACCCTCCACCTACCCCGACCTCGCCAACCTCGCCCGCATTTCCCAGTATAGAAGGCGCTTGCTTACAAGGACGCCAGATAGCTATCAGATTTTACGGCAAAGAACCGACGAGCCGCCACGGAGGAGACGCCGGTCACGAGTATCACGGTCCCGGCGCGCGGGACACGATCCGGGCCAAGACCTTGGACGCAGCCAAGGGGCGCGACGGACAGGGGCGCCGCGCCACTCTCGTACTGGAAGAGACGCCCTTTGGACGGCCGCTGATCGCCTGCCGCTACTCGCGGCTCATGGGCAGGGCGGTGTTCAAGGTGACGGGCAGCCGCGGCATGGTCTGCCGGGGGAGCCGGCCGGTCAGGGTATCGAGGAAGGCGACGATGTCGCGAACCTGAACGGTGGTGAGCTTCTTGTCGAGCTGCACCCGGGCCATGACGCGTACCGCCTGCGACAAGGTGTCGACCGAGCCGTTATTGAAATAGGGCGCCCTGAGCGCCACGTCGCGCCAGGACTGCACGACCCACATATGTTTATCCGCGGGATTGTGGGTCACCCGATAGCGTCCCATATGCGCCATGAGGTGATACTCCGCGACGTATTTGTTGTTCGTGTAGGTCGGGAACAACATGAAGAACCCCTGCCCCATCGGCGTCTTGGGCCCATTGAACATCGGCCCGCTATGACATGCGGTACAACCCAACTCCTGCACGTCCATGAAGCCCTTGCGCGCCTCCGGGCTTATGGCGTTACGGTCCCCTCTCGCATAGCGATCGAACGGACTGTCGGGGGTGATCAGGGTTCGTTCGTAGGTGGCGACAGCCTGGGCGATGTGGTCAAAGGTCACGGGGCGCGGGCCGCCGAAGGCGCGCTTGAACTGCCGACGGTAACCGGGTATTGCGTCGATCCGTGCCGCGACCGCCGCGGCGTTCGGCATACCCATCTCCTTGGGGTTCAGGATCGGGCCCTTGGCCTGCGCCTCGAGTGACGGCGCCCGCCCGTCCCAGAATTGGACCGACAGGAAGGCCGCATTGAACACCGTGGGCGTGCTGCGCGACGTATCCAGTTGTCCGTTGACTCCTTGCGAGAACTTCCGGTTGTCGGTGCCGGTACCCATGACGTTATGACACGAATTGCAAGACACCGTGCCGGTGCTGGAGAGCCGGGGGTCGAAATAGAGCTCCTTGCCGAGCGCAATCTTGGCCGGGGTCATTGGATCGTCGGCCGGCACGGGGGGCTTACTCGGCAACACCAAGCCCCGCAAGGCCTGTCGCGACAGCGTCACGGTCCCCGCGGTGGCTGCGGCACTCATCAACATCGCGCCCGCGAACATGAGGCGGGCGACGCCGGACAGCACTCCGCACCGCGCCTGCATAACGTCTTTTCGATCCATGAGATTACGTCCCCTGGGCCTCGCCGGCCCCGCTGCCTTTCCGAGGGCGCCCGATCTTGCCGAACCCCCAACCCACCGCGTCTCCTGTCTGAATTTTAGAAGACGCGGCGCTACGCGCTAAATGAACCCCCGCATATACGCGGCCGCCGGGCGGCATTAGCCGACACACCCTTGAAGAACCCTACGGCCTCCAGGACGGCGCCGGCGCGCCCTCATTCGGCCCCGAAACAAGCGGCATAGTCCGGACATGTACCACAGCTTGGGGCCTTGCACAAGGCCACCTGCGCGCGCCGACAGAGCTCCTTATAAAAGAACTTCTTCCATTTCATGTTACCGACATTCTTTTCGTAGAGCGAAGTAAAGTGGCGTTTCAGAAGCCAGGACAGCTCCTCGCGTCCATCGAGCCCCATGTCTTGCCAAAGATGGTTGTCGCCCAAGCAGGCGGTGGCGATCGTGCTAGCAAGCCAGAACGTCTCCTTTGAGTCATCGGCACGGGACGCAAGCAGAAGCTCCATTAGTTCGCCGTGCTCGTCGGCGCGCAGGGCAACGCAAGCGCCGGTCTCCGCAACCGCATTGCCTGCGCGGATCCATTCTCCCAGATATCGCCGTCTTAGGGCCGCGAATTCTTGCGGATCGAGACCAAGCGTCCGGAAACGCGCAGTCACGCCCGCAAACGCGCGCACCAATGCGCTATCGATCGCAAGCGCCGCCGCACAAGACACCTCATGCCCACATCCGGCTGTAGCCATGGCCCTATCCTCCATCCTGCATGGGTGCATGGGTATAGCACTTCTTCGGGCAGATTTTCGCGCACGCCTCGCAACCCACGCAGTTCTTTGGCTGCGCGATCGTCATGACCTTCTTCTCGTATTCGCCGTCATCATCGTCGTCTCCGCCTACCGCAAGGGGGACAATCTCCCCCTCATCCGTCAGGCCCACGAGCTGCAGGACGCCGCGCCCGCAGACTCGATAGCAGCGCCCGCAGCCGATACATTTGTCGAGGTTCAAGCCTTGGACGAAACGCGGAACCCAGCGACGTCCGTCCGGCATGGTCACGGCGATCTCAGCCACCGCCACCCTCCGCCCCCGCGAGCACGGCACGCGCCTCGGCCAAGGCTCGATAGGCCCCGTAGGTATCGGCAGCCACCTCCAATATCTTTTCCCAACCGAGGGGTAAATCTTCGGCGAGATCGTGGAGCCGCATCTTGCGTTCGACGGCTTGCGCGCTTAGCTTCTTGATCCGCTGCTTCAGCACCGCGATATCGTCATTCATGTGCTCCTCTTCCATGACCTCAACTCCCATAGCTCGCCAAATCCGGATATTGTTCGATCATGGCGACCGCGTCGGCGACCAGCCCATCGCCCTCCGCGCGCAGGGCGGCAAGGGTCGGATAACCGTAACGATGCACGTCGCGCAGATGCTTGTTTACCACCACGATTCGGCCAGCCAACAGCACCAGGCGCCCGAAACCCTCATGGTGCATCTTGATCATGGGCTGGGCCATGACCCCGGTCTGACGTTCGACACAGAGCCCCACGGCGTTGTAGAAGAGTTCGAGCCGCCACAAGGTCTCCGGGTCCGGGTCACCTATGATCGGGATCGCTCGGCGTCTGGCCTTGTCGACGATATAGGCCCCGAGCAAGTCCTGGTCGGTTTTCCCATCCCAGGCCCCGTGGGTATCCTGTGCCCGCCACTGCTTAACGAGCTCCCGAACAAAGGGCGTCTGAAGGACGGCGTCGTCTTCCAAAACAACCTCACTGGGCGTCATGGGCGACCTCCTCGTCCAAGGCGAACTCGCGCGCGCGGCCTTTCAACAAGGCCTTGCGCAGCCAGGGGGGCGGCGTTCCGGCGAGCACTTTACGCAGCTGCCCCAGCAGATCCTCGATCAACTCGGGGCTTGAGACCTTCACGGGATGCACGTTCTTCGCGACCACGCGTGCGGCCCCCGATCCCCCGATAGCGGCCACATAGAGGACGGCGCAGTCCGAAACCGCCTCGAGCTTTGGTCCGAGCTTGTCCTCGTTGCCGTCCTCGTTTAGTTCACCGTCGAACTCCCGCACCTCCACGCACTCGTGGCGATCCTCGGAAACTTCATAGATGACGATATTCTTCGCCCAGCCGAAATGGGCATCGACACGCTTTAAATCCTGAGTTGCAAACGCGATTTTCATGGCCAGTAGGCCTCCGTGGCGGAATCATGATCGTGACGAGCGTCGGCGCAGGCCCGACTTCCCTCGAACCCCGAGGCGCGAAGAGGCTCATCCGCGCCGGCTGGCGCGCCCGACTGTAGCGACTCATGGCCATGGGCGAGGAAGACATTGCCGACCTCAAAGACGAGATCACGCGTCCCCCGGTAGCCCACGATGACGCGGTGCGCCGCCCCCAGACGATCGAAGATCGGCAAACCCATCCGCAGAAACGGGACGCCTAGCCGCTCGGCCGCCTGGCGTCCGTGCGAATGGCTGATCAGGAGATCGCAACCATGGGCCTGCGCCTCCAGGTCCTCCAGGTCACCTATGCGCGCGCCTTCGGCCGCAAGATACGCGAGTACAGGGGAGTCGGTGGTGGTCACGGCCGCCGCAAGCGTGCAGCCCATCTCCTTGAGCCAGGCGCCCAGCGCCCAGAGAAGGTCCGGCTCGGCACCGATTGCAACGCGCTTGGCGCCGAAAAAGAAATGGGCGTCGAGCATGGCGTCGACGAGTTGGCTACGCTGCCTACGGTACTTTTCTGGGACCGGCCGTCCGGAGAGTGCGCTCAACCAAGCGAAAAGATCGTCAGCGGCTTCGAGGCCCGTGAGAGTGTCGAACACCTTTGCCGGGACGCCAGTCTTATCGGTCAGGGCGTGTGCGGCCGGACGCATGTGCTCGCCTATCGCGATGGTGGCTTCGGACGCACCGGCCCGCTCGATGTCGGCGACCCTGGTCCCGCCGAGACTCGTGGGACTGAAGTCCTTGGGCACGTGGCCATCGAGCGAGCCGGAGAGATCGGGCAGCACGATAGGATGCAACCCAAAATCCGCGACGATCTCGCGCAACTCGACTATGTCGCCCGGCGTAACATGACAGCCGGGCAGGATGTTCACCTGACCCCTGATAGTCGCAGCAGGTCGCGCTAAAGACTCGACGATACCCTTGACGGCCTTCGCCCATCCATCCTGAAACGCCCCCTCATAATCGGGCGTCGAGACGTAAACGATCGGCATGTCGAGCTCCGGATGGGCTGCGGTGATGCGGCGTAGATCGCCTGCGACGTCGTCGCCCTTGGTCTCGGTAAGTCCAGTGGAGGCAATGCCAATGAATGCGGGTTTTGCCCGCTTGTGAATGTTCAAGATGGCTTTCTCGATGTTCTCGCCGCCGCCGAGGATGGTCGTCACCTCATTCATGGCGGTGGTTTGGAGCGGTATCGACTCCCGAAAATGGCGGACGAACAGGACCAGGCCGAAAGCGGTGCAGCCCTGGGAGCCGTGAAAGACTGGCATGGACCGGTCTATCCCAAGGAAGGCGAGTGCCGCGCCGAGCGGCTGGCTCATCCTCAAGGGGTTGACCGTGCAGGCCTTGGCGGCCCCGGGGCCGGTGGCGGAGACGCGCTTGGGCGCATTCACGACGCCACCTCCGCATCCCACGGTGCCGGGCGACGCACCTGGGCCCAAACGGGGTTGTAGAGGGCCTTCTCGATCTCGTGCACCAAGGCCACCATGCCGTCGTAACCCGCATACGCGTGGTGGCGCTCCTGGTTGATATCGAGCCAGGGTACCTTGGCCTTCAAGGCCACGAACTGCGAACGCCCACCCGACAACATCATGTCGGCGCGCGCGTCCTTCAGCAATTTGTAGATGTCGCGCGGCGCCATATCCTCGATCATGTGCGCCTCATCGCCCATGATCTTCTTGATGCGCTCGCGATCCTCTTTGGTCGACTTCTTGACACTCGTGCCGACGATCTCGATACCGACCTCCTGCAAGGCCGCGACCACAGACCACGACTTCACGCCGCCTGTGATCAATAGGACCCGCTTACCTTCGAGCCTGGGGCGATAGGCGGCGAGGCGCGACCAAGCCCGCGCCTCCTCGCGCGCAATCAGGGTCTCGGTACGCGCCTCAAGATCGGGCGGCGCCCCACGGGCAACGAGGAGGCGGGCAATCTCGCGCAGCGCCTCGCTCATGTCCGACACGCCATAGAACGAGCCCTCGAAGAACGGGATGCCGTAGCGCTCCTCCATCTTGCGCGCCACATTAATCATGGCCTTGGAGCACACCATCATCGCCGCACGCGCCCGATGTGCCGACGCAATCTCGCGGTAACGCGCATCACCGCTTATGCACGCCAGGACGCGGATACGAAGCTCCGCAAGGAGAGGCTTCACCTGCCAAAGTTCGCCCGCGAGGTTGTACTCACCTATGATGTTGATGTCGTATGGCGTCGTGTACTCGGGCTCCTCGGTGCCTATCACATGCTCGAGCAGGGCCTCCCCGGCAAGCTTGTTGCCGAGGTTCTTGCTGCCGACGAAGCCCGGCGCATTGATCGGGATGACGGGTCTGCCGAACTTGGCGCTTGCGGCCTTGCACAAGGCCTCGATGTCGTCCCCTATGAGCGCCGGCACGCAGGTCTGGTAGACGAACACCGCCGGGGGATCATATTTGGCGAGGATCTCCCTTATGGCCCGGAACAGCCGCTTCTCGCCCCCGAAGACGACGTCGGTCCCATTAATGTCAGTGGTAAAGCCGGTACGATAAAGAAGCGGGCCCGACGATTTGGCGCCCCGGTTGTCCCAGGAATTGCCCTCGCAAGCAATGGGTCCATGCACCAAATGAGCGACATCGGTAATGGGCTGCAGGGCGATCTTGGCGCCGTCGAAGGCGCAACCCCCGGCCGCCGCGCCGGGTTGCAGGGCCTGAGTGCAACCCTTCTTGCGCTCCTTGTCGCTCTTCCCCAGATTCTTGCCACAGGCCGGTTCGTTAAAGACCTGCTGCACGGTATTCGCCAAGCTATCCATATCGCCTCCATGACATTCGCGGGCGCCCTTCTAGGCGAACACCAGAATATCCTCGTCTTCCACCACGTACTGGCAGGCTAGCCGCCAGAGCGCCGGATATACTGAGATGTCTCGGGCCCGGTATTCGGCGTCAGTGAGCCTCCCCGCCCGATAGAGGAGGGTCTTTTCGCCGGCGCTCAAGACCACTCTCGCTGCGGCGCGCGCCGGATCGCGGTACACCACCTTGACGGCGCAAGCCCCGCACAGCCCCTGGCCGCAGGTCTTGTGGGCAGGCCAAGGGACCTCGCGGGCAAGAGCAAGTAGCGTCGCGCAATTGCGCGGTTCGAGCTTGATCACGCGCTCCACGTCGAAGGGCGGAGCGATAAACGTCACATTGCCCATAAGCCACCCGTTGTCCACGGCCTCGGCGACACGTTCCCTGGGACATCGGCCCTTAGCGGATGATGTCGAAGCTATAGTCGGTCTTCCCTGGAATCATCGTATCGGCATCGGTCACGTCGAAGACCTTGTCCAGGATCTTCACCAGGGTGTTCATGGCACCCTGGTAGCCCCACAGCGGGTAGCGGTGGTGGTGATGGCGATCGAAGATCGGGAAACCGATGCGGATCAAGGGCGTATCGGTATCCCGTTCCAGAAACTTCCCGTAGGTGTTGCCGATCAGGAAATCGACAGGCTCGGTGAAGAGCAGGGAGCGCATGTGCCAGAGATCGCGTCCCGGATAGACATGGCAATCCTTTCCGAACGGCGAGGAATCCAGGAGGGTCTGCACACGCGCCTCCCATTCCGGCGTCCCATTGCTGGCGAGGATATGCACGGGTTCGGCGCCTAGTTCGAGCAGGAAGCCTGCGAGCCCGAGCGTCAGATCCGGATCCCCGTAGAGCGCGAACTTCTTGCCGTGGATATGCGCCGACGAGTCGGCGATGGCATCCACCAGGCGGCCACGTTCGCGCGTGATCTCCTCCGGGATCGCGCGCCCCGTGAGTCGCGCCACCTCCATGAGAAAGCGGTCAGTTGCAGCCACCCCTATCGGATGGTTGAAGGCCGCCACCTCGTGGCCCTTCTTCGCGACATACGCAAGCGTTTTTTGCGTGCAGAACTCCTGCATGGAGATCGTGGCCCGGGCGTGCAGAGCGGCCGCGGCCGCCGCAAGCGGCGTGCCTCCATCGTACATGCGGAACTGGCCGTCGGTTGGTGTATCCCAGACGTCGCTGTTATCCCCCAGCATCGTATAGTCGATACCCATAAGGCCGAACAGGCGCTTCACCTCGCGCATGTTACCTACCGCATAGCCGTCGAAGCCACCGATAAAGTTGATGCTATCCCGCGGCTCGCGCACGAGCGGCGGCTCGGTGCCAGCCTTCCCGTCCCAGAAATGCTCCAGGATGCTCCTCATGGTGTTGTCGTAGCCTGTGACGTGGCTGCCCACGAACGCCGGCGTGTGCGTGAACGGCACATCGAACTCCGGGGGCACCGAACCCTTGTCTTTGGCGGTCTTGATAAATGCATTCAGATCGTCACCTATGACCTCAGCCATGCAGGTCGTGGAGACCGCGATCATCTTCGGCTTATAAAGGTTGTAGGTGTTCGCCAAGCCGTCGATCATGTTGTTCAGGCCCCCGAACACCGCCGCGTCCTCGGTCATGGAGGACGACACGCAAGACGTCGGCTCCTTGAAATGCCGACTGAAGTGACTGCGGTAGTAGGCGACACAGCCCTGCGAACCATGCACGAACGGCAAGGTCCCCTCGAAACCGACTGCCGCGAACACCGCGCCAAGCGGCTGGCAGGCCTTGGCCGGGTTTACGACCAAGGCCTCGCGAGCGAAGTTCAGGTCGCGATATTCCCGGGTCTTCGTCCAGTCAGCGGCGCTTTGAAGCTCCGCCACTGGCACCGCGTTCTCGAAGGTCTTCTTGTTCTCGAACATGTCGACATATTCCTTCGACCGGAACAGGCTAAAGTGGTCTAGGACTTTCTCAGCATTCTGGCTCATACAAACTCTCCATTCGCTCGATAAGGGGCCGGGCTACCGGCTTAATGCCCCGCGTTCCAGGGGGCCTTCGTCAGACCCCAGACCGGATTGTTGATCGCCATGTCCATATCACGGGCAAAGATCGCGAAACCGTCGTAACCGTGATAAGGCCCTGAGTAGTCCCAGGAATGCATCTGCCGAAACGGCACGCCCATCTTCTGGAAAACGTACTTCTCCTTGATGCCGGATCCCACGAGATCCGGCTGCAGGCGATCGACGAACTTCTCAAACTCGTAGCCGGTCACGTCGTCGTAGATCAGCGTCCCATCCTTCACGTAATGCGTCGTGCGCTGATAGTCGTCGTTATGGCCAAACTCGTAGCCCGTGCCTATGACCTCCATACCGAGATCCTCATAGGCCCCGATGACGTGCCGGGGGCGTAGCCCGCCCACATACAGCATGACCTTCTTGCCCTCGAGGCGGGGCTTATACTTGGCGATGACTGCGTCCATGAGCGGCTGATACTTGGCGATGACGCGCTCCGCACCCTCCTTGATGTGGTCGTCAAAATGCGCCGCGATGGTGCGTAGCGACTCGGCAACCTTGGATGGGCCGAAAAAGTTGTATTCCACCCAGGGAATCCCGAACTTTTCCTCCATGTAGCGCGATATGTAGTTCATGGAGCGATAACAGTGCAGAATGTTGAGCCGGGCCTTGGGCGTGTTCTCGAGCTCCGCAAGGCTCCCGTCTCCGGACCATTGGGCGACGACTCGAAGCCCCATCTCCTCGAGCAGAATCCGTGACGACCACGCGTCGCCGCCAATGTTGTAATCGCCGATGATCGCGACATCATAGGGCGTGCTCTCGAAAAGCGCCGGCTTGTCGGCCCCCCTCTCGAAGACCCAATCGCGAACCGCGTCGTTCGCGATATGATGGCCCAAGGACTGCGACACGCCCCTGAACCCCTCGCAGCGCACCGGCACGATGGTCTTGTTGTCGTACTCCTTGGACTTCTTCTTCGCCACCGCCTCAATGTCATCGCCTATGAGGCCGATCGGGCATTCGGATTGGATCGTTATGCCGTGATTCAGGGGGAACAGTCTTTGGATTTCATCGACGATCTTGTCGAGCTTTTTGTCACCACCGAAGACGATGTCCTTCTCCTGGAAGTCAGACGTGAACTGCATGGTCACAAAGGTGTCGACGCCTGTGACGCCGATGTAATAGTTGCGTCGGGCCGCCCAGGAATACTGGCCACAACCGACCGGTCCATGGGAGATGTGTATCATGTCCTTGATAGGTCCCCACACGACTCCCTTGGAGCCCGCGTAGGCGCAGCCGCGGATGGTCATGACGCCGGGCACCGACTTGATATTCGACTTCACGCCGCAGTCGGGCTTATCGCCCTCGTAGACGTTCAGATGCTTGGCGCGCTTCTTGGCGGTCTTGTCTGGATAGACGGACAACGCCTCCGTTATGACCTCGGCGTTGCGGGCCTTTACTTCGTCCAATGTCAGATCCATGATGAACTCCTGTCAGTGCGGCCGGGGCCGCGCCCCGGCTTGCGTCAACGTCGTCAGGCGACCGCGCACTCGGCGGCAGTCTTTCCCACGATGGACTCATCCACCGCCTTCATGATGCCGTGCTCCATCAGAAGATCCTCGAGTTCATCCATCGTGATCGGCGTCGGGATGGTGCCGTTGCCCACGTTCTCGTGGATCTTCCTGGCGAGCGTCCGATACTCATCGGCCTGCTTGGAATCGGGCGCGTACTCAAGCACTGTCATGCGCCTCAACTCGGCGTGCTGCACAACGTTATCGCGCGGCACGAAATGGATAAGCTTACTGTTAAGCTTTTTCGCGAGGGATTCGGCAAGTTCGTATTCCTTGTCGGTCTGGCGCTCGTTGCAGACAAGCCCGCCAAGCCGCACACCACCTGAATTGGCGTACTTCAGGATGCCCTTTGAGATGTTGTTGGCGGCGTACATGGCCATCATCTCGCCCGACATGACGATATAGATCTCCTGGGCCTTGTTCTCACGGATCGGCATGGCGAAACCGCCGCACACGACGTCGCCCAGCACGTCGTAAGAGACGTAGTCGGCCCCCTCATAGGCGCCCTCTTCCTCAAGGAAGTTGATCGACGTAATCACACCGCGACCGGCGCAGCCGACGCCCGGCTCCGGACCACCGGACTCCACGCAACGAATGTCGCGATAACCCATTTTCATCACGTCTTCGAGTTCCAGGTCCTCCACGCTGCCGGCTGCCGCGGCAAGGCTCAGGATGGTGTCCTGGGCCTTGGCATGCAGAATGAGGCGCGTGGAATCCGCCTTCGGATCGCAGCCCACGATAAGTATCTTCTGCCCCATCTCCGCGAGTGCGGCCAGCGTGTTTTGGGAGGTCGTCGATTTGCCGATGCCGCCCTTACCGTAAAACGCGATTTGTCGTAATCCCGTCATTTCCAGTCTCCTTATGTCGAATGCTCTTCGTGGTGTTTGTTGCCCAGGTCGTCTTTAGATCGGCCACAAACTCGGTTTGGCTTGAGAAACCTCATGGCGGCCGCCGCGTTCGCGCCTCGACTTGCGGCATCCGGCGGCGGCATACCGTACGGGCCAACCTAGAGCAAATGCCGTGCCACCTGCGGAGACCCGCAAAATGCGTCTTTCCAAGGAAGTCCCTGTCGGCCTTGCGACAAAGTCGGGGCCCGAGTGTGGGGCTTGTCTCAAATACAACAGGGGCGGTGGAAAAAACGCGCCGATCCGCCGCTGCAGGCCGAGGGCCAGGCCCTTGGGGCCCGTCCGGCTCGGAACGAAACTTGCTGCTCGGTGTGCGACAGGCTTAATAAGGAGGTACCGGCG
Source organism: Pseudomonadota bacterium (assembly GCA_021794275.1). Classification (GTDB taxonomy): domain Bacteria; phylum Pseudomonadota; class Gammaproteobacteria; order Acidiferrobacterales; family Acidiferrobacteraceae; genus Acidiferrobacter. The sequence continues at coordinate 57,331 of JAJYRD010000046.1, read as the reverse complement.
TGCAAATCGGCGTTGGAAGCGACGAAGCGGTGGCAAATTACTGTGTGTTTATCATATGTAGCTGCGAGATCAGTGGCGCGGCCTTGCAGTGCATGCTGCAAGACGAATACGAGACCCACGAATGGCGCGGGCTCGCGCAGGCGCTCGGGCGCATGCGCGAGCGTAAACCCGACGTAGCGATCGTGGACATGGCCGAACTTGGAGATGCCTGCGCGCGGACTATGGATCGGATCCGGGCGGCAAGCCCCAATACCCGCGTTGTGGTCTTGGTCGGCTCAGCGAACGAGCCGGAGGGCCCACGCTGGCTTGCCGAAGGGGCCCGCAGCCTGCTACCCCAGCCCCTCACGGTAGAGGCCGTACGCCGCAAGGTGCGACTCGCCTTGGGTTTGCGCGCAACGGTCGGGATCGGGGTCGAGGTGGACTCGAGGTAGCAGGCCGCCTCGTCCGACGCCCCTATGAGACGGCGCGAGCGGGAGGCGCCGGCGCGTCGCCCACGAGCCCGCTGGCGAAGGCCGCGAGATCCCAGGCAATGGGGATGATCGACTGCTCAGCCACAAAGCGAGATTCGTTGCGCGTAAGCGCGCCCGGCAGCACCGCCCAGTGGGGCCCCGGCGAGCGCTTCATGATCTGACGCGCGAATACCCGCTCGAGCTGGGTCGCGAACCGGCACCCAAGGAAGAGGAAGCCGCGGTCTTTGCGCAGCTCCTGCACTCGGGCCGGGATCGGAGTCTGGATGTCGATTTCCGTCAGGACCTCGACAAAGTCCGAATCCGACACGAGAAAATTGCACGCTGGGTGGAGCGCGCCGAGCGGTTCGTAGACAAGCGTGCCCCAACGCACCTCGTCGCCTTGCGGCGAGGGCGTACCGTCGTGGCGGAAAGAATGCGTCCACGCGCCGTAATGCTCGGCCTGACTTACGGCCTGCACGAGCCCCCAGTCGTCAGACCGCCCCTCCAAGGCCAATCGCAATAGATCGTCGTACCAGGCATGAACGACGAGCGGAAAGCCGTACGCGGCGAGCCAGTCGTGCAGCATGTTGGGTGTAGCCTTGGCGACGAACGCGTCCCTCATCAAGGTGTTGACGGTTTTTCTGTGTTTGAAATTCTCAATAAACTGGGCTGCCGCTGTAAGGTTTCCTCGGATCTTGTGTGGAACCGTCACTCTCTCCGTAAGACGCAAGGCCAGATCCCCTGGGGTGGCGGGCAGCGGACAGGCCGGATCGAGCGCAAGCAGGCCAGGGCCCACGTAGGGGATGATGCGCCCTGCGGCCAAGGCGTCGTGCAGGTCGTTGGGTACTATCATAATCGAAGGCTCCTTTGAGAAATGGCGGCGTGGGCGCCGACGTGTCCGATCGCCGTGTCCGCGACGCCCCTAGAGATAGATCGCGGACCCCGCGCCGACATTGACCGAAGCGTCCTTCAATGACTCGACGATGAGGGCAATGTCCTCCTCGGAAAGTTCCGCATGAAACGGTAGGGCGATGCCCCGATCGGCGATTTTGTCGGTCAGTCCACACCCGGTGCCCGGAAACCCTCTTTGCCGACATTCCGCATCTCGATACAAGGGAGTGGCGTAGGGGCGCGCCTCTATGCCGCCCTCGCGCAGATCCTCGACAATGGCATCGCGCGCCTGCCGACTGAACCGCGCGCCGAGATGGACGAGGAAGGTGAACGCATGGTGGGATGTCACGTGCGGTCCGGTGTAGGGATCTTTGATCCCCTCGAAGGAACGGATATAGCGCCCGTAGAGCGAGGCGATGTGGGTGCGCGCGGCCAGTGTTTCCTCCAAACGCCCCCACTGTGCATCCAGCAATGCGGCCGTGAGGGCGCTCATGGAGTCGGGCCGGGGGCCGGCCCCCGCGCACTCGCTTAAGGTCTTCGCCACCTGTCCATCGTCGGTCAGGATGAGCGCCCCCGCGCCACACGCGACGGGTCCGCGCGTCCGGAAATCGAGCAGACTCACGTCGCCAAAACGGCCGACGGCCCTCCCCTCGTAAGTGGACCCTAGCGCCTCCGTCGAGTCCTCTATAAGTAACAGGCCGTGGCGCAGGCGCAACTCCTGGAAAGCTGCCCAATCGGCGGGATGCCCGTTGGTGTTGCCGATTAGGATGGCGCGCGTGGCGGGCCCGATCTTGGCGGCTGCCTTTTCGGGATTGAGCGTGCCTGACCAATAATCGATGTCAGAAAAAACCGGGGTCGCGCCCACCCGCCACACCGCGCGGGCGATCTCGTGCCAGGAATAGGCTGAGACGAGCACTTCGCTGCCCGGTCCGACCTCATAGGCCTTGAGGATCCGCGCGAGGCCGTCGGCCGCACTTGCGAAGGCAACGGCGTGGCTCCTTTCAAGCTGCGTAGCGACACGCGCCTCGAAGGTCGAAATGAGCGCCTCCTGCGCCGCGGGACTCGTGTGCGCGATCACGTGCATACGTTCGCGATCGGCCGCGGTGACACCCCAAACGTCTGCCCGGATATTGAAGTGGCTCATGCCCCCTCGCGCACCGCTATCAAAACGCCGGTTGCCGCGGCCAAATCAGGCGTCACGGCTACGCAATGGCCGCCCCCATCCACGAGATATACATCGGCCGTGGGGGTGACCCGAAACGGCTTGCTTCCGGCCATGTCAGAGGCATCACAGCGTACAAAGACAAGCTTCGGAAACGCACGCCGTAACGCCGGCAGAGACGGGCCCGCCTCGTCGTCGAGGAGACCCTGCAGGCGGCTCCAGTCGGATTCCTTCATAAGCTTCATGCCCCCCCGACCCGCCGGACGTCGACTGTGATCGGCAACTCCGTCTCCATCGCCAAAGCGGGCAACTCCAGCTGCCAGCCGTTGGCGAGCGTCACCCGACCGCCCCACATGGCGGACTGCTCCATGGCCACGATGGGCTCCTCCAGATCTTTTTTCGCGACGTAGACCGACAGCACGCCCTCGCGATTTCTCCGAATCATCACCTTCATTCCGCGCCCCCTTGCAGTCTCTTGTATGTCTATGCCGCGCGTGCCGCCACTTCACCTAGGATATCGGGCAGCAGAGCCAAGACCCGTCCCACGCACGCCTCGCTGTTGTAACGGCCGAACGAAAAGCGGATCGCGCTCAGGGCCGCGCGCCGATCAAGCCCCATGGCCGTAAGCACATGCGACGGATCCATCGCACCGGCGGCGCACGCCGCACCCAGGGCGACTGCCACGCCTCGGCGATCGAAGGCCCTCATGATGTGCTCACCATCCAAAGCGCCGAAGCCGATATTGCTGGTATTGGGCAATCGCGGCGCGCAAGCCCCGTGGATCCTTGCCGCAGGGAAACGCTCGACGATGCCGCGCTCGAGGTCGGCACGCAGCCTGCCTATGCGTAAGGACTCCGCCTCGAGATCCTCCCGCGCGAGCGCGCAGGCGCTCCCGAAGCCCACGATGGCTGGAAGATTTTCGGTGCCGCCGCGCATCCTGCGCTCCTGGTGCCCCCAGAGGAGTGGTTCAATCTTGAAGTCCTTGCGCACAAACAACGCCCCCGCCCCCGGAGGCGCGTGCAACTTGTGTCCGGATAGAGAGAGCGTCTCGATGGGTACCTGGGTCAAATCGATCGGTACCCTACCTGCCGCCTGTACGGCGTCGACGTGGAGGGGTACAGCCAAGGCGCGCGTGACTTCAGCGATCTCGGGGATCGGAAAAAGCACACCGGTCTCGTTGTTGGCCCACATGAGCGTCACGAGCGCAGTATCGGCGGTGACGGCGTCCCGTACCGCGCGCGCAGCAAGTCGCCCTTCACTGTCGACGGGAAGATAGGTCACCGCTATTCCCGTCTTTTCCAGATGGCGCAACAACATCAGGGTCGAGGGGTGCTCGACCGTGCTCGTGACGATACGCCTTCGGCCTCCCCGCGTCGCAAGTGTGCCCAGGATAGCCATATGATTGGCCTCGGTGCCCGAGCTCGTGAATACGATCTCTTTGGGGCGCGCACCCAAAAGCCCCGCCACCTCGGCGCGCGCCTCGCGCAGAAGATCCTTCGCGCGCATGCCGGCAGCGTACGCGCTCGACGGGTTGCCTATGCCGGGCCGTAGACAGGCGAGCATCGCCTCCATGCACTCGCGTGCGACGACGCCGGTCGCGTTGTTGTCAAGATAGATGTCGGCCGACCCTTTTTCGATCATCGTCTCAACCCTCTGGCCTCTGGATCAGCGATCGGGTCCGCACCGCACCCGGCGCGATCAACACCCCGGGTCGGACCCGTCGGCAGGCGCCGCGCTCTCGAGCTCCCGCCCCTTCATGCCGACCCGATAACCGTTGGCCACAAAATCCACACCGTAAATGTAAAACTGCTGCAAGAAAGTCCCTATGCTCGTCACATAGCCCTCGTCACCCTTCTTTACGAGGATGTCGCCTATGTCCTTGCCCGGGAAAGTACCGTCGTTGCGCACGGTCTTGCGCGAACGGACCTTCTGTCCATACTCGAATCGCGGCGGCCCATTCAATTCGACCGTGTCGCCGTCCCGATTGATCTTCATATTCGCCCTCCTCCCGTGGCCACTTGCGGATGGCTTATTGAAGCCCTAGGACCCGCGCCTCAAGCGGCTGATGTCGATCACCGCCCTCCCCGCCTCGCCGCCCGCGCTCGAGCAAGCGCATCCGCCACCTTTGGGGTCAAGGACCGTGAAGCCCGACGAATGGGCGGCGTCCGTGAAATCCAGCGTGCAACGGTCAAGAAGCCCCTGGGTCGCGGGCGGCATATGGATAGTGACGTCCTCGTACTCGGTCGTTACGTCGCCCCCGGGGGCCGTGGCCTCCACGCTGAACTCGATGCTCATACCGGAACACCCTCCGGGGGTCGCGAGCAGACGGAACCCTGCCGCCGGATTGCCGCTCATTCTGAGCATGCGACGCATGAATTTGAGTGCCGCGGGAGTTATCGTGATACACATGGCCGCTTCCCTTAGGCTTGGTAGCGCGCGACGCTTGAGTCGATCACGCAGGTGTTCTCGACAGGGCATACCGCGACACATTGGGGATCATCAAAATACCCTATGCACTCCGTACACTTTTCGGACTTTATGATGTAAGTGCCGTCCTTCTCGCGGATGGCATTGTTCGGACATTCCGGCTCGCAGGCCGAGCACGCCGTGCACTGCGCGCTTATGATCTTGTATGGCATGGTTTTCTCCTCGTGTTTACCGCTACCGTTGCGCAAGAGCTAGGCGGCGACGTAAGCCCCTTGGCGAATCGCCGCGTCACCCTTCGGCGCATGTACGATCTCGCCCCTCTCCACCCGGTCGACGTAGCCCTTGTAGTAGCTCAGTACCGCCGCGTCTATGAACTCATCGGCACAGGCGTCGACCGACTCTATCCCCGCCTCCGTCAACGACGCTCGCGGGCAACCCCCGATCTTGGCCACCAGAACCGCCACGCAATCGTTGAGGGCACGGATGATGGTGGGTAAGACATCTTCCTCGTCGTAGCCGCCCTGGCAGTACAGATCGACGCGCCTATGCCCCACGAATTTCGCCCCGCCAGCCCCCGCCTCGTAGATCTGAAATTCCTTGGCGTGCCCGAAGTGCTCGTTCACTCGTCCCCCACCCTTGGTGGCGACCGCCACCAGAATCGCGATGTCGCTACGGCGCCCGCGCAACCCCTTGAGCTCGGCCTCTTTGGCCGCGGTCTTTTCATTCCTCTGATCCTCTACGGACGCCTGGTAGGCACGGCGCGCCGTGCCGTCGTAGGCCAGATCCATCTCCATCACCTTCTCGGTGGTGAATTCAGCCGATCGGTCCTCGCCCAATAGTCCCACGGCATCGGCGCGGCATTGCCGACAATGCCGCATCATGTTCATCTGTCCCTCACAGCGGTCCTGCAGTGCCTTCAGCTCCTGCGCCGTAGGGCCGCGCTGCCCGTTAAGGCCGAACACCGTTCCGTGTTCCGCCGCCGATATGAGCGGCATGATGTTGTGCAGGAAGGCGCCCCGCGACTTTACGGCCTTATTCACCTCGACCAAGTGCTGATCATTGATTCCTGGGATCATGACCGAGTTGACCTTGCAGAGAATGCCGCGCTCGGTGAGCATCTCAAGACCCCGCATCTGACGCTCGTGGAGAATCTGAGCGGCGCCGCGTCCGGTGTAGCGCTTATGCCGAAAGTAGATCCATGGATAGATCTTCGCGCCCACGTCCGGATCGACCATATTGATGGTTATGGTCACATGATCGACGTTCAGGTCCTTTATGCGGTCAACATAGTCCGGCAAGGCGAGGCCGTTGGTAGAGAGACAGAGCTTTATGTCCGGGGCCTCACGTGCTATGAGTTCGAAGGTCTTGAAGGTCTTTTCTGGGTTAGCCAATGGGTCCCCGGGGCCTGCGACTCCGAGCACCGTCATCTGCGGTATTGCACTTGCCACGGCGAGCGTCTTCCGGGCCGCCTGCTCGGGCGTCAGTCGCTCGCTCACGACTCCCGGACGGGATTCGTTGGCGCAGTCGTACTTCCTGTTACAGTAATTGCATTGGATGTTGCAGGCAGGGGCGACGGCCACGTGCATGCGTGCATAGTGGTGGTGGGCCTCCTCACTATAACAAGGATGGTTCTTGACCTTTTCCCAGACGCCCGGGGCCATATCCTCGGGCGCCATGGATGATCCGCAGCTTGCCTTGCCAGCGCCACCAGAGGCCCCGCAGCCCTTGTGTCCGGAGACCGGGGGGCTGGGCGCGCCCAATGGGGCTTGCGGCTGATCGATGCCCGAATTGTTTTTCGATTCCATGGAAATACTCCCCTGGCGGTGAACGAGACCCGGATCCGGGGCGGCCCCGCGTTTAAGCGTAGGCCGCAGACCACCCTCAGCAAACAGCGTGCCAGCGGCCGTCGCGGCCCTCGGGGGCCGGTTGGGGCTGTGCTTGCGGCAGGCAGGCGGGCCACGTCATGTCGCGTTCACGACAGAGGCTGACAAAAGAAGAGCGTTTCGTCGCTTACGCGACACGTGCGTGGTACGGGCCTGAGTCTGCCGCCTGAGACGAGCACAGCCGAGGGCACGCTGCCTTGGCCTCGGTCCCCGCGGGGACTATGCGCCGCGGTGATAGTGTGGCGACCCGGTGGCACGCGACTTGCTCGGTCTCGAACGGCGCGGTCCCCGCTTACTTGGCGACCGTCAGATCCTGGCGTAGGATTCGCCATGCTCGTCGTCTTACGCCACGCGGTCATCAAATGGAGATTGCACCATGGCAAAAACGGCGCGGAAAGAGAGACCCGCCTTTCACGAAGACATCGGGCCGGTCGGCGGATTCGATGACCCGGTCGCGGTTAGCGCAAACGCCCTGGAGAAGATGCGCGTGCTCATGGCCGATGAAGGTTCCGAGGCCCTTTACCTGCGCATATGGGTGGGGGGTGGCGGCTGCGCTGGGTTCGAGTATGGCTTTTGCTTCGAGGGCGCAACCGAAGCCGGCGACCGCATAATAGACAAGGGTGGGGTGCGATTAGTGATAGATCCGCTCAGCCTGCCTTACCTCACAGGTGTCGACATCGACTACCGGGATGATCTGAAGGGTGCGCGCTTCGTCGTAAAGAACCCAAACGCACGCTCGACCTGTGGCTGCGGGAACTCGTTTTCCGTCTAGGCTGCGGGAAGCTTATCCAGGGCGCCGATCTGGCTGTCATCGGTCCCGTTCGCGCCGACCCTCGTAGGTGCGACACCACCCCGGGAAATCGTCCGCCGGCATAGCGCGGGCGATGGCGTAACCCTGGACGCACAGATCGCCGAGCCCCCGCAGGAGCTCCAGCTGCTCCCTTGTCTCGACCCCTTCGGCTACGACCTCGAGGCCCAGAAGATGGCCGGCATGAGCGACCGCGGAGACGATGGCGTAATCCTTGGGGTCGTGACCCATATCGCGAACGAACCCGCGGTCGATCTTGATGGTTTGCGCAGGCAGCTTCTGCAAGTATGAGAGCGACGCCGATCCGGTCCCGAAATCGTCAAGCGCCACTCGAAGGCCAAGCCGCCGGCAGGCGAGCAACGTCTCGTGGAAGAAGACCATGTCGCGCACAGGCACAGACTCAGTGATCTCGATCTCGAGAGCCGAGGCCTCAAGGTGCGGGTGGCGCGCCAGGATGGTACGAACATCCAGGAGAAAGGCTGGGTCGAGGAGGTAGGTTGGACTTACGTTGACCGCGACGCGCAAGGGCATGCCGTAGGGTGCATGGACACCCTCCTGGATCCAGGCCTCTGCGCGACTGGCGGCGGCCTCCAATACGTAACGTCCCAGGTCAGAGGCAAGGGCCCCGGAATCGAGGGCGCCGGCGAAGGTATCCGGCGTGAGAAGTCCGCGCTCCGCGTGGTGAAGTCGCAACAGGGCCTCCGCCCCCACGACCGGCCCATCAAGCCTCACGACGGGCTGGTAATGGAGTGTCAAACGATTTTCGACAAGCGCTGCTTTGACCATCTCACGCTGCCTCAAACCTTCGCGAGCCGCCTCCTCGAGCTCGAGGTTATGAACTCGGTATTGGTCGCGCCCCGCAGCCTTGGCGGCATATAGCGCGAGATCGGCGTGGCGCATCAGGGTGTCGGCATCGCTGTCGTCGAATGGGAACACTGTGAGCCCGAGGCTTGCGGTGATGACAAGCCGCGGGGTGTCGCGGGGCCCAAGCGCCATTTGCCGGACGAAGGTAAGCAGGCGTTCACACAAGGCCTCGATATCAGCGAGACAGGATACGTCGACGAACAAAAGAGCGAACTCGTCGCCGCCAGTGCGGGCCAGAGTATCTCCTGGTCGCAGAAATGATCGCAGCGTGCCGGCAATCTGTCGCAAAACCGCATCGCCCGCGGCATGGCCGTCACGATCGTTGACGAGCTTGAAGCCGTCGAGATCAAGCAGCGCCACCCCGAGAAGCCGCTCAGTGCGCCGGGTGTGGGCCCGGGCGTGGATCAGCCGATCCAGGAAAAGCGCGCGATTCGGCAGGCCCGTGAGGGGGTCGCGCAGCGCCATCGTCCGGAGAGTGAGCGCGATATCCCCCAGGTTCGTGAACGCCAGGAAAGGCTGGAGACCGACCCTCGCGAAGAAGCCGCTCTTGCGCGCACCGATGACCCCTACGCCTTGCGTGGGCGCCGCCCCGAACGGGAACAACACAATTTCCGCCGCGCCTCCTGCCGCCGACGCGAGCCAGGCCGGCCCGTCCGGGTCATCGATCCTGTAAAAACGCGGACACCGGGTGCGGGCCATGGCCCGCAGCAAACCCGCGTCTTCCCACATGATTCGCGGGTCGGGCGCACCCTCGCCCGCCGAAAATTCGGGCCGCAACGCGTCTGCGTGCTCGTCCAAGATGAAATAATAGGCGAACGCGATTGCAGGGCTTGCAGCCACGAGGCCCGTGCAGATCCGACGTAGGAGCGGGCCTGCGCGCGCCCCCAGGGCGAGTGGCAGAGCGAGGACATCCAGCAGCACCTGCAAAATGGCCAGACGCTCCGCTTCTGGTGCGCACCCATCCAGAGCCGCGCCCGGCTCGCTCGCCGTATCGAGGAGTAGTTCGTCGTCTGCCATGAGACCCCCTTATCGTCGCGACCGGGCAAGAGGCAGACCTCCCTGGTCGTCTCCGACAAAGGGTCTCGTATGGCGACTGCGCGCCCCACGCCCCCAAACCCTCCCCGAAAAACACCCTACGACCGGCTGGCGGGCGGCCCGATAGTCGCGCGCCCCCTTCGCCTAGCACCCGCAATTCTCAAGCAAACCGGGGTGCGCCTCCCTTGACCTGGGGCAAGCCCCTCGGTCTTTGGCGAAACGGTTCAGCGCGACGCGGTGGGACCGGCCACGGCGACCTTAGAGGCCGCGTACGCGAGCCCCCAGGGCGCGATCGGGCGGCGCCACGCGGCCTCGGGGCAGCGTTGCGTGTCAACCAAACTTGAACAATATGCCGTAACCGCCGCGCGGGTACTCCCAACGGACATTGCGGTGCTCGCCACAGATGACGCGGCAGGTCCCGCACTCGAGACATCCGTCGGTGATCAAGGTCACGCGCCCGCCGTTGTCCTCGGCATAGCATCCAGCTGGGCAGCAGAAAGTGCAGGGCTTTTCCTTGCAGTGGACGGCGCAGACGTCCGCGTCCGCAATCTCGATATGCGCACGTCCGGGGTCCACCCGGTACCGGTTCTGGAAAAGCTTTTCCTCTATGCGCATCATTCGAATGCCCTCCACAGCTTGAAGGCGTCCGCGAATAACCCGAAGGTCGACCGGGCGCCGGTGAACGCCTTACGGATCGCTCGTTCCTTGGTCTTCTTATCGACCCCATCTACGGTCAAGAGGGTGCGGGCCGCCTGACTTACGAGACGGGGGTAGTCCGTGAAAAACTGCCGGTTCTTGTCCATGACCTCAGGGACATCTTTGTACTTTTTCATGTCCTTCATGACGAAGCTATGGTTCAGAGCCTTGCGGTAGGCCGCCAGGTGTGGCGCTGTCATGGGCTTGCCCTGCGCCTTCAGAGCAATGACCGTCTCGGCCGCGACCCGCCCGGTGGTCATAGCCAGGTTCGATCCCTCCCGGTGCACGGCATTGACGAACATGCCGGCGTCGCCGGCCATGAGCCAGCCGTCGCCGTAAATGGCGGGTATGGCGTTATAGCCGCCCTCGGGAATCAGGTGCGCCGTGTATTCCTTCATCTCGCCCCCGGCGAGGAGTGGCTTGATCGTCGGATGCGCCTTCATTTGCTCAAGCAAGGCATAGGGCGCGATCCCGCTTTTCTTGAAGTCGGAGAGCAAACAGCCAACCCCTATGGTCACGGACTCCTTGTTCGTGTACAGGAAGCCCGTGCCCACCATGCCTTGGGTGATCTTGCCCGCCATCTCGATGACGACGCCCTCCGTGCCCTTGATGTTGAAGCGGTCCTCTATCGTCTGCTCTGGAAGGAAGTGGATCTCCTTGACGGCCAGGGCGACATCTTTTGGTTTCAATTCGCCGCGGAATCCCGCCTTGCGCGCAAGCACAGAATTGACGCCGTCGGCCAGAATGACGACATCGGCATACACCGATCCGTTCTCACGGTCGGTCCGTACCCCAACCACGCAGCGCCCGTCCATATGGAGATCGAGCACCGTGGTCTCGCAAACGACGAGCGCGCCCGCGTCGCGGACTTTTTTCGAGAACCAGCGATCGAACTGAGAGCGGATGATGGTATAGCGGTTATAGGGGGGTTTGCTGAAATCCGCTGAGCGATAGGTGCCACCTATACAGGACTCGTCATCCAGGACCCACATGCGCTGCTCGATGACGTGGCGCTCGAGCGGCGCGTCCTCCCGGAAGTCTGGTATGATTTTTTCGAGCGCATCGGAATAGAGTATGGCCCCCTGCACGTTTTTAGACCCCGAGTACTCGCCACGCTCGATCTGCAGGACCTTGAGGCCGGCCTTGGCCAGGGTATAGGCGGCGCTGTTCCCGGCCGGCCCCGCCCCCACGACAATGGCATCGAAATGCTCCGACATAAAACCTCCTAAGCCGTCAGCCGGCACGCTTCAGGGTCTTTAAGTGCTCTGTGAACGCCTGGGTCAAGGCCGGCAGAATGGTCATGGCGTTGCCAACGATGCCGTAGTGCGCGAAATCGAATATCGGGGCGTTGGCGTCCTCATTGATCGCGACGATCACGTCGGACTTGTCCATGCCGACGCGATGCTGGACGGCCCCTGATATGCCCGCTGCGATATAGAGCCGCGGCCGAACCGTCTTTCCGGACTGCCCCACCTGCCTCTCGGCACCCACCCATCCGGCCTGGATCACCGGGCGGCTTGCACCCACCTCCGCGCCAAGGACACCGGCGAGCTCGTATATGAGACGGAAATTCTCCTGACGCTTCATGCCTCGCCCGCCGCTCACGATGATGTCGGCGAACGGAAGATTAGCCTCCGCGATAAGATCGTCGGGAACGAAGTCCAGGATCTTCGTGACCACCGACTCCTCGATGAGCGCGACTGGGTGCTCGATCACGCGCCCTGAGCGGGCTGGGTCTGGGGCCGGCATGGCCATGACACGTGGTCGCACAGTGGCCATCTGCGGCCGGTAATTGAGCGTGACGATGGTGCACAAAAGGCTTCCCCCGAAGGTCGGCCGGGTGGCCGCGAGCCCCCGGTTTTCGGGATCGATGGCAAGGCCCGTGCAATCGGCGGTGAGCCCGGTCTTCAAAGTCGTGGCAACACTGCCTGCCAGGTCGCGCCCGAGCGTCGTCGCCCCCAAAAGCAGAATTTCCGGGCAGTAGCGATTGACAAGTTCGGTGAGCACGCTCGTGTACGGGGCATTGCGATAGTCCTTTAGGACTGGATGACAGGCGAGATAACAGAGGTCTGCCCCATACTGTACAGCCTGATCGCAGAAACCCTGGATGGCGCCGTCGGGCGGACCGAGCAGGACCGCCGCGAGTTCCACCTTGAGAGCAGAGGCAAGTTTGCGGCCCTCGCCAAGCAACTCCCAGGATACGGGATGGACCTGGCCGCGCTCATATTCGACGAAGACCCAGACGCCCTTGTAGCCGGCAAGGCGTTCGTCGAGCTTCGCTGCGCGGCGGCCGGCGGGTCGCGACGCTTGCGCTTGTTGCGCCGGGGAGGACGTCATAGGGATCTCCGGTCAGGCGTGAGGGAGGGGTTGATGGCAAACGCCACATCCGGGCGGCTCGAAAAGAGCTTGGCGACCAAGGTCGCCGCCAGATCGATCGGTTGTCCGCCGTGCGTCTCAATGATCTCCGCGCGGCGGTTGGTCGGGGTAGGCGCAAAGACCTTGGAGACCGCGGTCGGCGAACCCTTCAGACCGACCTTGGTCGCATCCTCGATCCGAGCATCGTCCTTGTTCCATATCGTGAGCGGATGGCGTTCGGCACGGAACATGTCGGTCAAGGAGGCGAAACGCATCTCGTTGATGCCCTCGAGCACCGTGACGAGTGCCGGCAGCCGGGTCTTCAGGACCTGCACCCCTCCCTCGGACCGCCTGTGAACGACGATCTCACGGGCAGCCAGATCGAGGGAGACGATCTTACTCACGTAGGTAAGCAACTGCATGTCGAGACGCGTGGCGATACCGGGCCCCACCTGTGCTGTGTCGCCGTCTATGGTCTGCTTGCCGGCAAAAACGAGATCGATTGGCAAGCTCCTATGGACCTGGCGTATCGCCGCCGACAAGGCGTAGCTCGTGGCCAGAGTGTCGGCGCCAGCGAAGGCGCGATCGGTCAGCAAGATGGCCTCATCCGCACCGAATGCAAGGGCCTTGCGCAACGCCACCTCGGCCTGTGGCGGCCCCATGCAGAGCGCGGTGACGCGCCCCCGGTAACGGTCTTTCAAGCGCAACGCTTCCTCCAGGGCGTAGAGATCGTAGGGATTGACGATCGCGGGCACCCCTTGGCGCATGATGGTATTGGTAACCGGGTGCACACGGATCTGCGCGCTGTCGGGCACCTGTTTTATGCAAACGAGGATATGCATTTCACTCTCCTTTGGGGGGCACCGCGGGCACGCGCCGGATCGCCTTGACCGCCACCTCGGCCGTCTGATCCTGAAAGACCCGAAAGACCTTTTCGATCTGCGCGCTCGATCGCACGAAATCCCCATGGGCCTTCTCTAACAAAGATGCGCACAAGGCGCGCAGTTCCTCGCCGTCGGTGGGTGCGTCGTCGAGGGCGCCCGCCAGATATTGACGGAAACGTTTCAGGATATGGAGACGGTTTACATTCACGACATGCTTGTCGTAGGGCACCGCTAAATATTTGAAGAACTCCTCGGCCGCCGACAATTGGCTCAACTCACGAAACAGTCTTTGGCTCGCAGATCCCTGGGGCTGGTCGTTCATACCGCCACCCTCGCAGGCGCGGTCGCGCGGGTCTCTCCAAGGAAGCCGCGCAAGTCCTGATCGCTCGGTGGATTTTTTGTGCGAATGGCATGGGCGCGTATCAGGCCCACGATCTCTTGCGCCTGCTCGCGGCTCAGCGCAATGCCCATCTTGCCGTAGACATAGGCCACGGCACGCGAACCCGAGTGCTTGCCGAGCACGATGCGATGCGCGCGCCCTACCTTCGCGGGGTCGAACCCCTGATACGTGCGGACATCCTTCAAAAGCCCGTCGACGTGAATGCCCGCCTCGTGCGTGAAAACGGCATCACCTACGACGCTCTTCTGAGGCGGGGCGGGCCGCCCTGAAGCCCGACCGACGATCTGCGAGATCGCTGGTAACTGGGTCATGTCGATACCGGTCGTGCGCCGATAGATCACTTGCAACGCGAGCGCAACCTCCTCCAAACTTGCATTGCCGGCGCGTTCACCCAGACCGTTTACGGTGGTGTTGGCGTGGCGGGCGCCGGCGAGCACCGCCGCCAAGGTATTAGCGGTGGCAAGGCCAAGATCATCGTGCGCATGCATTTCGATCGGCAGGTCGGTATTTTTGACGAGCGCGCGTATGCGCTCATAAGTGGCGAACGGGTCCAGGACCCCGAGGGTGTCGGCGAATCGCAGGCGGCGGGCGCCAGCCTTTTGCGCCGCATCCGCCACTCGGTACAGAAAACTCGGATCGGCGCGCGAGGCATCTTCAGCGCCGACCGAGACCGACATACCCCGATCGACGGCAGCCCCGACGAAGCGCATCACGGTCTTCAAGACCCACTGGCGGTTGCGCCCGAGCTTGCCGCGGATCTGGATATCCGACACCGGGATAGAAAGGTGGACGAGCACCGGTCCACAAAGGCCGGCGGCATCGAGATCGGGACGGCACATCCGTGCCCACACCATGAGACGGGCCCTGAGATCGAGTGCGCTGATTGCGCGTATCGTATCGCGCTCCTCGGGGCCGAGGGCTGGGATGCCCACCTCCATTTCGGCGACCCCGGCGTGATCCAGGGCGCGGGCGATGATGATCTTTTCCTCAGCACTGAAGACCACGCCGGCGGTCTGTTCGCCGTCACGCAAGGTGGTGTCGTTGATCCCTACCACAAGATCCATGTCGCAAACCCTCATGACCGCCTGCGAACCCACAAAGCAAGCGCCATGCCAAAGACCGGGAAGGCGCAAAAAGCTAGGCCGGCCGGGCGTCGGGCACCGGAATCGCTCCGTGGTGTGAGCTTTGCGACCTACACACCTGTCGCAAAAACGACGGGGCATAGACCGAAGGGATCGCCGGAGACCCCGTGGGACAAGCCCTCCAAAGGTCGCCCCTAGGCGGGCGCAAGCGGCCCTTGAGCCCGACCCATCCCCAATGCCCTGGTCGCCGTCGCCCTGGCCGAAGGCTCGGACCGCACCGCGGACACGCGATCAGGGCCGACGGACCTACCTGTCAGGAAACCTTGCGAGGCATCTCGGATTCGGTTCGAGGGGCTTGACCGGGATGCGGTGCAGGGCATGCGAGGTGGCGACGATCGGTGCGCCCCTTGCCGCGACGTGCCCTCGCACACCCCACGCCCCCCATGCGAGCAAGTCCCATGCCGCGTCGACCGTCGCCGAGTACCCGCAGAATTTGTCGCGAACCAGACAATATCCCGACCAAAGTGCCATATTTGTCGGATACACGACCAGGCGCGGTTCAAGGCGTAGGGCCTCCACCCCCTTTTCTGGGGCTCGCAAAGGGCAAAAGCGCGTGACAAGCAGATTCAATACCGGCCACAACGACACAAATGGGCAGCGGGGCCCACGGCGGTACATAAATTGCCTTGTATGGCGCTAGAATCACTACGAAGGACACTCGACGCGTGACGGAGATGGTGTCATGACAAAGCGGCCGGAAGGCAACGCGGCGGCGCAAGTGCTTGCCATGTACGAAATCGGCAAGGCCCTGAATTCCTGCGCCGATCTCGGCAAGAACCTGCGCGCCACACTCGAGATCCTGGCGTCTTATCTTTACATGCAGCGTGGCATGGTGGCGCTCGTGCAGGACGACGGTGCCTTGCAGACCGTAAGCGCGCACGGCTTGAGTGGTCCGGAAAAGGATCGCGGACGCTACCTGAAGGGTGAGGGCATCATCGGCCGAGTTCTCAAGACCGGCCTACCGGTGGTCATACCGAATGTCGCGGACGAGCCCCTGTTTTTGAACCGCACAAAATCCCGAGACCTCGGTAAAGGGCGCGCCATCGCCTTCCTTTGCGTCCCGATCAAGTTGGGCCGCGAAACGATTGGGGTTTTGAGCGTGGACCGCGAGGCCGACATCACGCAAAGATCCCCACGCTTCGAGCAAGACGTACGATTCCTCAAGATGATTGCCAACCTGATCGGTCATGCGGTAAGACAGAACCGGCTCGTCGCCGCCGAAAAGGCCGAACTCTTATCCGAGAAGCAACGGCTTGAGACCGCCTTGAAGGGTCGCTACAGCATCGATAACGTCATAGGCTACGGCAAACGCATGCAGGAGGTGTTCGCGGAGGTCCACAAGGTCGCCCCTGGGCGCGCGACCGTGTTGCTGCGCGGGGAGTCTGGTACCGGCAAGGAGATGATCGCGCGCGCCATTCATTACCTGAGCCCCCGCAAAGATAAAGCCTTCGTTCGCGTCAACTGCGCCGCGCTCACCGAGACCTTGCTCGAGTCCGAACTGTTCGGTCATGAGAAGGGTGCTTTTACCGGCGCTTCCCAGGAACGCAAGGGGCGCTTCGAATCCGCGCACGGCGGCACGCTGTTTCTGGACGAGATCGGCGAGATCTCGCCGGCCTTTCAGACGAAACTCCTGCGCGTACTCCAGGAGCGCGAATTCGAGCGGGTCGGCGGCAACAAGTCCATTCGTGTCGATGTGCGCCTGATCTGCGCCACCAACCGAGACCTGGAGGCGGCGGTCACCGACGGCTCGTTCCGTGAAGACCTCTATTATCGTATCAATGTCGTGGCGATCTTTCTGCCCCCCTTGCGCGAGCGCCACGAAGATATCCCATTCCTGGTCGAACATTGTCTCGACAAATTCAACAGGGAGAACGGCCGGCAAGTGCGTATTGCGCCCGAGGCGATGCGCATTCTCTTGAGGTGCAACTGGACTGGCAACGTGCGCGAACTCGAGAATTGCGTGGAGCGTTCCGCGACCATGGCGCATGGCGAGGTCATCGAACTGTCGGATCTTTCTTGTCAGCAAGGAAAGTGTTTTTCGGGTGCGCTTCAGGAGGGCTTGGCCGCGAAGGGCGGAACACACGCCATGACGCGCGCGGATGGATGGTCCAGACCGACGGCCGCGAGCGGCCTCCCGGCCCCCGAGACACCAGACTCGGAACGCGATCGCCTAATTTGGGCGCTTGAGCAATGCGGGTGGGTCCAGGCGAAGGCTGCGCGCCTCCTCAATCTCACGCCGCGTCAGGTAGGCTACGCCTTGAAGAAATACGCCATTCCGCTGCGACGCCTATGAACTGCTCCCGCTAAGCCTAGCCGACCATGGCGTGGTAGGGCACCCATGTCCGTGTCGGAACATTCCCTGTGCGCGGTCGCAGGGCAGTACCACGACCACGACAGCCTCCAGAGTTTCCCGCTTGGTACGCTATTTGCTACTTGGCCCCATAGGGTGACAGCCGGGGCGCGGGAGACGCAAAGCCCCTCTTCCCCGGCCGCGACCGGACATGGAGATGGCGCATGACGACCAATGTAGAACAAAGCGAGACAAAACAGGGTGAAGATGCCTGCATGGCATGCCGCGCCCACGGATGGCCCTGGCCACCCCGCTGCCGCCCTGGATCCGCCTGCCTCTTCGCGCAAAATCCCTTCGGCGTCCATCGCTTTTTCCGACGTAATCCAGTGTTCGGCACGCGCTGCGCCACGTCCGAATGGCCGGACAGGGTGCGACGCGCCGCGGCCGCCCGTGTCCACCCTTATTTTGCAGCGGAGCTTCTCCATGACCCGGACCGCCGTGTGCGGTGCCAAGCGATCAAACGCGCGCCGCGCGAGCAGATATCGCCCCTACGCGAGGATGCCGACACGGGCGTCCGGGCCGCCGTGGCGCGCCGACTCCTGGGGAACGATCTCATCATCATGATGGATGACCAGGAGGTCGCCATCCGTCGCATCGTGGCGTCACGGGTCACGGCGTACATGCTGCCGCTCATGCTCAGCGACTCGGACCCCCACGTCCGGCGCGTCGTGGCGCGACGCATAGATGCCTCCTGGCTCACGATCCTGGCGGAGGACCCCACCGCCGGCGTACGGGCCATAGCCGCGGGGCGTCTCCAATGGGCCGCGCGGACGGCTCCTCCCGAGTAGACCATGGATGCAAGCAGCCTTCGCCGCGCCCGCACACCCGCGGTCGAAGGGGCCGCGGCATCCATCCATCAGGGCATACGGCCGTGAATGGGATGCGCCGCGACCACGACGCGCCCGTCGCGAATCCTTCGACGCGCGCTCCCCACCCCAATGACGTGGACAGGCGCCGCATCCTGCGACTTCTCAAGAATCGGCGCCGCTACCGCTACGTTCGCCCGATCGTCCTGCCGGGCCCCGAAGGGTACATCGTACGTAGCCCCTGCTGCTCGCGCACCGTCGACGACGCCGGAGGCATGATCGACATCGCATGGCTGCGTTATCGCGGCGCACAGGGCGGCTGGCACCTCCATAGGCGCGACCACGCGGCCGGGACCTGGGTGATCCAGAGCGCGCAGTCGAGCCTCATCGAGGCCATCGCCGAACTCAACGAAGATCCCGCGCGGGTCTTCTGGACATAAGCCTGCCCGACCGGAGCCGTGGTCCCGACGCGTGAGCACCACGAGGCCGTGGCGTCCTCATCGCTTCCCCCAGCCACCCGGGCCGCTGGCCGTCGAGCGTCCGCCGGATCTCGGAAGGCTGCGGGGATATAGGGGCGTCCCGCGCCTCCGACATTTTCCGGCGGCACGACCAATCGCAACGTACGGCCCTCCACCCATTAGCGCGCGACGATGGTAAGGTTTTGCGCCATTACTGCCATGTGGGCGCTGACCCACGATTGGGCGGCCTCCAAGCAGCCCTTCACCACAACACCGGGGCGCCCGGCAACCCCGAGGTTTCGAGGCCTTCGTCCATACTCAGGTACTATACTGGTCCCAGGGCTCGGCAAAAGACCTGAAAGGGGCTAAAAAAGGCGGGGTCGAGGCTGATGCCCCTATTTTCGACTGGAGCGTGCCGTGCTAGTGCGAGCAGGTAGAGACGCATGACGAACGCTGGACATCCCGATATTGCCAATCCACCCATCGTCGAAGCCGTGCTGGACTTCGAGTGCGATGTGCGGCCACAGATCAGCCTGGAGGCTTTGGAGGAGCCGGCAAGGAGCGCCCTTGCTGGGCTATACCCCGAGGTGCAGCCACGTTACCTGCAGGAGGTGCGCTTGGCGTCGGGGGAGGGCGGGTTCAACTCTTCACTGCAACGCTCATTGCAAGCGTGGATGTTCCTGCAGCCGGACCACAAGCAGTTAGTCCAAGTACGGCAGTCCGGATTCTCATTCAACAGGCTCGCGCCCTACACCGGGCTCGATACCTACCTCCCGGAGATTCGAAGAATCTGGGGCCTGTATCGTGGGTTCGCAGAACCGCTCACGGTACGTACCTTGCGCCTACGCTATCTTAACCGCATCATTTTGCCGATGGGTCCCGACGGTATCGAGCTCGATCACTACCTCGCCATCCAGCCGACTTTACCGCCGGACGCTCGGCTCACCCTGTCCGGATTCCTCAACCAGTATACTGCCGTGGATATGGAGACGGGGCACCAAGTGGCCGTGGTCGTTACAGCCCAGCCCCCGAAGGGAGCGGCCTCCCCATATTCTTCGATAATGCGGCCGTCGCGACTGGTGAATGGGATCCCGAGGAATGGCCCGGGCTGGAACGCGTGCTACAACCACTCCGCGAACTCAAGAACCGGATTTTTTACGATACGGTGAAACAGCCATGCCTGGATCTGTTCAGATGACCTTCACACTCGCGGGCGCTTACTCCGCTACGGCGGACTGGAAGCGGACCAATGCGATATCTGATGTGGCGGCCCGCATACAAGAGCTCGTGGGGAGCCTTTCGCGATCAAATGGAAGAATGCAGTTTCTTACCGGTAACGAGGCGATTTTCGAGAATCGCCTGCGTATTGCGCTTGATGAATTGGTGACGGACGACGATCAGTGTGCGGTGCCTGTGGGAGCTGTCGATCGCGCTTTGCGTCTGGTTCGCGCATTAGCCCCCGGTCTCCCTTTACCCGAAGTGGCTATCGATCCAGACGGCGCAATCTCGCTGGACTGGATGCCTTCGAGGACGCGCGCGTTTTCCATCAGTGTGAGCGATTCGGATCGGCTGGCTTACGCCTGGATGAATGGCTCGGATCGCGGGCACGGCGCGGTTCGCTTCACGGATTCGCCCCCCCGACGCTGCTTTTGCAATTGAGAGGGTTGGTCGCTCATGACGCTACTTCTCTCCGGGTTGCCTGAAGCTGTCGGTGATGGGGAGGAACTTGCGCGCTTTCTCACGCAAAGCGGCCACTACTCGCGAGCCAGCGCGGACGCGGCTGGCAGTGTACGTCCCAGCGCGTTTTTGCCGAGCAGCAAAGATCGGGCGACGTCGGTATCACGGCACGGCAGGGAACCGCTCGAAGACTTGCGGACGATCGGGGGGGGCTTGCCGCGGGTGGTCGCTCTTTGTATGGCGCGGCCATCCTAACGGCGGCCGCGGTTCGCGACACGGGTCTTGAGGTACATGCGGACGAGCCGCCCGAGCGTCACGCGCTGATCGGCGGCTGGCCATGGGTAGACAACGACCCAGAGCTGCAGAAGGCGCAGCAAAAAGAGCGGGCACTGCTACTGGCATCCGCCTCCGGTCCGCCTTTTCTGTTCACTCCATCGCCTGGTCCGCGCGAGCCATGACGGACGATATTTGCCCCAGTCTTCTGGAAACAATGGCGGACGACAATGCGCGCTCGCCGGGATGTGCGCGCGCACCATTCGCCTGCGCTTGCAATGAGGACATCATCGGCGCCCATCCTCCTCGGTCATGACGCCGAAGCGCGCCAATGGTTCTATCTGTAAGAACGACCACATACGCTATCCTGTCTTAGGCGCGGAGATCCCGTGGGGGACCTACTCCGGACCCAGCCCTGGATGGACAGGTCACGAGGCGCATGAGACGTCCGTGCGCGCGGAAGACCATGGTGCGACAAGGGCTTCGGCCCAGGCTGTGGCGAAAGCGCCATCGCGACACTGAGGACTGTCCCAGGCTCAACGTCTCTCCAATGCGCCCGGGGCTGCAAAGGGCTGCTGCCGGATCCGGCCTGTCGCGGCCGGACGACCCCGGTCTGTAAGGCCGATTCTCCCGAAGACACCCATCCTTATACTCAGGCCTCATGACTAGGCGGATGGATGAAACGCCCCATGTCGTCGTGCTCCTGGATCCGTGCGACTGCGGCCGCAAACTCGTGCCCTTCCTAAGGGGCCCGAGGACCCATGTCATCCGCAAAAGCATCGCGCCAAACGGCATACGCCGCGAGGCGGCGCTCTTCGTCGTGAAGCGTGGGGCCAGTCATGTCAGCGACCGGAAGCGCCGCGTGGGCCCGCTTTCCATGCAGGCCCGACGTCGGGCACAAGGGGTCCTGAAGGCTCTTCCCGCCCTCATAACGGATCTCCTGGGCGCGGACGGGCAGGAGCTTGTGGTGACCCGCGCGAAGGCCGCCCTGCTGCGGTTCCCCGGGGTTCACGGGGCGCGGATCGTCCTCTATAAGGAGCACCGGACAGCGCCACGCCGCGAGGGGTTTTCAAGCATGGAAGACCCCTCACGCATCGGTCGGTTTCGGAAGGCTCGCGCCTGCGAACCGCTTCCGCTTGGCCCTCACCAGCAGCGGGCAGCCTTGTCCTTGCTCGACAACCATCACCCCATAGGCTTCGTGGATCTCGCGGTAAGCCAGGACGCGCTCGTGCCGCCCGTCCGCGCCGCCCTGCTCGCCGCCGGTCGCAGCATTACGAGCGCGGTCGAACGAGAGCGCTCGCGTACGCACCTGCAGCGCCTGCACTTCCTCCATTCGCGCCGGACGGCCGAGCTTTCGGCGGAGATAGCCGAAAGACGCCGCACGGAACAGGAATTACGCCGTTTTTTGATCGCGATCGAGCAGTCCGGAGACGCAGTCTTCATTACCGATACCCGCGGGGTCATTCGCTATGTGAACAAGGCCTTCGAGTCCATCACGGGCTACGCGCGCGACGAGGCCATAGGTCGCACGCCGCGCCTTCTGCGATCCGGCCGCCACTCGCGGGAATTCTATGGCCAGCTGTGGCGCACCATACGGGCGGGCTCCGTCTATCGCGATATGTTCATCAATCGGCGCAAGGATGGCGCGCTCTATTACGAACAGGCTACGATCACCCCGCTACGCGACGAAAGCGGTGCGATCACGTACTTCGTCTCGACAGGCAAGGATATGACGGAGCATCTGGCGACCGAAGAGCGCATAAACTATCTCGCCCATCACGATCCACTCACGAACCTCCCCACCCGAACGCTGTTTTCGGAACGAATCGACGAGGCCGTCGGTCAAGGCCACCTCGACGGGTCAGCGCTCGCGGTCCTCTTGTTCGACCTCGACCGATTTCAGCGCGTTAACGATACCTTCGGGCCGCTCGTGGGAGACCGCATCGTTCAGGAATTTGCCGATCGACTGCGCGCCACCCTCGGCAAAAGGGCATTTGTGGCAAGGCTCGGGGGCGATGAATTCGCGGCCCTCCTTGCACCCATGGAGTCCACGCAGGACGCAAGCGTCTTCGCGGACCACTTGGCAGCGCTCGTGGCCGAACCTTTCATAGTGGACGGGCACGAGTTTTTCCTCACCGTAAGTGTCGGCGTGAGCCTCGCTCCGGCCGACGGCTCCGAGGCTCAGACCCTGCTCAAAAATGCCGGCAGCGCCCTGGACCGCGCGAAGTTGCGCGGTGGCAACGCTCATGAATTCTATACCGCCGACATGAACGCCAAGGCGCTCGAGCGACTGACGTTGGAGAGCCGGCTTAGGCGCGCCCTCGAGCGCGACGAACTGCGGCTTTTTTACCAACCGCAACAGGATATGGTGACCGGGCGCATCGTAGGCATGGAGGCCCTGATACGGTGGCAACAGCCCGACGGCGTTCTGGTGGCTCCGGCAGGCTTCATCCCGCTGCTCGAAGAGACCGGGCTCATAGTGCCGGTGGGAGAATGGGTGCTCCAAACGGCTCTGGCGCAGATGGAGGAGTGGCGCGAAGAGGGACTTTCTGACATCCGCGTCTCGGTCAATATCTCCGGCCGTCAGTTCCGGGATCGCACATTGCTCGCGGTCCTCTCCGATATCCTCGGCCGCTGGCCACAGGACGAAGGCCTGCTCGAGCTCGAGCTCACGGAGTCCGTACTCATGGAAAACGCGCAGGGCGCGATCGACATGCTCGAGGCCTTGAGCGATATGGGGATCCGGCTTGCGGTCGACGACTTCGGAACCGGCTATTCCTCCTTGAGCTACCTCAAACGCTTTCCCTTGAACGCGCTTAAGATCGACCAATCGTTCGTGGCGGACTTGGCGCGCCCCGGTGACGGTGGGGCGATAACGGGGGCCATCATTACGCTCGGTCACGAACTGGGTCTCGACATCGTGGCCGAAGGGGTCGAGACCGAGGATCAATTGGATTTTCTGCGCCGCCAGCGCTGTGATCTCGTGCAGGGCTACCTGGTCGCGCGCCCACTTTCGGGCCCCGACCTCGCGAGCCTCCTGCGAGCCCGGACTTAGGTCCCAGGCCTTTGCAGGAGCCCTGGCCTATCGTCGCTCTCATGCGCGTGCTGACTCTCTATCCCGGCGATCGCCAGGAACTCAACCTCGCGGGTCTCTACCTGGACGACCTCCCGACGGAGGGTGGGCATCCCTTCATTTACGCTAACTTCCTGGCAAGCCTCGACGGCCGTATTGCCCTGCGGAATTCGGACGGCCGCAAAGGGGTCCCGGAGGCGATCGCCAATGATCGTGATTGGCGCCTCTACAGCGAATTACTCGTGCAGGCCGACGCCGTGTTGACGACCGGCCACCATGCAAAGGCGCTGGCGGCCGGCGAACAGACGGACATGATGACCATTGCCCATGAGCGCTATCCGGATCTCAGGGATATTCGCCGATCACGCGGCTTGAGCGAACATCCTGCCTGCATCGTTGTCACCTCGCGACTCGATTTCCCGGCGGCCGCGCTCAAGGAGGCGCATCCTGGCGCGATTCTGGCGATAAGCCCACCCATGGACGCGGCCAAGACCCGCGCGGCGCATAAAGCAGGCGTAGAAACGGTCATGGTGGGTTCGGGTTCACAGGTGGCCGGCAGAGACGTGCTTAGGGTACTCAACGAACGCGGTCTGCGCCGCGTGTATATGGTGGGGGGGCCGCGCCTCTTCCATGGGCTCCTCGCAGACGGGATCGTCCATAGGCTTTATCTCACCACCGCCTGCCGACTGCTTGGGGGCGAGGAGGATGTCGAGACGCCAGTCCGGGGCCCCGCCTTCCCGTTGCCACCCGAGGCCCGACTGCGGGGCCTCGCGCTTGATCTCGACGGGCAGCCGCAGCAGATCTTTGCAAGCTATGACCTGAGCCCATATTGACCAGCAAGAAGAGGGTTTCTATGATGGGCCATCATCATCCGCCGGGCTCTCCATGAATTCGCGTATACCGATCCGAATCGCGTTGGCGGCGCTTGCTTTCCCTGCGGCAGGGGCTTATGCGACGACCAGCGGCGGAGACGCCGCGACACACATGATGACCATGACATCCACAAGTCCTGTGTCGGTCGCAAGTTCGCGCATCTCCTGGACACAAGGACAGACTGTACTGCGCGAGTCCCAGGTCGCAGGCGTCCATCAGGGGCGACGCGCGCTGATGTTCCAAGGCAAGCGGGTCGCCATCGCGCTCATCGCCCACGCGCCACGCTATCCGGACATGAGTTTTGAGACCGGGGGCCTCACCAACCCCACGGTGTGCGTCTCACAGGGCGCGCACGTGACGCTCAAGATGATGAACATGGACTACGGTCCCGGGATGGCTCACGGCCTTGTCATCACCTCGGCCAAGCCCCCTTATCCGGCGCGACTAGGGCAGCACCTACCCCACGTCCTGGCCGATATCCCGGTCCTGCCGCCACGGTCGAGTGCTCGTCTGCAAACGGCGCGCTATGCGGAGAAGACCGTCCGCTTTGTCGCCTGGCGCCCCGGGACCTACTATTACATCTGCCCGGTCCCGGGCCACGCGCTGGCATTCCGGATGTACGGCCGCTTCGTCGTCTGTCCGGCGGGCCTCAAGACCTGTCCCCGGTCTTGAGGGCCCGGCGCCCATACAGCAACAAGGCCTGCAACACCCTCTGATTCTCGGCATCCTTCATAAGCGCCCAAAGCCCCGCGATGCCGCCCGAAGGCCGGGGCGCCAGGGCGAGATCTTGCGGTAGCCGGGCGGCGGCGTCGACGAGATCCGTGAGCGCCCCACCCTCCGACGCACGCTCGAGAAGATCCAGCGCGACAGGGAGCGCCTTCAAGCTACGATCGAGAAGTGCCGGGGTGAGACGCTCCTCGATGTGCCCCCACATACGAGCATAGTAGCCATCGTCCAAGCGTCCCACGCGATCCAAGAGCGTCATGGCCCGACTCGCGAGGCCGGCCAGGCGGGTCACGAGATCGTCAGTCAGGGCATCCTCGGCGGCGCCCAAAAGCCGCGCGAGGTGCGCAAGACGCGCCAGATCTCCCGAGGCGGCCAATTGGCCCAAGATCGGGAGCATCTCCGCGATCCTGTGACGCTGCACATCGTCTAACAGATCGAGCCCCTGGCTTGCCGCCTGGGCCAGACGTCCGATCATCTCATCGGTCAGGGTTTCGAAAGCGGCCTCGCTCAAGACCTCGGCCGCGCCCGCGGCGTTCATCTTATCGGTCGACATGGTGATCGCTCCTTACAAAAGGCCGCGTACGCTATTCCAGTACAAGCGATTGTAAGCAAGCTTGAACCAGTGGATCGCGCGAGTCGGGGGCTGGGGCTTGGGCGGGTTCTTGTAGTCAAAGGACGCGTAGGTCGCGCGGTCCTTGCCGGCCTCGATGAAGCAAAAGACCTTCCCTTCATAGGACCGCATCGGCCCGCCCCCGGTCGCAAGCCGCGCGAGGTTCTCCCCCAATACCTCGGCCTCGTAATGCGTCGTGGACCCCGCCTTGCTGATCGGCAGATTCGTGGTGTCGCCGAGGACGAATACGTTGTCGCGCCCCTCCATCGCGAGCGTCGCGCGGTTGGTGGGGATCCAGCCCGACGCGCCGAGCTTGTTCTGTTCTATGACCTCCATGCCCTTGTGAGGCGGGACCGCGATCAGCAGGTCGTATTCCACCACGCTTCCCTCCTCGCTATGGACCCGCCTCTGGGTACCGTCGACCTCCTTGGCGTTGAACAACGTCTCGTAGCTCACCCCCATACGATCAAATTCGGGCGCCGCCCACTTGGCGACATTCTCGAGCGAATGGACGCGTCCTATCGGGTAGGTATACTTGAAGCTGACCTTATCGAGCAGGTCGCGGTCCTTGAAATAGTCGTACATCATGAAGGTGAGCTCGAGCGGCACCATGGGGCACTTGTGAGGGACGCCGGTCACGATTGCAATCCGCCCGCCCTCAAAGGTCCGCAAGGCCTCGGCGGTCTTGATCGCGGCCTCCTCGGTGTAGACGTGGTGCGCGCTCTCCATGAGACCTGGGACCGAGGCCAGGGTCGGCCGCGACCCCGTGCATATGGCGAGATAGTCATAGCCATAGGTCTTGCCGCTCTTGGCCTTCACTTCGTTATGGTCCAGGTCGAAGGTCTCGACCGGATCCACATGGAAGTGGATGGACGGGTCTAGGAGCGTCTCCTGGTCGACATAAAGATCCGACGCGGCCATCTTGCCGAACGCCACATAAAGAAGGCCCGGCTGATACATATGGCGCGGGCTCGCCGAAAGCACGGTCACAGACACGCGCGACGCGTCCATCTCGTGACGGAGCCTGCGCGCGAGGTTATTGGCCAGGATCGTGCCGCCCGTGCCACCACCGACTATGAGTATTCTTTTCATAAGGTCTTATCTCCTCCCGCTCCCGAGATCCGAATCATCGAGATCCGAATCATTTGGCCTTGCGAACGCGCAGACGATAAACGCCCGCCTCTTCCGAACTCGATATCAAATCGTGTCCGACCTTCTTGATCCACTCCGGGATATCCTCGGCCGAGCCGCGATCCGTGGACAAGACCTCAAGCTCCTCTCCGACGCTCGCCGCCCTCATCGCGGCGATCAACTCCATCAAGGGCCCCGGGCAAAAACTCCCACGGGCATCAACAATTTTTACTTCGCTCATATTTCCTGTGCTCCCTTAAAAGCTTAGGACGTAGCTGCCTTCCAGTTCGGCCAGAAACTTGGTGAGACCCGTCGGTTTTTCCAGATATGGGACGAGATCGCCCGGACCCAGGGAAAGGACGTCCATGGCCATGGAGCATGGGTAGATCTTCACGGACCCGAGGTCCACGGCCTGCGCGAACAGATCCTGGAAACGCGGCGCATGGCGCGCCTCGAGGGCTTGGCCCACCTCGCCCTCCGCAGGCGCCTCGGGAGCGCCTTCGCGCCGAAAATACTGCAGAGCGTTCATGGACACGAATAGGTCCACGTCGCTGCCGCCGGCCGCGGCGACCGCCGTGGTCATGGCCGCCATTTGCATTTTTTCGCGACTACCGGAGGTTACTATGATACTTAAGCGATCAGACATGACACTCCCGAAAGACTTCGCGTCCCTGAAGGTGCGCGACAGTTGAGATAACACATGGTAAGCAATTGGCGTGCCATGGCCGCCTTGGGCCACGCGGAGCGCAAGGGCCCAATATGCGGGGTCTGGCGGGGCCGTTGTGTCGGGTTGACATGACAGCCGTGGCAGTGGTGTCATGACACCATGTCAGAGAACCTTACGTCCCCCTCGAATGAGTCTGTGCAGTCGCTGATCGACATGCATGAACACCCGGCCGTACTCATCGACCACGGGTATCGCATTGTAGCCGCGAATCGCGCCTATCGGAGCGCCTACGGACTGAAAAGCGAACAGCTGATCGGGCGACATTGTTACGAGGTGTCCCATCACCGCGACTCGCCTTGTCATCTGCATGGCGAGGATTGTCCGCATCAGCAAGTGTTTGCTCGCGGCGAGATTCAGCGTGTCGTACACACGCATTTCGACGCGAAAGGCCGGCCTGAATACGTGGGAATCAAGGGGTATCCGGTAAAACTGCCGAACGGCGAGACCTGTCTCGGGGAATCGATCCAACGGCTCGCGCCGCCGAACGACCTGGATTGCGAAGAGATGCGCATGGTCGGCAGATCGCGGCCCTTGCTACACGCGATCGATCAATTGAGTCGTGCCGCCGCAAGCCCGGCACCGGTCCTTCTTGCAGGCGAGAGCGGGGTCGGCAAGGAACTCGCGGCGCGCTATCTCCACGATCGCAGCCCGCGCCGCAACGGCCCGTTCGTCGCGGTCGACTGCACGACACTTCCCGAGGGGCTTTTCGAGAGCGAGATGTTCGGCCATGAAGTCGGCGCCTTCACAGGCTGCGTCGGCCGCAAGATCGGACTTTTTGAAGGCGCACGCGATGGCACGCTTTTTCTGGACGAGGTCGGCGAGATCCCGCTTGCCATGCAGTCCAAGCTCCTGCGAGCACTGGAGACGGGGACCTTCCGTCGGGTCGGAGGACGCGAGTTCCTGCATGCCGACATTCGCCTGGTGGCCGCCACCAACCGGGACATGAAGAACGCGGTCGCCACCGGCCGGTTCCGGGAAGACCTGTACTACCGTATAGCCTGCGTAACCATAAGCCTACCGTCGCTTCGCGAACGGCGCGCCGACATCCCGCTCCTGGTCGAAGCCTTGCTGGCGCGCATCAATGCCGCCAATGGACGCCATGCGCGACTGAGCGAGGCGGCCTGGACGCGCGTCATGCGTCATGACTTCCCAGGCAATGTGCGCGAGTTGCGCAATGTCCTCCAGCGCGCCGTCGCGCTCTGCCATGGCCAGACCATAGAGCCCGAAGACCTCGGCCTCGAAGACGAGGCCCTGGCGGCGCCGGCCGCAAGCCCTAGCCAAGACAACGGCGAGCGCCAACAGCTAGAGGCGCTCGCCGCACGCCATCGCGGCAACCGGCGGGCGATGGCTGACGCTCTTGGCATCAGCGAGCGCACCCTCTATCGGCGCTTGGGACGTCACAAACTGAGGACGCAGGAAGCGGAGGTCTGACGCGCCCTTGCAAAGGCGGCGCTGATCAAGGGACCATTGCCGGTCTCTCTGGGCCGGTCCCGGGGTTAACCTGGCACGTTATCGGGAAAGCATCGCCCGTCCCAACTGGAGGCCACATGATCGAGATCGAACGTTTCCGGTCGCTCTTCGACCAAGAGGTGTTGCACACTTTCGATTACCTGCGAGCGATAGATGAGTCGCAGTGGCGCGGTATTCCGAGGGACTCGGAGGCCCTTTACCTCGGCTCACGCATCAACAAAATCACAATCGCGGCACTGGCCCGCCATCTGGCGACCGCCGAATCCCACTGGATAAGTCAGCTGCCCGCGGTCCCCGCGGGTGGCACCATGCCCATGCCCGAGAAAGACCCCGTGATCGAGGCCGTGAAGACGGTCCCGAGCTTCATCGCGCTCTATGAGCAAAGGCACCAAAACAACATGGACCGTCTCGAGGCCTTGCGCGACGAGGACATCGGGAAACCGCTCGTGTTCGCGGGACGCCGTTACACCGGCATGGGCCTCTTGTGGTCGATCCTGGGCCACCACGCCTACCACCTGGGCCAGATGGATCTCCTCATGCGGCAACAAGACGTGGAGGCCCCGGAGTACATGGAGTGGCGCGAAAAGGAGCAGGTCCTGGGCTAACTCCCGGCGGCGAGGGCGGCAAGCCGCGCCAAGGCCTCCCGCAACTGGGCCTCCCCCTGCGCGCGCACCGTCGCATGCCCCACCTTGCGGCCGGGGCGCGGGTCCTTGCCGTAGACATGCAGGTGCGCCCCCGGCACCGCCAGGACCGCGGCGGGCTCAGGCAGTCGACCCACGAAATTGACCATGCCTGCGGCAGCGACAGGGCACGTGGCGCCAAGCGGCAGGCCCGCGACGGCGCGCAGATGGTTTTCGAATTGGCTCGTCTCGGCACCCTCGATCGTCCAATGCCCGGAATTATGCACGCGCGGGGCCATCTCGTTGGCAAGCAGATCATGGCCCTTTTGAAAAAACTCGACCGCCAGCACCCCCACATAGTCGAGATGCCCGAGGAGACGGCGCGCATAGTCTTCGGCCTGGGCCGTCATCGGGTCGCCGGGACGCGCCACGGATTGCGCGAGCACGCCGCTTCTGTGGACGTTTTCGGTCAAGGGGTAGAAGCGCGCATCGCCGAAGCGATCCCGCACGGCGATGAGGGAGACCTCGCGACTGAAGGCGACGAAACCCTCGAGGATCAGCGGCGACCCGGAGAGCGCCGCATACGCGCCATCCGCGTCCGCCGCATCGCGCAAGACCCGCTGCCCCTTGCCGTCATAGCCCATGGTGCGGGTCTTCAGGACCGCGGGCAGACCCACGGCCGCGAGGCCCCGCTCAAGATCCGTGCGCGTATCGATCGCGACGAAGGGCGGCGTCGGTATGCCGAGCTCCGCGAAGAGCCGCTTCTCGTGCCAGCGGTCGCGGGCGATAGCCAGGGCCCTGGGATCGGGATACACCGCCCCCCGTGACGCCAAACGGCGCAGGCTCGCCTCCGGCACATTCTCGAACTCATAGGTCACGACCGAGGCGCGACGCGCCAGCTGATCGAGCAGACCCTCGTCGCCATAGTCCCCGCAGAGGAGTTCCCCCGCGCTGCGCGCACAGGCATCAGGGGCCGGATCCAGAAACAGGCATTGGATGCCAAGCGGCTGACCGGCCAGGGCCAGCATCTTGGCGAGCTGGCCGCCGCCCATGATGCCGACGATCATGGGACGCGCGGATCCGGGTGCGCGAGCACCGCCTCGGTCTGGCGCGCGCGGAAATCCGCGAGGGCCTCACGGATCGCCCCGTCGTGCGCGGCAAGCAGCGCCGATGCGAACAAGGCCGCGTTGATCGCGCCGGCCTTCCCGATGGCAAAGGTCGCGACTGGGACGCCGGCCGGCATCTGCACGATGGACAGGAGCGAATCCAGCCCCTTCAAGGCCTGGGACTGCACGGGCACGCCCAACACGGGAAGCGCGGTCTTGGCCGCCACCATGCCCGGGAGATGGGCCGCTCCGCCCGCCCCGGCGATGATGGCCCGCAGTCCGCGCCCTTGGGCGCCCGCGGCGTAATGAAAGAGCAGGTCGGGTGTACGGTGCGCCGAGACGACCTGGACCTCATGGGCCACCCCCAGATCGGTCAGTATCTGGGCGGCATGCTGCATCGTGTCCCAATCGGAGCGCGATCCCATGATAATACCCACAAGCGGCGACATAGCTCCCTCCACCCATCGAATCCGGCCGGTGTGACGATCCGTGAAGGAATGGATCCGCGGATCGGCGCCATTGTGGCATACGGCGCGGCTTCGTGTCCCCCGCGCATGGACCATGGCCGCCGCCGAACGACCGCGACTTGCCCGGCGCGGCCCCGCCCCCGCGGCGGTACCGAGCGAAGGCCAGGACGGCGGCTCCCGCTGGACCGGCCCCCAGGGGTCCGCTGCGGCGGCGGCTCTGTCGCGCCGCCAGGCATCGCCATTGCGCGCTTATATAAGAATATGCACGGGCAATCCCGGGGCATCCAGGACACCTGGGGCGCGAACCATCAAGGGGCGACGCGCGGGACACGCCGAGATACACCGCCTCGGCCGCCACGGGCGCCTTTGCGCCACCAGCGACCAAGACCATCGTTGCGTCCCGACACATGACGAGCGCTTGCATGGCGGAGCCATAGGCTTTATGGTCTCATCCATGGATGAGGTCGCCGCGCAAGGGCGGTTCTGGAAGGGATGTCCATGAAAACGATCCGCTACTTCGCCGCATTGGCGCTCGCGTCCAATCTCGCGATGGCGCCATGGGCGCATGCCCAGACCAAAAACACACCCTCTCCCGACCAGGGCATCGCCCGGGACTTCACGCGCCCGTCCTCGGCACTCGGCGCCCTGGGCGACACCACCCTGGTGGGCGTGGGCCTAGGCATCCTGGATTACGCGGGCCTGCACAATCTCGATCACCCGGTCGCGCAGGACAATCATGGCGTCTATGCGATCGCCAAGACCCCCAATTTCCCGTTCGAACTCATCATGCTAACGCTCGGCGGGGCGATCTGGGAGGGCGGCAAGACGCGGCTCGGGCATACACTCTGGCAGAGTCTCGACGCGGCGGCGCTCGCGGGCGTCTCGACCCAGATCCTGAAATTCACCTTCCAGCGCAACCGCCCCTCGCAGAGTCCGAACAACCCGAATCTCTGGTTTCAGGGCCTCCACTCGCAAAGCTTCCCGAGCGGTGACGTCTCGTCGATCACGGCCCTCGTCACGCCGCTCATCCTGACCTACAAACGACGCGATCCCGCGATCTGGGCGCTCGCTTTGGTCCCGGCCTTCGACATGGTGGCACGGGTGAAGGCCCACGGGCATTGGGAGACCGACGTGGCGGCCGGCGCCGCGATCGGCGCCCTGAGCGGCTACTACGCCCACGAACGCCACAGCCCTTTCATATTGAGCCTGCTCCCGCATGGCTTCTACATGGGTCTTAGAACCGCCTTCTAAGGCGTGGCCGGAGGCACATGGATCCGTAAGGGGCGCGCCAAGTGCAGGCCCTCTTGCCTTGCGGGTCCCTCAAGGTTGCCTGCCGCGAACCAGCGCGCTTTTGCCTTTAGCTGCGCACGACCCGCGTCCAATGACGGCGGCCCTCACGACAGTGAGGCGCGGCCCGCCAGGTATGAGACGCCAAAGCCCCGGCCGCCGGCATCCACCCCGCATCCAGCCCGCGCAGGGATCGGGGCCTGCCCACGAACATCCCTCGCCGTCCTGCCCCAGCATCGCCTACGCCCAGCGCACCTCAAAGAGCACGGGCGGCGCGCAAATCCTCGTGCTCGAACGCAAAGGCCATGCGTGCGATTTCCGTCGGCGTAAGACCGATCTGCGCCGCCTCGCGGCGCCAAGTAGCGGTCGCACGCCCCACTTCGGCGGCAATGTCGCGGGCCTCGCCCATATCCAAGTCGAAGTATTCCGCCACACTCATCGCTAACGCGAGCGATGCCGACCGATCGTCGAGATCGATGGCGGTGCTCAACACACGCGGCTTAATGTCGCCGGGAACAGGATTGAGATCATAGGCGGGCGACAGGCGCCAACCGTCCGGTCCGGCATAGAGGAAGGCATGATTGCGCAGGTGATCGTCGGTGTTCGAGATCAGGACATTGAAGACGATGCGCCGCCAGAGTTGATGCATGTCCTGCGCTGGGCTCGCGCCATGACGCCGCAGGGCGTCGACGATTTCCAGGTAGCTGCGCGGCTCGCCGTCGTGGGCCCCCAGCATGCTCATCGCCGAAAGAAACGGGATGCGTTGGCCTTCCACCCGATCAAAGCGGCGTAGCAACAGGACCGGCCTGTCCATGACGCGCTCCAGTCGCCATGCCGGCACCCCGATACCGCTCTTGGCAGCCAACGTCAACGCCAGCGCCTCCCACAGTACGACATCGACATCATCATGCTTGCAGGGAAACTTGGCGATAGCGAGATGCCCATCTCGATCTCGAATTGATGCCTTGGGTCGCGCGCCACCGAGCGACGATCCGGGGGCCAACAACAGGCGTAAGTCCTCGGCGTCATCCGTGTCATCGACTACATGTTCCGCGGCCGATAACAACCTGGATAGATGGATCAGGGGTGGAATACGGCCGGCTCGGGGTTCAGCAAGAAAAGGTCCGTCTTCCCGCCTAGCGAAACGCAACGCTCCTTGCCTGGCTTCGTCATCGACCATGAGGAGATAGTCTATCTCCATCAAAGCCCGCGGCGTCTCGCGCAGCCCTGCTTGGCGCTGGCGCTCCGCCCGACGCATGAGCGCCCGCCCCCACCGGTCGGGTGCAGAATCGCCAATCGCACCAAACAGAGGCTTTCCAGAAGAGGCATGGAAGAGTCCTGGATCAAGTACGAGCGCGGGCTCCAGGGAGAAGCGCTGAGCACATTTGAGCCATTCGGGCTCGTACTGGAAGCTCGCACCTTGTCGACCCTTGCGCGCGTGCACCCACAGACGTCCGACGAGGCGCGGTACGCCGCCGATATCGACGTGGACCAGCACCTCGGTTTCCATCAGGATTTGTCCGACGACAGGTCATCGGGCCGCCGCGCGGTACGGGGTCCGGTCCGGCGCGGCCGACGTATCCTCTGCGGCAGACGCTCCTCCTCCAGCACCAAGCCTACGGAATCCATGCGGACGTCGGCCAGATCGCCCAACCTGTCCGCCATTCCCAACACGAATAGCACGCTCGCATAGTGTCCTGCTGCCGCAGCCGGATCGCCCTTTTCAATCTTGTTCAGAGTCGTGCGACTAATCGAGGCACGTTCCGCCATGATGGTCGTGGGGATGCGACGTCGGCGCCGCGCGTCCCGGATATCTGCTCCGAGCTTATGCAATGCGCGCCGCGCGGGTATGGGTAGCGCCGCCCCCATTGAGCCCTTACGCATATTTATGTCCATAGTATAAGACAATATACCGTTTAGCGTACGTGTTAATGGACAGTATAGCAAGGCCATCGAGGAGACACGCGCATCCGCCAACCGCGTGTGCGTCCATCATTTTCGTCGGGGACGTGGGTCTCGACCCAAAGCCTGGGCTCACGATCCCGAAGAACGGACATGGTCTTCGTGCGCACAGCCAGCGCATTGCGCCTCACGAGAGCGTACCGCCCCCCCGAGCCCGACAATCCGAATGGCGCGATCACGGCAGGCGCGGGGTGCGCCGACGTCTGGCACACCAGAGTGAGGGCGCGAACGACGACGCGAAGGGTGCCGTCCGGATATCAAGCCTGCACCCGTCGTCAGGAGGTATCGCGGCCGTTCAGCATTTCCGCCAATCGCGAAAGCGCGGCGGCGAGTTCCCGCGCCGTCTCGGGCGGCGGAAGCGGTATCTTGAGCGAGGGCTTGCCCGTGACCGCGTCGCGCTCGATCCACGGGTGGACCGGGGCATCGTCGCGGGCCGCGGCCAGGACGGTCACGAATTCGCGACCCAAACCGACGAGCGCGGTCCAGGGATCACTCGCGGCACTCGATGGGGCGCGAGATGGATTTGTCTCCTCGTCGCGCCCCGCCCGTGGACGGCCTGCGCCGTCCACGGCGTCGACCGCCTTCGATCCCACGCCGGCCTCCGACCTCGTCTTCTCGAAGGGGCGCTCCTCGGCGGGCGTCACCTGCTCGGCCTCGCCCATGCGCCCGGTGACGTTCTCGACGTCCTTCATGAAGCGGTTGAGGCGTGAGCCTCCGAGCGATATCTCGCCCGCCCCTCCGTCCAGTATGCCCGCGGAAAGCGAGCGCTTGAACGCAAGCACCGAGAGCATCCCCTCCTCTATGGTCCCCTTGGCCACGAAATTCACGACGCGCACCGGGCGCTTTTGCCCCATCCGGTGGACGCGTGCGATACGCTGCTCGAGGATCGCCGGATTCCACGGCAGATCCATGTTGATCAAGGTGCTGGCGTGTTGCAGGTTGAGACCCGTGCTGCCGGCGTCCGTGGACAGAAAAACCCGGCAGTCCGGGTCTTCGCGGAATCTGCGGACGAGCGCGGGGCGCTTCTCCGAGGGGACCCCGCCATGAAAGCTCACATACCCCACGCCACGAGCCTCGAGCCTGCGAATGACGATGTCATGGCTGCGTGTCCACTGGGAGAAAACCACCGCCTTGGCCTTTTGCGCCGCGAGGTCGTCTATCAGCGCCACCAATTCGTCGGCCTTTACGCCATGATCGCTCTCGTGATCGAGGAGATAGGTGCTGTTGCAGGCCATGCGCATATTCTGCAGGGCGCAGGTAAGACGTCTCTGATCCTTGTCCGACAGAAAGCGCGTCTTGCGCCAACGCTGAACGATACGCGCGACGATGTCGGCGTTCTCCTCGTGATAACGCAGCTGCGCCTCGGTCATGGGGACCAGGATGTTGCTATCGGTGCGTCCCGGAAGCTGGCGCAGGACCTCGGCCTTGCGCCGCCGGATCATGATGGGCGCAAGCGTCTGGCCGATCCTCTCCAGGCCGGCATAGCCGGTTACGCGTCCTGCCTCATCGCGCACCTGATGCTCATGCAAAAGCCTCCAGGTGGGCCCGAGCCTGTGCTGATCCACAAACTGAACGATCGAAATCAGCTCCTCGAGCTTGTTCTCGAGTGGCGTCCCGGTGAGCACGATGGCATAGGGACTGTCGATACGCTTCAAGGCACGCGCAGCGATCGTGTTCCAGTTCTTGATGCGCTGCGCCTCGTCGACGACGATGAGGTCCGGCGCCCAGTCCGCGATGAGATCGAGGTCGGGATCGAGCTTTTCGTAGTTGGTGATCTTGCAGAAATCCTCCTCCGCATAATCCTTCTGCCGCTGCGCGCGCCCTTGCGTGATCACCCGCGCCTTGCGGCCGGCAAAGCGCATAATCTCCCCCTGCCATTGATACTTGAGCGACGTCGGGCAGACCACGAGCACGCGTGAGACTCCGAAGTGCCGCGCCAGGATCTCCGCGGCGGCGATCGCCTGCGCAGTCTTGCCAAGCCCCATCTCGTCGCCGATCAGGGCGCGCCCCGCGCGTACCGCGAACAAGGCACCCTCGACCTGATAGGGGTAGAGCGCAAGCTTCATGAGCCGCGCGCGGCCCCAGTCGGCCGCGCCGCGCGGGAATAGATGGTCCAAGACTTGGGCCCTGCGCGCGGCATCGCGCAGTCCGGCGGCAAAATCCAGAACCTCCCCCGGGATCTTCAGCTCATGCCCCATCTTGGCCACGGTACCGATGAACGGCTCCAGTTCACCGACACGATCGGGGCGCAAATCACCGCGCGCTCCCTCGAAAAGCTCGCGGGCCGCCTTGCGCAAAGCCACCGGGCAGTCGGTACCGGGGCGAAATCGGACCTGTCGGCGACCGTCGTTATGCAAGACGAGTTCGGAAAACGCCGGCCGGTACCCAGCGGTGAAGATGGCCTTGGCGCCGCGCTTCTTCAGGAGCTTGCCGAGCACGAACTCGATATGCTTGCAGGTGCCCAACTCGTTGGTCGCGAAGTCCGGGCAGGAGCAACGGTTGTCGTCCGGGCCCAAGCCGCGAATGGCGACCCGATAGCGGGACCGGCTCGCCGGATTGCTCACCTGGAAGTCGGAGAAGATCGGCTCGTCTCCGAGATTCTCCCAGCGGAACGCCTGCTCGCGCCCGAATTGGCGGCGCAAGGCGCGCTGCCAATCGGCCGGAGTGAGATCGGCGGGCCTGTGGGTGCGCGACAGCTTCGGTTCCGCGCGCCTCTTGGAGCGCGAACGTGTCTTGGAGTCCTGGGTCTTCATGGCTACCTCGCAGGGAAACCCGCGGCCTGCGCGGCGGGAGGGGGTGTCAGCGGGCACATTTCATCGCGGACATGGCCCGATCCACCGGGGCGAGATCGTCCAGCGGCGGAGGTGACCGGAACCCCGATCAGGATCACGAATCGCGTCGATGTCCGCCATGCGCCGGGGGCTTCGATTTCCATAAGCGGTCGATACCAGGTGGTCAGTTTGGGGCGACACCCAAGGGTCCGCGTGTCTATCCTCGATATCACCCATGATGCGGGCACAATACCGATTTCCGGGCCCCATGGCACGCCCAAGGAACTACGGCCTCCTCACATTCGGTGCTGGAACGCCAAGGAGGGGCACAAACCACCCGAACCCGAACCCACCGTCGGGGCGGGTATAGACCACGAGCGGGGCAAGAACGCGGCGATCAGCCGACAGCGTCTGCCGCCAGCGAGGCGGCGATCGCCGTAAGATATGGGGCGATTGCCTGCCAGACCGGGGTGTCACCAGCGGCATCATAGTAAGGAATGATGGTCAGCTCGCGACCGAGCCAACGGGCGAGATCCTCAAGATTGTGCGTGCGGTCGTGAGTACCCGGCGTCGTTTCGTTCAGCACGACCCCCGCCAGGGCTAAACCACGACGCGCGACGGCATCGGCGGTCAGCAGGGTTTGGTGGATGGCGCCTGGCCGATCAGCGCTCACGACCACCACTGGCAGCCTGAGCGCCGCGGCCAGATCGGCATTCAGGACATCGCCCGCAAGCGGCGAGTAGAACCCGCCGGCGCCCTCGACCAGCAGGAAATCCCCGGCGCGGGTCCCGTCGCAGCACACCCGGACCAGATCGTCGAGGCTCACGGCGCGACCCTTGAGGGAATAGCAACAAATGTGCTCGAGCGCTTCGCGGCCACCGGTCACCACCCGATAGGTCTCGCCATCGCGAGGACAAGACCCGCCTCGCCACTCGGCGCAGTCCGCCTCCACGGGCTTGCGCGGCCGGACGGTGCGACCCAGGAGGGATAAGCGCCAAGCCAACGCGGCCCCGACGGTCGTCTTGCCGACACCCGCGTCGCTCCCTGTAATGAACACGCCCCGCATTACGCCTCCCTGGCAACGATCGAAATCCCGGTGCCGCGCACCGGCCGGCCCCATCCATGGTGTTGGCACCCTACCGGAAAAGCCTTCCCCGGTCCCGCCGTCCGTCTGGCTATTCGCGCCGATGGTCAGGCTCGAATCCGCAGCGGCCACCACGTGCACCGGGCTTGGGCGGGCCTGATCTTTTTCGAGACCCTACGCACCACCTCGCGCGGGTGCCCGCTGCATCAGGCCTCCGACAAGACGGCCTTGATCGCGCCCGTCAAGACCGACAGATCCCGGGCCCTCATGACATAAGGCGGCATAAGGTAGACGAGGTGACCGAAGGGGCGCACCCAGACGCCGGCCTCCACGAAGCGCGCCATGAGTCTGCGGGTGTCCAATGGGGCGCGCATCTCCACGACCCCGATGGCGCCCAGGACGCGGACATCGCGCACCGCGGGCAGTCCCCGGCAGGCGTCGAGTTCTCGCCGCATCTGCTCCTCGATCCTACGGACCCTGACCTGCCAATCACCGGACAAGAGGAGATCGATGCTCGCGACAGCGACCGCGCAGGCCAGGGGATTGGCCATGAAGGTAGGGCCATGCATCAGGCAGCCGGCCTCGCCGCGCGTTATCGTCTCGGCGATCTCGGTCGTGGCGAGGGTTGCGGCAAGCGTCATGTAGCCGCCCGTGAGCGCCTTGCCCAAGCATAGGATGTCCGGCGCGACGCCTGCGTGGTCACAAGCAAACAGCCGGCCGGTGCGCCCGAACCCGGTGGCGATCTCGTCTGCGATCAGGAGCACACCGTGGGCATCGCATAAGGCGCGCACCGCGCGCAGATATTCCGGGTGATAGAACCACATGCCGCCCGCGCCCTGGGCGATAGGCTCCAGGATGACCGCCGCCAATTCGTCCTGATGGGTCGTGATCAAGCGCGCGCACTCGGATATCGCCGCGGGCTCCCAGGGCTCATCGAACCGGCACGCTGGGCGCGGCGCGAAGACCTGCGTGGGGACCACCCCCGCGAACGACCGGTGCATGCCCATCACCGGATCGCACACGGACATGGCGCCCAAGGTGTCGCCATGGTAGCCGCCACGCAAGGCCAGGAGACGGCGCTTGGCCGGTCGTCCGCGGCCCTGCCAATACTGCAGCGCCATCTTGATCGCGACCTCCACGGCGACCGAACCTGAGTCACAGAGGAAAACCTTTTCGAGGGGCGCCGGGGTCAGATCCACGAGTCTGCGGCCAAGATCGATGGCCGGCCCGTGCGTAAGGCCCCCGAACATGACATGGGCCATGGACCGCAGTTGTCCGCGCACGGCACGGTTCAAGACCGGGTGGTTATAGCCGTGGATCGCGGCCCACCACGAGCTCATGCCATCTATCAGACGGCGTCCGTCGGCCAGCACGAGGCGCACACCCTCGGCCGCCACCACAGGCCACGCCGGGGCGGCCCCGCCGATGGGTGCGTAGGGATGCCAGAGGTGGGTCTCATCGAAAGCCAGGGCCTGCGACCAGTCCCGTTGAGTGCAGGTCAGTCCCCCCGCCCTCGCGGGGGATTTGGCTGTGGTCCCGGGCAGACTCAATCGGTTACGGCGCCACGGCTTGCCTGCGAGACGAGGCGCGCGTACTTGGCCAAAACCCCGCGCGTGTGACGCGACACCGGAGGCCGCCAGAGGGCGCGTCTGCGCGCAAGCTCAGAGGCCGGCACATCGAGATGCAAGACGCGCCGCTCGGCATCGATGACTACCGTATCGCCATCGGCCACGAGCGCAATCGTGCCACCGACTGCCGCCTCCGGCGCGACATGACCCACCACCATGCCGTAGGTGCCGCCGGAGAAGCGGCCGTCAGTGACGAGTCCCACGCGGTCGCCGAGCCCCTGGCCCACGAGGGCCGCTGTGGGCGAGAGCATCTCGCGCATGCCGGGACCGCCCTTCGGGCCCTCGTAGCGGATCACCACGACATCCCCCGCCGCTATGCGCCTATCCATAATAGCAGCCATGCACGCCTCCTCCGAGTCAAACACGCGGGCCGGACCCGTGATCTTCGGGACCTTCACTCCGCTCGTCTTGGCAAGCGCCCCCTCCTCGGCAAGATTGCCCTTCAGAATGGCCAGGTGACCGTGCGGATAGACCGGCCGCCCCCAGGGCCGGATGACGTCCTGGTCGGCAGCGGGGCACTCGGGCACGTCACTCAAGACTTCAGACACCGTCTGTCCGGTCACAGTCGGCGCATCGCCGTGCAGAAGGCCTTGCGCGAGCAAGATCTTCATCACCTGCGGGACCCCGCCGGCCCGATGGAGATCAGTCGCGACATAGCGTCCGGACGGCTTCAGATCGCACAACACGGGCACGCGCGCGCTGAACGCGTTGAAGTCGTCCAGCGTCAATTCCACGCCCGCCGCATGCGCGATCGCCGGCAGATGTATGACAGCGTTCGTAGAGCCCCCCAGAGCCATCAACACCGCCAAGGCATTCTCGAAGGCCTTGCGGGTGAGTATTTCGCGCGGCAGGCGCCTCGCCCTCAGTGCATCGACCAGGACCTGCGCTGACTGCGCCGCACTTTCGGCCTTTTCCGCATCCTCCGCCGCCATTGTCGAGGAATACGGCAGGCTCATGCCCATGGCCTCGAACAGCGCCGACATGGTATTGGCGGTATACATGCCGCCGCAGGACCCTGCCCCCGGACAGGCGCTACGCTCGATCTCGCGCAGCTCGCGGTCGTCTATGGCGCCCGCGATGCGCGCGCCGACCGCCTCGAAGACGCTCACGATGGTAAGGTCCTGCCCATCATGGCGCCCCGGCTTTATCGTCCCGCCGTAGACAAAGACGGCCGGAATGTTCAGGCGCGCTATGGCGATCATGGCGCCCGGCATGTTCTTGTCGCAGCCGCCAAAAGCCAGAAGCCCATCCATGCTCTGACCTGCGCAAACGGTTTCTATCGAATCCGCGATCACCTCGCGCGAGACCAGGGAATATTTCATGCCCTCCGTGCCCATGGAAATGCCGTCTGATATCGTTATGGTCCCGAACATCTGCGCCATGGCCCCAGCAGCCCCCAGGGCGCCCTCGCCGCGCGCGGCGAGGGCGCCTATCCCCATGTTGCACGGCGTTATGGTGCTGTGAGCGTTGGCGACCCCTATGATGGGCCTGTCGAAATCGCCATCGCCGAAGCCTGTCGCACGCAACAGGGCCCGGTTGGGGGCGCGCTCTATACCGGTCGTCACCACACGGCTTTTATGATTGTCTGGCATACCATCCTCCTAGGAAATACTGGAACTTCTTGCCCCGGCAAAGCCGCCGGTTCACTCGACGAGCCGCCAGCCGACGTCCTCGCCGGCGCGTAACGGCACAAGGACGTCTCCACCAGCAGAAATCGTCGACGCCACGCGCCACGGCTCCTTCACGAGCGTGATGTGGCCTTGATTGCGGGGCAAACGGTAAAAGTCCGGCCCATTGTAGCTTGCAAACTTCTCAAGCCGGTCGAGCGCATGAGCCTCTTCGAAAACTTCAGCATAGAGTTCGAGCGCAGCGTGCGCGGTATAGATTCCGGCGCACCCGCACGACGACTCCTTGGCGTGCCGGGGATGCGGGGCGCTGTCGGTGCCGAGAAAGAATTTCGGACTGCCGCTGGTGGCGGCGGCCACCAGCGCCGCGCGGTGGTCGGCGCGCTTTAGCAGCGGCAGGCAATAATGATGCGGTCGCAGTCCGCCATCGAAGAGCGCATTGCGATCGAGCAGCAAGTGATGAGCCGTGATGGTCGCTGCAAGCGTGCTTGGACCCGCGTTTACGAACTCCACTGACGCGCGGGTCGTGATGTGCTCTAAAACCACGCGCAGGCCCGGGAACGCCTGGGTGAGCGGCAACAGGTGACGCTCGAGGAAGACCGCCTCGCGATCGAAAACGTCCACGGACGGATCGGTGACCTCGCCGTGCAGAAGCAGGGGAAGATCATAACGCTCCATGGCCGCGAGCACGGGATAACAGCGCCGGAGGTCCCGCACGGCATGCGCGGCGTTGGTGGTAGCGCCGGCCGGATAGTACTTGATGGCGCGCACGGCCCCGGATGCATGCGCCTGGACCACCTCCGAAGCTTGCGTCGTCTCTGTCAAATAGAGCGTCATCAAGGGCTCAAAGCGCGCGCCCGCGGGTAAGGCCGCGAGGATGCGCGCCCGGTAGGCCAGGGCATCCGCGACCCTG
The DNA here is from genome assembly GCA_021794275.1 of Pseudomonadota bacterium. Taxonomy (GTDB): domain Bacteria; phylum Pseudomonadota; class Gammaproteobacteria; order Acidiferrobacterales; family Acidiferrobacteraceae; genus Acidiferrobacter. The sequence goes on along the minus strand of JAJYRD010000046.1, from coordinate 14,698 downwards.
CATACCGGCGGATCGAGATTGGGCATAACGATGGCGCGAGCGAACCGCCGCGCCGTATCCGGCACCACCTGGGCCAATATCGCGCCGTCCCGTAGATGGACATGCCAATCGTCGGGGCGGATGAGAGTAAGGCGCTTGGTCTGCGCCGGGCCTCGCGGGCCATCGGCCACCACTCCTGCGGGCCTTCGGCTTGAGCTTTTCATGCGACGAGGCGCTAGGGGTTACAGTAATCGCAACGCGCCGGATCGGCAGGCGCAGGATCTTTGCAGTCACGCGTCAGCCTATGCCCACACTTGAGGCAACCATGGACTTCGGCACGCGCCTCGCGCGTCGGTGCCCCGCACGCCTGGCAGGGCAACCCCGCGATCGACTCGACCACCCAAAACCCGGGGGTGCGGCAAACGGGGCACAGGGACGCCAGGCGCCGGCCGAGATCGACCGCAGCGAGCCGGATATTGACGAGGCGCGTGGGGTTCGCGTAGGCGCGGAGATCCACTTCAACAAACACGCGCCCGCCGGACGACTGTGCGGCGGCTTCGTCGTAGGCCGCCTTGAATCCCCGCCAATCGGCGACCCCTTTGCGGATCCGAAGATCGCCATCATGGTCGGGCCGTACGACCAGATAGTGATCAGGGAAGCGTACCGCATGCGCGAACCGCTCGGCGTCTTCCCAGCTCGCCGCAAGGATCTGGGCACTGTTGGCCCGGCCCTGCGCCACGCCGACCACCTCGAGATCCAGCAGGCTGTCCAGAAAGACCAGGAGTTCGACATTCCACGGGAACATTCCTGCAAATGGATCAAGCGTAAAGGACCCCTCGCTGGCAAGTCCGACCGGCAGGCCCGAGAGCTCCATGCCGATACGCGCTTTGCGGCGAGCCGCTTCGATCTGGGTGCCGGCCCGCGGGATATCGCGCGTGAATGTCCCGAGGCGATCCGTGTCATAGCCCGCGACCCGCTCGACTTGGCAACCCACGAAACTCTGAAGCACGGGGCCCACGATGCTCTCCTTCCCGTGCTGGGTCAAAAACGCCGCACGCTGCCCCCGGTAGAGGCTTCGGAGCGGCGGCGCGTTATGAGTCATAGGCCCGTCCATGCTCATGACACCTGCCGCCAGCGCCCGTCACGGTCGCGCAAGAATATACCGCCCGCCTCGCTGTCCATCTGAAACAGGAACAGCCATCCGTGGTCCACGACATTACGCACGATCTCGTGATGCTCCAGGACCTCGTCCATCTGGGCACGGGGCGCTTCCACGAACGCGTTCAGGCGCATCGGCTCCTGTACCCGGTGCCGTCCGCCGAAAAGCGATAGCACAGGAAGGCAGTCCCTGGGGTCGCCCCCCGCACCCTCCAGTATCCCGACGGGCCCTCCGAACATTTCTTGCCGGATCTTATTGCCGCCGCCGAAGCGTGCGTTGTCGATCACCGATGTGTAGTAATGCAGATTCATCCAGTGGGCCGCCATCATTGGCACCGTCATGATGAAGCGCAGGATTCGGAAATCTTTGTCCTCGTGCCACTCGTAGTCGTGCAGGAACGCCCGGCCATCCAAGACCATCCCCTCCGTGCGCGAACGGGGCGCCGCGATAAAGGCGGCGTTGCCGATGGATTCCTGCTCGGTGAAGACCCGGCCCCATTCCTGCGCCCGCCCGACGCCCGCGCCCTGCGCCGCAAAGACGGACGTGCGGCCGCGCTCCTTGCGCGCCCACCGGCCCGCCTCTTCCAAGGCGGCACGGGCATCCTGCATATCCTGGGCGTGCGTCGCCTCCCATCGCGCGGCGTCGAACAAGGTGACTTCATCACGCGCGCTGTCGTACCACGCCGCCACAAAGCACGTATCCGCGGGGATTGCGATCCCTTCTTGCACAAGCCGGGCGCGTATTGCGGGATCATTCAGCAAGGTCGCCACCGTACGCGCATCCAGCTCGCCGATAGGGGTCCAGGTGGGTCCCCGGCTCGCACTCGCGCCATGCGACTCATGACCGGGCAGCGGACCATGCGTGACCAACAAAACCAGCCGTGAAAACCCGTCCGTGAGCGACATGACGCGAAGAATGGCACCGGCCACGGCGCTTTCGTCGGCGCCCGCCATGATCGGTACTGCCTTGCCGTCCACGCTTTGCCCATAGTCATCGGCAAGCAATGCGGTATTGATCACCGCCTCCATGAAGGGTTCGCAATGGGCCAGCGTTGGAGGGAAACCACAAAAACCGCTAAATCCTATAGTTCGTATCCCCTGAACGACCTCCTCCAGCGCACGGCGAAAGACCTCGGAGCAGGTGCTCATGCAGAACACCGCCTGAAGGGCGTCACGGCCGTGCCCGGCACGAACGATGGGCCGCTCCACGCAAGCGCCGAGATCGGCGACGATCCGTCGCCGGTATCCAAACTCAAGCGCGGCCTGAAGAACATGATCGATCCCAGCGTCGGCTGTAGAGTGCACCGCGGGCGTCTGCGGCAAGGCGGCGAGCTCTGTCCGCCACGCAGCCCTAAGTCGCTGAACACGACCCGCGCGAAAGAGAATCAACTCCCAGGCCAGGCGGATGGCGAGCAGGTCCTCGATCTTCCCGCACCCATGCCTAGGTCGCGAATGACGCGCGCACGTCGCCCACCCACCGATATCGAGAAGCGCGGCGTGACAGTAGTCCGCAATATGGGCGTCAGGGATGGCGAGCGCCCTCAAGACACGTTCTATGGTCTCCAATGGCCGCCGGGGCAGTTCCGAGACGATATCTGCCACCCCCAAACCCGCCGCTCGCGGGCTCGCATCCAATCTCGCGAAACCGCGCCAGGCGTCGTAAAGGGGTTGGCTGCGCCACGGCAAAGGCCATGACGCCTGATCGGCATCAAGGTAGGCGGCCAAGAACCGGCTTACACACCCGGCGCAAAATGCAGCCCACGGCGTGTCGGGATCGATCTTCTGCATGACACGCGACACGAGCGGCACCCCCTGCGGCGGGGGCGCATCTTCGTGCGCCAAAAGCCGCGCTGCGTACCCCTCGTCGGACGGCAGGCCATATGCCTTCAGGGCCTCGGCTACGTCGCCGCGCGTGATGCGGCCGGCCGCGATCTGCTCCCGGTAATAGCGGCGCGGCATGGTGAACGCAGACCCGGCCACTCGCATCAGCGTGAGATCCGCCTTCTCAAAATCCTGCCGACAGAAACCGAAATAGGGGTTGACCACGACCCGGCCGTCCAATGGCCATGCAAGGGCAACGCGCTCGCAGGCCTCGCGCACCGCCGTGCGCCACGCCGCCTCAGCGCGTGTTACCGAGGCCTCAGGCCCCATCACATGGCGGCCGCCCATGAACCCCTCTCCGCCCTCCCGTAATACTCCTAAGATGCCGTCATCCATGACGACCCTCCGTGCACAGCCTGCCAGACGGTTGGGAGAAGACGACCGCAGGGGCAGAAAAACCAGCGTATGCCCATGCTCCGATCGGCCGCCGCACCGCCCCTGCTCGCCAGATCCTAGTCACGGGTTAGGTTCTCCGGCCGCGCCGCCCATTGCGACAAGACGAGATTTTAGAGACCGCCAAGAATAAGCGACACTTGATATTAAAAATTGTGAGGCTTTACCATGGTTAAGTCCTGTTACTTGTGCGGCGATCCGTCTTTCCTGTGCAGGTCTTTCGCCATTCCGGAAAATTCGCTTAACCTTGCTCATGGCCGGAAAAGGCGGGCTTCCTGCTGCATCGAAGCCGGTATGGTCTTTGTCGTGCGACGCGCCCTCGGCATGCCCGCAACCGCGCGGCGGCCCCGGCTAATGATTCAGCAGGTCGCGCCCCTTCTTACGGAACTTCGGGTGTCTGGCACGGCCGGCGAAGAGGTTCTGGAACGCTTGCCCCAACGGGATGATGGCCATCTGCGGGGCGTTCTTGGTGACCTCCCGCATCCACGGGAACTGTGCGCGCTTTATGGCGTTCAGCTGGCCGCGCAGGGACCCTTGGGAGGGCTTGGGCGGACTCTTGTCCTACTTCCAAGCCGCGTACTGGTGCTTCCGTTCGGCCCGCGCCCAGTTGTAGGCGAAGCGCACGGTGCCCGCCGCGCGGGCAAAATAGGTCGCCTGCACGTTATTGGGATCGAGCGCGATCTTGGGGGCGATCAGCATCATGACACCTTCTCTTGTGAGGGACCTCCCCGGACCCGGATCGGCGATGGCCGCCCGCCATGGGTTCGGCGACCCGCTTGCCCGATGCCTCCGAGCGGTGCGGGGTCGTGATCGCTCCACCCAACGCCTTCGCGGCTTCACCTATGCTCACGCCTCTCTCCATTCTGGAGAGTACTGGGTTCGCTATGAGGGGCTTCAAGTAAGCTGCTCAAACCCGCGCCCTTCCACGGGCGCGAGATGGGGCGCGGAGGCCAAGGCCGCCAGGGCGGGGATTCCTGGAATGTGGTCCGCCACGCGGTAGTCGCCCGCAACGCGATCAGAAGCCACGGGCGCCAAGTGCCGTTCCATGAACCCGACATAGGTGGGATCCCTGCGAAAAGCCTCGGCCGCGGCCGCCGAGACCAGACGTGCGAGTATGCAGTGACGATAGCGGCCGCCCTCATCCGCGACACTTCCGACCTGAACCGCCCGCACCCCCGGTACACCCGACAATACGCGCTGCCCCTCGGCCATCAGAGTACGCAGCGCCTGCGTTTCCAGGCGCGGCACATTGAAAACGACGACATGCATGATATTGTTCCACGGTCCGCAACGACTAAGCACCTCCGCGGCGCGACCCGCCGATCCCCAGGCGCGCATGCGTGGCTCGAGCTGCGTGGCTATGACCTCACGCACACCCTCCTTCAAGACACTATAATCCGCGTTACGGTCACGCCGCACGTTGGCTCGTAGCTGCTCGCTCGCCATGTCGTTTAGGGCTGCGGAGCAATGGATCTTCGCGATGCCCAGCATGATAAGCCGGTGGCATTGCTCACCTCCCGGAACCATTTCGTCACGGATGGCTAACGGTATCCGAAGCGCGGCGTTGATCTCCTTCAGGCGCCCCCAGTCGAATCGCGACTTTCCTCGCCCACGCGCCATGCCCACCGAAACAGCCAGGAAATCCACCTTGGTGCGCTCGACGAATCCCTTGGCCTCGGCCACGGTCGGGGACTGAACGGTGCACGGCCCGGCACCCTCCGCGACATCGCCGTCGGGCGCATAGGCCAACTCGCCTTCGACGGGCACGCCACAGGCATGCGCCGCCTGCACGATGGCGCGCGTGCGATCGATATGACGAAAGAGCGACTCCTGAAGGGCGCTCGCGACGGCACCATTGGCGCCCAGGCGCACGCCCCGCATCACGGACAGGGCGTCGGTATCCCGATCGAAGCAAATCGCGACGGGAACGGTAGCGCGCGCCGCAGCGGCCTCCACCGCCGCCATGACCCAGGCAAATGCCGGGCTCTCGAACCAGGGCTCGATCATATTGAGTATGACCGGCGCACGCGCCGATTCGGCGGCGGCCAACACCGCCGGCAGGAAATCCATCTCGGCAAGGTCGAAGGCACCCACGGCATAACCGTTTTCATAGGCGTGCATAAGCATGTCTTTCATATCGATCAATGGCATAACAAGTCCCCAAGGGATGGCGTGCGCGATAAGAATCCGCTACGGCGCGCGCGGCCGCGCGCCCCGGGCTCGACCGCAGGGTCGGGGCGGATACAGGGCCGCGGAACGCACGCTGACCGCCCGCCCGCATGCGCTCAGGCGGACGCCGCCGAGCCCGCCCCCGCAGATCGAGATAGCGGCACCGAGGTCTGGCGCCGGACCCAAGTAGCCGCGCTGCATGCGCAACCTTTAGCGAGCTCCGAGCTCTTTAGCGCTCTGAAGCCCGCGATGCGCGCGCCCGCCCTCCTGCGCCAGCGCCCACCGTCCGGTTAGGCACAATCGAATTTAGAGAGTAAAATGCATAAAGGGAACTCAGTCTTCATTAGTGTGGGCATTTACTGTCGTTAATGATCAATCACTGGACCTTACAACAACTCCGGCTTTTTGAGGCAGTCGCCCGCCATCGCAGCTACACGCGCGCAGCCGAAGAGCTATGCCTGACGCAACCTGCGGTACACATCCAGGTGCGCCGGCTCGAGGAGATCGTGGGCCTGCCCTTGATCGAACGGGTCGGAAAGAAGCTCCTGCTTACGCGCGCCGGTGAAGAGGTCTACGCCGCCACGGTGAAGGTCATGAACCAATTGCGCGCCCTGACTGGGGAGATCGCAGACATGAAGGGCAAGGTAGCCGGGCCCTTGAGGATGGCGGTGGTCACCTCCGCCAAATTCTTCATGCCGCATTTTCTCGGGCTTTTCGTGCACGAATATCCGGAGGTCGCGCCCCAGCTCACCGTGACAAATCGTGCGCGGGTTCTGGAGCGCCTGGCTGAAAACGTCGACGACTTCGTCATCATGGGCCAGATCCCGAATGACATGGACCTTACGGTCCGCGCGTTCATGGACAACCTGCTCGTGGTCGTCGCGCACCCGGATCACCCCCTGGCGGACCGCACCGATATCCCGCTGGAGGAGATCGTCCGTGAACGCTTCCTGCTGCGCGAGGTCGGCTCCGGCACGCGCAGCTCGGCGGCCCAGATGTTCGCCGAACACGGGCTTGAGGTGGAACCGTACATGGAACTTGGATCGAGCGAGGCCATAAAGCAGGCGATCATGGCCGACCTTGGGGTTTCGGTTCTGGCCCTGAGCAGCCTGGAGCTGGAGCTTGAAACCAAGCGCGTCGTCATTCTGGATGTCGTGGGCTTCCCCTTGCATAGGACGTGGTATGCGGTCCACCTGCAAGGCAAGCACCTGGGTCTCACGGCCAGCGTGTTTCTGGATTTCTTGGTCAAGGAAGGCGCGGACCTCGGTATCCGCAAAGGCTGGGTGGCCGAACTACACCCCTCCCAACGCCCACGGGCCCCTGGGAAACGGCTCGGGAAGACCCGCGCCACGTGATGCCAGGGCACCGCCCCAAATGGTGATAGGCCCGACAGCCCTAGCTCACGCCCCGTTCCGGCCATTTCTGCCGCTTCTTTAGAATGGCCTCCACCAAATCGATCGCGTGCTCGAAGCCTGTCGCCACATGGCGAAAACGAATGCGCGCTCCAGGCCCGAGCATGCTTTGAAAGCGAGGCCCGACGCGCTCGTCGGGATCGTATACGCGAAACATCTCAAGGGGATGATCTCCCACAGACCCCAACGCATAGAGATAGCGAAAGAACAGGTCTGACTCCGGCAAGGAATATCCGATCACGAAAATGTGCTGGGCGTCCGACAACTCCTGCGCCGCCTGGGCCCATACCCTCGTGAATTGGCTCTGATAGCCATACTTGTTCCAAGTTGGTGGAACGATAACCGGATGTTCTCCCGATGGACGGTCGAGGATGCGAGGCGTCGTGCAAAGCCTCGACACCCCGCCCGTCCGCCGTTGGAAAACCGCATCCCCGGCCCCTGTCAGCAGACGGTCCATCCTCCAGGGCGCCACCTCGCCGTCTCCAGCGGCGACCCAGTTAAGCGAGCCGTGTAGCTTCAAAAGCGGGAGACCCGCGGCGGGATCGGAATCGTCGAGACAATAGCGCACGGGGATACCTTCTCGATGCAGGGCATAGTCCAGGGCAAGGTCATAATTGAACGTAAGTATGGCGTGGCGGTAAGGAGGCGATGCCGCCTGGCTCTCGCGCAGCAACTCGACGAACCTCGGATAGGGGTCAGGTGCTGCCGGCAGATCCCCGGGGCGCCCCTCGTTGAAATTGAGCGTCGACTCCAAGGTGTAGGCGATGACCGTTTTCAAGGCCGCGATCAGGGCGTCTATCTCATCCACTCCATAGCCTGGCATCCGGCCAAGAAGCCTCGCCATCTCAAAAGCGGCGAACACGCTTTCAACATTGGTGATATCCAGATCCTGCGCCTTCGAATGCACGGCCTGGAGCTTGCCGATCGCCTCGAAAACCTTTGCGAAATCTCCCGCGCGGTCTTGCACGGCCCCGGTGAACAGAAGCCTGCGCGCCTTGTCCAGGAAATTGCTCATGACCGGCGCGCCGCCCTGCTGTGATGCCCCCGCCCCCAGAATGAATACGACATCAGCCACTCGTTACCTCCATGTCTGCGCATGACGGGAATCGCCCGTACCGCCCTAAGCTACTACGAAACACCGGTCATTTTCCAGACGCGCTCACGAACACCATGGAACGGTTTCTGGGGTCCCGGGCCTTTGCATGGTTGGCCAGCCGCGCGTCTGTCCGGCCTTGCATGGATGTTCGCCGCGGCGAACATTCACTATTGTAAATTCTGATACTTGCCAATATTAAGTGTCCTCCAGAACGCAGCGTACATTACATTCTCTTACATGGATATTGGCTTCGAAATAGCCGCGATGTCGGATGATGGTGCTTGCGCACCGAAATATACACATGACGAATTGGAGGCTTTGTGGATATTACGGAACACGCACTGACCTATGGCTTTCATGGAGTTGCCGAGGCAGAGCAGGCCCTCCTCCAAGGCATGATCAGGCGGATATCCCGCCGCCTGCCGGGTCCCGTGACACACGTGAGCACCCACCATGCGCAGCTCGTGTTTCTGGATGACGCAGCGCCGCCCCTGATAGGGAGTGATGCGAGGCTCGTCCGTCTGGTCCGGAACCCTGAGGGCCGCCAATCGCCGGGTGCACTGCGTATGCCACCACACGTTACAGAGCTTCTCGACATATTTTCGGGATCCTTCGGGGGCGGCAGCCATGAGCGGGTTCGGTGCGGCGCCATGCAATCACTGGTCCGCTCGCTACACGACCTCTTCAGGACCCGCGATACGCCACAGGCCCTCCTCGAAGGGGATGGCGCGAGCCTGATCCTCTATCCATCCGACCGACAGTTTTCGTGGGCGGGGACCCAACACAACAAGCAACTTCTGTCCGAGATCTTCGGGGCGCAGCGGCCGCCACGGCTCGATCTACGCGCTTTAGGCGCCCAGGAACTGGACGCGTGTGGGGAACGGCATGGCATCGAACCTCTGCTCTGGCACATGGGCCTCGCGCACGCGCATTGCGGGCTCCTGCCCTGGGTCGGGCGCGACGACGTGCTTAGGATGAGGGCGTGGCCCTACCTTGCGGGGCAGGGGCCGGCTGCGGCCATGCGGCTTGCCACAACATTGCGGGCGCGACCACGCAGCGTGGCGGGCTTGGCAGATGCGGCGTGCGTCCCCGAGACCGACGCGGTGGCCTTCGCCAATGCGGCGCTGCTATGCGGATTCGTGGTAGCCGTCGCGCCCACGGACCCGCTGGCTTTGCCAGGCGGGCGGAAACCCGAAGACGCGCCCATGAAGGTCTCGGGCTTCGCGCGATTGCCTGGGATTTTGGGCGCCATCCGCGATGCCTTGGGGGTGCGCTCATGAGCGAGGAGCTCAAGATTTTGTTTGCCGGGGCAATGGGGGCGGGGAAGACCACGGCCATACGGGCAATCAGTGAAATCCCGCCGATCAGCACCGAGGCGTCCAATAGTGATCGCGCCGAATGTGACAAGGAGGAGACAACCGTCGCCATGGACTATGGAGAGATCACCCTGGCCACCGGGGAGAAGCTCAGGCTTTACGGCGCCCCGGGTCAGCCGCGTTTTCAGTTCATGTGGCCTATCCTGGCGGCCGGAGCGCTTGGCGCGGTGGTCCTGATCGATAACTCGCGCGCCGACCCTTTGGGGGATCTCGAGCTTTACCTCAACGCCTTTCGCCCTCTTGCCGATGCGGGCGCTGCAGTCGTGGGGATTGGACGCATGGACAGCTTTCCGCGGCCCACGCTTGAGGCCTATATGGAGCGCTTGGCGAAGCTCGATGTCGTGATGCCGGTGATACCCGCCGATGTCCGGCGACGCGATGACGTCCTGCAAATACTCGAGGTGCTTCTGCAACAAATCGAAGCGATGTGGGCCCATGACGAGACCGTAAGCGGCGACGCAAACCCCGGCCACCGGTCGCCGGAGGCGATCTCATGAGCGCGCGCGTCATGCCTCCAGAGCTTGTCGCGGCGTTCGACGACGAGATCCGGAGATTGCACGGTCGCGTGTCAGGAGTCATCGGCTGCGTGCTCGCCACGACGGATGGGCGGCGCGTGTCAGCAGTGGTCGACAACGAGGCCGATCCACAACGCGTCTCGGCGATGGTGGGATCGATCGTTGCGCTCGGCGAGACCATTGGCCGCGAGGTCATGATCGGGCGCACCCAGTTCGTAGCGGTAAGCGCGGTGGGCGGCATGGTGCTGCTCCAGAGAGTGCCGGCCAAGCGTGATCTCCTCGTAGTGGGCACGTTGGCGCGGCACAATACAAATTTGGGAATTCTTTTGCATGAAACCGGCATCGCCGCCGAGGCGGCGGGCCGGACGCTCGACGAATGGTTGGGGCGCGATCAGCGACCCGCGTGATGGCAGACAAGGCGTAACAGCAAGGCCGCAAGGCGTTCAGCCCGCGGCCATGGGACTCATCGGAGGATAGGCATTACTCATGGCAAATGTGGACCTCGGTAGCATCCAACATATCAACGGATTTATCGCGGCGGCGCTCGGCGATTCAAGCAGCGGGATGCTTTTGGCGAGGATCGGGAGCCCCTCTGTGGATCTGGATTTGGCGATAGCCGGCAACTCGGAGGTGGTAAACACGAAACGGGCGCTGGTGGCACGGTTGAACCTTGACGACAAGATCGAGGATATCTTGATTACGCTTGGCAAGCAGTATCACTTGATCCGGCCCCTGGAACGCAACGACAAGCTGTTCCTCTATCTGATGCTGGATCGGAGCAAGGCCAATCTCGCCATGGCGCGCCATGAACTAAGGGCCTACGAAAAGACTCTGGATTTCTCCTAAACCCCCGGACCTGGCAAGACGCGCGCGCATGGAGGCGCCGTGCCACGGCCCCCTGGGACCGGAAAGGGAGCGTCAGGGACGATCCTTGCGCGGGAGTCGGCATGCAGCCCACCCTGTTTCAGCAGGGCGGGCTCGCCTCAAAACGGCTAACGGGTGATGAACTGCTCCCGTGGCGCCGCATCAGTGCCGGTCTTGCCTCTCTGAACGCCCAATCCGAACAGGCGACCTTGAAGCGTCTGCACTTGGCCTTTAGAACTTCTTCCGGCGGATGAAGAATGGCGAAACGCCGGGCTTCCCGCGCTTCACGTCTCTCCGCCGCTATCCCGGCTTACGCTACAAGACCCACGGCGATGGCTGGAGGCTGGATCCCGGCCAGAATGGCGTCCACGGCCGGCTGTATCTTCAAGGGGTCGGTTATATCCCCATTCGAGAGAAGGACCGATGCCCGTATTGCGGTACGACCTGTGGCCGCGATGACAATACGGCGCGGGTGTTGTTACGTGGGTTGGAAAAACGATTGGCCGGCGCCTCCGGCCCCGGGCGGGAACCGCCCGGGGTGTGGAGCGGTGGAAGTTTCGCCCCAATGAAACACGAAACTCACGCCATGGCCGTCTAGGCTTGGCGGGAGCAGTTTATCGACAATGCGCGGAAAACGCTGCCGTTCAGGGCGGGGATGCAGAGCGCGGCGGGTAGGCGGCCCAATGCCGCCGTGGCCGCCTACTCCGGTGTGTGTTGCTGCTCGATGTACTGTCGGATTATCGAGATCGACGCTCCGCCACAGCTTCCGGCAAAGTAGGCGGGGACCACAATGCGCCACCCCACAGCTTCTTGCGGATGCCTTGGTGGTTCCTCTTGCGAATCAGGCGGCTGGACACGCCCTTCAAGCTGTTCACCAGATTCGAGACGGCGACCTTGGGCGGATAGTTCACCAGCAGATGCACATGGTCATCCTCCCCGTCGAACTCCATGAGCTCCGCACTGAAATCCTGGCAGACGGCGGCGAAAAGGCCGCGCAGGTCGTCCAGGATCTCTTTGGTAAAGACGCCGGGCGGTATTTGGTGACAAAGACCAAGTGAACATGCAGGTTAAAAACCCAATGCCTGCCATGTCTTATTTCAATTGGATCCGTCATTGACCAAGCATACAATAGGACCATGTTGATTCGCAAAGCCGCGCGTTACCGGCTGGAGCCGTTAGCTGAACAGGAGCATCTCCTGTCCCGCGCCGTCGGTTGTGCCCGCTTCGTCTGGAATCGCGCTTTAGCTATTCAGAAATCCTCTCTCGATCATGGCTGCGGCCTATTGTCCTATGGGGACATGGCTAAGTGCCTGACCACCTGGCGGAATTCGGAGGCCTTCGGGTTTCTTGCCGAGTCCCCGTCGCAACCGCAACAGCAGACACTGAGGTTTCTGGACCGAGCGCTCCAGGACGTCTTCGACAAGAAGAACCCCAAACGCTTCCCGGTGTTCAAGAAGAAAGGGCGGCACGATAGTATGCGTTACCCGGACCCGGGACAAATCAAAATCGACCTGAAACCAGAGGATGACGATGGCCGAAGCGTGCTTCCTAAAATTTTCCTGCCACGCATCGGTTGGGTGAAGTTCCGTAAGTCCCGCCTTATTGGGGGTGAAATCCGTAATGTCACGGTCAGCCGCTCCGGCGGCCACTGGTATGTGGCCATTCAGATCGAGAAGGAAATAGCCGATCCGGTGCATCCCTCCGCCAGCGCCGTAGGGGGTGATCGGGGGGTCGCGAACCTGCTCACGCTATCGGACGGCACGATGTTCCTACCAGTCCCATCCTATCGGGACCGGCAAAAGCGACTCGCCAAGGAACAAAAGAAACTGGCGCACAAAGTGAAGTTCTCGGCCAACTGGCGGAAACAGAAGGCCAAAATCACGCGATGGCACCAGAAGACCGCCGACATGCGGAAAACCGTCCTCCATCAGATCAGCACCGCCATCAGCCAAAACCACGCGGTGGTGGTGCTGGAAGATCTGAAGGTCCGGAATATGACGGCGTCCGCCCGCGGCACCATCGCACACCCCGGACGTCAGGTCCGGCAAAAGGCGGGGCTCAACAAAGCCATCCTCGATCAGGGCTGGAGCACGCTGCTGCGCCTGCTGGAGTACAAGCTCCGGTGGGCGGGCGGCATGCTGCTCTTGGTGGACCCGGCCTATACCTCGCAAATCTGTCCGGTTTGCGGGGTCGCGGATGCGGAGAATCGCAAAACGCAAGCCGTGTTCCTCTGTCGGCACTGTGGACACACGGATAATGCCGACGTGAACGCGGCGCGAAACATCCTCGCAAGAGGGTTGCAGTCAACGGCGGGGCACGCCGGGTTAGCCTGTTTCGCGGCGTAAGCCGTGAAGTTGGCCCAAACCAAAGGGAATGGGTCAATCGAAGCGGCTGATGTCAGGCCGCTGCTGGCAGGAAGGAATCCTCGTCCTTCAGGGCGAGGAGGATGTCAATTCTCTATCCAAAACGAGTAGTCCATCTTGAGGAACTCTTCGTAGGGGACGTAGTGCGAGGAATCTGACGAAAAGCTCAAGCTCACCATACCGTTGAAGATGTTGACGGTGCCTGTGCGTAGGTAAAAACGCCCCTCGGTCGACCGCAGCGTCCTCATGTTGTCGAGGATCTCCCGGACACGCTCGGCCGGCACCAGCGCGTTTCCAGGATAGGCGCATTTCGGATAGGCAAGGCAAATATCCGGATTGGTGAGCTCGTTTATGGCGAGCAGACGATACCGAAAGGGATCGTCAACCACCCATACGACGGCCTGGCTGCTCGAAAAATGCAACATGACATGATAAATGCCGTGGTCGAGAATCAGCTCCTCCATGACGCGGATCACGGTATCGAGCTGCGCGTCCATCTTGCTTGCAAGCCGCGAAGCCCCCGACGGCGCATCCGCCCGCGGATAGTCGGCGTCGACCCGCCGGGGGCGACGGGGGTCCTCATAGAGCGCCTGTGCCTGCGGTAGATCGCGCACGGCGAAGTCAGCTCCCACGAAACCCAACGCGCTACCATCAGAGGCGCGCACGAACTGCATAGCAGTCAGTGATGGACGCAGCGCGCGCAGGCTGATATACGCAGCACTCAGCACGAAGTCTGTCGCCTGCATCCCGTCCCCAAGGTCTCCCCATTGTTGATAGCGCTGCCCACGGCTATTGGCAAGCGCGTCGCGCTCGAAGATCGCCTCCCGCACATAGGGGCGGTCGGACCGGTCGCGTCCGAAGTGCTCGTCAAGTAAACCGTCGCGGCTCATATTGGCCGTGAGCTGCCGACCGTTCGCGTCCAACACGTACAGAAACTTGCAGTAAGGCACGGAGGCGAAGGCAGCCTGCAGGGCTGCCTCCATGGCCGCGCGATCTCCCCATACTTCGGCGCAGCGCTCGCTCAAGGCGCGCAAAGGCTTGTAAAGGATGCTCGTAAGCATGCTTCGCTGTTGCGCGACCGTGCCGTGCAGGGACTCCGATGGTGACGTCATGACATTCCTCTCCCTTAGCCTCAGGGCACCCGCACCGATAGGGGGCCCTCACAATAATCCAGTGTATCCAAAAAAACGGGGGCGCGGGAATAATCTCTCGCGCCCCAAGGCGACGGCCGAATGGGTGATCCTTACGTCCATCCATGGCGCCACGTTGCGCCCGGACCGTCCGGGGATGTGCAAGCGTCCGACCCGCATCTACATCCTGAAGAAGCGGGCGACCCGAGCCTGGGTCCGTGGACCCAGGCCGCTTCTAGAAGCTCGCGGTCACCGAGGTATAGAGCCCGTTGGAGTTGGGGACGCCGGCGATGTGGCCCAGCATGGCGTAGGCGAGCGTGAGCGAGACGCTCTTGTTCGGGACATAGGCCACGAACACGTCC
>JAJYRD010000079.1 GCA_021794275.1 Pseudomonadota bacterium | reverse complement strand
TTGGGAGCAGGGTGTCGGGGGTTCGAATCCCTCTACCCCGACCAACAGGAACGAGGCGCCCGTAGCTCAATGGATAGAGCAACGGCCTTCTAAGCCGTTGGTTGCAGGTTCGATTCCTGCCGGGCGTACCACGCCGCGGTCCCGATAGTTTTATGGTGAGCGTAGCTCAGCTGGTTAGAGTCCCGGATTGTGATTCCGGTTGTCGTGGGTTCGAATCCCATCGCTCACCCCAATTTCCCTGTAAAATCAAGAAGTTATAACATGCCAAATGGCTAGTAGAGTGCCGGACGCTTAAATTTAGCGGTTTGGCGTGAGAAGCCTTATATTTATCCCAACAAATCCATGAGTTACGTGGATATCAGGGGATAACTTCTCATCAAATGGGTACAATTTTGGGTACACGGAAATCACGGCGAGCCAAAAAATGACGCCCTCCGGGACGCCGCTACAGGGGAAGAAAGTGACCCCGAAAGCGGCCCCGCCGTCCGTGGCGATCCTGGATGTTGTACGCTTATACCTTCACGCTTCCGTTGACCCAGTCACCTGAGAACTCTTGCCGACTCGAACGTCTCGATCGGTGTGCAAAACGTCAACTCCCGGTCACAGCCGACATGTGGGTTCGCCCCATCGGCCATCCTTAGGATTTCCGTTCTCTCTTCGCTTTCTCCCCATCGCGGTACATGGCACGGCATAGGGCATCGCGTATTCGCTGAGTCCGGTTCATTGAGTGTGTCGGGGCTCGTTTTAGTGAGTGTCGAGGGTACGAGTAAGGCCAATGGGGGAGTGGGGCATGGCGCGGCTAGCGGCTCAAGCAGCGTGCCGACAGGCTGGTAAAAGACCGAGGCCAATCCTTGAGGGGTGCCACCCGCATCGCCGCCGGACGCCTCACGGGGCAGGACAAGATCGGGCTTACGGTGGGTCGTGTGATCAACCGCTATAAGATGGCCCAGCACTTCACTCGGACCATCACCGACACGACGTTCGCCTTTGCCCGCAAGGAGGACGCCATTGCCGCGGAGGCGGCCCTCGATGGGCTCTATATCATCCGCACCTCGGTCAGCCCAGAGCGCCTGGATAGCGCGAGTTGCGTCCGCCATTACAAATCGCTCGCGCAGGTCGAGCGGGCGTTTCGCTCAATGAAGACTGTAGACCTCAAAGTTTGCCCCATCCATCATCGCTTGAGCGATCGAGTCCGCGCCCACATCTTCCTCTGTATGCTCGCCTACTACGTCGAGTGGCACCTGAAGGAGGCCTGGCGCGAGTTGCTCTTCGGCTAGCACAACGCTTCGATCACCGAACGCCTGAGGCGAACCCAGTCGATGAGGTGGGTGGCCAGAAATGGCGGGGGGCGCTTTTTTAGGAGGGTTTCTCCCAAAGAGAGAAAGCCGGCGCACAATATAGGACCGGTGCGTCAGCCTATTCCTTCGGAGATGTGGGCGCATGGCGCCTGGAGTCGAGACTCATAGAATGTTCATTCATGTGTCGTAAATACGACATATGTGTGACGGAAAACAATCAAAGACTACGAATTTCCTTAGCGTTGCAAGCCTTCTCGGTATCCGCATGCTTGGCGGGCTTGACAGCATATCCGCGATTACAGGATTATTGGGCCAGCGCAGTTTGCCTGAGTTGCCTGATTTCGGATTTGGCAACGTCAGAATAATACGAAAAATGGGAGAGCGCATCGCATGATGCGGGGCTAGGCGCGAACGTGGCAAGCCACTATCGAAAAATGGGAGGCAGGGTCTCCGCATGCGGCGCGGGCGGGCGTCGAAGGGCGGCGCGCGGAGAGAGGGCTTCCCCGTGACCGAGCCCGCCCAAGGCCCCATCCCTCGTTCCCTTCCGCCCACGGGGTTCTGGGCCTTGGCGCAATTGGCCGGGTTTCACCAGCGCCCGGTCGACCCCGCCCAGCTCGTGCGTGCCTTAGGCCTCGAAGGCCGTCCTGTCGACATCCCCGAGATCCTGCTTGCCAGCACCACCATTCCCCTGAAGGCCGCCGAGGCCACGTTGTCCTGGGCGGATCTCGCAACCCTGAAGCAACCGGCCATCGGCCTTCTCAAGGATGGGGAATTCGCCATCGTGGGGCGCCGCCAAGGAGAGAGGCTGCCTGTCACGCGCCTCGGGGCCGGGCGTCCCGAGTGGTTCTCCGAGACGGAATGGACGGAGGCGGGCAGTGGGCGCTTTGTGCTGATCACCGAGCGGCTGCGCCTTGGGAACCCCAACCGCCCCTTTGGGTTGGGCTGGTTTGTCCCGGTCTTGCACAAATACCGCAAGGCCTTGGCCGAGGTCCTGGTCGCGGCCTTCTTCTTTCAGCTCCTAGGCATTGGGCTGCCGCTTTTCATCCAGGTCATGATCGACCGGGTGTTCGTCTTTCAGAACCATGCCACGCTGCTCGTGGTCGCGATCGGCATGCTGGTTGTGATCGTCTTCGAGGGCTTCTTTGGGGTTCTTCAGAGCGTGCTGCTGGCCCATGTCGGCAATCGGGTCGATACGACCTTAGGGAGCGCCATCTACCGGCACCTCGTGCGCGTCCCGCTACGCTACTTCGAGAATCGCCGGGTGGGGGATACGACCGCGCGTGTGCGTGAGGTCGAGCGCATCCGCCAATTCCTGACAGGCCACGCGCTTTTGTCGGTGATCGATGGTCTCTTTGTGTTTGTGTATGTCGGCATTCTGTTGCTCTACAGTCTGCGGCTTACGGGCATTGTCCTGTTGGCGATGGCGGCAATCGCCGGAACAACCCTAATCTTTCGCGGGTCCTTGCGCCGGCGCATGGAAGAGTCCTTCGATGCCGATGCCCACAGCCAGGCCTTTCTAGTCGAATCCATCACCGGCATGGGGACCTTGAAGGCCATGGCCCTGGAGCCCCAGATGAGCCGGCGCTGGGATACGCTCTTGGCCCACCAAGTGACCGCCGGCTACCGGGCCGATCGCCTGCAGGGGATTGCGGGCGGCATCAGCCGCGCCCTTCAGAACCTCACGACGCTCGCCATCCTCTGGTATGGGGCCGGGCTCGTGCTCCACGGGGACCTCACCGTGGGGGCCTTGATCGCCTTTCAGATGCTCGCGCAGCGGGCGATAAGCCCAGTCTTGCGTGTGAGCCTCCTCTGGCAGCACTTCCAGCAGGTGGGCGTCGGGGTGGCGCGCCTCGGAGATCTTATGAACGTGCCGGCGGAACCAGTGCTCGATGCCACGCGCGCGAGCCTGCCGGCGCTTCAAGGCGGCCTCGTCTGCGAGGGCGTCAGTTTTCGTTACCACCCGGATGGTGCCCGGGTGCTTGATCAGGTGAGTCTCGCTATCACCCCTGGGCAGATCGTTGGCATTGTCGGGCGCAGCGGGTCGGGCAAGAGCACATTGGCTAAACTGTTAGCGCGTCTCTACACCCCCGAGAGTGGCCGTATCCTGGTGGACGGTCAGGATCTCGCGCAGGTGGACCCCGGCTGGCTGCGTCGCCAGATCGCGGTGGTCCCCCAAGAGAGCTTCCTCTTTGGCGGTACCATCCGCGAGAACATCGCCATCCGCGCACCGTCCGCCCCCATGGGTCGGATCATCGAGGCCGCCACCTTGGCCGGTGCCCATGCGTTTATCGGGACACTGTCGCAAGGCTACGACACCCCGACCGGCGAGCGTGGGGCCGCACTCTCCGGGGGCCAGCGCCAACGCATTGCCATCGCCCGCGCGCTGCTCACAGACCCCCGCGTTCTCATCTTCGATGAGGCGACCAGCGCGCTGGATTACGAGTCCGAGCGCATCATTCAGGAGAACCTCCAACGCATCTGCGCGGGGCGTACGGTCATCATCATCTCGCACCGCTTCAGCTTTTTGCGCGGGGCCGACCGCATCTATGTCCTCGATAACGGGCGCTTGGTGGAAGAGGGCGACCACGGCGCGCTCCTGCGTGCCCAGGGTCTTTATCACCACCTCTGTCATCAGCAGGGGCTGGCGGCATGAGCGCGCAGGCGACTCCCCCCCTCCCGTCCCCGGCGGCCCCCATCGCGCGGCCGCCCTCCCTATGGCGCGCGCCGCGCGCTTGGTGGCATGCCCGCACCCCGTCGACGACGGCAAGGGCGCTGCAGGCCTTTCAGCCGCAGGCTGCGGTGATCGAGGACACGGCCCCCGCGCTCTTTTGGCGGGGGCTCCTGTGGGCGCTGGCGCTCCTCGTGGCGGTCTTGCTTGTATGGGCCACCGTGAGCCGCATCCCCATTCTCACGAGCGCACCGGGGAAATTCGAGGCCGGGGCCCACACCCAGATCGTGCAAAGCCTCTATAGCGGGCAAGTCCAGAAGATCCTGGTCCACGCCGGCATGAGCGTCCATCAAGGGGAGCCCTTGATCGAGTTAAATCCCCATGTAGACCGCCAAAGCCTTCAGGACCACTTGCGGGCCTTGGCCTTGAACGATGCCGAGCGGCGGCGTGTCGCAGACGAACTCACAGGGCAGACCCAAGTCCACACGGGCGCCCACGAGACTCAGAGTGCGGCCCTTCTCGAGGCCACGCTTGCGCGCGCCGATCTCGCCGAAGAGCGCGCGCGGCTCATGGCCGATCAAGCGGCGGTCACCGAGGCCCAGGCGCAATGGCGCAGCGCCCGGGGGCGGGCTATAACGGCGTCATTGCGTGCCCGTCTTGATGAACGCCTGATGCGAGAGGCAAGCCCCTGGTCCCTGAAGGCGCCTTGTCCGGGGCCCACTACGCCCAACTCATGGACCAAGCCCTGCGCGCCCAAGGCAAGGCCCACCGGGCGCGCCGGCGCGTGAAGGCCCGTAGGGCCGCCCTGACAGCCGCCCAGGCCACGACCCACAAAGACCAGGCGAAGTTTACCGACACCTTGCTCCAGAACCTCGAGCAGACCCTGGGGCAGACCTACAGCCTGCGCCGCAAGGTGGTGCACGCCCATCGCCACTATGCCGCCAACTGGCTGCGCGCGCCGCTCACTGGCATCGTCCAAAGCCTGAAGGTGGCAACCGTCGGCACCGTCGTCCAACCGGGCGAGACGCTGGCCACCATCGAGCCGCCCACCCAAGCGCTCACCGTCACAGCCGATGTCCCAAGCCGTGACATCGGCTTCATCCACGTCGGCGACACAACCCATATCAAGGTCTCAAGCTATCCCTTCGAGCAATACGGCATGATCCCGGGGCGTGTGACCTGGATCAGTCCCACGGCCGCCACCACCAACACCGTGGCCGCCCCCCCGGCCGGCGAGAACCCGCAGGCGACCAGCACGCC
>JAJYRD010000005.1 GCA_021794275.1 Pseudomonadota bacterium | reverse complement strand
GAAAAGGCCTCTCGCGGGGTGCGGGCGGCGGTGAGACTAGGGCAGCATATCGCCGGGGCACCGCCCACGATGTTCGCTTATCGTTCCGGGCCTAATCACCCTGATCCACTACCACGCACGACTCCCCCGACGGGCACGAGGCCGCCCGGTAGAGCGGGCCCACGAAATTGAGCTGCGGGGGGTTGCCCGCGGTCGCCCGATGGTACGTCACCGTCGAGGACAGGATGACTCGATGGGACAGGATCCCAATGCCAGTCATCACCAGCATCCCGAAAATAAACATTCCCGCCAGTAAGGCAACCACCACACCCCAACCTTGGGCGAGTTTCCACGCCAATGAGGCCTTGGCCTGTTCCTTGAGGGCATGGGCCAGATGGACCTTCCACTGCTCGATGAAGGCCGCCGCCTTCTCGGCTCCCATGCGATCGAGGCCGGCCGCGGCTTTCTGTAGGTCCTGAGCCCCCTTACTCGCCGCGTGCGCGATGGCGCCGACCAGCGCCTGGCCCGCCTCAATGGTTTTCGACTCGATCGCCTGGGTGACCCCTTCCTGAAGATCCTTGCCGGCACGCATCGTCCCTTGATAGATCAGGTCGGGGACTTTGGCGGTTTCCGCTACCAGTGCCTTCACGTGTTGGCCCGCGACTTGTGCCGCAGCGGCCGCATCGATGACCGAGGCGACGAGTGCCCAGACCACGTCATCCGCTCTATGTACGCCCAAGTCGGAGGCCTTGCGCAACAGTGCCTCGCGCAGTTCGGGAGGTAAAGACTCCAGAGCCATGTCACGGGCGATACTCTGTTTATCACTCATTGGCATATCCTCATGAAGAAGGGCCGGGGTATGACCCCCGGCCTTTGGAGTTACACGACGGAGGCGATCGCCGCATGGGCGAGAGCCAGCCACCGCCGAAACAGGGCGCGCTCGGTGATCGTGAGGGCTGTTTTATCCTCACCCAGGACCGAGAACGCTCCCGGTGCGGCCAGGATCTTGTCGCGCAGATCGTCGGGACGAAGCGCCGGAATGGCGGCCTCCTTGCCGCCCGCGCTCATGAAGGCCGCCCGGCTGGGTGACTTGCTCCAATCAAACTGTGCGGCCACGCCGAGAAACAGTGGGAACAAGACCGAACGGCGGGCCGGATCGACAACGGACAACAGGCCGTGGTCGAGCGATTTGATCAAGGCGTCGGTCGACGTCCGATGGGGCCCGATGCTGAATGTCACGACCAGTTCATACCCCACCGCCCCGACGATTTCGGCAAGGACCGGGGCGAGTTCGTCAATGGTGTCGCCGGCCCCGGCCGGCATGTTGATGACGACGTGTTGGCTGGCGCCCGCGGCGGTTTCTAGCACGTTACCCAGTTTGTTAAACGAAGTCTCGGCGTCGCCCGCCCGATTCAAGTTGACGAGTTCCACGGGTACGGATCCCCGAAACCGCAGGGCGAGATCCGGGATCCCGGCATCGCCCTCGATCAACAGGACGGGGGCACCCGTCGCCAAAAAGTGGTCGAGCACCAAGGCCGCGGCCATGCTCTTGCCTGTGCCGCCTTTATCGCCGTGGCTAATCAGAAGCTTCAGGTTTTCGGTCATGTCTGTTTCCTCTCAAAGGGGAGCCGGACGATCCGGCCCGTTGGGTATAGCGTCCTGCGCGGAAATAGGGCCGGTCACTTGTTAAATTCCGCCCGGATCTTGTCGAGCTCCGACATCTGATCCGCGGCTACAGGACGTTGTCCTGGCGGAGGAGGCAGGGGTGGCACCGCGGTGGCTGCTTTTGCTGGCTGCGCTGTCGCTCTGGGGGCAGGCTTGGCGGCGGGTGGCTCCGGCTCCGGCAAGGGCCTTTGCTCCGCGGTGTAGCGGCAATGCTTCACCGCCCATTGCAGGCGGCGCGCTTTTACCTCAAACACGCTACCGATATCCGCCCACGTCAACCCTGCCGTGCGGGCTTTGGCAATGGCCTCAAGGTAGGGCGCGACCCGCGCGGTCAATCGGGTGGCGTGGTCATTAATGGTCATGTTGTGGTCCTCTCTTATGACATCGTTACATCCCCTAGCGGCACGCGCGGAAATGGCCCCAACAGGACCCCAACTCGGTACCAACTTTCGCCCCCATCTCCCAACCTTGTCCTAACTCTGTCCCAACTGTGGCCTAAGACCCTCCCATGACCGGCTTAAATCGGTCCCATTTCGTCAGTGTTGATACCGTCTTGGTAGGGTGTTGATACCGTATTCCGACAAAGTTGGGGATGACGCCCACCCTTCGGGTTGGCTGGAAAAGACCACACATACGCACCAGCCTTCGGCTTGTGCCCTTCGCTGCGCTCGGGGACCGGCTTCGCCGCCGTCTGTGTGACCCGTCCCTCCTATTCCGCCCGCTGAAGACCACAGGCCGGGGAGCGGGTGGCGCCCGGCGCAGGCGAGCTTGTCGAGCCGCTTTGAGCCGGGCGTGAACCCGCCCCACCCCGGCCACCAAGCCCGCGCAGCGCCCCGGTGGCGTCCGCCGTCAGGCGGGCGCGGAGACCATGCGGGGCGGGAAAGCAATTTCCGCGCGTGCCGCTATGAGCAATCCCGTAATGGAGGAACACTCATGCTCCGAATCAAACACCTGAAGTCCGGCCGCGGCGCCGTCGGCATCGCTGATTACCTGGAAAACCAAAAGCCGTCCGCCGAGGCGAAGGTGGGCTACTACCAAAACAAGGCCGCCCCCTCGCAGTGGCTGGGCCACGGGGCGGCCACCCTGGGCCTGGAAGGGGCAGTGGATCGCGAGCAACTCATCGCACTTCTGGAAGGCCGTCTCCCCGACGGCACGGATCTCTCCACAAGAGGCGGGCGTCAGGATGCCGCCCGCCTCGGGACCGATATCACGTTGAGCGCCATGAAATCCTATTCCCTGATGGCAACCCACGATCCGCGTCTGGTGGCTTTGTGGGATGAGAGCGTGAAGGTCGCGGCCACGGTGATCGAAAAAGAGGTCGCCGCCGCCCGCCGTGGCCACGGGGGCACCGAGTCCCAAAAAACCGGGAGTCTGGTCATGGCGGCCTACCGGCACGAAGACGCCCGCACGGTCGATGGCTTAGCCGACATGGATTTTCATACCCATGTACTGACCCTCAATATGACCCAGCGCGCCGATGGCGAATGGGTGCGGGTCGATCTGCAATGGGGCGAGCAGATGGTGTTGGCGAAGACCGCGGACTTTGCCCAAAAGGCCTACCTGGCCCAGCGTGTCCAAGAACTGGGATACGAGATCCGGCTGACCCAGGACGGCTGGGAGTTCGCGGCCTTGAGCGAAAAGGACCTGAAACCCTTTTCCCGGCGGACGGATCAGGTGGACCGGGCCCTTGAGGCTCGGGGCTCAAGCCGGGCCCAGGCCTCGGACTCCCAAAAAGAGGCCGCCAACCTCGCCACGCGGGGGAGCAAGTCGCAACTCTCCCAACACGACCAGCGCTGGGAGTGGCGCGCCCGCATCCGCGAGGCGGGCATCGACCTGGATAAAATCGTATCTCAGGCAAAAGAGCACGGTCCCCTCGCATCACTCGACCTGACCACCGAGGCGGTACGTTCCGCCGCGCGGCACTTGGGCGAGCGTGAGTCGGTTTTCTCGAAGAACCGAACCCGCCTGGAAGCCCTGCGCGCCGGTATGGGCGGCACGACCCTCAATCAGATCGATGGCGCACTGGGTGAAGACGCCGGCGTGATTGACGTAGGGGGTGGCAAGATCACGACGGGCGAGGCGTTATACCGAGAGCAGGAGATTCTGGCGCGGGCCCACACGGGCCGCGACCAAGTCGCCGCGCTCATGCCCGACGGCCACGCAGAGCCATTCATCGCCGCGCGCGAAGCCACGCAGGGTTTCAGGTTTTCTGACGGCCAGCGTGAGGCCTTGACCCTTTGCCTGACCTCACCGGACCGCGTGACAGGTATCGTCGGCGCCGCTGGTGCCGGTAAGACCACATCCATGGCGGGGTTTGTCGAGGCGGCCAAAGCCCGCGGCCATGAGGTCGTCGGTATCGCCCCCTCGGCCGCCGCCAGCCACGAACTGAAAAGCGCCGGGGCCGACGACACCCGCACCCTGGCCTCGCTGTTGGCCACCAAGGAATCCCCAAGTGCCCATCGCATATACCTATTGGACGAAGCGGGCATGGTCTCAGGCCGCGACATGGACGCGCTTCTACAGCGCATTGACAAGGAAGGAGCCCGGCTACTCCTGGTCGGCGACCCCCGGCAATTGCGCGCCGTGGAAGCGGGCAGTCCCTTTCAGCAGATGCTGGAAACTCACGCCATCCAACACGCCACCATTGACGAGATCCAGCGCCAACGGGATCCGGCCTTGCGCGCAATCGCGCAGGCCTTCGCCAAAGGCGAAGCGGGCCGTGCAACGGAACTGGCCCGTCCGTATATGCGCGAGGTCGATATTCAGAAGGCGGGAGACAAACCCACGGTCACAGAGAAGCGTGCGGCCATCGCGCAGGCCACGGCAGACGACTACCTAAAGCGCGATGCCGACACTCGGGACAAGACCTTGGTTGTGAGCGGCACTAACGATCTGCGTCAGCAGATCAACCGCCAGATCCGCGAAGGACTCAAGGGGCAAGGCGCAGTCTCTCAAGAATCCGTTACCGTAACGGCCCTGGACAAATCCGGACTCACGCGTGAACAGCAGGCGCGGCCCGAATCCTACCAGCCCGGCATGGTCATCAGGTTGGAAGAAGGCCGGGGGCGTGCGCGTAACATGATCGAGTACACCGTGCGGGAGGTCCAAGGGAAAACCGTCACTGTCACGAATCGTGAGGGCAATGTCCGTGACTGGAACCCCGCCCAAGAGCGCCCAGCGGGCGTCTATCAACCCCGTGACATGGAACTGTCACCGGGTGACAAAATCGTGTTCCGCGAAAACCAAAAAGGCGTGGACCGCATAAGGAACGGCGAGGTGGCCACCATCGCCCGCCTCGAAAACGGGAGCCCCATCGCCCGCCTCGACTCGGGCAAGGAAATCGCCCTCGACCCATCCCAGGGCCAGACCGTGGATTACGGCTGGTGCCGCACGATCCATGCCTCCCAAGGGGCGACCGTCGATCATGTCCTTATCGCCGGCGAGGCCTCGCGTACGGCGACCGCCCAAACGGCCTACGTGGCCGCCTCACGCGAACGCGACACACTCACAATCTACACGGACAATGCATCGTCCCTCGAAAAGAACTGGGCACGCGTCGCAAAACGCGAACACGCCCTCACCGCCACGAAAGAACGGGCGGTCCCCAACCTGGAATCCCTGAAAGAACTGCGGGC
>JAJYRD010000029.1 GCA_021794275.1 Pseudomonadota bacterium | reverse complement strand
GGACTCATAATCCTCTGGTCGAAGGTTCGAGTCCTTCCGGGCCCACCATTAAATCAAGGACTTACGACGTGCGGTAGGAGAAATACCCCGAGTTTGGTAACCTGGTGGTAACTTCAGAAACCAAACAAGGGGGTCTTGTGGCGTGTTTTCAGAAACGTTCGGGGGCGTGGCGAGCCATCGTCAAACGGAAGGGATACCCCACCCAAACCCGGACCTTCGACGCGAAAGCCGAGGCGGAGGCCTGGGCGGCCGGTGTTGAGTTCGAGATGGCGCGCGGCGTGTTCGTGTCGCGCTCCGAGGCAGAGGCCACGACCCTGGCGATGGCGTTGGAGCGGTACGCGGAAGAGATCGCTCCACGCAAGAAAGACCGGTACCACGACGTCCTTCGATGCCGGCGTCTCAGCCGGCGGCCTCTGGCCCGCAGATCCCTTGCGTCTATCAAGGGTTCGGACGTTGCCACCTTTATCCGGGAGCGCCAAGCGGACGGGGTGGGAGCCAACATGATCCGCCTGGACCTGGCTTTACTCTCTCACGTCTTCACCGTGGCCGGCAGTGCGTGGGGCATGGAGTCCTTAGGCAATCCCGTCCAGCGGGTCAAAGGTCAGCGCCCCAAACTCCCGCAGGGCCGCGATCGGCGCCTCGTGGACGATGAGCAAGACCGCCTCCTGGCGTCCGCCGCCACCTACGGTGGGGAAATAGGCCAGATCATTACCTGGGCTATCGAGACTGCCATGCGGCGCGGGGAGATTGCGGCGATGCGCTGGGAACACCTGGACCGGCGGGCCCGCGTGCTGCTGATCCCTGAGACCAAGAACGGCACACCCCGGCGGGTGCCGCTCTCTACGGTCGCGCTGGGGGTCCTGGACGCGCTGCCTCGGCGGCTGGATGGGCGGGCATGGGGCATGCGCCCGGATTCGATCTCCCAGGCTTTTGAGCGGGTCTGTAAGGCTGCGGGGGTCGAGGGCCTGACCTTTCATGATCTGCGCCATGAGGCGACCTCCAGGCTCTTTGAGAAGGGCCTGAACCCTATGCAGGTGGCGGCCATTACGGGGCATAAGACCTTGCAGATGTTGAAGCGGTACACGCACCTGCGCGCGGAGGATCTGGTGGGGATGTTGGGGTAATACCGAGGCCGTTGGCCCCCGACGGCGCAGGGTTGATGCATAATAAGGGCGAAGGGGCCTGGGATGTTTTTTACGGAACACGAATTTCGCCAGCTCGCGCATCCCGCCGGTCTCGATATCTGTCCGCGATGTGGCGGGCACGTGGTACGCCGCGATCTCGGGTTGCGACCGCGAGCCGGCCGGCAATATACCCCCCCCCCCCCCGACTTGACCCAACGCTGGATGCTTGTCCTCTGTACGCAGTGCCATACCCGTCGGGAAGGACCCGTATAAGCGACGACTCGATCTAGCACCTATTGACGGCATGTAATCGAACGATTACAATATGCCCATGTTTACGGTTAAGCCGCTTCCCGAGTTCTCGGACTGGTTAGACGGTCTCAAAGACGGGACCGTGCGCGCCACGATCGCGGCTCGGATCAAGCGTTTGGAACTGGGGCTGATGGGGGACGTGGAGCCCGTGGGCGAGGGCGTCTCGGAATTGCGCATCCACCTGGGCGCCGGCTGGCGGGTGTACTTCATCCAACGCGGCCCTCAGGTCCTCGTCCTGCTGGCGGGCGGCTCCAAGCGCACCCAAAAGCGCGACATAAAGCGCGCCAAGGTATTGGCGGCCAATCTGGATTAATGGGGTGATGCTATGCGTAAACGTGTGAAAGTCGATGACCTGCCGGTGTTCGATGCCGCCTCGTACCTCGATAGCGAAGAGGCCATCGCGGCCTATCTCACCGACATCCTGGAGGCCGGGGATGCCGGACTCCTGGCGTCCGCCCTCGGCGATATTGCCAGGGCCCGGGGTATGACCGAGATCGCTCGCTCGGCGGGCATCACGCGCGAGGCGCTGTATAAAGCCCTACGCCCCGGCAGCGAACCCCGTTTCGAGACCGTCCGCCGGGTCTGTGTGGCGCTGGGCGTACGATTAGTGGCAACGCCCGTCGAGGCTCATTAGGGTCGGCGCCTACCCCTTATTCGCACCCTGGGTCTTCTTCCGCTCCCGCAAGCGCCGCTTGTGGTCCTTCACAACCTCCTCGATGGCGCAACCGCCGAACTGCATGGCCTGGATGTACTCGATGATCCGCCACTCATCTTCCTCGTTGCAGGTAAATCGCTGCTCCTTGAGGAAGCCGGCCACTGCCTCGCTGGTGGCGGGGATCGTGATCGGAAAAATCTTGGTGATGACGATCTCCACGCGGTTGGGTCCGCTGTGCCGGATCTCCCGCAGGGAAAGATACCCAAAACCGTCCGCACAAGCGTCGTCAGCGACCGACCCTTCGATCTTCAATGTGTCCGTGGTCATTTCTTCGTCCTCGTCGTTGCCTTGCTCTCATCCAGCCGTTCCCGCAGGTCCGTCACGCGGGCCGTAAGGACGGCGGCCTCCTGTTCGGCCTGGACGCGCCCCTGACGCTCCTGGTCCCGCTCCGAGCGCAAGGCCGCGATCTCCGCTTCCAGACGCGGTAAGCCCTCAAGCCTCAGCTGCGCCTTGGCCAACTCCACGCGCGCGGTTTCCGCTGCTTGGCGCTCACGGGTGATCTCATCCCGCACTGTCGCCAGGTCAGCGGTCAGCTGCGCGGCCCTGCCCTCGATGCCGGCCCGGTCGGCGGTCAGGGCCTCGATCTGTGCGGACAGGTCGTTGATGGTCTGCGCCTGCCGTTCGTTCTCGGCCGCCAGGTCGGCGGCGGTCTGCTGCTGGTCGGCAAGCTCGGCCTCTAGCGGGGCACGGGCGGCGGCGACCTCCGTGCCCATGAAGTCCAGGAGGACGCGCTGTAAGGCCGGCGGGAGCGCCACGTCCACCGCGGCCCGGCGTTCGTGACTGCCGCGCCACTCCTGTAGGAGCTTATTGATTGTCCCCATGCTGCCGCCGCCGACCTGCTCGCGTACGGCGCGCAGGGTGGGCTTGCTGCCGGCCGCCTGGATGCTGTCGGCGATGTCGGCCACCTGCTCGTACGTTACCGTTGCGTCGCGTCCCATGGGTGCCTCCTGATATGCTACGATATGCTATGTATGATATGGTATGATACGGAATAACGCAAGGGAGGCAGGCAGGTCGGCAGGTATCCGCCGGCCCGCCCGCTCGTTTAGGACACGTACCGCCACGTTTCTGGTGGCAAGAAGAAAGCGAACACCGCTGGCGTGCCATCGCGCCAGGTGATCGGCAGATCCAGCGTGAGGATGTACCACCCATCGTCACCGACGCTCGCCCGTCCCCGGGTCGGGACGTAACGGACGTCAATGCCCTGGGCCTCCACTTGCGGGATGATGACGGTCCGGAAAAACTCCCGCATGGCGTCCACGCCGGCCTGGACAATATGGTCCGGGTCAACCATGGTCCGTCCCGCATGGGCATCCACATCCCGCCTCAGTACGGTGAGCGTCATGATGCCGTCGCGCTTAACCTGTTCGATGCCGCTCTCCATGGCCTGCTTTAAATCGTTTATATCAAGCGTCCTTATGAGCTTTTTAACAGATTTGTGGGACATGCTTGCTCTCCTTGGTGATTACGCCAACCGAACCGCTGACAGGTCCTCCAGGCGACAATACTCATCAGCGATGCCCCCCAGCTCGCCCCAGGATAGCGCCCCACAGACCCCCAGGCGGGCTTCCAGCACGCGCATGACGCCATGGAAATACGCCATGGCGTCGGGAGTCTGCCCGGTCGTGCGGGCGTGAGCGGCCAGACACGCCAAACTGTATTCGGTGTCGAGTGTGCGTGGCTCGAAGCCGACGCCGACCTCCATGAGGTCCTCGATCTCTTGGGCGGTCATTGGGCCTGCAATAATGGCGTCCACGTGCGCGTTGTACTGTTTCTCGGTGCGGAACTTCATGGTCGTACCTCCTGTTGGTGAAGGAATCAGAAGGCGCGTCCGTGCGCCGGGTGCCGCTACTCCTGGATCTCACGCAAGGGCTTTGGCGTCCAAAACAGGTCCAGATCGACGCCGGCCGTCGCGGTGATCTCAGCGATGCTGATATAGCCAAGCTCGCGCTCGTGCCCGACCGTCAACCCAAAGGCCTGCTCCCCACCCCATCCCTCGCGGTCTCTTTCGGTGATGTACCAGTGCCAGTCGCCGCAGGTGTAGTGCAGGTGGGCTATGGCCTCCAGGCCCTGGCCGTCAGTGTCGTAGGTCTTGGGCATGCCGGCGATGCGCGCCGCCATGTCGAGGACCGCGCGGCGATACTCGGCACGGCAAATACTGGTACAGCAAATCGCCGTGATGTCGTCTGCCGCACCCCGAGGAAGATAGGGCGCGATCTTGCGCAGGCACCTATCCACTTCCGGAAGGGATGGGAAGTCATCTCGTCCCACCTGCGGATTGTTGAGGTCCTGAGCCCCGGCCTCTGTCGCCTGGCCCGTGGTCCGGGTGGAGATGTGGTGGTCGCGTGCTTTCATGGTTTCGCCTCCGGTTGTTTGTCCTGCGTCTTGCGTCAGCCCTTCGCCCCTTCACGGGAAAGTCGCGTCAGCGCGTGCGGGGCGACCGGCAAGCGCAGTGACAGCGGGGGCATCGCTGGCGCGGAGCTTGTGAGGGAGCGCACGGGCGCAAGCGACTTCGGGGGCGAAGGGATTGACGCGGCAGGACACCGGAGACGAAACAAAGCGACCACACCACCCGGACGAGGGCAGGCGGCGCTCTGGACCTGAGGGATCATTCCCCGTCCTCGGCATCCGTGGCGGCAGTGCTCGGACCAGCCTCCTTGTTGCCGCCCAGGGCCGTTCCCGGGGAGGCGCCCTTAGCGGGTGCGCGCCCGGGCTTCGGGACCACCCCCATGATCCAGCCCGCATGCTTCTGCATATCGGGCGCGGCGCCCAGGGCGTCTTGGCCGCCGCCGATCCACTTCATGACCTGATCGGGCAGCATGGTGATGGCGCGCACTGACATATGGCAGACATAGATCAGCATGCCGACCAGGACGATCACTAGGCCATTAGCCTCGATAGCCTGAGTAACGGACTGGGTGCCGCTCAGATAGGCCGAGGCGTAGCCCAGGAAGCTTTCCCCAATGAGGTACGCGGAGGCCTCCATAAGCGCCATGGCGAGGAATACGCCGATGGTAATCAGGACCGGGCGCAGGACGAGCCCGGCCACCATCTGATAACCCATCTGCGCACGCTGTGGCGCCCAGCCCTCGCCCTCGAACGAGACGTGCGCCGCCGCCCACAAGGGCGCGGCCATCATGGTCTCCGCGATCATCAACAGCCAGCCCATGGCCGCCGCCAGGAACGCAATCAGGGGCAGGGCCGGGAGGTAGACGGCGAGAAAAAAACCGCCCAGGAGGAACATGGCGATAATAACGAGGGTCAGCGACAAGAATTTCGCGAGGATGGTCTTGAAGACGGCGCCGGCCGCGCCGCCGACCACCTCACTGGCCCCGCCGGTCTCGGGGGCCATGGCGGCGGCGATCGCGGAAACGCCTTTCGCCAACAGACCGCCCAGGACCTTCAGAACCATCCAGGTGAGAATCAGCCAGCCGGCAATGGTCAGCATGAGCTGTCCGGCTTCCATAAAGAGGATGAGGGGGTTTCCGGACGACAAGGTGGTGGCCGCGCCGTTCACCGTCTGCGCGGCATTGCCCCATCCACCACTTGATCCCAGAAACACAATCATCAGCGCCTCGACCGGCACCATGAGGACGCGCGAAATCATATCCGAGGCGTCGCGCCCGGCCTCATGCATCCAGCGGTCATACCAGGGCAGGTTTTTGGTGGTGGTGGCCGAGGGGCTGATCAGCCGCCCCAGGGCGGTCGTGGGGTGTGCCCCGATCGCCGTTGCCTGGGCGATGACCTGTGCGCCACGCGAGGACTTCGCGAGTCCGGTTGTGGGCGGCAAGGTCACGGCGGTATGGGGGCTGGCGAGGTTGTGATCCGACTCGTCCAGGCGCGCGAGGTTCAGCCACAGACCGCCGATCGTGAGCCACCCCTGCTTCTCGACGACATTGGTAATGGATTGGAGATTGGCGCGCCCCACCAGCATGCGGAGGGTCCCGCTACTGGCCTGGTCGATGGGGGCATTGAAGGCCTGCGCCGCCTGCGCATAGGTCGCCTCGGCCGCGCTCACCTGCGCGGTCGTGGGCGCCGGAACCGTGGGTACGGTCGTGGGCGGGATGATCGCCCCCCCGGCAGAGCCCTGTGGGGGCGGCGTGGGACCGGCCTTATAAGCGGGGGAAGGGTACTCCAGCCCACCGGTGCGCGACGAGACCGGCGCCCGTCCGGTCGCCAGCAAGGTCGCGAGCCGCGCGGTGTCGGCGCTAGCGGCGGCAAACCCGCGCCCCTCAGCCCCAAACATCAGGTTTTGCGCCTCGCGTTCGGTGGCCGGGTTATTGACCGCGCCCAAGAGGCCGTTGGTCCAGCCGTGACTGGGGAGATTCACGGGCACACGGTAGCCGACCCCGCCACAGATATCCGCCGAGGCCGGGACGCCCATGGCCTTCCAGGTTTGCGGATTCTTTAAATGCACCCACTGGTATTCGGCGGTATCGGTGGTCGAGGCGTCGGCGAGGGAGTGCGTCCAGATCACCGCGCCCCCGGGGGCGGACAGCGTTTCGCTGGTCGATCCGCCCGCCGTGGTGGTCGCCAACTCATCGACGTACCACTGCCCGGGTTGAGCCTTGGCCGGGTTGTAGTGGTCGATCTGCGCGCCCGCATGCTGGTTGTAGTACGCCTCGCAGGCCTGGCCCGCGAGCAGACCGGCGGCCATGCTCGTGCCGGAGGGTGAGCTGGGGGAGACCACTGCCGGACGGGAAACGAAGGACTGGATCATGACATCCGCAGCGCGATCAGCCACGCCCATCCCGGCCATGGTCGCCCATAACACCAGGGCCTGGATGAGCGAGTAGCCGCCGAAGACCGGCATCAGGCTGCCGGCGCCGAGGATCACGCGCACCGGCGCCCAGAACATCGAGCCGTTGCGCCCCATCCACTCACCGCGGTTGGCGGTGTGCAGGATGCCGGTCAGCGATCCAAAGATCGTCATAAGTGCCACGATCATGAGAATGCCGGTGTTCATGACCCCGAACCCATCAGCCAGCACGCTGCTCGCCCCCGACTGGCTCCGGTTCGTACTCGATGCCGAGGCGGAAGACGAGGACGAAGCGAGTAGCCCGCCTTGGGCAATGGTCGTAACCTCGGGACCAAAGACCCGCTGCAGAAGGTTGTAGCCGATGTCTTGCTGGGCGAGCGGGTAGAAGACGAACCCGAAGAGTGACCCGTTCCCCGATCCCGGGGCGAGCGATGGCAACGAGACGGAAGATACGGGCGAATAAGGGGCCGACCCCGCTTGGCTCATTGAGGGCGCGGCGGGGGCCACCGAGGCCCAGGCGCCTGAGGGGGCCAGGAAGACAGCCCCGAACAGGAAGACGGTCAGGACGGCGTTGCGTAGAGTCATGGAGCTATCCCTCCTCGCTGTCGCGCACCGGGCCATCGGCCAGGTGATCGCACATGCTCGTGAGCGCGCCCTCCGCGCGGTCACGAATCATGGCCATGACCTGCGCCAACATCATCATGTCCGCGCAGCTTTCTCCCGCCGCAAGGTCATGGATGCGTAATTTTGCCAGTGTTGCTGCCGCCGCCACCTGAGTGAGTGCATCCGCCGCCAGCAGGTGCAACATTTCGATTTGATCGTCCCGCCATTCGGTGTTGTTCATCAGTTATTCCTCCGCTTCGCGACCATCGTCGCGCTCTTGCTCTTCTTGGGGTCCCGCAGCCGGTATCCCCGGCGTGAGCGGGGGTGCCGCCTGAGGGGCCTGAGAGGCCACCTGGGTGGCGAGTCCGAGGATCTTGGCCGCGATCCCGGCGCCAGGCAAAGTCATGTCCAGGACGTGTTCAGCGACCTCGCTGGCCAGGTGGTCGGCAGGGGTTTCCGTGGGTGCCGGAACACCCGGCAGGTCGGCAGGCTTGACCGTCGCCGACACGGGGGCCGGCAGCGGTGCTTGCGCGGCCTGCTGCGGACGCTTCCTGGCCTTGTCGTCCGGCAGGTCGGCGGCGGACGGTGGCGCCGCCACATCCGGCGGGGTCTTACCCCACGCTGGCGGCTTGTAGCCAGGCTGTATCCACCGCGCATCGACAACCGGCTCCCGCAGCGTAGTGCGAGGGGTCAGCGGCCAATCCAGGACCCCGACTTGCCCGCCTCCGAACATCAACGCGCGGGGACCACGAAGGCGGCCCCGCGAATCTGTTTGCATACCCAACTCTTGACCAAAGCTCGCAGGCATCAGGATTGGCTCGCGAACCCTCTGCCACGACGAGCTATGCTGCCCCCGCTGGTCACTTCCAGATTGTTGGGAAAGTTGGTGCTGGTATCTCTCGACCTCCCGATCGCCAAGCAAGCGCGAACCCCACTCCTGATCGGCCACCGCGCTCAACTTGCCCACAATCTTAATGTCGGTTTGCCCTTCCCAGATTTGCGCGGTGTCCTTGTCGTACTCCACGCGGATCGACGCCTGGGTCTGGAAACCGAGGACGACCCGAGTGCCTTTCGAGCGCAGGGTCGTCAAAGCGCTGGTTATAGAAGGAATCCGCCCCGCCTCGGGGGTCTCATCAATAACCAGCCAAATCCGGCGACGGTCTGGAGCAACATCCTTGAAGCCGCCCACTTGCAACACAACCCGCTCAATGATCGATGCCGCCCACATCTTACTCAGCTCTTTAGACTGCTCCTTACGAAACCCGATCACAGCTACCTGCGGGGTCTTGCCTGCCAACCAACTCCGCACACTCCAACCCGGGTTCTCTTTTAAATCTTGAGCCGCCACCCCGAGATGTATTACCTGAGTCATGCTCGAAACGATCTGCGTCAAAAACCCGTCCGTGGTCCTGTTGCTAGCTTCCGCCTCTTCACCTCCGAGCAGACGAACGCACATCGGCGCCTCGCGCATAATCATCGCCTTCAGCTTTTCAAAACTGGCCAGCGTCGAGGAACACTCGGCGGCCAGGTGGGCAAAGCCCCACCGTTCACCGTAGCGGACCTGCAGGTCTGTTATGAGGCCGGTCAGAAGCGCCCTCGACCCTTGTATCCACATGGGGTCGTTCTTAGAGCCCCCTGGAGGCTCTCTGATCAGGGTCTCTGCGAATGACCCCGCTTCGAGTTTTGTGCGGATGTCGCGGCCGAGTGCCCATCGTGAAGATCGCGCGTCCGTAGGGGATAAAAGGGTAAAAGGCTCCGGAACTCGCTCCGTGAAGTCTCCCTTGAAATCAAAAATCATCACCAAATCTTTTCTGGTAATCGCTTCTTGAATCATTGGCCACATGATCGTGGTTTTGCCCGCGCCGGTCCCGCCAACCACCATAAAGTGGTATGTCTCCTGCCTTTGGGAAATTGGGATAGCAGGATGAATATGGACTCCCGCGACCTCGCTCTTCGGGGGCTTGAGGGCCCGCGCCATTACGCGCGGGTCGCGGTGTAGGATGTAACCGCGCACATGCCGCTCAGCGGGAATAGTCAGCCAGCGCCAGGCACCCCAGGCGGTGAGGGCGCCGACCAACACGGCGACCACGGACGGGATAGCGCCTTGCCATCCATGGAACTCGCGGATCGGCGCGGGGCCGTGCCGATCCAGGATGGCGAGGAGCACGCCGGGACCCACGGTGCGCCCGTGGTCATGCCACCACAGCAGGGCCTCGACGGCGGCGGCCCACGTTATGACAGTGGCGACGACGGCCGCGATCATGGAGACCGGCCCGCGATCACCGTACAGGTTCGGATTGTTTCGGCCGGTGCTCATCACTAATTACTCAGATCAAAACAGACGGCACCCATATTGGCCTGCCCGGACGCTGTTACCCACCACAGGTATTGCCCTTGAGCGTTCGGTCCGGCCACCGGATACAGAGCGTAACTATGTCCATAGCCCGCTGTCCCACCCCAGGTCGCGCCCGAGTTGATGGAGCAGTAGGACGCCCAGGCCAAAGGACCGTTGGCGCCATTGCCAATGGTCCAGTTGCCCACATAAGAGACGTTCACTTTCGGGGTTGGTGCCGCCGGCTGCCACGTCCCTCCCTGGCACGCCATCAGCTGTCCGCTGCCGTTGCTGTTGGTGCCGATGGCGCCATTCTGGCTACAGGCCTCGCCCTGGTAGATCACGCCGCTTGCGGGGTTGGTGGTGAACTGCACGGTACCAGTGTTGGTGACGGCGTTGCCGCCGGTGTTCAGGTTGGTCTGCATGGTGTTGACCTGCGGATTGCCGGGGACCGCCACACGATAGAGGTAGGTGCTGGAGACCGTGCCCGAATTGAAGTAGACGAGAGCCGACGGGGTGCCCGGCTGCGGCGCAAGCCCAAAGGAGGTGACAGGCACCTTCCAGCCGCCAAAGGCGCCGATCGCGTCGCCCCCGTCGCCCTGATACAGGCCCGTGGCGACCGGCTGGAATCCGCCCTCCTGCCCAATCTGCGCGGCCAGCTCGGGCAGCATATCGGGATGCACAGGCCGTCCGCCGACGGTGTTGACCAGCGCGTCGATGTCGTTCTTGGCGGGCTGATAAAACGAGACCTGCCAGGTCTGGTCATAGGCGTTGACCGCCGAGGTGCCGGCCGGCAGGAAGCCCGTGGTGATGAGCGCGGACAGTGGGATCGTTTGCGGGCCGCCCTTGGTGCCCGCCAGGATCGCGGCATAGTTGCTCTGCACGTAGTTCTGCACCGCCAGAGCGATGGTGCGCGCCTGACTTGCGACCTCATGGGCGCGCACGGTCTGTATCCCCACGGCATATTCCTGGATACCTAATGGGAAGATCTTCAAAAGCAGGACAAGCGCCAGAATGACGCCGAGGATCGCGGGCATGATGCTACCTCCAAAGATTCGTTGAGCGTTTAGGGTTGATCACTGCGGACTCCCAAGAATCACCTGTTGACGCCGCTCATTGGGCACCCCCAGGCTCGCTTGTTGCGAGGTGTCTGGCCCAGAGCGCGTCGGCGCATGAAAGTTTTTGGATTTCCTGGACGGCGTTCGGGCCCTGGTACTCAACCGAAATCGCGTAGGCCAAGAGGAACATTTGATAATCACTCCATCTCGACGCAGTGAAAAGCGCGGCCACCGCGTCGCTGTCATGCTGAATCCGTGCATCGTGTGGGTACTCCAAAATGTCGGACTCTCCCAGGTCACGAAGATCGGAGCGCCGCGCGCGGCCCTCCGGTTGCGACTGGCCTTGGTTTAGCAGCGCGCGTAATTTTGCGATCTCAATGCGACCCCGATCGTTGTCGGTCAAGTCAGGTTTTTTGTGTGTCATGGTTGTTGTCTCCGTTTTGTGTCTCTCACTATCAGGGGCTCGGCGAAAATCGCCCCCTCTGCAAGGCCCTACATCTCTAAATCAAAACCCATGTCCCGCTCGCGGGCCGGACGCCGAGCGGGCGCCGGAGTCGGCTCCTGATCCTGCTCGCCCTCCTGGTGCTGTTCCTGTATCTGCGTCCGCACCGCGTCGCGAGCCTTTTGTAGCCCGTCTGGTTCCTGGCCTTGACCGGCCGCGCGGGTCGCATCGAGCGCCGTTTCCCGATCCGCGACGCGCGCCCATGACTGCTGCAATCGCTTGATGTTGTCGGTGAAGACTTGCAGACTCCAACGCTCGCGGCTGCACGCCACGTAGGCAAGGACGGCGGTCGCCACTTTAGACGCCATGCCCGCCACCAGGGCGCGGTCGATCGTGCGCCCCTGCGACCTATGGACTGTGATCGCCCAGCCGTGGTCGAGCGTGTGAGTTTTCGCGGGGTCGAGGGTTACGATCTGGCCGCTATCTTTTTTAATATCGACCTTACCGTTATCCACCGTCGCGACCGTTCCGGTTTCGTTATTCTTGAACCCAGTTCCGCGATTGTTTTCCGTAAACAGGATTCTGTCACCTGGTGACAAATCTAAAGAGCGTGTCGTGTAGAGGCCGACTCGCTTGGGATCGAGGTCGCGGGGATGAAAGACCTTTTCTACGCCATCGGTGTCCTTGCACTTGATCGCGTTACGCGTCGGGTCGGTGGCGGTGATCGTCCAATCCACCACCTTTCGAGCTTTGCCACAGCCCTCAGGTACCCGCAACACCTGGCCCACTTTGTAGTTGACCGCTTGCCGTAGCTGCGCGCGGGTAAGGGCACTCTTATCGAGTGCCGTCATAGTAACGGAACCTGTACCCGCCGCGGCTGGGTTCAGCCCTTCACGAATGCGGAAATTGATAGCCTTGCGCATGTCGTGTGTGGCGGCCATAACCAAGGTATTGGCGCGCTCTTCGGGCGACAACCGCAAATAGGCGTCAGCCGTCTCACGGGCGATCGCCTGGACGCGCACGGCCTGCGGCGCAAGCTTTTGTTGCTTGCCGGTCTTCTCCAAGGCCTTATAGCCAAGCTCGGAATTGGAATGCGCGTCTAGCCATGCGCGTACGGTTTTGAAATCGTTGTGGGCAGGCGCCTCTAGCGTCTCGTCCTTCTTCATGAGGCTTTTGACATACCCCGTCATGGCCTCGGTCGCCTCACCCTGAACCATCTCCGGCGGGGCCTGGGGCTCCGGGGCTGCGTCCACCGCCTTGTAATCGTCGTCGGTTATAGCGACGGCGGACATGTAGGGCTCTGCGAGCTTTACTGCGTCCTGGTTGCGACCGTCCGCAAACGCCTGGGCCACGGCTAAAAGGTTTTTGTCTTTTTGACGGTTGATTTCTGTGATCTCTGAGAAGTTGATCGCACCTTCTTTCATCATCTGAGCGAAGGGCGAGCCGGCCTCAACGGCAGCCAATTGCAGTGGGTCTCCAATGAACACAACGCGGTCGGTGGGGCGGACCTTCTGCAAGAAAGATTCCATATCTCTCGATGACACCATACCCGCTTCATCCATTAGGATTAGGCGAGGAGTCTGGTCTTTATCGTCACGCGTATTGAACGATGCTAGTACTCTGGCATCGTCCGGATTCGCATCCTTTGTGCCGTCAACGGCAGTCTGACTAGGGCCGGTACCAATCACACGAAACCCCTGCGCCCGGGCTTCGTCGGCAAGGGCGGCAAGGGCTGTGCTTTTCCCAGCACCGGCGGCGCCTCGGATACCGTAATACTGATCGCCGGTCGTAATGGCTCGCACAACAGCCTCGCGCTGCCCCTCGGTGAATTGGAATCCGGCGACCTGCTCTCCGTCCTCGACCCGCGCCCGCGCGCCCTCCGAGGTTGTCAAGGGCACCAGGACCCCGTGCCCGGCCCGGACGGTCTCGAGGTTCATAACCTCACGCGTTAGAGATTCGCGGGTCACAAGGCGACCGGCACCGGCGTTGATGAGGTTGCCGGCTTCGCGCGCATGGGCGATCTCTTTAGTAAGGATATCGATCGTCACCCCGTCCAGCGCCCCGACCCGCAGGGCGTGTAATCGAGTGGATTGTCCGTTAATAACGGCCTCGCGCTCACTTAAATGATCGGTCGCGTATGCGAGGGCATCGACCGCACTAACCGCTGTACGGTCCGCGCCTGCCTCCTGCTCCGGCGTCTTATAGACGCTGTCGAGATTCACCCCGATCCGCCGGCACAGCGACCGCCACTCCCACCGCTGGTCGTCCTGGGAGAGTTGGGCCTTAGAGCCGCGCGTCCTTTGGTTTGCGGCGCTCTTCTGGGTCGCGCTGGCCGTTTTTCGGTCCAGCCCCTGTCGCTCCAGTTCGGCCACGATCTGCGCAGACCGGGGGCTGCACTCCCGGATCTGCTCGTCCGTAATGGCCGCCAGCTCCCAACCCCCGCCGCCGTTGTCACACGCGCGGAGAGCGACCCCCTGTTCCCGCAAATAAGCCGCGTACTCGGCTTGATAGACGGCCCCGGCCAGGTGAACCCCATCCACGCCAAAATCGATATCGAGGGCGCGGAGTTTGCCGTCCCGGCCACGAGTAATGTTCAACAGAATATTATGGTCGTGGAGGTGCATGGCCGCCGAAGGCTCGCCCGCTGTGCGCGCGTCCTCGTGCTGGTACGAGACCCACAGGGCCTGGCCGGTCCGCTCGACCTCTTTGCCCCCCTTGCCATACCTGGCGGTGACGTACTCCTTTTCTACCCACTCCATCATCCGTTGGTTGGCCCGCCTGTGGCCTTCCAAAATGATCTGGCGCAGCTTTTCATCGCCGGCCACCATCGCGATGCTGCAACTTTTCGGCGCGTTGGCCGTCAAGTCCTTACCCATTCGACGAGTCTCTGAAGTCTCGGCGAATCGCACACCATCCGGGGCGACGCCCTCCAGGAGATTTTTGAAAGTGCGGGCATCAACCGGACCCCGTAGATCCCACTCCGCAGCCAACGCACCACCCCAGGAGGACGGTGCCGCCCCGTGGCTGTAGTAACCTTGCCCGCGCTCAAGTGCGCGGGCCTCAAGGTACTCAACGATGTCGCTGGCCGACCCTTTCAAACCACCCTTCGGAAAACTCAGCACGGCCATACTCCTGATGACTGTTCCTACCATCAGGGGCTCAGCGAAAATGGCGGCGGCCACGCCTCCTACATTGCCCACGTTCTGGCCAAAAACTGGCCAACAATGGGCCACGGTCTGGCCGCTGGTGAAGCCCTGGCGTTGCGGTGCCCCGGCCTTCTGGCCGGGGAAAGTCAAAAGCGACCCCTCCGTGAGAGGGAAAATATAGGGAGGGATCGTCGCGGCCCGCGCCTTCCAGCCGCCCCGAGCCCACGGCGAGGGACACCACCCACACTTGGGTGCGGTGGTGTGTCTTAGCCCACCCCACGGGTGGGCGTCCATTCCCGTGTACTTCTCGGTGAAAGGCGGTCAAAACCCAACCAATGGCGTGTAAATATCGGTCGTCTAATCGCTTTGCACTCGCGTTACAACCTGCTATAGACCACAACTCATCGGGGCTCACCGATAGGCAACCGGGACCGGACGACTTTGACCGATTTTCGCCGAGCCCCTGAAGGTGAGGGGGCATCGCGACGCTGGCCCCGCAAATGGAGGAAGAACATGGCGCTCAATGACAGGGCAACACGAATGACCGCGCGGGTCGCGCCGTACAAAGAAGCGATTGCAGAAGCCCGCCGCGCGGGCCTCACATGGAGAGATATCGCACAGCTGCTGGGTATCCAAGGCGCGGACGCCGTACGTCAAGCGGTCCGAAAGTGCCAGTGGGCCGCGGAACAAATTCCACTACCGGAGCCGCTACCCCAGCAACCCGCGCGCCAGCAACAACAACCCACGGCGCCAACAGGCGCGGGCGGCAAAAAAACTTTTGATTCACTACCGCAGATCGGAGGGAAATAACATGACCGCACAAAAGCTTTTGTTCGTATCTCATGGAGGGAAGGGCGGCGTAGGAAAAAGCTACATGTCGTTGGCTATCACCGAAGCCCTGCTGGCAACTGGCCAGCAGGTCGCACTGGTCGAGGCCGACCCGACCCAACCGGATGTGGCACAACGGTACATCTCTGACCCAGACGTTACGGTCGGCGCCTTGTCGCTGAACAGGGCAGGTGACGCCGAGAACGCCCTGGCGGCGTTCGGGGAGTGGCTGGAGTCGTCTGTCAGCGCGGACCGGGTGGTGGTCAACCTGCCGGCAGGGGCAGGTGAAACGCTGGACCCCCATGGCGACTTACTGCGCGCCCTAGCCGACGCCCTGCAGTACCGGCTGGTCGCATCGTATTGCCTGGAAAAAAATCGCGTCGCCACGGACGAAATGACGGACTCTTTCTCTTCAGGACTGATGAGCCACGTCCAACCAGAGAATCGCTTCATCATCCTCCCTGCGTACAAGGGCGACCCCCACTCTTTTGAGTGGATGACTCATGATGCCCGCGCCGCCGTCCTGGCCGCCGGCGCGCGGGAGATCGTGTTCCCCGCGCTCGGTAATCGCGGGGCACTGAAAAAGCTGGAGGCCACGCCCGGCCGCGTCGGGCACCTGATCGTACCCCCATGCCCGGGTTGTGAAGCCTGGCACATTCTTGACAAGGCCAGCGTGTATCGGTGGCACGGCGCGGTGATGGCCGCTATTGCCCCGATTTTTGGAGATGAACATGAGCAACGATAACAAGATCCCCGAACCCGCTTTCGAGAACCAACAGGAGAAGGCCCCTTCGGGGGCCACGCCTCCAATGGAGGCGGTCTTCGATCAGATCGACCCGACAGATGCGACGGCGTTAGCAAGGGCCGCAGTGCAGTATGGCGTCTCACAACAGGACCCGCTTTGGTGTGCGGTCCAGGCGGTGCTCGACGCACGAGACGAACGCATGGGAGCTGCGGCCGCGGCGGGCCAGGCGGCCCATGCGGCTGAAAAAATCGAGGACGCAACACGCGGTGTCGGGCAGATCATTTACGACCAAACTGTGCGCGCCGGAACGGACCTCAAAGCGGTTCTCTCTGCGGCCCTGGAGGAAAAGACGGTTGAGGTCGGGCGCGCAGTTGTTGACGTAATTCGCTACTCGGCCAGCGAGGGCGCGGCCGCGATCAAGAAGGCCGCAGCCTCGCTACCGGCCGCTGCCGCCGTGCAGCGGGACGCGATCCTGGCAGACTGGCGGGCGGCGCTTGCCTCCACAGCCGCCCAGGAGGCTGCTACGCGCGCGCGGCGCGACGAGTGGTGGGTGATAGGGGTCTCGATTGCGTTTGGGCTGGTGCTGGC
The DNA here is from genome assembly GCA_021794275.1 of Pseudomonadota bacterium. GTDB lineage: Bacteria > Pseudomonadota > Gammaproteobacteria > Acidiferrobacterales > Acidiferrobacteraceae > Acidiferrobacter. The sequence continues at coordinate 8,281 of JAJYRD010000029.1, read as the reverse complement.
CGTAATTGGAGGTTGGGTTGGGTACCGCCTGGCCCCAGCGGCATGGCCGGCGGCGGCGCCACCTGCCGCCATGTGGCGTTTTCCGAAGCGCGATCTCAATGAGTACGCATGGCCCGCGACCGCCGCGCGGGTCACGCGGGCGTGCCCCGCCGGGGATGTTTGTCTGGAGCTGCGCCGCCGGCGTTAACGGCGGCGCCTTTCAATGATGCGTTTCAAGCCACTCCTTGAGAGCGGCGTCTATACGCGTTTGCCATCCAGGCCCGGCGGCGCGGAATCTGGCCACCACGTCCCTGGAGAGTCGCATGGTCACACGCTCCTTGGTCGTGGCCGCCGGGGGTCGCCCCATTCTCTTCAATTGGCGGAACTCGGTATCCGTCAGCTCATAGGTATCGGGGTCCTCGGCCACTCCCGTCTGGATGGCGGACTCTTCCTCGGCCGTGGGGAGTTTAAACACCCGTCCAGATTTAGATTTGACTCGCATAGCGCTTAACCTCTCTGGCGTTGGCTTTTCTGAGGCTGATGATGCGGCGTTGGTCGCCGCGATCCGTGAAGACCACGCAAAACACCCGGTCACTGATCGGCGCATAGCCGATCATGCGCAGCTCGCCATAATCGCGGCGCGTATCGGGCTGGGCCAGGAGATCGCCCCATTCCAGATCCCCGGCCCGCGCCAGGGACACACCGTGCTTGGCGGTGTTGAGAACGTCTTTCGCCGGGTCAAACGTGATCTCCACGCCACTTATTGTATGCACAATAAATGGGGGACGCAATGTCATATTGCCCTCCCAATTTCCCTTTCTCACGTGGTTTCGTCTTTTGACTTTCCCCGCGCAGAAAGCGCGGGGGCTCCGTTACGTCAAAATCTTTTGTAGCCGCAGGGCGCGGCGCTATAGCCGCGCCCTGCGGCTATAGCCTATAAGGCTATAAATCTATAGCGACCGGGGTTGTGTGGTTTTTGCCGGGGTTGTGTGGTCTGCGACCGGGGTTGTGTGGTCTGCGACCGGGGTTGTGTGGTCTGCGACCGGGGTTGTGTGGTCCAGGGGGCCGGCTTTTGGCTCTATCACCGGGGTTGTGTGGTCCACATGGGTGACTGTCCCTGTTACGGGATCGAGGGCGACGCCGGCGGCTGCCATGAGGACCGCGTCCTGGCGCATCTCCTCCATGGCTCGCTGGTGGCGCTTGGTTTGGATGCCCACGGCGGTCAGGGCCGTCTCGACCGCATAGTGCGCTCCGGGAGAGTGAGAGAGCATCAGCCGCGAAACCGCCTGGGAGACGCCATACCGCATCCGTGTCACCGTGATGGGGTAGCGCACGACCGCCTCGCGCGCCAGGGCTATCCAGGCCCCTGAAACGGTCACCTCCCACACCATCCCGCCGCGCGCGGGTCCGCCGGGGACCGGGCACTTCACGCGCAGTACCTGGCCTTTTTTCCGCACCATTCCCCGGCGCGGCGCAGGGGCTGTGCCGGACTCTATGATGTGGGTGAGAACGCCCGTCCACTCTCCCATGCTCGATGCGATTTCGGCCGCGCGTAGGTCCCTGAGGGCGTCGAGGATCTGCCGGTATGTCCACCGATCCCATCCCAGTTCCCCCCGTAGTCGCGAGGAGTCGATGCGGGCAATCATATCTCCGTGGGCGCCGACCGGCCGCCACGCGTCGGCCGTCGCCATCATGAAGTCCAGTACGTCTCTGTGGCACTGATGCAACCGTCCAGTGACGACAGCCCATCCCCATGAGGTTTCGACCCGCTGTTGTATGACCGCACGTCCCCGCCGTGTTGCCGCGAACAGTGGAATTCGGCACGCAGTCCGGGGCGTCTGCAATAATTTAGAATGGCGCGACATTGGTCCAACCCTCGTCAGTTTCCCCATGTCCGGAGGCTTCGGCGTAGGCCTTAGCCCCTTTTTTTATTTCCGCCATTTTTTCTGTGTCTGTTAGATCGACCGGGGTCAAGACCCCGCCGACGTCGCGTCGGTACCAGCGGTTTGCTATAGGAGCACTGTAGTTGTTTTTTGGGATGGACATGCGTACGTATCTGGCGCGATCGTCGGGGCCGACTGGCACCACCGCCCCCAGGTCCCGGTCGATCAGCAATTCCGCCTCATCTGAGGTCATTTTGGAAAGGGCTGCCCCCATCCTGGCGTTATCGGTGAGCGCCCCCGCGCCTCGCGCGGCGTGCTGGTCGCCCGCATCTCCAGCCCGTAACGCAAATTTTGAGATGTGGTGCAGAAAGAGCACGGCGGCGCCTGTTTGCCTAGCGATCACCTCCAAGTGCATTAGAAGCTGCGCCATTTCCCCGTTTGAGTTTTCATCCAGCCGATGCACGCGGGAGATTGTATCGATGATGACCAGGCGCGCGCCCGCGCAGTATTGTATGAGGTCGTTACGCTGCGCTTTGTCGCCCAAGTCGAGCCCGGCGCCGACAACAGACAGCAGGTCCACTCGCGCGCCGGCGGCCTCGCGGCCCTCTGGCGACAGCCGCGCCCCGATCGCGTGCAAGCGGTGGTTGAGGATGGGTTTTGGGTCCTCAGCAGCCAAGTACACAACCCGCCCATGCCCACCAGGCTCGATCCCTACGGTATCCTCTCCGCCAGCTACGGCGATGCTGGCCTGGATCGCCCAAAAGGACTTGGAGGTGGCGCCTGGGGCAAACAGTGTCCCGACCGTGCCACTCAGAAACCCCGGCCAGATGAAATCGAGAGGGGTGGGTGCGTTGACGAACGCGCCCATTATGTCCACTCGAAAGTCACTGAAATTCAGCGTCATCCCCTTGCCCTCCGTTCTTTACCCCAGTCTTTGGGCACCACTTCCGGCCGTAGCCCTGCGGCGGCCAGGGCGCCGTTGATCTCAACGGCCAAAGATATGGCCAGCGCGACCTGCTTTTCTGAAACGATTTTTCCGCGCGCTACGTCACCGCATAAGGTCACACAAACAAGCGACGCATGGGCCACGCTCCGCAGCGACTCACTCGCGCTGCGCTCAATCGGTGAGGGCCCGGCGGTAGTGCAGCCCGCGGGTTTCAAATCACCGAATCGCAGACCCAGCGCCTGCACCACATCCGCGCCACCACAACCCGCGTGGCAATGAAAAATCACGCGCCCGTCGGGTTTTTCTGTGACGCGCAGCGAGGCCGTGCGGTCCCGATGCGCAGGGCAGCGCCCCATCCAAGGGCCATTCGTTGGCCCCTGGACGCCCTCCAGCCGCTCCAGGATTTTTTGTGCAGGGGTCATAGGCCACCCCCTGGAAACATGTCGCCCTGGGGGTCCTGCGGGCCGACGACCCTTCGAAAAACGCCAGTGGCGACCTGGCGAACCCGCGTAGCGGTCAGTGGCGGCTCCAACACCTCCCCCACCTCGGCGGCGCTGCGGCCCTCAGCCAACAGGTCGAGCACGACTCTCTCCTGAACGGTCCGGGCAAATCTAGCGACCTGCCCCCACCTGGCGGGGCCGAGGCCACAAACGATGTCGGCGGCGACCTCTGGCCAGCAGGGGATTTCCATAAAATCATGGAAATTCTCTGGAAGAAGATCGTCTGCAAAGCCGACCACGACCCCGCGGTGCCGGCGCACGTTTTTGTGTGCGCTCATACCTCACCCCCGGACTTGCGGGGGCGCCCCGGTTTTTTTGTGTGGAATCCGGGGGTCCCGCCCTCGGCAAGAAATTTTTCAATGTCGGTCGCGCGCCATACCAGGCGGCGGGGACCGATTTTGATGGGGGGAGGGATAAGCCCAGCCCGAACCCAGGACCGCAAGGTTCGGGTAGTGACTTTTAGTTTGGTGGCGACTTCATCCGCCATCCAGGCGGTGGTGCTGTCTGTCATGTTGGGTCCTCGAACAGGACCCCGTACGCGCGCCGTGGTACTCTATAAGGGCCAATGGCGCTTCTTGACGGGGGCGTTTTTATGGCACCGATGCCGGGGTGTTGCTGCACCCCGGTATCACCTTATTGCCGAGCCAGCATCTCTTATTTCCCCGCGCTTCTCAATAGCTGAGACCGCCGTAACCCGTTGATCTGACACGGAAAAAGTGCAGTATAACGTGGGTATACTACGTTGCACGAAATGCGTAAGTCATTGATTTTGCGCGACGGCCAAAAAAGGCATGCTGTATAGTGTAGGTATGTTATAGAACACCGAACGGTAGAAACGGCCAGACAGTATGCTGATTCTGGCAGACGAACGGTTAAAGTTGTGCCCTGGGCCGGTGTCGAATTTTGGTAACTTTTTGGTAACCTGAGCGCGGAAATTGATTCCGCTCACGTCCGCCCATGTCCGCGTAACGCTCTGTGTTATAAGGGACTTTCCGGGTAAAGCGTTATTAATCAAATGGCTTGCTTAAGACTCATAATCCTCTGGTCGAAGGTTCGAGTCCTTCCGGGCCCACCATAAAATCAAGGACTTAGATCCATGCTTCTAGCCTAGGCCCCCCGAATTTGGGACACTGTTGGGACAGTGGACTCCAAAAAAAGCAATCTGGCGACCATCATTCCGCGACCCGGCCTGGGTGGCCGCAAGGGCTGGCAGGTCAAGATCCGGCACCTTTGATACCAAAGCCGAGGCCTGGGCCTGGGCGCGCAAGGTCGAGTCGGAGATGGACGACGGGCGGTTTGTCTCGCGGACCGAGGCCGAAGCCACCACCCTGGCCGAGGCCCTGCGCCGGTATCTCTCCGACATCACGCCCACCAAGAAGCCGACTACCGCTTACCGGGAGGGGGTCATAGGGCGGCGGCTTGGCAACCACCCCCTCGCCCACCGAGTCCTGGCCCGCATCCGCGGGAAAGATGTGGCGGACTATGTGCGCGAACGCCAGGGCGACGGGGCGGGCGCCAACACGATCCGTCTCGAGCTGGCACTGCTCTCCCACCTCTTCAATACCGCTCGCACCGCCTGGGGCCTGGAGTCCCTTACCAAGCCCGTGGATCTGGTGAAGGGCCAGCGCCCCAGGCTTCCCCAAGGCCGCGCCGGCGCGTGGTGGACGACGAGCAAGCCCGCCTCCTGGCGGCCGCTAAGGCCTATGACTCGACCCCCCCATGCGGGGGGCAATGTCGGCCCCCTCATCACCTGGGCGGTCGAGACCGTCATGCGGCGCGGGGAGATCGCGCCGATGCGATGGGAGCATGTGGACCGCAAGGCGCGGGTGCTCCTGATCCCCGAGACCAAGAACGGCACACCTCGGCGGGTGCCGCTATCCACGGTCGCGCTGGGGGTTCTGGACGGCCTGCCCCGGCGGATCGATGGGCGCGCATTGCCACCCGAAGGGGTGGTATGGGGCCTGCGTGTCGCCTCGATCTCGCAAGCCTTCGAGCGTGTCTGCGCGGCCGCTGGCATCGATGGTCTGACCTTCCATGACCTGCGCCATGAGGTCGCCCCGTGGTTCTTCGAGAAGGGTCTCAATCCGATGCAGGTGGCAGCCATAACGGGGCACAAGACCCTGCAGATGCTGAAGCGGTACACCATCTGACCAAATAGTCCGACCGCGACGAGGGGGCGTAACCCGCATGGATGTACCGCAACAGCAGGGAATAGCCTTCGATGGCGAACGCTTTACGGCAATACGCCCACATGGCAGGAATGGCAAAACACACAATACCGATGATGAGGACGCTGACCCCGGCTACATCGGCCAGGGAATCCTTGCTGTACAGGGCCACGGCACAAATCATCGGAAAGACCAAGCCCAACCCATGAATGAGCGCGCCCACTCCGGGAATACGATGAAAATCGGTATCCGGCAGAAGCAGTCCCGCCGCGGAGGCTGCGGCCACTACCTTCGCCGCCCGTCGCGCTCAGAACGGCATGGCTGGCGTCAAGATCGCCGCATCCTCGGGAGATAGCGAAAATCCTTCGGCGGCGGCCAAGGGCCCTGATAGTCGCGTAATCCTTCGGGATAACTCATAGACGCCTTTTGGTGCCGCTGCGAACCCGCGGGGCAGAGGCATTACGGCGTGTACGCGTAACGCCGGTAACGTTGCACGTCCGTCACTTTGTTGACGGCGTCAGTCACCTAAGTGACAGCGGTGGCGAGACCGCACTACACCACCTCGAACGCGATGATCTTGTCGTGCCATGGTTTTGCTGGGCAGGTTTTGTCACAGTCCCTCGAGAAACGCGTGTGTCGACACAATACGCGCCGACTTTCCGATGACGAAAACCTTACTGAGAAAGATACGGTCTTCCGACAAAACCCGCACGGACTCATCCGATAGGGCACCCACAATTTCCAACATCATCGCCAAAATAGCCATACCCCATGCGGGTGGCAATGTGGCCCATTAGCCGTGGGGAGGTTCAGTGGTGTCCTGCCCCAATATCCGGGGCGTCAGGTCTCGCCGCTCGGCGAGATTGAGTCGCCTCTATCCGCTCTGCGGTCGCACGCGCGCTATCGACGCGCCGCTGAATATCCGGCCAACGCGTCGACCGAAAGGCGGGCGGTAAGGCGGGGTGTACCATCGGGACGGATGCAAGAACGTCAATCCGATCCCGTACCCAGGCCTTGGTCCCCACCCGCGACAAGGCCGCATATTTCACCAATCGCTCAATGGTCTTGAGGGCTTCACGCCCTTTGTCGTGGTCCAAAATCTCGGTCAAATAGGCGTGAAGGACGCGGATGGCGAGTCCCGCCCGTTCGATTTCCCGGGTGTTGCGTCGGGCCAGGGGGCCGTAGATGTTCCAAAGGCGGCTCTGGAGACAAGCCAAGGGATGCATGACCCGCAGGTCCACGGACCCCTCCCGAATCTTGAGCGAGGGAACTTCGGCCCCAAACACGATACCCGCCACGTTTTCCAGAAAATCGATGGTCAGCGGTGGCTTATTGGCCCGTCGGATGGTCAAGACCGCCGTGTTGGGGGTATGGTCATCGAGCGTAGGGAGACGGATTTCCGCCCGCCAGATCTGCGCCGCTTGGCGCGCGTCTTCGCTGTCTCCCACAAAATCCACATCCCGGCTGAACTGGGTCTCGAATCCTTCGGCATGATAGTGCCGCGCCAGGATATTCAGGGCCTGCCCCCCGACCAGCAAGGGTGGGTCCACGCCTTGCCAAAGAGCCAATAGGGCGATCACCTCATCGGCTGACAAAGCATCGTCGATGGTGCTGCTCACACAAAGTCCTCGTCCCCATCGACCAAGGAATCGAATACCACGGTCCATTGGGATACGTCGATGGTATAGGGAAGAAAGGCATTCGCGCGCGCCACCTGCTCCCAGGTCATGGCGCCAGAGGCCACATGCGCGGCGTCCGCCGCGCGTGCCGCCGCCTTTTCGGCGTTGCGAGCGGCGGAATCGAATAAGCGAACGACCTCTTGCATGGCGATGTTCCTTGACTGTAGCGAAAAATGATACGCCTACCGCGCTCTCCGTGCCAAACAAGACCAAGCAGTCCGGCGCCGCCGAGCCTCCTGTACCAACCATCCACCATTGCATAGGTCCTCAAGGCGTCGGCGCACAGGCGGTCTCGGCGTCGTCTACATCCGGTTCCTCGGGTTTTCCGTGGCGTTCCTCGTACATGGCGTTGTCCCGCGCATAAACCGCGGCGTGCATCACATAAGGGGATTCCCATCCAAACCACGCCAAAACCGTCGCGCGCACCTGGGCGATCTGGGTCGCCTGCGTCCGGTCAATGGGCGCGGTGGGCCGCCCTGCCCCGTCATAGCGCCCGGCCTTGGGCGGTGGGTGACATCGGCCAAGCAGCGCGCCCCCTGGAACCCGAAACTGCTACACGCCTCGAGAGCGACCATGCGCCGATACAGGGGGATATGCACCGCATAGCGCGCGGCGGCCGCCATATCACCCTTGTTGGACATGATACAAAAGACACGGGAGACGCGGCTCATACCGTGCTCGGTATAAGCGGGATGCGGGGTCAGCCCCGTACAAACACGCCGGGCGCAAAGGTCGGCCCGCGCGGGCCAAGCTCACTGCCGACGCGGTTCCCGCGCTGGCGGTGTTGAAGGAGCGCCTGCCCCGGTTTGACCCCCCGCGCGCTCCTGTCCAGCGAGTCGTTACCGTAACGAGTCGTTCCCGGGCCAACCCGTGAATTTTCCTGACCCGGTCTTGAATGGCGCAGGGTACGCACACTGCGGGGGACACAAGCAACACAGGCCCCGAGACCCCCAAGCGGTTTTTTGGTCTGGTGACGCCCTCGCTTTTAGACATCTGGTCGTAACTGTTCCCCGCCCTAAAGGGCGGAGCTTTCCACTGCACCACGGAGACCGCGATGCGCGAATATAGGACGAGTTACGCCGCCCCTTGCGAGGCCGATCGGCTTCGCAAACCCGGCAATGTTGCG
>JAJYRD010000004.1 GCA_021794275.1 Pseudomonadota bacterium | reverse complement strand
GCGCGGGTATGTACGTGCCGCCGTGGGCCCGCGCCTCCCGCGCGCGCGCCGCTTCCTCGCGCAACCGCGCCGTTCGGTACGATGGCGTCACGGGCTGCCCACCGCGGCCCGCGGCATGCGCCGAGACCGCGACAGACGTAGCCCCGGTATCGCGCGTCGCCGGCCTGTGGTCGCGCAGGATGACGAACATCCCCAAGCCCACGACCGCCACGACGACGGTGATCGACACGACCCAGACGGGCGACCACTGGCGAATACCCTTCTTGTCGTCATCAGCCATGGGTGTCCTCGCCTGCCAAGGCAATGGGGACGGTGTGTCCATGGCGATCCACCAGGATTTGCGGTACCGGCGCCACGGTGTACACACGCAGGTGGCCGGATCCCCGCACAACCGATCGCCACGCGGGAAAAACAAGGCTTGCGCGCGTGCGCAGATAGATGCTTCCCTTGTAAAGCCACGCCGTGGCCGGCTTCGCGGGGTGCGCGGTCAGTGTCCGCGCGCCAGCCGGCGGCGTCCCCTCGAGGAACGCGATTTGCGTATGCGAAATCGTGGTGGGCCCCGCCGCCTCGATCGTCGGGGGTCGCGCAAGCGGCCCTGTTCCTGGCACGGACACGTCCAGCACGGCCGGCAGGTCCGCATGGTCGTCCGGCCGCACCCGCACGGCGAGCGCCACGGGGGCCGTACGGTCGGCGAGGGTCACGATGAGGTTGGTGCTGCCGGCAGGCGTCAAGGGGGAGACCACCAGCATGTTGTCATTCAGCCCCTTGGGCTGCGCGACACTGAAGAGCTTGGGGTTGCCTATCGTGCGGCTCGTAATCGCCCAGGGGGCGCCTGTGGAATCCGTGAATGTGATGGCCAGCGCTGTGCCAGGCGACAGATCGAGCACGGGCGCGCGCGCACCGGGTGATGTATCGACTGGCAGGAAACCGTAGGACAACCTGGTATCCCCGGAGCGTAACACCTGATCGACGGCTGCCTGCTTGCGCAAGGTTTCCCGGATCTCACGGCGTGACAAGGCCAGGGGCGGCAAATCACGCAACGAGCGCCGAAACACTCGATCCTCGTGTTTCAGGCGGCGCGCCGCCTGCGACGCCGACAGCGAATGGGCCTGGGCAATAGGCCCGCAAAGAAGGGCTGCGGCAACCGCGGTGACGACCCTCAGGAAACCGAGCCCCGTCCATCCTGTGCCCGCAACGGATCTGCCGGCGCGCGCATGGTCTGCGAGAGCCGCGCATAGTCCTCGCCGAAATGCTCGATGAGCCACGAATGCAGCAGCTCGAGTTCGACGAGTGCCGTGGCGCCGTCCGGGGACAGCGGAAGTCCCCGGCCCTCCTGGATGAATGCCGCGATCCGCGCCGGCGCGGGCAGGCCCGAGCAGAGATCCACTTCTGTGAGCCAGACCTCCGCGGCGGCATGCGGTCCATAGCCCACCGCTTCGGCTTCGGCGTCCCCTGGTTGTCCGCATGAGCGGCCCTGTCCCCCGTGATTGGATGTTGCCCTCATTGTGTTCCTCCTCTGTGTTTCGTGAAGACGCAACGCCTGCTGGTCAAAACGCCAGCGCGCCCTGGCCGGCCCGGCAGGCCGGACAGCCCGGCGCATGCTCCGGAATCTCCGGCGGCGGTATGACCGGCTGCTCGTGCGCAGCCGCCGCCGGCGCCACCCGGGGCAAAAACGTGTCCCGGGACGAGAGCAGGTGACGGGCGCGGATCTCAGGCCGGCCACGGGCGAGCGCGAGATCCGCCTCCACCACCCAGAAATCTCCGCGGCACGCCCGCTCCGCCACCCGGGCATAAATTTTGTGATCCACCGATACGAGGATCGGCAGCACGCCGCCTGGCGTGTCCAGGGCCACGACCCAGGCGCGCTTGCCCTGACCCGTAGCCGCCGGCGGGGTCACCGCGGCGACGCTGCCGCCGATGAGCGCCCGCGCCACGGGACCGAGCCCTTGCTGGATCTGTGCGACGTTCATCCCTCAGCCCTCGCGAGAAGCCGCCGGGAGCGGCGTTGTGGCAATCCATAGAAAGGGTTGGTGCCTCTCCCGTGTCGATCGGCGCGCTGCAAACCTGTGCGAACGGCTGGCGGGATTCGCGGGGCCGCGCGTCGGTGATTGGTGGCCTTGGGTATACACTTCCCCTTGCGCATAACGCGGAGCGAGCCCATGACGCACAAAGCCATCCATGTCCAGACCGGGCGACTCGTGACGCCGGAACAGTTCATCAGCCTGGAAGGCCCCGGCTACCGCGAGAGGGGTGTGCTTCCGCGCTGCCCCCAGTGCGACGCGCCGCTTTCCCCGTACGGCGTGCATTCCCTCAAGGTGACGTCGCGCTTCGATCATCCCGACGGCAGCCACTGTCCCCTGTCCTCGACCCCGGACTCGCGCCATGCCCATCTCGCGCCCACCGATTGGGATCTGGAACAGGGGAAGCACCTGCGCTCGGCCCTGTGCGACGAACCTGACCGCGCGAACCTGAAGGCCGTATACGCCGCCTGTCTTGCCCTGTGCGGGAAGCTGAGCGGACTCGAGTTCGCTGCGATGTGCAAGAAGGCTGATTATTTCCAGGTCTGGCGCTACAAAGGGCTCACCCTGACGTGGCTGCCCTACGTTCTCGTCACGCTCACGGACCTGCCGGCAGTCGAGGATTACAGGCCCGATCCGTTGCGTCTCGTCCTGCACAAACCGGCGCGAACGGCGCTGGATACGCTGTGGCTTCGCCCCGAGGTCTGCATGCTGCACCGGTACTACGCGGACACAGGCCGCGCCATGACAAGACCACCCATTCCCATTCCCTACCCGCGAGCCACGGCCGCACAAGGCGATACAGCCTGGATTCGCCCGGCCCTGTTGGCCACCATCGAAAAATGCTGCCTTAGCCACTAAGGTTCTCTCCCAGGAGAAAAATCGTAGTGAGGTGACGGGGAAAACATGCCGTTGTAATCCTTCTTGAGATCGAGCCCGTAGACGTCGAAGCTGCGCAAATCCAGACGGCCTGGAGGTTCGACGATCGTCTCCACCATATTCTCGCTCCCATACTCACCGTCCCATTTCTCAAGCCCCTCCACGACCGACCGGGAATCCCGCAGGTCTTGCTCGAACCGCCGGATCATCACGGCCAATGCCGCGCAGGCCTCCGGAAAGGTCGCGCGCACCGCGAAGACGTCCTCCGGGCCCTGGGCCCAGGCCGGCGTGTAATCGCACCGGTCGCGCATGGCGTAGGCGTAGCGGCGAAAGAGCAGATCGACGGTGGGCGCGTCCACGAAAAAGTGGCTGGAGACGATCAAGGCCACCCAGATGGGACCGCTGCCCGCGTCGGGCGCGGGTGTCCCACGCACGACGTGGCCGTACCAGAACGTGTAGTTGATTCCGCCATCCAGCAACACCAAGAGCTCCTGGTCGTGCTCGTATGAGAGCTCGCCATGTTCGGTGGCCACCACGCGGTTACGAAAGAGCAGCCCGGGCACGCAGTGGGCGTTGCTGTCCAGGGCGTCTCGAATCGCCTGCAAAGAGGCTTCGTGTGCGGTCATGGCCTCCCCCTGCCGGAATCTTCCATCATCGCCAGCGGTACACCGACCGGCGCACTGAGGCGCGCCGTGACGTGCTCGACGACATCGGCGGCAAGCCGCGGATAGTGGTGTGTCGCCTCCGCGCCGGCGAGGTAGGTTTGCGTGGCCCGCTGCGCATCACCCACCAGTCGCGGCAGCGGCATTTGCCCACCCAGCCGGCCGTTGTACTCCGCGACGTGGCCAGTGAGCGTCCGAGGAAACGACGCGGGAGGACGCACCACATAGCCCTGATAGCGGCGGACAAACTCGTTTCTGCGAAACGGCCATTCGTCCTCGGCGACCTCGCCCAGGACCGTCCAGCCGCCCATATCGGCGAGCACCGCGTGGATGATCGGATCGTCGAACGCCACCGATTCCCATGGTCCGATCCGCCGAGTGGCCTGGTCGACCTTGGTCCAGGCCTGCAGGGCCCGTGTCTCACTGCTTCCCTCGAGGCACCTGCGGATGTCGGCCGGCTTCGGCAAGAACTGCCCCCGGTCCGGGTTTGTTACGTGCGCCGACAGGGCACCGCGCACTTCAGCCATCGAGTAGCCCTTCAGGGCCTCCCACCACAGCGCATGCAGGCCACGCGAGCATTCTTTCCCGTATAGCTCGTACACATCCGTCAGCACGAGCACCAGCTCCTCTCTCTCACGCCCCTCCATTTTTCCCCTCCTCGGCCATCATCTCGCGCGCCCACTGCAGCGCCTGGGCGCGGCGCCGTTCGTGGCGTTCCGTCGCCGTCGTCGCCCCCGTGGGCTTCGCGCCCCGGGAACCGCCCCGGTTCTGTTCCCGCTCGAGCCAGGCCATCACGAACCGGCCGATGCCTCGCGGTGTCTTGCGCCTCGTGGGGTTCGCGATGAGCCAGGCGCGCATGGAACGGAAGGCCTGCTCGATGTCCACGGCGGGGTAGGTCTCGTGCCAGAACGCCACGTCGGCGGTGGTGATGGGGTGTTCCCCGTTGCCCACGAGGGGGAGCATCAGGAAGACATCCGCGGGCGGCACGGAGACGGCGTCAGCCGGCTCCGTGCAGAAGGGTTTATCTTTTCCCTCTCTACTGTCCCTTATACTGTCCCTTATACTTGCGACCGGTGAGCGATCAGTCGGTGATCGCTTGGGTATCGCTTGGCGATCAGCGGGCGCTCGCTGTGTGATCGCAGCGTGATCACCACCTGATCGCTCGGTGATCGCTGTGGGATCGCTAGGCGATCGCATAGCGACCGTTGCCGAAGGTGTACCAGGGCCCGTTTCCGGCCGCTCCGTATCAATATATGACGTTGATTTGTAATCACTTTCCTCCGCCGAATGGCGCGTGCCCCAGCGCTTTGCGTTACCCTTGCGTGCGCCGTCTCGCTGTTGCTGTTTTCTCGTCCACGCCTCGTTCACCTTTTCGGCGACGGTACGGTGATAGAGGCGACCGTCCGCGCACTCGATCCAGCCATGAAGCGCCACTTGCTTAATTTTCAGAAAATTTTTCAAATTTTTTCCAAATTCTGCGAGACGAGCGAGCTCAATGTCGTCATTTGGCAGGGATCCGGCCGGTACCTGATGGTAAGATTTGAGCCAGAGCGTCACGCCCGCGCGCCACTCGGCATCCGAGGCGATGGCATGGAAGCGGCTGTTGAACAACCGCGTGATGTCCAGAGGAAAGAACGGGAAATCCCGCAGCACCACATCGACGGGAACCAAGGGATCGGGGTGCTGCCCCGCGCTGGGCTCACCAGATTTCGCCGCTTGCCCCGTTCCCGACATGCTGTTTGTCGACATATGCCCCCCTGTTCGCTTTACGTAACCGCCTGGTTTTCTGTGATACCGAATCGGTTCTCCAGGCGCAGACGCGCGTGATAGCCCCGATCCTCGGCATCGACGACATCGAGCGCATGCGGCGCCGGCAAGGTCTTCGCCAGATCCAGCAGCCACAGGCGCGCGATGTATACGGCGGTCACATCGGCCCGATCGAGCGTCTCCGCGATCTCGAGCAAATCCGCCGCCAGCTGCCGCCTCGTGAGGGTCTTCCTTTGCGCCATACGTCCCGATACCTC
>JAJYRD010000083.1 GCA_021794275.1 Pseudomonadota bacterium | reverse complement strand
CTTCGTTCGAAACGCCGGCGCCTGGAGGCCTAGTCGCAACGCGGCGGCCACTGGTATGCTGGCCCCCGGAGAGAGGGGCGACGATGCGGTCAGGGGATACAGCAGCTGGAGTTCTCAAGGTTATCCGCAATACGGCCATGAACGTCATAGTGAGACCTGTGACGTTTTTCCAGACCATGCCCAGACGCGGGGGCTACCGGACCCCGTATATTTTTTTGTTGGTCGTCGGCTTATTCGACGCCTTGCTTTTGTCGGCACTCAAGGTGCTTGTCGCCGGCCCGGCGGCCGCGCTGGCCTTCGCCGGGCATATCTTCCTGGTCCTGCCGCTTGCGCTGACCTTGTCAAGCTTCGTACTCACGGCGGTCCTGTTCGCGTTCTGGAGGCTCATGGATTCGCCGCAATCCTTTGAGACCGCCTACCGCACGTTCGCTTATAGTTTTGCCATTTCTCCTGTCGCCTTGTTGATGCTGTTGGTCCCGTATCTGACGTTTGCTGCTTTTTTCTGGTGGTTTACCTTGCTCGTCATAGGCAGTGTCTATGTCCACGGTGTCGGCCGTCTCAAGGCCACCGCCGTCTTCGCCGCGTTGGGGCTTGCTGTAGTCGTGTTTCTCACGCGCGCCGAGCATTACGTAGTGCGTCACGGTATGGTCCACCCTGTGCCCCAGGCCAGTTCGGCTGCCGAGAAGCCGCCCGCGCATCCCGCCCCCGTGTAGTGGCCTCCCGTTCTAGGGCCGCCTGACTTTTAGTCTTGCTGTTCACTCGCGCAGGACTCGTCCTCGCCCCCGGGGCCCGACTGCGAGGCCCTTGTCGGCGCCTGCGGCCATGTTTTGCATGCCGTTGGGCTCGGTCACGAGCCCCTGGATGCGTGGAAGTCCTCGTGGTCGGTCGCGGTTATGATGTCTTGCCCGCAAGTGGCCGCACCGATCCGCTGTCGTTCCCTGGCCCTCCGAGCTTGGGCATCCGGGCCGCTGAGAGCCCCTCGACCAGCCTGGGTCCGGGACCTGGCCCCGACCGTTTCGGGATGGCACGGGTTGGCGCAGACACGGTCGCGACGCGCATCTTGAGGCGGGGGGACGGCGGCGTTGCAAATGGGGTAAGCTTGGCCGTATCGTTCTCCACGAGGATCTCTGATGTATCTGCATATCGCGCTCGAGCCGCTCATCTCTCTGATCGCTGGTATTTTGATTCTGGTCATTCCGCGCCTCTTGAACTACATCGTGGCCATTTACCTCATCGTCATGGGCGTCCTGGGGATGGTTCACGGGGGATGAGGCGCGTCCTTGCGCTGCTGTTCCTGGGGCTGGTAACGGCCCATGCGGCGACGCGTCCCCCAACCCTTGGAGCGCGGCTTGCGCTTGACGGTCTCGGCTCCATTCATGCGTGCGCCGACTGTCATGGATCGCAAGGACAGGGCCGGCCCCATTTCGCTTACCCGAAGCTCGCGGGGCTCGGCTTCAGCTATCTTTTTGGCGCGCTTCGGTCTTTTGCCGACGGGAGGCGATTAAACGGCATCATGACCCCCATCGCGCGCGGTCTCACCCTGAAGGAAATGCGGGCCGTGGCCACTTATTACGCCAGTTCTCGGCCGCGCCCCCCACATCCGGTGCGGCGTGGCGATCGCTTTCGTCTGGCTCGTGGTCGGCGATATTACGAACATGGCGATATGGGTGATCGCCTTATTGGATGCGCGCGCTGTCATGGGCGACGCGGACGTGGCATGGGTATGCGTTTCCCATGGATCGCGGGCCAGACCGAGGCCTACGTGAAAGAGCAGCTGCGCTCCTTCCGGGCCGGTGCGCGACGAGGTCCAGGCCTAGGCCTCATGCGGGATGCGGCGCGGCCGTTGGATGCGCATCAAATCGATGATATCGCCTTGTACGTGAGCGTCCTCGGCGCCCGGCCACCGCTATCGATCCCCGCCAATAACGCTGTCATGCCGCCGATCGTGCCGCGGCGCACCTTTGTGCCGCCACGGCGCGATGCGATTCCGCACACTGCCTTTGGGGCAGCCGTACGGCGCGGCCGGGCGATCTTCGATCACACTGACCGCTACGCGCATCCTTACATCGGCAACGCCCTTTCTTGCAGCGACTGTCATATGGGGGAGGGCCGGGAGGCTGAGGCCGGCCCTATGTGGGCCGCCGTCGCCTTGTTTCCGCGGTCCTACCGGGGGCGTATCACGACTCTTGCCGCGCGCGTCCAGGCGGCTTTCGTTCAGAGCGAGAACGGACGCGCACCACCCCTGGATGGGCCTGTCCTGACCGATCTCCTGGCCTATGTGCACTGGATGAGTCGCGGAGAGGTGATAGGCGCGCATGCCCCGGGGCGTGGCTACCCGCCGGTCACTGAGCCGAAGTCTGGGGCCGATGCCGCGCGCGGGGCCGGCCTCTATGTCCAACGATGCGCCGTGTGCCACGGTGATCGAGGTGAGGGGAGCCGTTATAATGACCGCTTCGTGTTTCCGCCTGTTTGGGGGCCGCTCAGCTTTGGGCGGCGCGCGAGTCTCGCACAGACGTCCGTTTTGGCCGCGTTTCTAAAGAGTACTATGCCCTATACCGATCCCGGCACGCTGACGTCCGGCGCGGCTTACGACCTCGCCGCCTTTCTGGAGGCCCGACCACGACCGCCCTGATTGCGCCATTCTTCATACCCCAAGGAGGGGGCGTGCCGTAAAAATGTTTCAGGGAGTCAGGACGTAGACCGCGTAGCCGCAGGCTTTATTCTGGAGAATACAGCGATGCCGCATTCACCGAACATGTCGGAGGCCTATACGGACCCCTCGGCTGCCAGTCCGACGGGTGTCCCCGCCGGGCTCCGCTGGTGGCCAGATCGCATTGAAAGCCCTCTATTCCGTGCGCGCGCCTCAGGATTTTCGGCCTACGCCGACCGTCCGCCGTTACTTGGTTGCCACACCATGCCCCGCGGGCTATATAGGCGACACGGTCAATTGAGTCCGGATCCTCCCATGACTAAAATCGGGGCTTTTGGGGGGAGGGATATATGAACGTCATCCCCGCGCGCTTACGTTCCCTGCAGGACCGATTCGCGGCGGTGGCGACCGATACACTGGCGCCGCGTGCCCAACAGGTCGACCAGGAGGCCTCTTGGCCTGCAGCGAGTTTTGCCGCACTGGCCGATGCCGGCCTCATGGGGCTGCATATACCCAAACGCCTGGGTGGTCTCGAGGAGGGCTTGTCGGGCCTCGTGATGGCGACTGAGACGTTGGGTCAGGCCTGTGCGTCTTCCGCTTTGTGTTATGGCATGCATAGCGTGGCATCGGCCGTGATTGCCGCCAAGGCCACCCGCGAGCAGGAGGAGCGTTACCTGGAGCCGATCGCCCGGGGACGCCATATCTCGACCCTGGCCCTTTCGGAGGCCGGCCATGGATCGCACGTCTATCTGGCAGAGACGGAGCTGCGGCGCGACGGTGCGAATTTCCTCGTGCATGGCGTGAAGCAGTTCGTTACGAACGGCGGCCACGCCGACTCTTATGTCGTCTCGACCAAGGCCAGCGAATCCAACGAGCAGGGGGAGTTCTCCTGTCTCTTGGTCGACAAGACCTCGCCCGGCGTGTCCTGGCTTGAACCCTGGAAAGGCATGGGTCTGCGTGGGAACTCCTCGCGCGGCATGCGCCTAGACGGTGTGCGTGCGCCGCGCGCCAACTTGCTTGGCAATGAGGGCGACGAGGTCTGGTATTTCTTTCAGGTCGTGGCCCCGTATTTCCTGCTGGCCATGGCCGGCACCTACAACGGCATCGCCCAGGCGGCGCTTGCCCGCGCCATTGCGCATGTACGTGAGCGGACCTTTAGTCATTCCGGGGAGGCGCTGTCACGCGCCGACATCGTCCAGGACAAGGTGGCGGCGCTGTGGGGGCGCGTGCAGCAGGCACGGTTATTTGCCTATCATGCGGCACAGCTTGGCGATGCCAATGACCCCGAGGCCCTGGCCGCCATCCTGGCGTGCAAGGTGAGCGCTGGCGATACGGCCGTGCAGGTGGCAGGCGAGGCCTTGGCCTTGTGCGGGGGCATGGGGTACCGCGAGAACGGGGCGCAAGGCCGCTTTTTGCGTGACGCGCACGCCGCCCCGGTGATGTCGCCCACGTCCGCGCTGTTGCGGTTGTGGGCGGGCCGCTTATTGTTGGGAGTACCGATTATTTGATGGCGGATCGCTTAGTGCTCCTCATCGATGGTCGGTCCCGGGAACGTTCGACTGACACCTTGTTGGACCGGGTCCAGACGGCGGCGGCCGCGTCGGCCCTGCAGTTTCGGCGCATCGGTGTCAGGGCGGGGGATGATCTTGCAAGCGTTGCATCCCTCGTTCCGCTCGTGGTCTTTCTGGCGCCTGATGTCACGCCCTTATTTGCCATCGCGCGCCGCGCCCGGTTTTTGTGGCCGGATGCCTTGATCGTTTTTCTGGCACCCGCGCTGCGGCTGCTCGCCTTGCGCAATGAACTCACTCTGCGCGGGCTTTTCGGCGATCTGTACCGCACGCAGGATACGGCGAGCGAGACCTTGGCCCAGGAGATCGCGACGCATATCGCCGACGCGCGGCGCCGCGAGTCTTTAACGGCGACCATCGGCGCGATCAATGCGCAGCTCGTGCGACAGGCGCCGGAGCCCACCAAATTGCGTGGCCTTTTGCAATCCAATCAGTATCTGGCGAGCCTTCTCCTCAACGCGCCGGACGGGATCGTGTTCCTCGATGCGTCGGGCACCATAAGTCTCTGGAACAATGGCGCGACGGCGCTTTTTGGCTATGACGAAAACGCGGCTGTGGGTCGGCCGCTCGGATTTTTGTCGTGTCGGAATGCGACAGACGGCGCGTTGGATCTCGTCGCTTTGCTTGCTGCGGTGATGGGCGGCGGCGCGGTCGTGCGCCGTGACTTGACCTTGTGCGATGCGGCGGGCCAGCGGGTCGATGTGGATGTTACCCTGGCCGAGGTATTCGATGAATGTGGGACCCGTCTCGGATTCGCGCTCTTCATGCGCGACATAACGGCTCGCAATCGCTACCAGGAGTCGCTGGCGGCCGAACGTGAGCGCCTGCTTGTGACCTTGCGAAGCATAGGTGATGGGGTGATTACCACGGATACCGAAGGCCGCGTGACCCTTTTGAACGAGGTCGCGGAGCGGCTGTGTGGATGGACCTTGGCCGACGCCGTAGGCCAACCGCTCGCCCGGGTCTTTCACATCGTGGATGAGCGCACACTCGCGCCGCGCGAGGATCCGGTGAGCCGGGTTTTGCGCACCAACGCTGTCGTGGAACTCGCCAACCATACCGCTCTGATCCATAGCGACGGCACCCGCAGGATCATCGCCGACAGCGGCGCCCCGATCCGCGATGCGGGCGGGCATATAGCAGGCGTCGTGCTCGTGTTTCGGGACGTGACCGAGAAGCAACGGATAGAAGACGCCTTCTTGCGCGCGCGGCAGATCGAGTCGATAGGATATCTCGCCGGCGGTATTGCCCACGATTTCAACAATATATTGACGGCCCTGTTTGGGAGCATGAGCCTCATGCGCCTGCATGCCTCGGCCGATCCGGTGGTCGTTTCGCTCTTGGATCAGGTGGACCAGGCGTTCTATCGAGCACGCGATCTCACGCAGCAGCTGCTGACGTTCGCCAAGGGCGGGGCGCCCATAAAAAGGAGCGGCTCGGTGAAGGGCTTGGTTGAGGATACGACCCGATTTTTGCTGCACGGGACCAGCACCACTGCGAGATTCGCGTTTCCGGACGATTTATGGGCAGCGGAGTTCGATGCCGGTCAGATGTCGCAGGCGATATCCAATATCGTGCTAAACGCCATCCAGGCAATGCCACGAGGTGGCGTTATAACGCTAGGCGGATCCAACGAGACGTTGCGCCAACACGAGGTGCCTCCCTTGGGTGAGGGGCGCTATGTGCGATTGTTTGTTGTGGATGAAGGCCCGGGCATTCCCGAGATCGACCGGGAGCGCGTGTTCCACCCCTATTTCACCACCAAGGAGGCCGGCACCGGGCTCGGGCTTGCGACTGCCTATTCGGTGGTGCAGCGTCATGGGGGCCACATAGCGATTGCCGACAGCGAGCGTGGCGCCTTGTTCGAGATATACCTGCCGGCGAGCGAGGCGGCGGCTGTCAGCGCGGCAAGTGCGCCGCGAGCGCTTGAGCGGCCGGATGATGGTCACGGATACGTGGTGGTCATGGATGACGAGGAATCGGTCCGGAAGGTGTGCGCGGAGATATTGGCGCATCTGGGGTACGAAGTGGAGGTCACCGTGGATGGGGAATCGCTGGTCGCGCTCTACGCGGCGCGTCTAGCCGAGGGCCGCCGCCCCGATGCCGTCATTGTCGATCTTACCGTGCCCGGAGGCATGGATGGCCGGGAGGCGGCGCGGCGCATTCTCGGGCAAGATCCCGACGCGCGCCTGCTTGTGTCGAGCGGCTATTGCAACGATCCGGTCATGGCCGCGCCTCGCGACCATGGGTTTGTGGGCGTCATCGCCAAGCCCTATGATGTGCGGGAGCTTGCCGGGATTCTGGCGAAAACGACTCGCGCGCCGCCTGGTGAGGGCTGAGCGTTCGGCGCAAGGAGGTGGGCGTGGGGCGGCTGCTTCTGGTATCGGGGATCGCTCTAATCGTGGCAGGTCTGGCGTGGCAGGCGCTTGAGCGCCTGCCGGGCCGACGTCTGTCTGGGGATTTTGTTCTTCGGGTAGGCGATGTCCGTATTCATGTCTTGTGGGCCGCCTCCCTCCTTCTGAGCGTGGTCTTGACACTCCTTTTGTGGATTACGCGCCGATAGTGGCGGCCCCCAACGCCTTCAAGGGGACTTTGTCTCCCCTGGAGGCGGCGCACGCCATGGCGCGCGGCGTAGCGCAGGCCTGTCCGGGCCGTGCGGTGATCCTGCGGCCCCTGCCGGATGGTGGGGACGGTACGCTCGATGTGTTGGTGCGGGCCTTGAGGGCCGAGACGCATTTTTTCGAGACGCAGGACAGTTGTGGGCGGATGGTCCGTGCGCCCTTCGGGTTAGCCCAAAGTGGTCGCGGGCCTGTTGCCTTGATTGAAAGCGCGCGAGTCATAGGTCTCGCCCAAGGCCCCAGTTGCCCCTTGTCATCGCGATCCACCGAGGGCTTGGGTCGGCTCCTGCGTCATGTGCTTGATCGCGGGGCGCGCACGGTCTATCTGGGGCTCGGAGGCAGCGCGACCTGTGACGCCGGCGTGGGTCTATTGGGCGCGCTCGGCGTGCGTTTTGCGGGGGTGGCGCGGGCCGATCTTGAGACCCTGGAAGGGATCCGCGCCGTGGATCTGGCGGATCTCGATCCAAGACTCGCGCGGACACGGCTTTTTGTGTTGGTCGATGTTATGAACCCCCTTGTCGGCCCATCCGGCGCGGTCATCTTCGCCGCGCAGAAGGGGGCCGATCCCATGAATCTCTTAAGTATCGATCGGCGTCTGCGGTGGGCCGCGGATCACATCGAGGCCGCCTTCGGGGTCTCGGTGCGCACGAACCCCGGGGCAGGTGCGGCCGGCGGCCTGGGCTTTGCGTGTGCCCTGTTGGGTGCGCGTCTCGTGCCAGGCGCCGCGGCGGTCGCGCGTTTGACGGGCCTTTCGCCGGCGATTCGACAGGCAAGCCTGGTACTCACGGGCGAGGGTGCCTGTGATGCCCAGACGGGCTACGGAAAGGGACCGCAACTCGTGGCGGCCCAGGCGCGCCGGCTCGGGCGGCCCGTGTACTTGATCTGCGGGCGGATCGATCGCTCCTTTACGCCGCTTGCCGAGCAGTTTGCGCGTCGTGCGAGCCTGCCTGCAGGGCTGCCCGCGGCCGACGCCCTTTGCGCGGCGGTCGCGAGTCTGCTCGCCTAGCGATCAGATCGATTTGCTCGCTGCCTTTTCCTTCACGAGTTTGGCGACTACGCTTTAAGGGAGGCTCGGCGGTCGCCCCTACGACGCGCAGGCGGGCCTCGCGCACCATTTCTACAACCGAGGGATGTCATGACGCCCGAGCAAGCCACCACAAGCCTTTATGGCCTACTGCGATTCATGTTGACGAAAAAGGCGTCGGACCTTTTTTTGTCGGTCGATTTCCCGCCCGCAATCAAGCTTGACGGCAAGATGACGCCGGCCGGCCAGCAACGCCTGACCCCCGCGCATACGAAGGCGTTCGCCCATGCCATCATGAATGATAAGCAGCGGGCCGAATTCGAGACGGAGAAGGAGTGCAATTTTGCGATCAGTCCGCCTGATATTGGACGTTTTCGCGTCAACGTCTTCGTGCAACAAGGGCACGTGGGCCTCGTGTTGCGGACGATCACGAGCAAGATCCCGACGTTTGACGATCTGAGGCTCCCGCCGGCATTGCGTGACGTGTGTCTCGCCAAGCGCGGTCTCGTGATCCTCGTGGGGGGCACCGGCTCCGGAAAGTCGACGTCGCTTGCGGCGATGATCGACTATCGCAATGAGAATTCCCACGGCCATATCATCACCATAGAGGACCCGGTGGAATATGTGCACAGCCACAAGAATTGCCTGATCACGCACCGCGAAGTCGGAGCTGACACCCATAACTGGTTCGCCGCTTTGAAGAACACGCTGCGCCAAGCCCCCGATGTGATCTTGATCGGCGAAATCCGTGACCGCGAGACGATGGAGTACGCGATCGCCTTTGCCGAAACCGGACATTTGTGCATGGCGACCTTGCACGCCAACAGCGCGAATCAGGCACTGGATCGCATCGTGAATTTTTTTCCGGAGGAGCGTCGCAATCAGTTATTGATGGATCTATCGCTGAATACGCGCGCGATCGTCTCGCAGCGGCTGATCCCGCGCGCGGATGGCACCGGACGCGCGGCGGCCGTCGAGATCCTGCTCAATACGCCGTTGGTGGCCGATCTGATCTTCAAGGGTGAGGTGCATTCCTTGAAGGAGGCCATGTCCAAATCGCGCGAACAGGGCATGCAGACCTTTGATCAGGCCCTTTTTGATCTCTACGAGAACGGTTCGATCAGCTATGAGGACGCGCTACGGAATGCGGATTCCGTCAACGAACTACGGCTGGCCGTCAAGCTGCGCGGGAAGGGCGCGCCGGGGACCGAGGGGCGCACCGAGTTTCGCATGATGCCCGACCCCGAATCCCCGTCCGCGCTTACAGGGAGCGACTAAGGCGAGACGAGGCGCCGGTCCTGGACGTCTCCCAGGTGGGCATTTTCATGCCCGAATTCCCGATCGAAGGTCTCCTTGAAGATCGCCTTGTGGACATCTCCTACACTGAGGATGCCCACGAGGCGGCCATGGTCGGCGACCGGGATACGACGGATCTTGTGCGCGAACATGACGGACACGGCCCGAAGTATGGGGTCGGTCGGGGCCACCGTGAACACCCGCTGGCTCATGAGGCTCTCGACATGCAGGTTTAGTACGTCGCGGTACTCGGCTTCCAGTTCCTCGAAGTGTGGCGTTTGCGCGAGCCGCAAGGCCTCATCTACCTTCGGGTACATAGCCCGCAGGACGTCTTTTTCTGAAATGACACCGACGATCGCGCCATCGTCGTCCACGACTGGCAGGCCGCTTATGCGGTGAAAGCACATCAAGATCGCCACGTCGCGAATCCGCGTGTCACGCCGGGCGGTCCTTACATTGGTTGTCATTACGTCTTTGACTAGCATGGCGCCTCTCCCGTGCCCGCCCCGATTGGTGTCGGCGGACGGTTGGTTTAATGCCCGGTCTCGGCCAAGAGCTGCGCCATCATGCGTTGCGCCCGGCCAAGATAGCTCTCGCCTGCGAGGTTCAGGTGATTCAGTACATGGTACAGATTGTAGAGCGTTTTGCGCACTCGGTACCCAGTCTCGAGCGGTGCGGCCTCCTCGTAAGCCGCGTAGAACGCCTGGGAGAACCCGCCGAAGAGTTCCGTCATCGCAAGGTCGGCCTCCCTATCCCCATAATACACCGCTGGATCGAAGAGGATAGGGCGGTGCTCGCTTGCCGCACAATTTCCCGCCCAGAGGTCTCCATGAAGGAGGCTTGGAGTCGGCTTGTGGCCTCCGAGAAGCGCCGGAGTCGCATCCGCTACCTTATGACCGAGCTCCTGCAGGGCGCCGTCATACCCGTTGCGCGCGGCAAGGTCGAGCTGGAAGAGCAGGCGGCGCTCACGAAAAAACGCCGCCCAGTCCGCATGGGGGGTGTTGATTTGTGGGGTCGTGCCGATGGTGTTGTCCCGATACCACCCAAAATAGGGGGAATGGCGGGCGTGCAGGGCGGCGAGCGTATGGCCGAGCTCGATATCATCCCCGGGTGTCCGCTGGGAGAGGTCGAGGTATCTTAGGACCAAGTACGACATCTCGTCCGTGGCACCCCAGCACACCGGCCAAGCGACGCGTACCGTAAGGGTGTTGGCGATCTCATGCAGACCCAAGGCCTCCGCCCTAAACATCTCGATGAAGTCCGGGCCGTTGTGCTTGACGAAATACGATTCGTTCTCGTCGCTCAGCACGGTCGTGCGATTCAAGGCCGAAACCCGCGCGTCGCGCACGTCTCGGGCCATGAAAGGCTTGCCTGTCACTTGTGATATTTGTTGGGCTACGACATCCCAACTCGCCATCCTCGCTCCCTGCCTCTAGCTTTTCCGTTCTATCTTACGTCCTTGCGCTTGATATTCAACCGCCAAGCCCCACCTGCATTTAGACAGGCGATTCCGCCCCCTTCATGTGTCTGCCGACGGATTATACCAAGGTCCTGGATTCCGTATACCAAACACTCGGTGTCGGCGGTTCACGGAAACAAAGTCGTTGTCGAGCATGGAAAACATACGGTTTGTGTGGCAAAACAGTGTTTTGGCGTCCCCTAACACGCGAGGAGAGGTGTTTCGTCGTAATGCTAACCACACAGCACTCCGATCTCATTTGGCTTGGGAAGAGCAAGATCCCGATATCCGTCCGCTTGGTGCCTGTACGGCAACGCGGCGGGATCTGGTACCGTATGTTGATCGAGCCGCAGGGTACGAGCCAGGGAGCGGTCCTCTTGAATCGCAATGGTCAGCCGCGTTCCTGGAAGGATCTAAGCGCCGCCGTGCGCTTTGTGTCGCGAACGTTACAGCATGTCCATTCGGTCATCGTGGAGGTGGCGAGCGACGGACCCCTTCGCGACGATGGTGCCGCGTCGCAGTGAGGGCTTTCGATCCCCTGCTGGAGGGGTGGCATCCAGCGATCCCGGGCGACACGCGGTCGCTATGTCGGAGGCTCGTCGCTCGCGGCGTCCGAGCGAGATCGGGTGGCGCGCTTGGACAAAAAAACGGAAGGATTAGAGACGGGCGGCACGCGGGCCGCCCGTCGGCGCGACCAGGGGCTTAGAAAATCCCCTTCAGGGTCTTCAACGGCTGGATCTTGATCACGTTGCGCGCGGGCTTGGCCTTGAACACCATCTCTTCCTTCGTGAAGGGATTGACCCCCTTCCGGGCGCGCGTGGCCGGTTTGCGGACCACCTTGATCTTCATGAGTCCCGCCAGGTTGAATACCCCAGGGCCCCCTTTAATGTCGCGCTTGATGACGGTGAGCAGTTCATCGAATACGGCGCCGACCTCTTTGCGCTTCAGGTTCGTCTTGTCCGCCAAGTGGGACAAGAGCTCCGACTTTGACATCGGTTTCTTTGCCGCTTTTTTGCTTGGGGCCTTGTTTTTCGTTGCCATGGGTATCCTATTGAGGTTGGGAACAACGCAATTAACTTAGCATAAAAAATCCCGAGGGAAAGACGTTTCCCTCGTTTTTCGCGGTTTACGACCTCACCACGTGTCGGCCCTGGCGTTTTTCGCTATACTCTTGGGGTTGCATTTTCCGCCGATCAACCCCATTTAGGGGACATCGGATTGACAGATTCGCGAGGTTTTATGCCCATCTACGAGTACGTTTGTGACGCCTGCGGCAAGCACGCCGAGATGATGCAAAAGATAGGTGAGGTGGCGACCGAATGCCCCGCGTGCCATAAGCCTGCCTTAAAGAAATGCCTCTCGGCGCCGGGTTTCCAGTTGAAGGGTTCGGGCTGGTACGCGACCGATTTCCGCGGTAAGGATAAGGCCAAGGGCGAGGATAAGGCCAAGGAGGATGCCCCGGCGCCGGCCGCGGCCTGCGGGGGAGGCGGCTGCGGCTGCCATTAAATGGGGCGGATCCGGCGGTATCTGACGGCGGGCCTCTTGATCTGGGTACCGCTTGGGGTGACGTTTCTCGTCATCGAGTCGCTCGTCGATTTCGCCGACCGTCTGCTGCAGGTCTTGCCCAAGGAGGTCCAGCCGGACCATTGGTTGGGGCACGACATTCCGGGGCTCGGGATAGTCCTTGTATTTATCACGGTGCTCGCGACCGGGGTGGTGGCCGCCAATTTCGTGGGTCAGCGCCTGCTCGGGCTGGGCGAGGCCCTGCTTGCGCGTATTCCGCTCGTGCGGTCCCTGTATTCGGGTGTAAAGCAGTTGCTAGAGTCGCTCATGTCGGGGGGCGGCAATTCGTTTCGGACGGTCGTGCTCGTGCCTTACCCGCACCCTGGTAGCTGGACGCTCGCGTTCCTGACCGGGGAGGGTCTGCCGGAGGCGGTGGACGCCGTTGGGACCGAGCTCGTGAATGTCTTCGTGCCTGCCACGCCCAACCCGACCTCGGGTTTCTTCCTCATGGTTCCTAGAAAGGATATCGTGGAGCTTCGCATGAGTGTGGACGAGGGCTTGCGCATGATTCTCTCCATGGGTATGGTCGTCCCCGGCCTACCAAGGAAGGGCGCCGCCCCGGCGTCCAAGAGGGCCACGGCCTAGGGTCTTATGCGTACACACTTGAGTCGAGAATTGCCCGCGCTCGGAGCCGGCGCGACGGTGGTCATCTGTGGCTGGGCGCAGCGCAGGCGCGATCACGGTGGAATCCTGTTCGTGGATCTGCGCGATCGTAGCGGCCTCGTTCAGGTGGTCTTCGACCCCGCGAGGCCCGAGATCTTCGCGCGCGCCGAGGACATACGCAGCGAATATGTGTTAGAGGTCGAAGGTACACTGCGCAAGCGCCCCCCGGGAACCGAGAACCCCGATCTGGCCACGGGCGCATTCGAGATCGATGCCGTGGGGCTTACGATCCTCAATACCTCCGATGCCTTGCCGTTTCCGTTGGATGAGCCGGAGATCAGTGAGGCCGTGCGCCTCAAGTACCGCTATCTCGACCTGCGACGCGCGGTGATGCGCGAGAATCTGCAGCTTCGTCATCGCGTGATCCGGACTGCGCGTCGCTTCCTCGAGGACCAGGACTTCGTCGAGATCGAGACGCCGATGTTGACCCGCTCGACGCCGGAGGGCGCGCGCGACTATCTGGTACCAAGCCGTACGCACCCCGGGCAGTTCTTTGCCTTGCCGCAGTCGCCCCAACTTTTCAAACAGATCCTCATGGTGGCGGGTTTCGAGCGTTATTACCAAGTGACCCGCTGTTTCCGTGACGAGGACCTGCGTGCCGATCGCCAGCCCGAGTTTACCCAACTCGATATCGAGACCTCTTTTCTTGACGAAGAGGCGATCCTGGGGCTGATGGAGGGGCTCGTAAAGACAGTGTTCCGCGAGGCGGTCGGCGCGGACATCTCGATCCCTTTACCTAGACTCTCGTTCGCCGAGGCGATGCGCCGCTTCGGAAGTGACAAGCCAGATCTGCGCAACCCTCTTGAGTTCGTGGAAATAGCGGATCTCGTGCGTAATGTCGAGTTCAAGGTGTTTGCGGCGGCCGCTGCTGATCCGGCTGCGCGCGTGGTGGCGATACGGGTGCCGGGGGGCGCGGACCTCTCGCGTAAGGCATTGGATGATTATGCGGCCTTCGTGGCGGGGTTTGGCGCCAAGGGGCTTGCCTATATCAAGGTGAACGACCCCACCGCCGAAAGCGGGCTCCAGTCACCCATTCTAAAGTTTCTGGACGCCACCGTGGTTCGGGATATCCTTGCGCGCACCGGGGCCGTGGCCGGGGATCTGCTCTTTTTCGGGGCCGATAGTGCGCGCGTGGTGAATGAGGCCATGGGCGCCTTGCGGCTGCGGCTGGGCGCCGATCGGGGCCTGGTCGGTGAGGGCTGGCGCCTCCTCTGGGTAGTCGACTTCCCGCTCCTCGAATACGACGAGGCGCACGGACGGTTCCAGGCGGTGCACCATCCGTTCACGGCCCCGAAGCCCGAGGATGCCGCATATCTCGCGAGCGACCCCGGGCGCGTGCGCGCGCGGGCTTACGATATCGTGTTGAATGGCACGGAGGTGGGTGGCGGTTCGATACGCATCCATGAACAAAAACTCCAGGAGCAGCTTTTCGGGGTGCTTGGGATAGACGAAGCCACGGCGCGCGAGAAGTTCGGCTTCTTGCTCGATGCTCTGCGTTTCGGTGCCCCTCCCCACGGAGGGCTTGCCTTCGGGATCGACCGGTTGAGCGCCTTGTTGGCGGGCGCCGATTCCATTCGCGACGTGATTGCCTTTCCCAAGACGCAGAAGGCGACCTGTCCTCTTACGGAGGCCCCATCGACGGTCTCCGCTCAGCAGCTCGCGGACTTGGCGCTCCAGAGTACCGCCCCCAGGGTATAGTCGTGACCACCGGCGCGTCGCCGTCCTTCAAGCGCCCCGAGTCGGTGCTGGTGGTGATCTTCACCACGCCGGGCGAGGTGCTGGTGTTGCGACGGGCCGATCACGCGGCGTTTTGGCAGTCGGTCACGGGCAGCCTCGAGTGGGCGGAGAGCGATAGGCTCGCGACTGCCCGCCGAGAGGTAAGGGAAGAGACCGGGATCGCGGCCGACCGGGGTTGGCGTGATTGGGGGGTAAGCCACAGCTATGAGATCTTTCCGCAGTGGCGGCACCGTTACAGCCCAGGTACGCTGCACAATACCGAGCACGTGTTTTCGCTGGAATTGCCGGATCGGGTGGGCGTGACACTCCATCCCGCCGAGCATGAGGAGTATGAATGGCTGGCGTGGCCCGCGGCCGTGGCGCGCGTCATGTCCCCCAGCAACCGCTGGGCGCTCGAGGTCCTCGGTCGTGAACGGGGATTCCTGTCGTCGTGACATCGATGTCGTGCTGGTGCCGGGCCTATGGTTCGGGCGGCCGGCGCTCTGGTTGCTTGCGTGGCGCCTCGCCCGCAGCGGCCTGCGCGTTGTCCTTTACCGTTACCGGCCGCTGCGCTTGGGTCTGCATGAGGCGAGCGAGCGCCTCGCGCGCTTCGCCGCTTCACGCCGGGTCCGTCACGTCGTGGGTTACAGCTACGGGGGAGTTGTCGTGGTCGACTTCTGCCGTCGTCACCCGCAAGCCTACGATCGCGCCGTGACTTTGGGCGCGCCGTTTCATGGTAGCCGGGCGGCGCGGCGTCTTTATCGGTGCTCCATCCTGCACCCGATGTTCGGGGTAGCGGCGCCGCTTCTGATCCGGGGCGAGCGCGGTCCCGCGCCACCCAGGCTTGGTGTCGTGACCGGCTCCAAGCCCCGTGGATTGGCGGCCTGTCTGTTGAAGGGGGGGACGCACGATGGCGTACTCCGGGAAACCGAGACCCGTTTACGGGGCGCGCGTGATGCGGTAGCGTTGCCGGTGTCGCACGCGGGTCTCGTCATGAGCCGCGCAACCGCGCGCGCGATAATCATGTATCTCGCGCAGGGGCGTTTTGGGGATTGAGAGGGTTAGTGTATGGCCGGGCATAGCAAGTGGGCCAATATTCGTTTTCGCAAGGGTGTCCAGGACGCCAAGCGCGGCAAGATCTTCACGAAGCTGATCCGCGAGATCACGATCGCTGCGCGGGTCGGTGGCGGGGATGTGTCGCATAACCCGCGCCTTAGGCTTGCGATCGACCGCGCGCTTGCGCAAAACATGCCGAAGGACAATATCGAGCGGGCGATAAAGCGTGGCACGGGTGAACTGGAAGGCGCTCATTACGAGGAGATCCAGTACGAGGGCTACGGGCCTGCGGGTGCCGCCGTGCTTGTGGCCTGCACGACCGATAATCGTAATCGTACGGCCGGCGAGGTGCGCCATGCCTTCAGTAAGCACGGCGGCAACCTTGGGGCCGAGGGATCGGTCGCCTATCTGTTTGAGAAGCGTGGCGTGCTGGCTTTTCCGGACGGGGACGAGGACGCCTTGTTGGAGGCCGCTCTGGAGTCGGGGGCGGACGACATCGCCACGGTTCCGGGTGAGGGGATTGAGGTCTTGACGGCGCCCGAGAAGGTCCTGAGCGTTCGCGAGGGGCTTGTAGAGCGGGGCTTTACGCCCTCGTCGGCGGAATCGGTTATTCGGCCGCTGACCGACGTGGCGCTCGTGGGTGAGGACGCGGAACGGGTCATGAAACTTCTGGAGGCGTTGGAGGACCTCGATGATGTCCAGACGGTCTACACAAACGCCGCCTTCGTGGAGGAATCGACCTAGAGGGCGCGCATGATGCGAGTCCTGGGCGTGGACCCGGGATCGCGGCGCACGGGATTCGGTATACTCGATGAACAGAGGGGGCGGCCGGTCTATGTGGCGTGTGGTGTCGTGGTGTCGGTGTCCGGGACCGTCGCCGAGCGCCTGCATCGGATCTTTGCGGGGCTTGCCGAGGTGATCGAGCACTACAAGCCCGACGCGTGTGCGGTCGAAAGGATCTTCTTTGCGCGCAATGCCGACAGCGCCCTGAAGCTCGGGCAGGCGCGCGGGGCGGTTTTGGTAGCCTTGGCGGGGGCCGGTCTTCCTGTCCATGAGTACACGGCCCTGCAGATCAAAAAGGCCACCGTGGGCGTGGGCCACGCCGGGAAAGATCAAGTGCAGCACATGATGCGGGCCTTGTTGGGCCTGTCCGCGCGTCCCTCGGCCGACGCGGCCGACGCCTTGGCCTGCGCCCTCTGTCACCTCCATGAGAGCCAGGGTCTCGCTTCACGCGCTCGGGCGCTGTCGCGATGATCGGGCGCTTGCGGGGCATCGTCATCGAGCGCAGTCCTCCCCAAGTCCTTTTCGAGGTCCAGGGGGTGGCCTACGAGGTCGACCTGCCACTCTCGACTTTTGCGGAATTGCCCGCATCGGGTGAGGTGGTGTTGTACACCCACCTCGTGGTCCGTGAGGATGCGCATCTCCTCTACGGATTTCTCACCATTGAGCGCCGCGCTTGGTTCCGGCTCCTCTTGAAGGTCAACGGCGTGGGCCCGCGTGTCGCCTTGGCGCTTTTGTCGGGTTTGAGCGATGCGGAATTGGCGGCCTGCGTGCATGAAGGCAGCGTGGCGCGCCTGACGAGGGTGCCTGGCATCGGTCGCAAGACTGCTGAACGCTTGCTCGTGGAACTGAGCGGAAAAGTGCCGGCGACCGGACGAACGGCGCCGAGCCGACGAGACGAGGCCATGAGCGCCTTGCAGGCGCTCGGTTACAATGAGCGCGAGGCGCAAGCGGCCGTGGAGCGGGCCGAGAAGGCTGTGGACGGCGTTGCCAGCGGGGAGGCGTTGATACGCGAGGCACTGAAGGGAATGGTGCGATGATCGAAACCGAACGGCTGACTTCGCTTGAAGGGTCCGCAGAGGAGCGCGCCCAAGAGGTGAGTCTGCGGCCGCAACGGCTGGCCGAATATATCGGTCAGCCACGGCTACGGGAAAAACTCGAGATCTTTCTCGCGGCCGCCCGAGGGCGTCGCGAATCGCTCGATCACGTCCTGCTCTTTGGGCCTCCGGGACTCGGCAAGACCACGCTCGCTCACATCATCGCGGCCGAAATGGGCGCGTCCTTGCGCCAGACTTCGGGACCCGTGCTCGAGCGGGCCGGGGATCTCGCGGCCTTGCTGACCAACCTGAAGGCTCATGACGTCCTTTTCATCGACGAGATCCATCGATTGAGCCCTGTGGTCGAAGAGATATTGTATCCGGCCATGGAGGACTTCGAGATCGATATCCTGATCGGTGAGGGGCCGGCGGCACGGTCGATAAAGCTGAGCTTGCCGCCTTTCACGCTGATCGGTGCCACCACGCGTGCGGGCCTTCTCACCTCGCCCCTGCGTGACCGTTTCGGTATCGTTGAGCGCCTGGAATTCTATGAGGTCGCGGATCTCTCGCGCATCGTGGCGCGTTCCGCTGGTCTTCTTGGACTCGCCACCGAAGAGGCCGGGGTGCGGGCCTTGGCCTCGTGCGCCCGCGGCACCCCGCGCATCGCCAACAGGCTCCTGAAGCGGGCCCGCGATTTTGCCCAGGTGCGCGGGGACGGCCTGCTGACCGAGACCGTTGCCCGCGAGGCCCTGAAGATGCTCGATATCGACAACCGAGGCTTGGATAGCCTGGATCGCCGGCTCTTGTGGGCGGTGGCGGACACCTTCCAGGGGGGGCCCGTGGGTGTAGACAATCTGGCCGCGGCCATAGGGGAGGAGCGAGGCACGATCGAGGACGTCATTGAGCCCTTTCTGATTCAGAAAGGGTATCTCATGCGGACGCCGCGCGGTCGCATGGCCACCCCACGCGCCTTCCATCTCTTTGGACTTACCGCGCCCTCCGGGAGCGGCTCATGAGCGCCGCGGGGACGCCATTCGGGGATTTCGCGATCGAGGTCCGGGTCTATTACGAAGACACCGACGCCGCCGGGGTCGTGTACTACGCGAACTATCTGCGCTTCATGGAACGCGCGCGCAACGAATGGTTGCGCGCGCGCCTTGGCGGCCCGCATGAACTGGCGCTGAAAATACGGGTCTTATTCGCGGTGCGTTCGGTCGCGCTGGAGTTTCGCGCGCCCGCGCGCCTGGACGACGTTTTACGCGTTACCGCCAATCCGGTGTCGATCCGTGGGGCGAGCCTCACGTTTCAGCAGGACTGCTGGCGTAAGGGGGAGCGCGTGTGCGCAGGTAAGATCGATGTGGTGTGCGTGGATGCCGAGAGCTTCGCGCCGCGAAGGCTGCCTCGGGAATTGATGCAGATTTTGGCGGAAGTGTCCGCCTCGTAAAGGAGAGTGTCTTGAGAGTTGCCGCTTCCCATCAGGGGATTACCCTCTGGTCCATGGTGGACCACGCGAGTCTCGTCGTGCAGCTCATGATGTTGATCCTGCTCGTGGTATCCATCGTCTCTTGGACGATGATCTTCCGGAAATGGTTTATTTTGAAAAAAGCCTATCGGGAGGCCGACCGCTTCGAGGATACATTCTGGCGGGGTGCGAACGTCAATCATATGTACGCGGAACTCGCGCGCAACGAGGACAAGCTCGCCGGGACCGCGAGTGTATTCGTGGCCGGCTTCCGCGAGTACACCCGCCTCGAAAAGCAGAAGGGCATTTTGCCCATGGATATCGTCGAGGGTGTCCAGCGGGCCATGCGCGTGGCCTTGACCCGCGAGATCGATTATCTTGGCACTAACCTTTCGTTCCTCGCCACCGTTGGCTCGACCAGTCCCTACATAGGGCTTTTTGGGACGGTGTGGGGCATCATGTCGGCATTCCAGTCCTTCGGCAACATGCAGCAGGCGACCTTGGCTCACGTCGCGCCCGGGATTTCGGAGGCGCTGGTCGCCACCGCCATGGGGCTTTTCGCTGCCATCCCGGCGGTCATCGCCTATAACCGCTATGCGGATGACACCGATCGGCTGGCGTCACGTTATGAAATCTTCCTGGAGGAGTTCTCGAGCGTGCTGCAGCGGCAAGCGTACGTTGCTAAGGCTCCGGCATGAAATATCATCGCCGTCCACGCACGCGGCTCATGAGCCAGATCAACATCGTCCCCTATGTCGATGTCATGCTCGTCTTGCTCATCATCTTCGTGGTCACGGCCCCGGTTTTGAAGCGCGGCGTGAAGGTGAAGCTCCCACAGGCGGCGGCGCGCGCCATACCCAATCCCCACCGGGCGGTATTGATCGTGACGGTCGATGCATCCGGCCGGTACTTTTTGGATGGACACCCCGTGACGCCCGCTGCCTTGGAGAAGCGCGCCCGCGGCCTCCTGCGGTTGCGCCCCCATACGCCGATCCTGATTCGCGGTGACCGCGCAGTGCCCTACCAGGATGTCGTCGCGGCCATGGTGCTTTTGCAGCAGGCCGGTGCCCCGAGCGTGGGGCTCATGACCAAGACCCGCGGACACTGACCATGAGCACCCGCGCTCGAGAGGCGCCAGGGCGTGGGCGCGCGGCCGTCTACGCGGTGCTCGTGCACGTCGCCGTACTTGCGTTTCTGGCCGTGAGCTTTCGTTTCAGCGAGCTCGATACCTCCTACGTCGTGAAGGCGGGCCCTCATGTGATCCACGCCTTCATGGTGGGCGGCCGTCCCGCGCCCCGTCTGACGCCGCCCGCGCCGCAGCTCCACAAGGTCCCCGCGCCGCCTGCGGTTCGTCCGACACCGAGCCCCGGACCGTCCGCAGCGCAGCGTGCGGCAGCCCGCGCCCGCCAAAAGGCGCTACGGCAGGCCCGCGCCCAGGCGCAAGCTCGGGCCACGGCAGAAGCGGTGGCCAAGGCGAAGGCTCTGGCTCAGGCGCGGGCCGTAGCCAAGGCACGCGCTGTTGCCAGAGCGCGGGCGCTCGCCAAGGCGAAGGCGTTGGCCGAGGCCCGCGCCCGGCTCGCTGCGCGCAAGGCAGCCGAGGCCCGCCAGAAGGCGCATCTCAAGGCTGAAGAGCAGGCTGCCGCTGTCCGCGCCCGCGCGCGACTGAAGCGCGAAATCGCGCAGGCCGCGGCGCGTGCCGAGAAGAGGGCTGCCGCGCGCAAAGCGGCCGCTCAAGCCGCGGCCATGGCGGCGCGTGGGATCGTCGATCGCTACAAGGCCTTGATCGAGGCGCGCGTGAGTGCGGCCTGGGTTGCGGTCCCCGGAGCGAAAGGCCTGCACTGTACGGTGCTCGTGCATCTCATAGCTGGCGGTCAGGTTGTGGGGGCGCATATTCTGCGCAGTAGCGGCAATCCGGTTTTTGATCGGTCGGTCATCACGGCGATCTATAATGCCACGCCCTTGCCGGTCCCGCACTCGGCACGCAAGCTGAAGTATATGAATCCATTGACTTTTGTATTTACGGCGCCAAAGGGAACCTCGCCATGAATCGTTTAGGATTGCGTCTTGCGGCCTTACTGGTCACCTTGTCGGTCCTCCCGGCGTGGGCGGTCACCATCCATATCAATCACGGCTACGGCCGGAAATTTCCCATCGCCATCGTCCCGTTCGCGGGCCAGAAGGGTTGGCCCGAGGACATCTGGCCGTCGTCGGTCGTGCGCAAGGATCTCGATGGGAGCGGGTGGTTCCGAGTCCTATCGAGCCGTGATTATCTCGCGGAACCCCACCATGACCGCGAGGTTGAAGGCCATTTCAACGACTGGCGTCTCCTGAAGGCGGTCGGTCTCCTGATCGGGCATATGCAGAGGCAGCCGGGCGGCCGGGTCGACGTGGGTTTTCGGCTCTACGATGTCAGCGACGGGACGCAATTGAAGGCCTTGCGGTACGCGGTAGCTCCCGGGCAGCTGCGCGCTGTAGGTAACACCATCGCCAATATCGTCTATCAAAACTGGACCGGCGTGCGTGGGGTGTTCAATACCCGCATCGCCTTCGTCCGGATGTATCCTGTGGGTGCTCCGGGCCACTACATATATAAGCTTGAAGTGGCCGACGCCGAGGGTCATGGGCGGCACGTCATCCTACGTTCGCGCGAGCCGATCATGTCGCCCCGTTGGTCGCCTCACGGACACCGTTTGACGTATGTGTCGTTTGCGACAGGGTGGCCTGCTGTGTATATCCAGGACGTGGCGACGGGCCAGATCCGGCGGGTGGCGGCCTTTCATGGCCTGAATAGCGCGCCCGCGTTCTCCCCGGACGGCACCCATCTGGCGCTGTGCCTCTCGAAGAGCGGTTATCCCGAGGTATACGTGATGAACGTCATGACCGGACATTTACGGCAGTTGACCTTCGGACCAAATATCAACACCGAACCCTCCTGGTCACCCGGCGGTGGCCACATCGTCTTTACGTCGAACCGTAGCGGAGGTCCCCAGATCTACGAGATGACCTCCAATGGGGGCGACAAGCAGCGTCTGACTTTTAGCGGTCGCTACAATGCCGACGCTTCGTTTTCCCCGAACGGCAAATGGCTGACGCTGGTAAGTCGGCGCGCGGGCCAGTATCATGCAGCAGTGTTTGAGCTGGCGGACTCAACCTTGGAACTTTTGACTGCCACAAGCCTTGATGAATCCCCGACCTTTGCGCCCAACGGGCAGGAAGTTCTGTACAGCACGGTGGTGGCGGGCCATAGGGTTCTGGCAACGGTTTCACTAAACGGCCGTGGGCATCGTATACTGGGGTTGAGAGGGGGGGATGTTACTGATCCTGCTTGGTCGCCATTTCGTCACCCGTAATCACAATCAATGGTTGAACGAAGGAGTGGTGCAATGAAAATGAATAAAGGCATGCTCGTGGCAGTCGGGCTCGCCGCTCTGGCGGGTTGCGCGGGCAATAAGGCGGTAAAACCGCATGGAGCGTCGGCGACGGCGTCGCGCGGCATGAGCACTCAGGCAAGCGGCGCGGGACAGAATGGCAATATGCAGGGGACGGGGATGGGCGGCGCCAGCAAGGGCCCGTCCTTGAGCAGTTTCTCGCATATGGTACATTTCCGTACCAATAGCGCCACGATCAATGGCGCCAACCGCAAGATCGTCAAGAAGAATGCAAGCTACCTCGAGGCCCATCCGAATGTCCGTGTTCGCCTGGAAGGCAATACCGACGAACGCGGCACGGCACAGTACAACATGGCGCTCGGCTGGCGCCGCGCCGATGCTGTGAAGCATATGCTGGAGGTCTTGGGTGTGTCCGGCAGCCAGCTCGCGACCATCTCGTTTGGTAAGTCGCGTCCGCTGGCCATGGGCCACAATCCGACGGCGTGGGCGAAGAATCGCCGCGTCTATTTCAACTACAAGTACTTCGCCAGTAAGTAAGGCTCATGGGCGCGCGGTCCAGGGTTTTGTGGGGGACAGCGCTGGCGGTGGCGGGGATCGTGACGGTCCCCGCCCTCGCTCATGACCGCGAGCCGCCCATCATCTCTATTCCTACGGACGGGGCCAACCCATCCTCTCGGGCAGGGCTTTTGAGCCTCATGGAGACGCTGCGCGGAATCCGCGAGCAGCTCCGCAGCCTCGAGAATCAAGTCGAGATCGAGAATCATAGGATCAGCCGTCTGCGCACGCAGCAGCAGGCGTTTTTCGCGGATTTCGATCGGCAGTTACGCCATTCGCATGGGGCGGCCTCCGCAGCGACCGGGCCGCAAAGCCCACCGGATGCAGCTGGTAACGCTACTGGATCCTCGGGTTCGGGCGTCACCGTGATTCCTTCTGACGCGTCACAGCCCACGGTCGTGACTCCCTCGGCGCCTAGCGGCCCGTCTTTGGGCGCGCCGGGGTCGGCGCCAAGCGCGGGAAAAAAAGGCGCTCGAAAGATGTATGAAACGGCCTTCAACCTCCTGCGGGCCGGACGCTACCGACACGCGGTCGCAGCCTTCCATGCGTTCTTGCAAGCTCATCCACACGATAAGCGAGCGGGCAGGGCCCAGTACTGGGTGGCTGAGACTGACTATGTGGAGCGCGACTATCCGCGCGCCGAGCAGGCTTTCAAAGCGCTCGTGGCTCGTTATCCACAAAGCAAGAGAGTGCCCAACGCGCTTTTGAAGATGGGCTATATCGCCAAATGGCAGGGACACCCGAACAAGGCCCGCGCCACCTGGAAGGGGCTGATCGCCCGGTATCCTGGGACCATGGCAGCACAGGTCGCGCGAAACTCGCTGACGAATCTTGGGGCTCCAGGGAAAGCGAAGTAAGCTTTACCCTTACCAAGTGATCGCGTCGTCCGCCGCCCTGCGGTAACATAGGCCATGCAGTACGATCTTCGCGTTACCGAAATATTCTATTCCCTGCAAGGTGAGGCGCGCACGGTGGGTTGGCCCACGGTGTTTGTGCGCCTCACGGGCTGTCCTCTGCGTTGTCGCTACTGTGATACCGCGTACGCCTTCCATGGGGGTGAGCGCATGGCCTCCGATGCAATCCTCGATAAAGTAAGCGACTACTCACCACGTTTCGTGACGGTCACCGGCGGCGAGCCCCTCGCGCAGCCCGCCGTGTTGCCGCTTCTCCAGGTGCTCTGCGATCGTGGGTACGAGGTTTCGCTCGAGACGAGCGGGGCAATCTCGACGGAGGCGGTCGATCCGCGCGTGAGCTTGGTACTCGATCTGAAGACGCCGGGATCGGGTGAGTCGTTGCGCAATCTCTACACGAACCTGGATCGACTGCGGCGCGTGGATCAAGTGAAGTTCGTGATTACGAGCGTCGGGGACTATGAGTGGGCGCGCGAGGCAGTTGAAAAATACGACCTCGCCGCTCGGTGTGACGTCCTGTTTTCGCCGGTCCACGAGGGTCTGGACGCGCGGGCGCTCGCGGAGTGGATATTGCGGGACAGGCTGCTCGTGCGCTTTCAGATTCAGTTGCATAAGGTCCTGTGGGGGGATGCCCGTGGCCGGTGACAAGATTGCGGTGGTGCTCCTTTCTGGAGGGCTTGATTCGGCGACGAGCTTGGCCATGGCGCGTAAGGCGGGATTTCGGTGTCACGCCCTTTCGTTCGATTACGGGCAGCGTCACAAGCACGAGCTGGAAGCCGCGGCCGCGGTGGCGCGGGCCGGCGGCGCACATGAGCACCGTGTTGCGGTGCTCGGCATGGGCTTTATCGGGGGTTCGGCCCTTACCGATCTCGCCTTGTCCGTTCCGCGAACCCCCACGACGGGTATTCCCATCACCTATGTACCGGCACGCAACACGGTGTTCTTGGCAGTGGCCCTCGGGTGGGCCGAGGTGTTAGGCGCGCAGGATCTCTTCATCGGCGTGAACGCGATCGATTATTCCGGCTACCCGGATTGCCGGCCCGAATATCTGGCGGCTTTCGAGGGCCTCGCCAATCTCGCCACCAAGGCCGGCGTCGAGGGGACGCGGTTCCGCGTCCATGCCCCCTTGCTGCACCTCACCAAGGCCGAGATCATTAAGGCGGGGATGGAGCTCGGGGTCGATTACGGTCTGACGCTTTCCTGTTATGCCCCAAACGAGGTCGGCCGACCGTGCGGGGTATGCGATGCCTGCAGGTTGCGGGCGAAGGGATTTGCCGAGGTCGGTGTGGCAGATCCCGCCCTCATTTGACAGGGCCCGCGCCAATAACAATAATGACCGGCTTTTGGGGCCGTTAGCTCAGTCGGTAGAGCATCTGACTTTTAATCAGGTGGTCGCTGGTTCGA
>JAJYRD010000001.1 GCA_021794275.1 Pseudomonadota bacterium | reverse complement strand
GTCAGGTATTCGTCGGCATCGAGCGACAACACCCACGCGCCTGTGGCGTGATCGAGTGCGCGGTTCTTCTGCGGCCCGAAGCCCGGCCAGTCCGTCTCCACGACCCGCGCGCCCCGCTGTCGGCAAAAGGCTACGGTGCGATCGGTGCTCCCCGAGTCCAATACGATGATCTCGTCCGCCCAGGCCACGGAGGCGAGGCAACGCTCGATCATGTCTTCCTCGTTGTGCGTAATGACGATGACGCTTAATGACATAGCGAAGCCTTTTGGTAAGCCCTCCGAGGCGCTAGGCGCGTGCGACGGAATCCCCGTCCCTAATGAGATGCCGCGGATGGTGCTTAATAACATTCCAGGTCCTATCTTACCGCCGCCGATGCAGCCTTATCTCATAGCTTGCGTGTAGCCGACGTAGGGCGCCACCTGCACGCGACTCGCCCCTGTCGCCATTGCCTACCGGTGGCATTAACAAACAACTCCGTCGTTCCGCATCTACCGGCGTCCGGAACACTTTACCGATCGACTTTTCAGCTACAGTGGACACAGGCCCCGCGCCAAACCACACGAAACCGCGCTGCGCAATCAGGCCGGTCGCCTACCCAAGCGTGGGATTCAGGCGGCACGTTGATAATCTTGCGATTGGCCAGCCAGCTCCCCAAAAACCGACACCTAAGTCATCGTTAATAAACTAAGTCAACCACGTGATCATCAAGCCGTCGCGCTTGGCTTACAGGACATAGTGCCACTTACCGTAGCACTTGTCGCGCTCGCGGATAACGCGCGTCATCTCCTCGCCGGTGACGTCGCAGCCGGCGGGATATTTCTGTCGGTCCCACCGCCACGTGACCTTAAAGACCCTTCACTCTCATGGTGGCGGAGATGAGCTCGACGATGGTCTTGTAGTCACGCCGCGGCCCACTACACCAGTTCGAGGCGGTGAAAGAGAACAGCCTGCGCTCGATCCTGTTCCGCTTGCGGGTGCCCGGAACGAAATGGCGGCAACTCCAGGGCCGCTGCCTCCACCCGTTGCTGCCGCCACTATCGGCTGTCATCAGGATCTTCCGGGTATCGGGGGGCGCGCCACCCGCCTTGAATCGAGACTATGGCGATGGCGCGCCCCTGCAGATCTACCGCAACGCTGATCCTGGGCGGCTAGGCGCCCGCTCGTCGATCAGCCCCTCCAGGGTCGGCACCGGCTCCGGGTCGCGCGACGTGATGGATTTGGAGTCTGTACCGGGGCTGCCGGCCAGCGGCGTGCCTTCCTTAAGTTCCTGCGCCCCTTTGTGGATCGTCTTGCGCGACCGACGATAGGCCCGCGACGTGATCGAGCCGCCACCGTAGTCCAGACGCCCCGTTTCGCTCGCGGCATTATCCGTCACGTGCGCCCAACCCCGCGCGGCCCCGCCGCACGAACCTCCTGCCCAAGCATCCCCGCCGCCGTGCCCATGAAACCCGGGCCTACCGCAGATGGCCCCCTGATTATCCCTTGTTTATTAGCGGTACCTAAGCCGCCTTCCGCCGGACCACCCCGCTGGCCAAAGGACAGAGTAGACCAATGAAATAAAGAAACTGCTCAAGCGTGTAGTTCTGCATGTCATTGTCCATAGCCATTCTTATGCCGAAAGAAAGTATGATAAGCAGCCAAAATCGAGCATAAAACGCGCCATGCCCGGAGAAGTTATGTATCGCCAATTTGCCCATCGAGAAAAACCACGCCACCCATAAAGCGAGACCGGGGATCCCGGTACCGATGCCGATCGTAATCAGCGAGTTGTTAAGGCCCGTATCGCCCACCAGACTTCCGTACTTAAGCCTAAGCGCGTGACCGAACGCCGAGCGCCCAAAGCCGACCCCGAGAGGGTGAGCGGCAATCGCACGCAGCCCCTCCTTGATCCACGCTATTCTCAGATAGTTCGATGCGCTGACGATTTGGCCATTGGGGAGATGCGGTAACGGGAAAATCCGTCCGTTCAACCACGCTAGGTGCTGTTTCGTGTCAAGCGCGATCGGGATCGTCGCCCATAAACTACTCCATCGCGGATCGAGTACGACATCTAGAGCGCTCGCCCCTATTATCACAATCAGGCTGACGGACGCCACAAAAAGTGCCCGCCCCGGCGCTGTCCGTGAGTACTTCCGGTAGCCGATAAACCCCACGAACAGCATAAAGATGCCGACATCAAAAAGCTCGTTACGCATCGCCTCGAAATAGATACTCAGCAAACAAGCGCCAAGAAGGCCCCATAAGGCTCCTGGTGCTAGGCGAAGAGCCCGCTGCCCCTCCATGCGTAAGCTCAGTTCAGCAATTAGGGCGCTTAGAAGAAAGTTGGTGAGATAGCTCGCCTTTCCGGGGCCGGCAGTCAAGCCCCCCAGTCGCGCCATGTGTGTCCAATCGCCGCCGTGGAGCAGCATCCAAAGCCCTTGGACATCGACCGCAAGGACCTGGATGCTGAGGATGCCAAGCAAGCCGATGACCGCCGCCGGCCCCAGGCGGTCACCGGCTTGCTTGGCGGTCAATGCCCCTAGCGCCAGAGCGACAGCTGCGCTAAACCATTGCCCGGTGATTTCGGAAAGGCTCCAGTGCGGAAACGGAGAAATAAAGAACGCTACGACCAGGATCCAGAGGGTGAAGAGCATATAAAGGCTTGTGATCGCCCTTGCGGGCCCGGCCACGAGCTCGCCCAATCGCGTCCACTGGGTCCTGGGTATAAGGACGCTCAAAAGAATCACCATTAAAATATTCCGAAGCGCGATCGAGTGAGGCAGTGGCCATACGAGCGCCAGACAGCAGGTCAAACCAAGGATAAGGAGCATTCTCTTGTCAGCGACCGGCACGGCGTCGCACGGCGCGCCCTCTTGAAGCTGCGCCCCTAACTTCCTAAACATAATCATCTACGGTTGACCTCCTTCCTCATGCCGACGATGTTGGCCATAGCCCGGCGGCAGGCCGAGCCTTGCCCGGATCCGTTCGCCACGCCCCTATTTTCGCAGTCCCACTGGGCCCGAGTAACCCACGGCCCCTTCCCCTGAAGCGCTCGCGCCTTCCGATCGAGGGCGCATAAGCCAAGATTTGTCTGCGGCATCACTACTAATATCCGATCCCCTGATCGCCAACGGCTCGTGGTAGCTCGAGAAACGCCCCTAAAACCTTGTCCACGGTGATCTCCGGAACGCTCGCCGCGCCCACGATCCGATGCACCCCCCCCCAAGGTCGCCAATCATTGATGAATCTATTGCAATAGAGGCCGAGCACCGGGACCCGCAGGGCCGCTGCCAAATGGCAGTGCCCACCGTCACAGGCGATGAGATTCGAGGATGCGGCCAACACGGCCATAAGGTCGGCGACCATATCCGTCCGAAAAAACGTGACTGGGAGGCCGACGAGCTCTTTGCTTAGCGTTGCTGCCCGGTCATCGTCCCCGGGGTGCCCTGGCTGCGATTTCGGGCCGGGAGACCAGAGCACCACGAACCGTCCGCCAAGCGCCACCGCTTTTTGCAAAAATTCGAGGTATCGTTCGAGCGGCCAACGCTTTTCCGGGCTCCGCGCGCTCAGATGAATAGCGGTGGGAGCCGGGCCTGCCGGGCTCCGTTCCAACAGCGCCCGCGTGCGGGCCACAGCCGTCGGGTCGGGATAGACGCAAGGCGCGGCAGGTTGCGGATATAGCCCTATCCCGTTTAGCACCGACAGGGTCCGGACCACTTCATGCCCGGTGTCCGGGTCATGGCATCGCGTCAAATAATGCCGACATCCAGCGAGATAACCCAACACCTTATCTTTGCGTCGCGTTGATCGGCTCGCTTGGATGACACACTCGAAGCGTTCTTTGCGTAATCTCGAAAGCGCCGCCATGTTTTCCGCAAGTCGAGCCCGAAGGTTCTGGCCGGGCCGCTTTTCCTCATGGCTTGGCAGGGCATAAACGGCGTCGATGAGCGGATTGCCATCCAGCACTGCCCGATTATATGTATTGACGAGGGCGCACAGGCGGGCGTCCGGGAAGCGCGTCTTCAGAACCGCGAAGAGTGGCGTGGTGCATACTAAGTCACCAATGTTGTCGCGCCGGATCACAAGGAAGCTTCGCATATCAGCCGCGTTATCCGTTCAGGGGCCAACGCACGCACGCGCTGCCTGATCCAGCACTTTCTGTGCCGCATCGAGAACGAGCCCCGGCGTCAAGTCGCGCATGCAGCGCCTGTCGTTTATGCATTCGTCGGCGCCTCTCATGCAGCGCCGAAGCCCCGCGAGGACGCCACGCCGCCTAAGGTACCATGGCTGATCGCGACAGCTGATGTCGGGCACTAAGAGCGCCTGGTAGGCCATGCCCTGCCAAAATCGCCCGGGATCGTAAAAGGCGGGGTCACACTGGCCA
Organism: Pseudomonadota bacterium; assembly: GCA_021794275.1. GTDB lineage: Bacteria > Pseudomonadota > Gammaproteobacteria > Acidiferrobacterales > Acidiferrobacteraceae > Acidiferrobacter. The sequence continues at coordinate 1,302 of JAJYRD010000001.1, read as the reverse complement.
AACAGAACAACGGTTGGTGTTCGAGTGAGCTTTGCGAGGTGCGCTATCCCGGTGTCCGGGACGATAAGAAGTCGCGCCTCAGCCAACAGGTTCCAGAGGTCTGCAAGGCCCAATGTGCCCCGGTACTGGACATGTCGCTTTTCCGGATCGACGGCCTCGGCAATATGCCCTTGGCCTGGTCCCGTTGTCAGGATGACCGTAAGGCCGCGCCGCGTCAGCCAGTCGGCGATCGCGCGCCATCTGTCGGGCTCCCAGTCGCGAACAGGCGAGCTGGCTGCGAGATGCAACACCGCGAAAGAACCATCGTGTGTCAAGGGTTGGCCGAGGGGGGGCGCCGGCCAATCGGCTGGATCGTAGACCGCCGATCCGTCCCCGCCTGCCAGGCGTGCCCACATGTCGCTCACGGGCTCGATCTTTGGCGGATAAGGGACTAGCTCATCGACGGGCAAGCGGTAGTGCCACTTGTCGCCTTCAAATCCCCGAACCCACCGCGCCCCCGCCGCGCGCGCAAGCCACGCCTGGCGATTCTCGAACGGAACCACCGCAAGGTCATAGGGGCCGCTGTCTCTGAGCGCAAAGAAGGTGGTGGGATCGCGCCGGTCGTAGGGGATGGCGGTGAGGCCATAAGGATGCTTGGCGTACAAAGGCGCGTAGGCTGGGGGGATTGTCAGAACAATCGAGGCGCCCGGATAAAGTTTGCGCAAATTCGCGATTAATGGCGTCAACAATATCACGTCGCCAAGGCCTTCGTAATAAAGGCTTACCAGAATCCGATTGACCCGGTGTGGGGAGGCGCGCCGCGCCAAGAATTGCGTGGCTGCAAAAGCGCCGATGATTAGCCGCGTTGGTGTCTTGCTATTTCGCTTGCTCATTGTCGATCGCTGCTACCCGGTCGCTTTTGGCAAGCAACGCCTCCACTCCCCTTTCAAGACCAAGGCCCATACGCCCCGCGAATTCGCCACATGCCCCACCGGCCGCGTCGGCGCCCGCGGAAAGCGAACGCGATCGCCCGCGGCCCAACTGTTTGGCTGCGAATAGTGTCGGGGTGTGAGCACCGCACCAGGGTAGCAGAAATCAACGGTGGCTGCAGGGCTCGCGTAGCCTACCGCCATAGGCGCTCGAGCACGGCGTCGACCGGTATGGCATCCACGCGCTTGCCGTGGAGGACGACATGGCCCGCGCCCCAGGGGCGCCACTGAATAACCTTGTGATTGCAATACAGGCCGACCACCGGTGTTCCCACGGCGGCCGCGATATGGACATGGCCCCCATCGGACCCCACGAGCACGCGGACGGCGCTAA
>JAJYRD010000080.1 GCA_021794275.1 Pseudomonadota bacterium | reverse complement strand
GACCGCGATGAGAGGAGCCATTGTCCATGACCCAGAACACCCGAGGGGCGGATCGGTACGGCTCCTGGCTCATCACCTGCGCCACGAGGCGCTCAAAGGGCCGTATCCCGGTCGTCTTTTCGCAGCGACCAAAGGCCCGGGCACGACGGACATCCCAGGCGGCGAAATAGGCCCAGGCGCCTTGGCGTTGATATTCGAATTCAACGCGCATCGCCCGACCCGACGCCGCCGGAAGCGTCTCGTGAATGGGGCGGCGAGACTGGATGCTGGTCTTTTCATCAGTGGACAGTACGCAGTCGGCGGCACTCAAGGCCTTTCCGTCCCATTCCCCGTGATACAGATCAAGCACTCGGTTCGCCTTCTGCGCGAAGGCCGGATCGCGCGGGAATATCCAGGTTCGATGCGTCCAGGGGCGAATCGCATCCTCGCTCAACCATCGCCACAGTGTACTCTCGCCGATGCGGGCGACCAGGCCGCGTCGCACGACCTCGTTCCGAATGTCTGCCAGACTCAGCCGCGACAGGGGCAGCCCGTGCTCATGAGGTAGCTCGCACGCCAAGGCTTTAATCGCGACCACGACGCTGGGGGGAAAAGCGGGCTGGGCGCCCGCCACGGGGTCGCTCCTCCAAGCCGCGGAAGCGTTCTTCAAAGAATCGCTTCCGCCACTTGCTGACGATTTGTCGCGGTGTGTCGAGTCGTGCCGCGATTTCATCGTTGTCCAGACCGGCCGCGGCATACAATGCGATCCTGGCTCTGATGACGTCTCTATACGATGACGTATATTTCCGTGCCATCGCCTCCAGCCTCTCCCGTTCCGCGGTCGAGAGCGTGATAGTCCATGGACTTTTTCTCGGCATACTTCACCTCCAGTGGAGGACAATATGCTCCAAATCGCCTATGATTGCCACGTCTTATACGTCACTGTATTTACGGATGTGTGTACTTAGGGATGGGACAGGTGGCGACGCGACGGCTGATCGTGGTGGAGCTATAGCCTTCAGCGAGCAGCCCGTCACGGTACTCCGCGAAGATCTTCCTTTGGGGTCTGACCAGCGTGAACGGCCTGGGGGCCCAGATGACAGCGCGGCGATTACAGATGGCTTGCATGGCACCCCGTTTCGCACAGAACACCTGGCGCTCATAACGGCTCAGGATCTAGGCGAGCATCATCCAGACCTCTGCGTGGCGGTACATGCTTGGTCTGCTTCTCGGCCTAGGACTGAACGGATATGACGTGACGAGAAGTTCGCCTTCTGGATCTTCGCTGCCTGCACAAAGGGTCCCATCGGGTCCGTGCATTGAGCGAAGGCGACCAGCGACCCTGACCCCACCCTCTCGGTCCGGCGTTCCAAGGTACCGAACTCCCGGGAGTAGGATACTATCAAGGTGCTTGATTTTATGGTGGAGCGGAGGAGGATCGAACTCCCGACCTTCGCATTGCGAACGCGACGCTCTCCCAGCTGAGCTACCGCCCCAGTGCGACGCATTGTAAAGGACTCCTGGCCGGGAGGGAAGCGATCCCATGATCGCCAGCAATTCTCAATGTGAAGTTGTAAGGCCTCGGAGCTATGGTGGGAGAACCCGAAACGCCCGGTGACGGCATCGGGACAAGGGTGTTTGAGGGCGTCCATACCGGACGTTGGCGCTCATTAGCACACCCCAAGCCACCGGATACTCATTGGCCATTGCCACATTGAGAATTGCTGCGTGATCGCCGACCTTCTCCTTATCGGTCCCAGGAATGTGACACCACGCGTTCTAGACGAGAGCCGACTGGGACAGCCTTAAACCAAGGCACTTCCGCGGGGCACAATCAATCTGCCTGCCAGCCTGCCAAGGCCTGCCCGGCATCCGTTCCGCCAGACCTATGCAGGCCTGCTCGGTGCTGAGCCAATTCGCTGCTGACTTCCTGCTTCGTCGAGGCCGGTCTCGTCTTCGTCTTGCGACGAAGGCCGGGCCTCCCTCTCTCCGGCGGAGACCGTGGAACTCACGGCCATGGTCTTGAGATTCCTTGCCGCGTTCACGTTGCGGTCGTGGGGCGTACCGTACGCCGGGCACGTCCATGCGCGCACGGCGAGCGGCAGATCGTCGAGCCTGTGCCCCCAAACCAAGCACGTCTTAGGGCTGGCGTAGGAGCGATCCGCCACGACGATCCACCCGCCGCGCATCGCGGCCCTGTACGCCAGCTGCCGCCGGAACGCGAAGAAGCCCCTAGCGGCGATGGAGCGGGGCAGAGGCCGGTTCTTAACCATGCCGCGCACGTTCAGATCCTCGATGCCGAGGGTGGGAAAGCGGCGTGTGAGGTCGGTCGTGTGCTTGCGCAGGGCGTCCGCGCGTATTACGGCGATGCGGGCGTAGAGTCGCGCCAGCTTCACCCGGGCCTTGCGGCGGTTGTTCGACCCCTTGACCTTGCGCGACAGCCTCCGCGACGTCCTGCGCACGCGGCCCAGCAACGCCATGTGGGCCTTGGGACCACGGATGACTTCGCCCGTCGAGAGCGTCGCCAGTGCCTTGACACCCAGATCCACCCCCACACACCGGGGGTTATCCACCCCCACGCACCGGGCGCGCCCGGTCACACCGACGATGGCTGCCTGCCGCATGTCCCAAACCGAGCCTGCCCGCCGCCTCCCGGCGCCGCCGTGTCGCGATCGACACGCCCACGGAGGAGCAGCTTCACCTCTGCTTAGCCATCTGTCCATTATGGAGGCGCTCGATTGGCTATGGATAGTTTTCCAGCCTCCCGTCTCGCGGGGACCAAAAGGCCAAGCGGCTGTCTATACTTTGCCTTAAGAGGTCAGCAGAGGTTGGCAAACGCGCATAGTCCGCGCAGCATCAGGATAAGGGAGGATCCGGCCTCAGGAGCGGCGCCGAAGACGGCCATATCTACAAAAAGGGGGTGCCTATGCAGCAAGGGGAAACCGGCCTGCGTAGCAAACTCGCGTTTCTCCTCGAGTTCAGCACCGATGCCGTCTTCGTCATGGATGACCAAGGCATCATCCGGGCCGCCAACAGGGAGGCCGGCCGCATTTTGGGCTGTGAACCGCAGACCCTGGCTGGCGCGAGCCTCCGCGCCTGGCGTACCGACGCCCCGATCCGTCCGCATTCCGACAGCACGCGGCCCGACAGCCTATGCTATAGCGCTTACTTCAAACGACGCAATGGAGAGACCTTTCTCGCCGACATCAGCATAGCGGGCGCGACCGAGGGGGGTGAGCGGGCCTATGTCGCGATCGTCCGCGACATGAGCTGGCACACCGAGGTGGCCCATAAACAAAACCTCGCGGCGGCAGTCTTCGATAACAGCGTCCAGGCCATAATGGTCACAAACGCCGCCAATCGCATCATCGCGGTCAACAGCGCCTTCGAGCGCCTCACCGGATACAGCGCGTCAGAAGTCATAGGCCGATCACCCAATCTCCTGCAATCGGGCCGACACGGCCCGGCCTTCTACGCCGACTTGTGGCGCTCCGTCCTCGAGAGCGGCCACTGGCAGGGGGAGATCTGGGACCGGCGCAAGAACGGCGAGATCTTCCCCGAATGGCTCACGATCAGCGTCGTGCGCGACGACTCGGGCGCCGTGACTCACTATGTCGCCATATGCCACGACATCACCGAGCGCAAGGCGTCCGAGGAGCGCCTGCGCCATGTGACGGACTTCTACTCGGCTCTCTGTCAGGTCGACCAGTTAGTCGCATGCCGCACGAGCCCTCAGACCCTTTTCGAGGGTATCTGCCGCACAACGGTCGAGTATGGACACCTGCGCCGCGCCTCCATCGTCGTCGTGGAGCCCCCTCCAGACGATTTGCGCATCGCCGCCGCCTTCTCCGCTGACCGGGAAAATGGACCCTTGCCGCCCGAGGCCATCGTCCTTGGTCTGTCGCGGGCCGCCATCGTGGCCGCCGAAGCGGTCGTGAAGCAGGACAACAGCGGACCGCCGCTTGGGGTCGAACAAGACACGTTGGCGGCGGGCTCGTCGGCCGGGGCGTTTCCTTTCAAACGGGGCGGCCGCGTGAGCGGAGCCCTTTGGGTCTTCTCTGATGAGGCTCGCTTCTTCGACGAGGACCTGCTTCATCTCTTGAAGCGTATCGCCGAGGACATCTCGCTTGCGCTCGACGGTTTCGATCAAGAAACGCTGCGGCAGGCCGCGGAGTCACGCGCAAACTATCTCGCGCGCCACGACATCCTGACCGGCCTCTACCGTCGCAACGTCATCGAAGACGCCATGGCCGGCTTTCAAAGACAGGACACAGGGCCACCTCAAGTCTACAGTCTCGGCCTCATAGACCTCGACCACTTCAAGGTCATAAATGACACCTACGGCCATACGATCGGCGACGAAGTCCTCGTGCATACCGCCAAGATCCTGCGTGGTGGCACGCGCTTGGGAGATCTGGTGGGACGGTGGGGCGGCGAGGAATTTCTCTGCCTCCTCCCCGGTGCCGGGCCCGACTCGGCCCTCTATAGCATGGAACGTGTCCGCGAACAGCTCGCCAATGCGCCCATCTTCGTGGGGAGCCACGAACTGCGTGTGACGGCCAGCATCGGAGTGGCCTCTTTCCCGTCGGACAGCAAGACGACGGCAGAACTCATGACCCTCGCCGACGCCGCCCTCTATCAGGCAAAACAGGAGGGAGGCAATCGGGTGCGCAGGGCAGGCTCAACCCCGAGCATTGTTCTCATGGGTGGGCAGATCGAGGAGGCCTTGGGGCGCAATCGAATCGCGGCGGCCTCGCAGCCCATAGTCTCCTTGAAGGATGAGGCCATCGTCGCCGACGAATCACTTGCCCGCCTCATGCTCCCAAACGGGGTGGTCCTGGACGCCGGACAGTTTATCGATGCCGCAGCACACCTAGGTCAGCTCCAGCGCATCGATCAGGCTGTTATCGCGCTCGCCATGCGCCGCTGCGTGGAGCGCGCAACGAATGGCCGCGCTCCCATCCTGCACTTCGTAAACGCCTCAGCAGGCCTGCTCGCACAGGCCCATACCCTAGCCGCGCTCCTGCAAGAGGCCCGAGATCAAAGCCACCTAGGCGACCTGGGCCGCGCAGGCGGGACCCCGTTTGTGATCGAGATTACGGAAAGGGCCATGCTCCGGGATCGCGGGGCCGTGAAACGCCATCTCGCACCCTTACTCGAATATGGATTCCGCGTAGCGCTCGACGACTTCGGCAGCGGCTACTCATCATTCCTGTATCTTGCCGATTTCCCGGTGTCCTTTCTCAAGATAGAAAAGCAACTCGTAGAGCGCGTCGCATCCGAGCAACGCATGGCCGCGATCGTCCGCGACATCGCGCGGCTCGGTCACGACCTGGGGATAACGACCATAGCGGAAGGCATTGAAGATGCCGCCACCGCGCACGCCCTCCTGGATCTTGGCGTCGACTGGGGCCAGGGCTACCATTTTGGGCGGCCGGCACTCGAGTAAACACGCCCGCACCCGCTCAGACGGCCTTGCTATCGCGTACTCTGCGCCATACAGTATTCTTTCCGACCTGTAATATCTCAGCGGCCTTGGCCTGGTTGCCCTGTGTACGCTCCAGGACGTAGGCGAGATAGCGCCGCTCCATCTCCTCCAGACTCACGAGTTCCCTCATGTGACCGAAGAGCGGGGGATCAACGTCCTCATTCCCTTGATCAAGATGAATATCCTCGGCATCCAACACTTCCATGTCGGCGGCCAAGGTCAGACTGCGCTCGAGTACGTTGCGCAACTCACGGACATTGCCGGGCCATTGCGCCTGCCCGAGCACGCGCAGGGCTTCGGCGGTGATGTGTGGCACCGGACGGCTGGCCTTCTGGCAATAGCGTTCCACGAAATAGGCGGCAAGCTCCGGGATGTCCTCGCGCCGACTATGCAGGGGCGGCACCGTAAGAAGCAGAACGTTGAGCCGGAAATAAAGGTCATCGCGAAATATCCCTTCGCGCACGAGCGAAGCAAGATCTCTGTGGGTGGCGGCTATGATGCGCACATCGACCTTGCGGCCGACGTTCGCGCCCACGGGCCGTACCTCCTGTTCCTGCAAGACGCGCAGGAGTCGCACCTGGAGTCCAGGTGAGACGTCGCCAATCTCATCCAGGAACAAAGTCCCCTTGTGGGCCTCCTCGAAGAGCCCGCGGCGGGCGCGGTCGGCGCCCGTGAAAGCGCCCTGAACGTGCCCGAAAAGCTCACTTTCCAGGAGTTGCTCGGACATGGCCGCGCAGTTCACGGCGACAAAGGAACGGCCCTGCCGGCTGCTGCGGTCATGGATAGCGCGCGCCACAAGTTCCTTGCCGGTACCGCTCTCGCCCTGCACGAGAACGGGAAGATCGGAGAGCGCGACACGGTCGAGAGAACCGAAAACACCAGCGAGCCCGGTCTCCTCACCGATAATGGCGGCCTTCTTGTCGGCCTGCAGCCGTGATCGTAACGTCTGGACCTCGCGCTTCAACTGCCGCCGCTCGAGGATGGAGCTTATGCGGAGCAGGAGTTCCTGGGTCTCCACCGGTTTCATGAGGTAGTCGTCGACCCCGACACGCATGGCCTCCACTGCCGAGGGCACGCTCGCATAGGCGGTGACGATCAAGACGCCGATGTTGCTCTGCAGGGCGCGCACCCCCTGAGCCACCTTGAGACCGTCGTCGTCGCGGGCGAGCTTCAAGTCCGTCACCAAGATATCGAAGCTTTTGGCCGCCACCAGCCCAAGGGCCGCCTCCACTGAACTTGCGCACGACACGCCATAGCCCGCGCGCTCCAGGGTGCGCGCCAGGATCTTCAAGAGCGCAAGCTCATCGTCCACCAGTAGTATGTCGGTCACGGCCTTCCTCCCGCATGATGGCGAACACGACCAAGGCACCTGGGGACAGATTGGTGATCGTGACCCAGCCGCCATGGGCATTGGCGATACGCCGCACCAAGGCAAGGCCCAGCCCGGTACCTTCGGCCTTGGTGGTGTAAAATGGCGTAAATAGCCGCTCCGCACTGCCCTGCACGCCGGACCCCGTGTCCGTCACCTTAATGTAAACCCAATCCTCTTCGCCCGTGGTCGACACCGTAATGGTCCCCGGGTTCACCATGGCCTCAGCGCTATTTAACAACAAATTCCACACGACTTGGCGAATTTGATCAGCATCAAATGAGACGGGCCCCAGCTCTTCGGAAAGCTGCAGCAGAAAGGCATGGCGATGCTCCCGGTTCAGTGTCAAATCGTACATCTCCACCACTTGGGCCACGACCGCGCTCAGGTCCCCCTCCTCGCGCAAAGTCTCCGCCGGTCGCGTCCACTTCAAGAAATTCTGGAGGACCGCGTTCAGGCGCCGCGACTCGTCTCGCACGAGCGTCACAAACTCACGGCGTTCGCTTTCCGATGTACCCTTATCGTCAACTATGAGTTCGACACCACTTACGATGCTCGCCAAAGGATTGCGGATCTCATGCACGATAGCGGCCGCAGTCTCGGTGAGACAGGCTAGGCGTTCCGACTCGGCCTGCTTACGCCGCTCTATATCGGTCTGGCGATGGGCGCGAGCGAGCCGCGCCAACATGGCGTTGAATGCCTCGCTCAAGACACCAACCTCGTTGTGGCGCCGCACCCGCACGCGCCGCTCTTCGTCATCGCGGGCCCCCAACTGCTGGACGTCATGCATCAAGCCTTCGAGGTCGCCGGTGAGGTGACGCGACAACAGCCATCCGGCGCCACCTCCGAGGATCAGCGCCACCAGCGTCAGAAACAAGCCCATGTCACGCGCCGCCGCCATCTGCCGCAATACGCCCGCCCGCGAAAGGCTTAAGGTGACTGCTCCCGTGGAATAGCGTCCGACCCGGATCGTATGGTGGATCGTAAGCCAGCGCGCACGTATCCGCTGTGGCCCGCTACGTCCGAGGACGACCCTTTGAGCATTCGTGATACGCAGGCGCCGCACGCCCGACTTTCGGACCGTATAGCGTACGATCTCCTGCAGAGTTCCCAGGTTCTCGGTCAAGACGGCGTTGCGCGAGGCGATCGCCACCATCCGCGCGAGACTCTCGGCGTTGCGATGCAATACGCCATCCATCGTGCGCTCCTGTCCTCGGACGACGACGATCACGAGCGTCAACATCAAGATGAGGTGAACAAGCGCGATCGACGCCACCACCTTGAAACGAAAGGTCTGGTAATAGCGTAGCGGCTTCATGGGGCGGCCGATGCGTGCGATTTGGGCCCACGGAGGATGGCGGCATAATCGGCCGGGCTAGCAATCGCAAAGCCGGCAGGAATCCGCATATGTCGCAGGAGGCTGCGTCCTGCGACGCTGTGCGTAAGACCCGTGAGCGCCTTTTGGAGGGCTTTCACCGTCGTCCCGCTCAGGCTGTCGCGCACGGCGATCGGCATCTCCGGCTCCGGCGGGGTCCGTGCCAACACACGCACCCGGGCGCGAACCTCCGCCGACTCTTGATCGAGCGACCAAGGCCATGTCCCACCCAAATCTACAAGACCGCGCGCCACCGCTAGGATCACGGAATCCTGGCTACGCAAATAGACAGGGCGCATGTCGGTATCAACGTCCACTCCGCGCGCCTGCAGATAGCGCTTCACCATCAGAGTCGCCGCGAACGCTTGACGATCCGGGAAGGCGATGGTCCGCCCCTTGAGCGCCCGCGGCGTCAAGGTCACGATGCCGCTCCCCTTGTGGGCAATCAGGAGCCCGATAAAAGGCAGACCCTTGATCCGCGCCACGGCGCGGTATCCGGAGAGCTGCCGATAGAGATAGGGGTTCAGGAACAGGATGTCGTAGCGGCCCGCCTGGGCGCGCGCCATGAAACGCTTGAAGTCGGGCGCGGTCGCGAAAATGATCGGTCGATGCAGGACCTTCGCCAAGCGCGCGCACAAGGGCATGAAAAGCCGTGCCAGGACCACCGGGGTCTGCAAGGGCAGCACACCGAAACGCAGCGCAGGCGCTCCCGCCATTGCCCCCGGAGGCATCCAGAAGAGCCCGAGGAGAAGGATGTGCAAGACGAACAAGTGCGGTCCACCCCCTCTCTTGCGCCCGCGAACGCTCAAAAACGAGACTTTCAGGTTCATGCCATTTCCCGCAACGATCTCTCACCTGATCATCGCAATGCGAGGCCCCGAGGGCCGATACGAAAAAGACGGGGAGGATCGCTCCTCCCCCAATCCCGCCGCCCTAGGAGAACCCTAGCCCCCTCAGTGGAGCAGGCGCGCCCCGAACGGCACGCTTAGCATGACGCTCACCGCGTTATCCGTAGGCGCCGCACTATGATTGTAGGTCGTATGGTCGAACTCCACGTAATAACGCACTCCCTTACGCGCCAGATACACGCCAACGAGGCTATCCTGATCGAGGCTCACGTTCGATGTCACAAAGGCATGCCCGGTCGGATTGGCTGGCGTCGGCGGGACGCCGTAATAAGGTGCGAACACGGGACCGAGAGCGCCCCCCGTTACCGAGGCGAGATTCTCGGTATCATACGTACTGTAGCGGAACACCCCCATGAACTTCTTCGCAGGACGGAAGCCAGCCGCCGCGAACCAACCGCGCGCCGCGCCATTCCCCTGACTGCTCGGCTGCCCGTTATTGGCATGCTGATACTCATACCACAGCCAGAATGGGTCCTTGGTGTAGTTCCCGAAGCGCACGTCGATCGCGTACTTGTTCTGATGAAAACTCTCGCCCGGATATGCGCCAGGCCCAGCGGCGATCACCTGCCGCCCCGCTTCATAGCTCCCGGCTAGCCCAAAGGGACCGAAATCCACACCGCCATGCACGAAGCCCTGGTCTGGATGATTCATGCTGCTTTCAGTCTGGGACAGGCCCGTGCCGTTGAAATACCCCAGGGCGTAATCGACCGCCAGGGGACCGTGAACAAACTGGTTGAAAGCCATGACCCCCATCTCGCGACCGCCGTTGAACAAGCCGTTACCCGGCCCCGCTATGGCGTTTGGAAGGGGTGCGGAGGCAAACTCGTTGTAGTCGATATTATAGGTGGCGGGCGAGTAATTCACCCACGGCAATACGCCGGCCGCCGTAAGCCCTTCCTCGCCGAATGGCACCAGCATCTGCCCCACTTCGACGTGAACGCCGGGAATGTAATTCAAGGTCACGCTGCCATCCAGGACGTGCGCATGACCCACCACGCCACTGTTGGGATTCGCCGGGTTATTACCAAACTCGGCCAGAAAGTAGTAATCGATATTGGGTCCTATTGAACCGCGTACACCCGGACGCAGGCGATAAAACTTGAACTGCCCGTTGCCCACGACCGTCGTCGCCCCCGGAGGGCTCGCCTGTATGTAAGAGTATCCGGGCTGCACCACGCCAAAAAGCAGCATCGTGGGTTTCTGTTCCGGTTTCTCCGTGCCGTAGACCATGGCCCATGCCGGCATCGGTTTTTCGTTCATCGAAGGCGTGAATCCCGCGAGCGCCGTGGCTGATGTCGCCAGCATCGCCCCCACTCCCAGTATCCGCGCCCATCGTACCCACCTTCTATTCGGCTGATTCATGACATCTCCTCCGGTTCCTTTATGGTTATGGCGAGATCGCGGCACGAGAAATCACGTGTCGCCCCGCTCTTTCACGAACCCTTCTATGCCCCGCAGGCATTGGCCATCGCGCCCCGCTTCGCGCTGGTCGGCTTTTGTGTCCCGCCGCCCGCAGTCCCACCCGCCGCTCCCGCGGGCGGTCCCGCTGAGAAAGCGCCAGCTGTCGCGCCCGTGGAACTTGCGGTGGCGCCCCGAGTAGCCGACTTGTGTTGGCAGGCCGTAAGGAACAACAGGCCCGCCGCCATAGCGGTCGCCATCAATACACGCCGGACTTGCATATTCATACCGCCTCCTTGGCGTCGACCGCGTTCGATATCATCTCGCGCCGACTTCCTTGATCGAGGCCACCGCGCCCTTTCGCCTATTGACTCGAACCATCCCACCGTATTCCACATTTCCGGAATGGCACAGAACCGTCTCGAGAGGCCCCTCCGTACGCATTTATGACAGGCATGGGCCATCCATGTCATTTGTCAAAGGTTGCGCCCTGTCAACGGTGCGCGAGCAAGACTCGGATCGCTCGTGTCCGGACGCCTGAACTCGCCACGCGATGGCGCGGCGGGCGTCGCGCCAGACCCGGGACGCGACGCCCCCTTTTTGCGATCACAAGCCGCGTAGCGGGGGCCCTCTTTGAAAAAAAATGCGCCGGAACGCATGGCGGGCGGCCTAATTCACGAAACCGACGGACACCGGATCGCGGCGATGATAGGCCCACTGGGTCATCGATCCGTCGTAGAGACGCACGTGCTTGTAGCCGAGCTCCTGGGTCGCCACGAACCATCCGATGCTTGCCCAGTGCCCGGTATTGCAGTAAGTCACGACTGGGGCATTATGGTTTTGTGGCAGGCCCGCCAAGCGCGCCAAGGCCTCGAGCTGCGCCTTCGGAAGAAAGTTGCCTTTGGCGTCGACCATCCAGGTCACGGGGTAGGGAACGGTGCCCGGTATGTGTCCGTAGCGCGATACAAAAGGGGCCTTGGTGAGGCCCACGATCTGATGCATCGGGCGGTTGTCGACCAAAACGACATGGTGGTGTAGGTCGGCGCGGACCTGTTGCAAGGTCGCATAGAGCTGCGGCTGGTAGCGGGCGACAAAGTTTCCATGCGCACGTCTAGCGGCCTTCGTCAGGGGACCGTGGGCCTGATGCCAACCCTCGAAACCTCCGTTCAGAAGCGCCTCGTTCTGGTGTCCGAGCACCCTCAGGGTCCAAAAGGCGCGCGTCTCGGCCCCCAGCCCCAACCCCATGGGAGTGTCGATGTCGTTGTAGATGACGACCTCGGAGCGATTGCCGACTCCGACCGAGCGGAGGTAGGCTTGAATCACGGGAATCGGCGGAAGCATTCGATTCACGTTGCGGATCATCATGCGCCAATGGACATACGGGGCAGAGATGGCGCCCGGTATGTGGCCAGCGGCATAGGCCTTGGGCGCGCGCAGGTCCAGAATGACGAGCCGCTTGTCGCCCAAATGCGCTTGGAGCCAATGAGGGCTCACAAGGGGAGTGGGCATCGCCGCGGCCGCGGCTCCCGACAAAGCGCCAAGACACAAACCCGTCCACAGTTTACGACGCCGCCTCGATATTTTTATCCCCATGGTGTTCGCCCCCGAAAGGATGACTTGGCTAAAGTTGCGGATGGGTCGTAGCAAGAGACGGACCAGAACGCGGCGCCCTTGTAAAATCACGACACCAGGGCATTTGGGCGCAATATAGAGTCACCAGCATGGTGACAACGGTCACCAAATTGGTGATGGGCCGGCGGTCGCGGGAATGTGTAGTGCATTACGTTGGCCATGGTGGAACTGACTGCGAAACGCGGGCACAACTGCGGGACGACACAAAATTTGGCAGCGCTTGGATTCGCCTCGTTCCCGGACGAGACGATCGGTAGCATGGCCAGAAAAGATTGCCGGGAGGCCGTCATGATTCTGTTCTGTGCCGCAGGCGCGAATTCGCTCGCGCCCCATACCCTGCTGCGCGAGGCAGGGCTTTCGTTTCAGCTCGAGAAGGTTGATCTGACCACCAAGCGCTGGCAGGGCGGCGACTACCGCGCGATCACGCGAAAGAGCTATGTCCCGGCCCTGCGACTCGATGACGGCGACATCTTGACCGAATGCGGCGTAATATTGACCGGGATCGCGGACCAGGTACCGGGGCGCGCACTGATGCCGTCTGGATCATCTCGCGCCCGATACCATGCCTGCGCAGGGCTCAATTTCCTGGCGACCGAGGCGCACGGGAACTTCATCGCGCCCGAGCGTCATGGGGGCGTAGCCGCCAACCTCCTTGCCAAGACCGCGGAGGGCCAGGCCGCGACGCGCGCCTTGGTGGCCCCGCGCCTTGCCTACATCGATGAGATCCTGAAGGGGCGCCGTTTCCTCACAGGGGACGCGTTCGCCGCACCCGACGCCTATCTTTTCGTCATGCTCATGTGGGCCTGGCGCCTCGCATGGGACCTAGCGCCCTGGGCGCGCCTCGGAGACTATTTCGAGTGCGTCGCATCGCGCCCCGCAGTGGTCGAGGCTCGGCGGGCGGAGGCCCGCCGCACACCCTCAAAGCTTGAACGGCGGCGGCGCAGGCAAGGCGCCAGAGAGGAGCAGACGCCATGCAAGCCGCGGACTTTGGGACCGCGGCCTTGCGACTTCGGCCCCAGAGACCTCCGGGACGGTCACGCGCCCCCGGTACTAAACGCCCCTCTTTCGGAAAAAGCCTGGGTAAGGTGTAAGATCAACAAAGAGAGCGCGACGGAGTCTCCGTGCCTTGCCTTGCGCACAGGCCTTCGTGTCCCATACGCCCGCAGCGCCAGGGGTGCGAGCAACAAGGAAGGGTCCGCATCAAGACTTCCGGCACAGAGACGCGTCGCATCATGACTGTCCCGAACAGGGGTTTTCGTTACCACTGGCAACTTTGTTAAGGAGAGCTGGATGAAGATCGCGACCACTGCATTGCATACGGTGATGGCCCTGGCGGCGACCGTAGCCCTTACCACCGCGCAGGCGAACATGGCCAACATGGGAAAGGGAAAGATGGGGAAGATGGGGAACGCCTGCGGCTCCATGGGACACGCAATGAAAAAGAAGCAATCCGGTCACGGATCCAAAGGCGGCGCCATGAAGAACGCCTGCGGGTCCTGAGCCCGTGACGGGCGGCTGCAGCCACGCGACGCCCCGACCGCATGCGGCCCCACCCACATCCTCCAGGAAGGGCGGGGCGTTTTCCAGCGTGACCGCGATCGCGACCAGTGAACCTCGGAGGCAATAGCAAGGCCCTGGGGCCTGTGTTCGTGCTCGCTCTCGTCTTCTTTGCCTCTCCCGCCTGGGCTTGGCCCACCACCGCCTTCCTGAGCCGCTACTGGCATCGTCCCCTCCCGACTGGCGGCCGCTCGCCACCCCACTGGGCCGCCTTCGAGATCGCCCTTTCGCCCGCCGCCTGCGGCCAATGCCACATCCGGCAGTACCGTGAGTGGCGCAGGAGTCGACATGCGCTTGCCATGGGGCCTGGGGTCTTGGGACAGCTCATGGTCGCGGGACTCGGCCACTGGGCATTCGTGCAAGGCTGTCTCTCCTGCCACGCCCCGGCGCGCCGCCAGAACCATGCGGTCCGCGCAACGCTGCAAGGTGCGCCGCTTGCCGCGACGGTGCGCGAGGGTGTCACATGCGCCGACTGCCACGTGCGTGATTACCGGCGCTTTGGGCCGCCGCTTGAGCCCTATCTCGCAGCGGGACGCATCGTCCATGGCGGCTTTACTGCGCGCAAAGCCTTCGCGCGCAGCCGCTTCTGTATCAGCTGCCATCAGTTCCATAGAAACGGGGCCCGCCTACATGGCGCGCTCCTGGAGAATGTATATGGAGAATGGCGTCGCAGCCGCTATGCGCGAGCTGGGGTGACATGCGAGGATTGCCATATGCCGAATGGCCGACACGACTTCTATGGCATACATAACCGACGTTTCGTGCGCAAAGCGCTCACGATCCGCTTGCTAGCCAAACCCCAGGCACTGAAACGCGACTTGGTCGCCCGCCTCAGCATCACGAATTCGGGCGTAGGACACGACTTTCCGACCTACACGACTCCAGAGGTAGTGGTGACGATCCGGCAGGAGTGCGCGGGGCGCACATGCCTGGGCACAGTCCGCCGCCTCGTCATCGGCCGACGCATTAGCCTCGACCTTCAGCGCCAATACTTCGATACGCGCCTGAGGCCCGGGCAGACGCGGCGTCTGCCCTACGATGTCGTCCGCGCCGCCCGGGCAACCGCACTCGAGGCCCGCATCGTCGTCGTCCCGGATGCCGCCTATATACGCTTCTTCCGCGCCTACCTCGTCCGCTACCGCCTCACTCCTAGGGAACGCGCGACCATAAGACGAGCACTCGCACGGGACGAAAACTCCCAATATGTCCTGTGGCGGACGAAGCGCGCTTTGGGCACCGTCGCGCGGCCCGCCACTCCCTTGTCCGCGACCCCTGATCGATGAGCGTCCCTGGCCTCAAGCACCCTTGGGGCGCACGAGAGTTCCGGGGAAGCCCGCGTTCTTGACAGCCTTCAAAAAGACGGTCGGGCCGGTACGGCCGACCATGTATTTCACTGTAACGTCTTGCGTCGATTCGTCGACACCCACCCCCATTACTCCTGGCAGGCGGATGAGCGACATATAAACGGTGGTGGCACACGAATGGTTGCGGCAGGTCATCCCCGGGATGTGAATGACGGCTTGTGAAAATCGTACAGCCACCGACTGCGCCGATCCCGCGATATCCCTCGCGGCCATAGCGGGGGCGACCACCGCGACCGATGTCAGCACCATGGCGAGGGCGACGGGGCGCGTAACATTCTTCATTGGGATTCTCCTAAGGTGTCGTGGGGATCGAAGGCATGATCAAGGCGGGGAGCACATAGGGCGCAGCCAGAGCGACCGCGACCAGGGCCGTACCGAGCCAAAGCCACAAGGCCCTGGGCGCAGACCGGACGCCGCAGCCGCAGGAGGCCCGCCGTCTGGCGCGCCAGTACCGGATATGGGCAAATCCGAGCAGTCCGACCGAGAGCGCGGTAAGCCAGGGGCGTGCCGGGTCCAGGGCGGTAAGCTCCACAACCCACGCCCCGCCGACCCCTGCCACACCCAGGACAAGCGGCCCGACGCAACAGATCGAGGCCAGGAAGCCCGTGCCGACAGCCACCCAGAGCCCGCGGGGACCTGTCGAGTCCGCACGCCCGCCCATGTCCTTGCTTATGTCCACCCCCGAGGGTTTTCTCATGAGCGCGAGTCTAGACCCCGTACCGGGGTACGGGGTCAAGCCGCGTGCGCCGTGAGGGTGCGCCCCCGCGGCCCGTCTCCAGACTTGCCCGCGACAGGAGAAAAAGGCTATACAGGCAAGAAACGAGGCGGGCGCAGGCGCTCTCCACGCTGTTGCAAAGAAACGCGGGGCGGCGCGACCACAGCCGCGCCCACACAACGAGAGGGACGATGCCCACCACGAGCGATCACAATCTGAAAATCGAAGACTATGCCATCATAGGCAATACTATAACGGGAGCGCTGGTCGGCAACGACGGCTCTATCGATTGGTTCTGCCCGCCCCGCATCGACTCCGCAGCTTGCTTCGCTGCACTCCTCGGCGACCGCAAAAACGGCCATTGGCAGATCGCACCGGTCGCGGGCGGCCGCGCCACCCGCCGGCGCTACCGCACTGACACCTTGATCCTTGAGACCGAATTCGAGACCCCGGAGGGTTGCGCGCGAATCACGGATTTTATGGTCATGAACGGCCACGACTCCGAGGAGCACTGCCATCTCGTGCGTATTGTCGAAGGGGTGCGCGGCACGATCGACATGGAGATGGCGCTCGTCATCCGCTTCTACTATGGATCCACAGTCCCCTGGGTGCGGCGCGTACATGACGCACGACTCGCCGTGGCAGGCCCCGACAGCCTATATCTCACTGCCACCGTGCCTGTCCATGGCAAGAACCAGACCACCGTCGGCCGCTTCACGCTCGTCGCGGGACAGAGGGAGATCTTCCGACTGAGCTACCAGCCGACGCATCATGCAGCCTTTGACCCGCCCGAGCCGCTTGCAGCGCTCGCCCACACCGAGGCCTGGTGGCGTGCCTGGACCGCGCAGGGCCAGTACGAGGGTCCGTGGCGGGATTTGGTCAGGCGGTCACTCATTACGTTGAAGGCCCTCGCGTGCCGCTCCACGGGGGCCATCGCCGCGGCGCTTACGACCTCCCTTCCGGAACAACTTGGAGGGGCGCGCAACTGGGATTACCGATACTGCTGGCTGCGCGATGCAACCTTCACTCTCTGGTCCCTGCTCACCGCAGGCTATACCGAGGAGGCTACCGCCTGGCGCGAGTGGCTCCTACGGGCTGTAGCCGGCAATCCGGCAGACCTCCAGATCGTCTATGGCGTGGCCGGCGAGCGCTGGATCGGGGAACGCGAGATCCCGTGGCTCTCTGGCTATGAAGGTGCATCACCCGTGCGCGTCGGCAACGCTGCCGCCGATCAGTTCCAGATCGACGTCTATGGGGAACTCATGGATTCCCTGCATCTGGCGCGCAGCGTGGGCCTGCACCCGCAAAACCACGTCTGGGATATCCAGTGCGCCATCATGAGATTTCTCGAGACCCATTGGCATCACCCCGACGACGGCATCTGGGAGGTCCGTGGCGGTCGGCAGCACTTCACTCACTCCAAGGTCATGGCCTGGGTGGCCTTCGATCGCGCCGTGAAGGATGCGACGCTCTATGGGCTGAAGGGACCCGTGGCGCGCTGGGAGCGTATCCGGGACAACATCCACAAGGACGTGTGCGCGCGCGGCTTCAATGTCGCGAAAAATAGCTTCACCCAATATTACGGCGGCGAGACAGTCGATGCGAGCCTGCTCATGATGGCTCTCGTGGGCTTTCTCCCGGCTACCGACCCCCGCATCGCGGGCACAATCCAGGCCATAGAAACCGAACTCATGGAGGGTGGCTTTGTGTTGCGCTACCGTACGGAGAACGTGCGCGACGGACTTCCGCCGGGCGAGGGTGTATTCCTGCCCTGTTCTTTTTGGTTGGTCGACAACCTCATTTTGCAGGGCCGGCGCACTGAGGCGGAGCAACTCTTCACCCGACTCGTGGCCCCCTGCAACGACGTGGGCCTCCTGTCCGAAGAGTACGACCCCGCGGCCCGGCGGCTTGTCGGCAACTTCCCGCAGGCCTTCACCCATGTGGCGCTCGTCAACTCGGCCCGTAATCTCGCCGGCGACGGTCCGGCTGCGCGCCGCTCCCGCAATCACGCGCGATGTCAGGAAACGCTGGCGCGCCGATAGACGCAGGTGAGCCAAAACAGGGTGTGGGTCTCGAAGACCCGCTCAAAGCCCGCCTCGCGCATCCACCGATCGATAAGGATCGGATCGTGTACATACGGGCGGTAGGCGCTGCCCACGGCCCGAAGAAGACCCGCCCCTAGACGCGATGCGACGCGATTCACAAAGTGGCGTCGAGGGAGGGTCATGGCGCAGCTCTCCCTGGTATGGCTTATGGTCGCCGCGAGCAGCCCCGCGGCATCCGGATAACAGCAGACCACCTTGTCGAGTACGGTGATGTCGGCGACCTCGAGATCGGACGCCATCAAGCGAAAATCGCCTTCCACATAGCGCACGCGCGCCGCGAGGCCCTGGCGCTCGGCCAAACCCCGCGCCTCGCCTAACATGGCCGCGGACAGATCGACGCCCACCGCCGTGGCCGCCCCCCTCAGAAGCAGGTATTGATGGAGATAACCGACGCCGCATCCGACCTCAAGGAGTGTGCGGCCGTCGAAGCCCGCGGCGAGCAGGCCCGCGATCAGGTGCTTCTGCGTCGTTTCGAGACCGTGGCGCTCATAGCGACGCACATAGCGGCGCGAGAAATGCGAAAAACAGCGACCGATCCCGCACGACGTATTACCGCAGCATGCTGTCATAAGCGCCTCCTGTATCAAGAGTCTCCGCGCGCCAACGCGTCGCACCCTCAGGTGCCGCGACCCCGAACGACGATCCGGCGCCCTCGATCACTGTCCGAAGAGCATCTGCGCGCCAACGGCGATCAAGAGCGCCCCGAAAAGGCGTCTCAGTTGCGCAACCGGCAAATTGTGGGCGAGATACACGCCCGCCGGCACGACCGCCATGGCCACGGTGGTAAGACCTGCCAGGGCCGGCAGATAAATATAGCCGAGAGTGCCCGACGGGAGGCCCGCCCTATGGAGACCAGAGAGCGCGAAACCCGTGGCGCCAAAGAGCGCGATGGGCAACCCGAGTGTGGCGGAGATGGCGATCGCCCGACGCATCTCGACATTGCAGGCCGTCAAAAACGGGACGGTCAGGCTGCCGCCCCCAATGCCCAGGATCGCCGACAAGGCCCCGATGCCGAGACCCACCCCGAAGAGGCCCGGGCGCCGCGGCAGCCGCCAGTGTGCGGGCGGCGCAAAGCCCGTCAAGAGCTGGAGGCCCACGAGACCCAGAAACACCCCGAAGATCTCCTTCAAGACAAGCCCCGGCAGAAAGCCCGCGAAATAACCGCTCGCCAAACTCCCGACGAGGGTCGCGGCCCCGAGGGGCACCGCCACCTTCCAATCGATGGCGCGGCGCTTCTGTTGCGCGCGAATGGCGGCAAGCGACGTAAAAAGGATGCTCGCGAGCGAAGTGCCGATGGCAAGCTTCATGGCAAGCCCGGGTGGCAGGTGCTCACTCGCAAAGACGAACACCAGCGCTGGGACGATGACACTGCCACCCCCAATCCCGAGCATGCCGGCGAGCAGACCCGTAAGGAGGCCTAGTCCCATATAAACGAAGATCGACGCCATCATATCGCAGTACCCATGAACACCCGCCCAGAAAGCCTCATACCATGCCGATCGTGATACCGGCAACGGCAAGGCTACCGGACCCGCGGCGCGAGCACCCTTAATCGACCAGAATCACCTTGCCGTCGCTACGCGGATCAGCGCCGCCGGAAACGAGGCCACGGGCGTCGCGCACGACGATGCCGGCGTGGCCCACGACCTCGTCGAACGGTGCCAGCCGCGCTACACGGTGGCCGCGGCGCGCGAGCTCCTCGAACACCGCATCGGGAAAACGCGCCTCGATCTTCAGGTCATTCGAGGGGTCTCCCCAGGTACGCCCCAGAAGCCAACGGGGCGCGGAGACCGCCGCCTGCGGATCATCGCCATAGAGGGCGAGGCGCGCGAACACCTCGGCCTGGGTCTGGGGCTGGCCGTCGCCGCCCATGGCCCCGTAGGCCAGAACCCGCCCGTCGGTAAGGACCGCCATCGCCGGATTCAGGGTATGGTAGGGCCGGCGGCCGGGACCGACGCAGTCGACCGCGCCTGGGGTGAGAGAGAAGCTGCTCCCCCGATTCTGCCAGCAGATCCCGGTGCCCGGCAGGACCACGCCGCTGCCAAACTCGTGATAGAGGCTTTGAATGAAGCTCACGGCCCGGCCCTCGCGGTCTATCACTCCAAGCCATACGGTATCGGCAGGCCCCTCGGTGGCGCGCCACGGCGCGGCCTGCGTCCGGTCGACCGCGAAGGCCTCGGCGTCGAGTCGCGAGGACGTGAGCCACTCGGCGACATCCCCACCGGACTCCAGGAACCACCCCTTGTGGCGGTCGCGCAGGGCGAAGGCGCGCTTGGCCGCCTCGACCGTGAGATGGATGAGATCCGCCCCCTCGCGCGGAGGCCGCTCGAGCCCTGAGCGATCCAGGATGCCTTGCATGAGCAAGGACAACACACCCTGGGTGGGAGGCGGAAGATTGTAAAGGGTGCCCAGGCTATGGGCCATGCGCAGGGGTCGCACGCGGCGCGCCCGACACGCCCCGAGATCGGCGGCGGTCACGGGGCTTGCGACCGCGGCAAGCTCGGCCGCCATGAGCGCCGCGGTCTCACCTTCGTAAAAGTCCCGCAATCCGTGACGCGCGAGACTGCGCAACGTCGCGGCAAGCGCCGGCTGGCGTAATAGGCTCCCGCACGCGGGCGCGCCGCCGCCAGGCGCAAGAAAATGCTCTCGAAAACCCGGCTGCCCCTCGAGTTCCGTCATGCGCCCGGCAGTGCTCGCGACCTGGCTTGCCGTGATCGGAAAGCCCTGCTCGGCGTAGCCTATGGCGTCTTCGAGGAGGTGCTCCAGAGGCAGTGCCGCCCCCCACCTTTGCGCCGACGAAAGCGCAAGATCCCAGCCCGCGACCGTGCCGGCCACCGTATTGGCGGCAAGCGGCCCGCGCGCGGGTATGGTCTCGTGACCTCGCGCCCGATAGGCATCCGGGCTCGCAAGCGCCCCGACCGTGCCGCCGGCATCGATCCCATAAGGGTCCCGTCCGGGCTCATGTATGAGCCAGAATCCATCACCCCCAAGACCCGTCATGTGCGGGTAGACGACCGCGATCACGGCCGCGCCCGCCACCATGGCCTCGATGGCAGAGCCTCCATCCTTCAGGACGCGCGCCGCCGCCTGCGCTGCCGCCGCATGCGGCGCCACGGCCACCGCCCGCGCATGCCCGCCCAGAACCATGATCCCTCCTAAGTACCCCGAGCCCACAGTATCACGGTCCACGAGTTCCTTGAGCCCAAGACCTAACCCGTCATCAATGGCCGGCCGCCCCCTCGGCCCCAAGGGCGCATCACCCCGCGATCCGCACCCGAGTAACGCAGCCCCACGGAAATGCGTGGGCCACGGATATCGGCGCGCGCGGCGCCTTCGGAGGGGCCGATCGGGGAAAGGGCCAGCATCATCATCCTCGTAAATTGAAGCTCTTTTTTTCAAAATACAAGGATGATTGCCCGGCGTGTAAAGAGGCGGGTCATAGAGGCCCTGGAGCGCCAGCCGGCCGTCGCCCTGATCGGCCCCCGACAAGGTCGGCAAGACCACGCTGGCGCAGGATATCGCCGAGGAGCGGGCGGCACTCTATCTCGACCTCGAGAATCCCGACGACCGCGCCAAGCTGTCGAGTCCGGTGCTTTTCCTGAAACAGTACGAGGATCGGCTCGTCGTGCTGGACGAGATCCATCGGACGCCGGAGCTTTTTCAGGCCTTACGTGGGGTAATCGATCGGGGCCGCCGAAGGGGCAGGCGGACCGGGCGCTTCCTGGTTCTGGGGTCGGCCTCCATGGACCTGCTGCGCCAGTCCGGCGAAAGCCTGGCCGGCCGCATCGAATATGTCGACATGCAGTCCCTCGACATCACGGAGGTCGGCACGGGAGACGGGGTCCTCGATCGGCTTTGGATACGCGGCGGCTTCCCGGAAAGCTTCCTTGCAAAAAATGACCAGGACAGCCTGAGGCGGCGGACGAGCTTCATTCGGACCTACCTCGAGCGCGACATACCGCAGCTCGGCCCGCGGGTTCCGGCGGAAACATTGCGGCGCTTATGGACGATGCTCGCGCACATGCAGGGCACCCCATTGAACGCCTCGCGGCTCGCCGCGGCACTCTCCCTGACCGCGCCGACCATCACTAAATACATCGACCTGCTCGTCGAACTCCTTCTCGTCCGGCGCCTGCAACCCTTGCATGCGAATATCGGCAAGCGCCTCGTGAAGTCGCCCAAGATCTATGTGCGCGACAGCGGCCTCATTCACGCCCTCCTCGGGATCGGGGATTACAACACTCTGGCCGGCCATCCGGTAGTCGGTGCGAGTTGGGAGGGTTTCATGATCGAAAACCTGCTTTCCGTCGCCCCGGATGGGACTCAGGCAAGCTTCTTCCGGACTTCCGTCGGTGCGGAGCTGGACCTCATCCTCGACCTGCCGGGGCGCGCGGAGCGCTGGGCGATCGAGATCAAGCGCTCGCTTGCGGCTAGGCCTGCGAAGGGGTTCTATCAGGCGCGCCACGACATCGAGCCTGCCCGGACCTTCGTGATCCATGCCGGCACCGAGCGCTATCCGCTCTCGGAGCATGTGCAGGCCATAGGCGCATGCGAAATGGCGCAGATGCTTCGGGAGCGAGTTTAGGTGCGCGCTCAAGGGCATCCCAGGTGCCGTTCATCAAACATGTCCTGTATACTCGCCCGAACGCGTTGGATCAGACAAAACCACGACCGCCACGTTCCAACCATGGGTCCCAAGCTCAACCAGACGCTGATGGTGGCCAAGCGGAAAGGCCGCCTTGACCTGCCGTCTCCCGATCACGCCAAAATCTGCTTGAAGACACCATCAAAGGGGCCCTCCTCCGGTTTCAGCAGGCCTGCGCGGGCAATGCCGCGCCGATCTTCCGGCGGTCACGGGATGTGGTGGTCTCAGGGCACCGGCTGTCGTCGAGGGAGTACCGTGACTGCACGAAACCTCGCGCCGCGATGGTCGGCTTGATCATGGCCATCTGCGTTGGGGCAGGGCTAACGGCTATCCACAGGATATTCTACTGCGCTAAGGCAGTAAGCCTGCGGGTTTTTTCCATTTGCGAATGAGCTGGGAGGCTGCGATGAAAACCTTGGACAAGGTCAAAATCGAGGGCTTCAAATCCATCGCGAGCGCCGAACTGAATCTGGGCGACCTCAATGTCGTCATCGGCGCGAACGGCTCGGGAAAATCGAACCGATCGGTGTGTTCCGCCTTCTGGAGCGGGTGCTGACGCACAACCTCCAGCTTTATGTCGCCAGCGAACCGGATCGGTTTTTGCACCATGGGCGCAAAACCACACCCGCCCTTGCACTCGATTTTTCCCTGGACCACAACTCTTACGGCTTCAAGCTGAAGGCCGTACAGGACACGCTCATATTCGAGCATGAGGGCGTGGGATACAGCGGCTTATGGAAGTACGGCGAACCTATCGCCGTGGGTCACAAGGAGAGCAAGCTGGAAGAGGCCGCGCAGTCGTATCGCAACAAGATTCCGAAGTATGTCTTTCCGAAGGTGCAGAACCTGGTGGTCTACCACTTCCACGACACCTCGGACACATCGCCCGCCAAGCAGACGGTGGACGTGGATGACAACCGCTACTTCCGCCCCGATGCGGCCAATTTGCCCGCCTACCTCTACTGGTTGCAGGAAAGGCATCCCGTAGAGTTCCGCCATATCGAGGAGCATATCCGTCTTGTAGCCCCGTTCTTCGAGAAATTCAATCTCGCTCCCAGCAGACTGAACGAGAAGAAGATCAAACTGGAATGGCGGCAGAACGGATCCGAGGCGTACTTCGACGCCTACTCCCTGTCCGACGGTACATTGCGTTTCATCTGTCTTGCCACGCTGTTGCTGCAACCGAAGCCACCCTCACTCATTCTGCTGGATGAACTGGAGCTAGGATTGCATCCCTTTGCTATCCGCATCCTGGCCGAAATGGTGGAAGCGGCGTCGAAGCGTGTGCAACTGGTACTGGCCACCCAACCGGTGACGCTACTCAACCAGTTCGCGCCGCAGGACGTGATCGTCGCGGAGAACGATGGAAAGCAGACCACCTTCCGTCGGCTGGACAAAGAGGCGCTGAAGGGCTGGCTGGATGAATTCAGCCTGGGTGATTTGTGGGAAAAGAATGTTCTTGGGGGCCGCCCATGACGAGGCTCCTGGTACTGGTGGAAGGCCAGAGCGAAGAGATCCTTGCCAAGCGCACGCTGACCCGGCATCTCGAGCAGCACGGCGTGTACGTGCAACCTCCCATCCTGCTGTGGACGAAACGCCTGCCTTCCGGAGGCGGCTTCCGTGGAGGCGTATCGAGGTGGGACAATATCCGTCGCAACCTCTTGCCGCTCACGCAGGACGGAAATGCGTGGGTCACCACGCTGATGGATTTTACGGGCTCCCACTGGATTTCCCGGGCTTCCCGGAGGCTTTGGGGACTGGCAATGCACACGCGAAGGTCGCTGCATTACAGGAACGGTTTGCGCAAGAGATCAACCATCCGCGATTTATTCCTTTTCTGGCACTCCATGAATTTGAGGCATGGTTGTTCAGTGCCCCGGCCGCCGTCGAGGCACATTTCGGGAAAGCGAACCTTGCGGAAAAATTACGTGATGCCGTGCAGGAGGCAGGGGCCCTCGAGCTGATCAGCCAAGGCGCGCTTGCTGAACCTGCCGCGCGCGTATAAGGAAACCTCGGATGGCCCTGCCCTGCTGGAGAAAATCGGCATCGCTGCGGTGCGGGCCGCCTGCCCCCATTTCGATGGCTGGCTACAGCGGCTTGAGGACCTCGGCGGCAAGGCCCTGTGACGGATGGACGGCAAACCCTTGTTCCAGGAGAGTGAGCGGATGACCGACCGCAACGCCGTGAAGCCGGTCCGTCTGCCCCGCGCCCGGGGCCTCGATCCGACCAGGGCCGCCTGACCATCCTAGACCCCGAGGCGCACCGTAAGGCCGGGCCTTTGGGAGACCGGCTCGCCGACGAAGCGGGTCAACCGGCCTTCCGAGGGCGTAAGCTGCGTCCCCTGATCGATATTGCGATTCCGCATGTCTTCGCCACGCTTGCGCCCCGGCGGCGGCGCGCCGGGGCGCATCTCGGGACACGGAATCCCGTTATTTCGGCGTGTTCCGATCCGACATTGCTCTCATGGAATCCTGGGCGCCGCTTGCCTGCGCGCGGCTTGCGGGCGCGCCCGCATGTGTCGGCGGCATCATCATGGTGCGGCGATAGAGGCCATGGAACATCCACGATGTAAGCCCTATGGTGAGCACGAACAAGGGGATGAACAACACGAGCGCCACCGTCTGCCAGACCTGCGTCCGCGAGACGTTCATGTGCAGAAGCAACACGCATTGGATGAGCGCCGCCACCGTCGCCACCGCCGAAATCGCGATGGCAAGCCCGGTGGGCGCGAGCACATGCCCCCTGACCATCCAGAACGACAGACCCATGAGGGCCAGACCCACGACGAAGGCGGCGACGTAGCCGCCGCCGGCCAGCTGGGCCTCGGGATGCTCCCAGGCATTATCCGTGGTATGCGTCATACGATCGCGCCTCGCAGATAGAGAAAAGTGAACATGAAGACCCACATCACGGCCTGGAAGTGCCAGAAGAGCCGCAGATTGAGCAGCCGATAGACCACCTTTTCGGTAAG
>JAJYRD010000047.1 GCA_021794275.1 Pseudomonadota bacterium | reverse complement strand
CGATCTGCATATATCTATCCTACCACCATTCGGCAAGCAAGAGGACGGAACGGCTCAGACCAACCCTCCGCTTGACCCCCTCCTGGCCGAGAGCCTAGGAGGGGGAATGCGCGGAGAAGATGTTCAACACACCGTCACTCGCCCCCTTGCGCCTCTTTATGAGGGTCACGCGGCCCTCGTACTCAAAGATATCGAGTTCGTCGCCAGGCCGTATATGAAGGCGGTCGCACAGGTCCTTCGGTATCGTAATCTGGCGTTTCGGGCTCAATACGGGCATGGCATGACCTCTTTTCTCACAAGCCACTCGTGGTGATGGACATGATCCGCTTTTCCAAGCGTGGACAGCAAGAAAAGGGGTGTAGTGGCAAGCCGCTGGAACGGGCTCTGTGCGGAGGGCGCCAGAGAGAGGCCGATCGACGCAATCAGAGTGCTTGCGCACCGCAGGCCGCCATGGGCGGCTTTGCGCCGCACACCCGCTATTGCCTCTTGGGAGTGGAAATACCGAGACCCGCGGCGCGCTCGCTGTTTGGCGCGGATCGCGCTCCGCTTCAGACGAGCCCGTGGTCTCGCCCTCGCCTGCCGCCGCTACATCCCTCTATGGAGCTGGGGATGGGTGCGGTTGTCGGGAACGAGGAGCTTGTTCAAGGCGTTCAGATAGGCCTTCGCGGAAGCGAGCACGATGTCGGTGTCGGCGCCGTGGCCGTTCACGATACGCCCCTGGCGCTCGAGGCGCACGGTCACCTCGCCCTGCGCATCGGTGCCGCTCGTGATCGCGTTCACGGCGTAGAGCTGCAGGATCGCGCCGCTCGCCACCACACCCTCGATGGCACGAAACGCCGCATCCACAGGCCCACCACCCTCGGCGCGGGCCTCATGCTCCTTGCCATTCCACGCAAGCCTGACATCCGCGTGTGGCTTGGTGCCGGTACCCGAGGCGGTCTCCAGGGTGACGAGCTTCACCGACTCCACCGCCTCCAAGGCACCCTCGCTCACGAGCGCCTGGAGGTCCTCATCGAAGATCTCGTGCTTCTTGTCCGCCAGATCCTTGAATCGCTCGAAGGCCTGGTTCAAGGCCTCATCGTCCTTCAGCGTGATGCCGATCTCGGCCAAGCGCGCACGAAAGGCGTTGCGCCCCGAGTGTTTGCCGAGGACCATGCGATTGGCGGTCCAACCGACATCCTCGGCGCGCATGATCTCGTAGGTCTCGCGGTTCTTGATCACCCCGTCCTGATGAATGCCGGCCTCGTGAGCGAAGGCATTCGCGCCCACGATCGCCTTGTTGGGCTGCACGGCAAAACCCGTGATGGTCGACACGAGACGACTCGCCGCCACGATGTGCGGGGTCTCGATGCGCGTATCACACTTGAACACGTCCTGGCGGGTGCGCACCGCCATGACGATCTCCTCGAGCGCGGCGTTGCCGGCGCGCTCTCCGAGACCGTTGATCGTGCATTCGACCTGGCGGGCGCCGTGGTACACGGCCGACAGGGAGTTGGCCACCGCGAGACCCAGATCATTGTGGCAATGGACCGAAAAGATGGCCTGATCGGCGTTCGGGACGCGGTTTTTCAGCATCGCGATGAGCTCCCCGAATTGCGCGGGGACGCTGTAGCCTACAGTGTCCGGGATATTGACGGTGCGGGCGCCAGCGGTGATCACCGCCTCCATCACGCGACAGAGGAAATCGGGGTCCGAGCGGCCGGCGTCCTCCGCCGAGAACTCCACATCGTCCGTGAATTGCCGCGCGTAGCGTACCGCCTTCACCGCCCCCTCGAGCACCGCCTCTGGGGTCATGCGCAGCTTCTCGCGCATGTGGATGGGCGAGGTGGCGATGAAGGTATGGATGCGGCCCGCGCGCGCAGGCTTCAGCGCCTCGGCGGCGCGATCGATATCTTTGGTGAGCGCCCGCGCGAGCCCGCATACGCGGCTCTCCGTCACCGCCTCGGCGACCGCCTTCACGGCCTTGAAGTCATCGGGGCTCGCGATCGGGAAGCCGGCCTCGATCACATCGACCCGCAGGCGCTCTAAAGCGCGCGCAATGCGCACCTTCTCCTCACAGGTCATGGACGCGCCGGGGCTCTGTTCCCCGTCGCGCAACGTGGTATCGAACACCAAAAGTTGATCGGCCATCGCTCTCGTCTACCGCCATCGGCGCCAAATCGCGCCCTTCACTCCCATAGTCGGCGGGACTCTAGCCAAAATCCCCCGCAAAGTCTATCGAGGGGCCAGGTCGGACCGGCGCCTTTGCGCCCTTGACGGCCTCCTCCGGGACTCCTATCGTGGGAGATAGAGATCCCGTTTCCGTAGCGGCACCCCAGAGGCCGACAGTGATGACGAACCGCGACTCCCCTCATCTCCTTCGCATCCTCGAAGAGCGGCTCCTAAACGGCGGCCAGAACCCCGAGGAACCGAGTCCAGCCGCATTGCTCGCGGAGGATTTCTATGAAATCGACTGTTCAGGACGGCTCTACGATCGCGCGGAAACCTTGAGACACCTGGCCCACGAGGCGCGCCGCAGCCGCGCCATACGTGACTTTCAGGTGCACTTTCTGGCCCCGGAGGTCGCCCTCACGGTCTACCTTGTGGAGAGCGGGGAGGACGAAAACTCCATGGCACCCTCTTGGCGCAGCTCGATCTGGCGGTGCCAGTACGGGCGCTGGCAGATCCATTTTCATCAGGGGACCCCGGCTTCGATGCGCATCGAAGACCCCGCGTCCTTCCTCCCCTGAGGCAACCCGCCCGAGCGCCGGACCGACGCCGGTCGGTCAGGGGCGGGGGGAGCCTTCGTGGCCGTCGCCGAACCTGCGCCTGTGAGCCGCGCGGCGATAGCGGCGCACGAGCGAGTCGACCGGCCCCGACAGGGCGTAGCAGAAGAACAGCGCAAACAAGACGCGCGCGGGATCAAGCGAGATCAAGACGAAGATCAGAACGATGGCGAGCACTGCGATGAAGGGCACGCGGCCCTTGAGATCGATGTGCTTGAAGCTGTGGTAGCGGATATTGCTCACCATGGCGGCGCCGATCAGGACCGTGATCGTCAAGGCCGTCGCGCGCAGCCACAAGTGAGGCGGGCCGTAGCCTTGCAGAACCCACACAAGGCCCGTCACCACCGCCGCTGCCGCCGGGCTCGGTAGCCCGTGGAAGGACAGGCGCCGGTCGGCCGTGGCCTGGATATTGAAGCGCGCCAGACGCAAGGCCGCGGCCGCCGAGTAGATGAAGGCCGCAAGCCAGCCGAGCTTACCGAGACCCGAGAGACCCCACTCGTAGACCACGAGCGCGGGCGCGAGCCCAAACGACACCATGTCCGAGAGGCTGTCGTACTGGGCCCCGAAATCGCTTTCGGTATGCGTCCAGCGTGCCACGCGCCCGTCCAGCCCATCCATGACCATGGCGATGAAGACCGCCACGGCGGCGTGCCAGAACTCGCCCTTCATGGCCTGGACGATGGCGTAGAACCCGGCAAAGAGCGCCGCGGTGGTAAACAGGTTCGGCAGGATATAGATGCCTTTGCGCTTATCTTCCATCATCACACCCTTCAGGAAATGGGCGGGTTCGGGCCCACGAGCCGGGCCAGGACCTGCGATCCGGCCTTCACCTTATCACCCAAGGCGACCTCCGGTCGTGCCCCTGGCGGCAGATAGATGTCGACGCGTGACCCAAAACGGATAAATCCGTAGCGCCGCCCGCGATCCACGACATCCCCCTCGCCCACATAACAGAGGATGCGCCGGGCGATGAGCCCCGCCACCTGCACCACCACGACATCGTCGCCAGCGGCCGTGGTAAGCCACAATGCATTACGCTCATTATGCTCTGATGCCTTGTCGAGCGCTGCGTTCACGAAGCGTCCCGGGCTATACCAGCGTTTACGGATGCGGCCCGCGACCGGGAGGCGATTGGAGTGGACGTTGAAGACGTTCATGAAGATGCTGCACTTCAGCGCCGGCCGTTTGAGGTAAGGGTCTTCGGCCGGGCCAACAACGATGACGCGCCCGTCCGCCGGACAGAGAACCGCGTCCTGGCCCTCAGCCAAGACGCGGCGCGGATCTCGGAAAAACTGCAGCACAAAAATCGCGATCACCCACAGCGGCGAGGCGATCCACGGACCCCCCCACCAACTGACGAGCAAAGCGGCGCCCACCGCCAAGGCGATGTGGCCCCACCCTTCGCGCGCCACGAGGGGAAACGTCGTCCCCTCGGGCACCGCTTCCGATAGCGAGGTGCTCAATTTTTCTCTTTGTCGACGATCTTGTTGGCCCCGATCCAGGGCATCATCCCGCGCAGGCGTTCGCCGACTGCCTCAATGGGATGCTGCGCGGCCTTGGCGCGAAGCTCAGGGAAGCGCTTGCCGCCGGTCTCGTTCTCGGCCACCCACTCGCGGGCGAACTGGCCGGACTGGATCTCGCCCAGAATGCGCTTCATCTCGGCCTTGGTGCCCTCGTTCACGACCCGCGGGCCGCGCGTGAGGTCCCCGTATTCCGCGGTATTGGAGATCGAGTATCGCATGTTGGAGATGCCGCCTTCATACATGAGGTCCACGATCAGCTTCAGCTCGTGAAGACACTCGAAATAGGCCATCTCCGGCGCGTAGCCCGCCTCCGTCAAGGTCTCGAAACCCGCCTGCACGAGCGCGGTCACGCCGCCACAGAGCACCGCCTGCTCGCCAAACAGGTCGGTCTCGGTCTCTTCCTTGAAGGTGGTGGCGATGACCCCGGCGCGTCCGCCGCCGATCGCCGCCGCGTATGAGAGCGCAAGCGCCTGACCTTTACCCGAGGCATCCTGGCTCACCGCGATGAGGCACGGGACCCCGCCCTTCTGAGTGAAGGTCGAACGGACCAGGTGGCCCGGCCCCTTGGGGGCGATCATGATGACGTCCATGTCCGGGCGGGGCTTGATGCGCCCGAAATGGATGCTAAAACCATGCGCGAAGGCGAGCGCAACACCCTTCTTCAGGTGTGGCTCCATTTTCTCGTAGATCCCAGCCTGCAGCTCGTCCGGGGCCAGAATCATGACCAGATCCGCGTCTTTGACGGCCTCTTCCACGGACTTCACGGTAAGCCCCGCGCGGGTCGCCTTGGCGGCCGAGGGCGAGCCCTCGCGCAGGCCGACCACCACGTTGACACCGGAATCCTTGAGGTTGTTCGCGTGCGCGTGCCCCTGCGAACCGTAGCCTATGATCGCCACCTTCTTCTTGCGAATGAGGCCTAAGTCGGCGTCCTTTTCGTAATACACTTGCATGCGATTTCCTCGCCCGGAGGCCGGGCCGTTAGGGTTGATTAAGGTTCAGGGCGCGTCAGGTTTGCAGGTAATACTACCGCGGGCGATGCCGATGACCCCGGAACGTACCACCTCCAGGATGCGCCGCGGCTGCAAAACGGAGATGAAGGCGTCAATCTTGCTGCCATCGCCGGTAAGCTCGATGGTATAGGCGCGATCCGTGACGTCGATTATACGCCCACGGAAAATGTCCGACAGCCGCTTGATCTCGTCGCGCTCGTCGCCCTCAGCGCACACCTTTATGAGCAGCATCTCGCGCTCGATCCGCTCATTGTCCGTCAAATCCACGAGTTTCACTACGTCCACAAGCTTGTTCAGCTGCTTGCGGATCTGATCGACCACGCCCTCCGACCCGCTTGTGACCAGGGTCATGCGCGACAGGCTCGGGTCCTCCGTGGGGGCGACTGTGAGCGACGCAATGTTGTAGCCGCGCGCGGAAAAGAGCCCCGCCACGCGCGACAAGGCGCCGGCCTCGTTCTCCAAAAGAATGGAAATGATGTGGCGCATCACGCCAGTTCGCGATCTGTCGCCAGATGCATCTCGTGGTGTCCAGCTCCCGCCGCGATCATGGGGTAGACATTCTCCGTCTGGTCAGTGATGAAATCGAGGAATACGAGCCGGTCGCGCCGACCCAGGGCCTCCTTCAGGGCCGCCTCCACGTCATGAGGCTTGTCGATACGCAGCCCGGCGTGGCCATAACTCTCGGCAAGCTTCACGAAATCCGGCAAGGCCTCGAGATAGGAATGCGAATAGCGGCTCTGATAGAAGAACTCCTGCCACTGGCGCACCATGCCCATATAGCGGTTATTCAGGTTCACGATCGTAAGCGGCAGATCATACTGCTTGCAGGTCGACAGCTCCTGTATGCACATCTGTATGCTCGCCTCGCCCGTCACGCAGGCGACAGTGGCGTCGGGATGCGCGAGCTGTACCCCGATCGCCGCCGGCAATCCGAAGCCCATGGTGCCAAGTCCGCCGGAGTTTATCCACCGGCGCGGCTTGTCAAATTTATAGAACTGCGCCGCCCACATCTGGTGCTGACCGACATCGGAGGTGATGAAGGCGTCGCCCCCCGTCAACCGGTAAAGCGTCTCCAGCACGAACTGGGGCTTTATGACCTCGATATTGGTGCGGTCGTACTCCAGACAATGACGCGAGCGCCACTCGTCGATCTTGCGCCACCAAGCCTTCAGGGCCGCCTCGTCCAGCCGCACGCCCGCGCCCTTCAGGGCGGCGAGCAGCGCGCGCATAACAAGACCCGCTTCGCCTACGATCGCGATCTCGACCAGGACGTTCTTCTGGATGGAGGCCGGATCGACATCGACATGAATGATGCGCGCGTTCGGACAGAACTTGTCCAGATCGCCCGTCACCCGGTCATCGAAGCGCGCGCCCACCGCGAGCAGCACATCGCACTCGTGCATGCCCATATTGGCTTCATACGTCCCATGCATGCCAAGCATGCCCACAAACTGGGGGTCCGTGGCCGGAAACGCGCCGAGCCCCATCAAGGTATTCGTGCAGGGGGCGCCGAGCCAGCGGACAAGTTCGGTGAGCTCTGTCGCAGCATTGCCGAGCACGACCCCACCACCGGCGTACACCATGGGGCGCTTGGCCTGCGCGAGCAGATCGGCGGCCTTGCGTATGGCCGCCGGCTCACCCTCGCGCACGGGCTTATAGGAGCGTAGCGTGGGGTCCTTCGGAAAGACGTAAGGCGCCTTGTGGGCCGTGATGTCCTTCGGGATATCCACCACCACGGGCCCGGGACGTCCGGTCGTGGCCACGTGAAAGGCCTTGCGCATGATGAGCGCCAAATCACGGACGTCCTTGACCATGAAGTTGTGCTTGACGCAAGGGCGCGTGATCCCGATCGCGTCCACCTCCTGGAAGGCGTCATCGCCTATCAGGTTCGTCATCACCTGACCCGTGAACACGACGAGCGGGATGGAGTCCATGTAGGCGGTGGCGATTCCGGTCACGGCATTTGTCGCCCCGGGGCCCGAGGTCACGAGCACGACGCCAGGCTTGCCCGTGGAACGCGCATAGCCATCGGCCGCGTGCGCGGCACCCTGCTCGTGGCGCACGAGGATGTGCTTCACCTCTTCCTGCTTGTAGAGGGCGTCGTATATGTGTAAAACCGCGCCCCCCGGATAGCCGAACAGGTACTCGACACCCTCGTCGCGAAGGCACCGAACGAAAATCTCCGCTCCTGTGAGCTCCAAAGCGATGTCACCCCGCAGTTTATGGTCTTTTTCGAACCCCTAATTTTCGGATAAGGAAGGCGGCGGGTCAAGGGCCTGCCGCGGCGGCCCCTCCGACCGGCCCTAGGCGCGCCGCCAGACGGTCCCCGTCGGCGTGTCCTCGAGCACGATCCCGCGTGCCCTCAACTCATCGCGCAGGGCATCGGATCGCGCCCACTGCCGCTCGCGTCGCGCCTCGTCGCGCAAGGCCACCAAGGCCTCGATATCGGCGTGATCCCCGGCCCCTTGCAGGAAGGCCGCAGGCGGCCGCGAGAGCAAGCCGAGGGTCCCCCCTAGGAGCCGCAAAGTGGCCGAGAGTCGCCCGACCGCCGCATCATCCCGCTCATCGCGCGCGCGCTGGATGGCATGCCCGATCTCGAACAGCACGGCGAGCGCGCCCGGGGTGTTGAAATCGTCGTCCATGGCCGCCCGGAATCTCCGCGCATGGTCGCCATCAGCCTCCGGAACCCCGTCGGGCGCGTCCTTCAGGGCCTGGTAGAGGCGCGTCAGGGCCTCGCGGCACTGCGCGATAGCCAGGTCGTCGTAGTTCAAGGGGCCGCGATAGTGGCTTGCGAGCAGAAAGTAGCGCAACACCTCGCCGTCGTAGGCCGCGAGCAGGTCCTTCAGGCTGCGAAAATTCCCGAGCGACTTCGCCATCTTTTCGCCATTGGTGCGCACGAAGCCTACATGCATCCAGGTGTCGGCGAAGGCCTCGCCGTGGGCGGCCTCGCTCTGCGCGATCTCGTTCTCATGGTGTGGAAAAGTGAGATCGAGCCCGCCCCCGTGGATGTCGAAGTGATTTCCCAGACAATGGGCGGCCATGGCCGAGCATTCAATGTGCCACCCGGGACGACCGGGCCCGAAGGCCGAGGGCCACGATGGCTCGTTCGGTCGCGCCGACTTCCAGAGCACGAAATCCAGGGGGTCGTCCTTGGCCTCGTCGGCCTCCACGCGCGCCCCCACCTTGAGATCGTCCAGGGTGCGGCCCGACAGGCGTCCGTAGCGGGGGAAACGGCGAACATGAAAATACACGTCCCCGTTCTTGCCTTGATAGGCGTAATCCTTCGCCACGAGCGTCCCGATCATCGCGGTCATGTGGTCGATGTAGCGGGTCGCCCGCGGTTCGTGGTCAGGCGGTTCGACCAATAAGGCGGCGGCATCCTCGGCCATGGCGGCGATGGAGCGTTCGGTCAGGGCACTCAGATCCTCGCCGTTGTCCTGGGCGCGCTTGATGATCTTGTCGTCGATATCGGTGATGTTGCGCACATAGGTTACGCGGAAGCCCAGATAGCGCAGATAGCGGACCACGGTATCGAACACGACGAACACCCGGCCATGCCCCAAATGGCAACGGTCGTAGACCGTAACCCCGCAAACATACAAGCGGACATGTCCGGGCTCCAAGGGGACGAACTCGTCCTTGGCGCGCGTCAAAGTGTTATAGATCTTCAGCATCCCTCATCCCGTATCAGGGCCACGCGTCGCGCTACGAGCGCGCGCGGCATAAGCGCCAATATATCTTTGAGTTCCGGACCCGCAAGCCTCCCGGTCAAGGCTGCGCGCAGGGCATGAAAGAGTCGCTTGCCACCATAACCGGCGTCCTTCAGGACCAACGGCAGATCTGCGACCGCGCCGCCGCCATCCAAATGCGCCGCCGCGGCCTGGAAGAATTCCCGACCCGCCG
Organism: Pseudomonadota bacterium; assembly: GCA_021794275.1. Lineage (GTDB taxonomy): Bacteria > Pseudomonadota > Gammaproteobacteria > Acidiferrobacterales > Acidiferrobacteraceae > Acidiferrobacter. Next base: position 16,502 of record JAJYRD010000047.1, on the reverse strand, counting down.
CCGCAATCGCCGCACGGGCGGCCTCATCCAAGGGCTCAGGCTCGCCATACAGGATATCCGCCCAGCGCCGGTAATCCTCCGGAAAGAGGGCATTCGGACGGGTTGCCGTGACGAATCGCAGACGGTCCGCCTCAGGCACCCGGTGGGCGATGAGCGGCATCCAGTCGGGAAGCGCCGCCTCGGCCATGGCGAGTCTCTGCCAATGGAGCAGCTGTTCGCGATCATAGCGCGCGGGCGCATGCCCAATGCGCCGGCAGTCGAACAGGCCAGCAAGCTCGGTGAGAGGCAGGAGCCGATCGGAGCCCACGACCGCGCCCAGGCGCGCTAGGTAATTCACGACCGCAAGCGGCAGGAATCCCTCATCGCGCAAAGCCGCGAGGCTGCCCGCTCCATCACGCTTGGAGAGCGGGATGCCGGCCTCGCTCAACACGAGTGGCAGGTGCCCATATTCCGGCACGGGGAGACCTAGCGCACGCAATATGAGGATCTGGCGCGGGGTATTGGCTAAGTGATCCTCGCCGCGCAACACAAGCGTCACCCCGGACAGGGCGTCATCCAGGGCATTGGCGAAAAAGAACATCGCCTCGCCCTTCGCGCGACGCACGACGAAATCCCCGAGCAGGTTCGTGGCCACGTGCTGCGGCCCCCGCACGACGTCGTGAAACGTGACCTCCTGCCCCGGAGGGACACGGAAACGCCACACCGGGGTCTCGCCCGCGGCCATCCGTGATCGCGCCGTCTGCGGGTCGAGGGCCGCGCAGCGGCCCAGGTAGCGTGGCGGCAGACCCTGAGCGCGAAGACCCGCGCGCTCGGCGCCAAGCTCGGCCTCGGTGCAAAAACATGGGTAAACGACGCCCTGAGCCCGCAATCTCTCCAGGTATTCGTCGTAGACGGGGGCGCGCTGCGACTGACGAAGGGCCCCCGCCTCATCCATGTAGGGCCCGAAGCCGAGCCACCTGAGATCGACCCGCAATGCCTCCTCGAACGCGGGGCTTACACGGGCGCGGTCGCTGTCCTCGATACGCAGAAGGAAACGCCCCTCGGGCAAGGCCGCGAGCAGACTGAAAAGCGCGGTGCGTGCGTTGCCGAGATGCAAAAGGCCGCTCGGGCTCGGCGCGAAGCGGGTGGTTCGGGGATTCATACACCCATGATAGCGCGTCATTGCCCTTGCGTGCCAAGTCGGCGACAATGCGCCAAACTTCCCCGGAGGATCCCCCATGGTACATCTTGAAACGAACAAGGGCGTCATCGTCCTCGATCTGAACGCCGACAAAGCTCCAAAGACCGTGGCCAACTTCCTGGCCTATGCCCGCGAGGGCTTTTTCAACAACACGATCTTCCATCGCGTCATCGACGGTTTCATGATCCAGGGGGGAGGCTTCGAACCAGGCATGCGCCAAAAACCGACACGCGCGCCGGTCGACAACGAGGCCAACAATGGCCTACGTAACGCCCGCGGTACGATCGCCATGGCGCGCACGAGCGACCCCCACTCGGCCACCAGTCAGTTCTTCATCAATGTCGCCGACAATGACTTCCTGAATTTCACGGCGCCCACCCCCACAGGCTGGGGCTATTGTGTCTTCGGGCGCGTGACCGAGGGCATGGACATCGTGGACGCCATCAAGGGCACCGCCACCACCAGCCGCAACGGGCATCAGGATGTGCCGGTGGACGACGTGATCATCACCGACGCGCGGATCGACTAGACCCGTGAAGGCTCAAGCGTTCATCGCCGATCTGCATCTGACAGCGCAGCGGCCGCTTGCGATCGAGCTTTTTCGGGAGTTCCTGGGGCAGGCGCAAGGCCTGCTCGATCAGCTCTATATCCTGGGCGATCTGTTCGAGTACTGGGTGGGCGACGACGGCGCGGACGAAGCGGAATTCGCGCCCGTGGTCACGGCGTTGCGCGCAGCCACCGATCGAGGCCTGGGCATCAGTGTGCTGCACGGCAATCGCGACTTCCTGCTCGGCGCGCGCTTCATCGAGCTGACCGGCTGCCGCCTGCTCGACGACCCGCACGAATTGACCCTCTTTGGGGCGCCGACTTTGATCAGCCACGGCGATGCGCTCTGCACCGATGATCGGGAGTACCAGGAGCTGCGCCGCCAATTCCGGGATCCGCGCTGGCAACAACAGATCCTGACCCGACCGCTTGCAGACCGCATCGCCATGGCCCGCGCCTTGCGGGCGGAGAGCGGCCGGGCGACACCGGCCAAAGACGCCACCTTGCTCGATGTGAATACGGAGGCGGCAACCGCGCTGCTCGAGCGCCATGGGGTGCGCCGCTTGATCCATGGCCATACCCATAGGCCCGGCGAGTACCCGGTACCGACGGCGATGGGACCTGGCGTACGCATCGTGGTCGGCGATTGGTACGAGGGGTCGAGCGTGTTGGTCGTGGGGCCTGCGCGCCACGCCCTAGTCGCCGTTGCGGACTTCCCCGGGGCTGTAGCGGACGTAATGCGCGGGCAGCGCGAATAAGCTGCGCTTGACCGGAACGTCCTTCTTGTAGCCCGTGAGTATCTTCTCGTTCTCCTCGTAATCGAGCACGCGCACGGGGAAGCCCATGGCGTACTCGCGACCCGGATCGAATACGTTGTCCGCCAGATCGCAGGAGGTCTCGAGTCCCGCCGGGGTATTGGCGGCGGTTAAGGCCTGCTCCCCGGCCAGCGTGTCCTCGTAGGCCTTCAGGGCCGACACGGCGCTCGGCAAAAGGCCCTTGGCCGCCACCACGTAGTAACACTGGTGGTCGTTGGTATAGAGCCGGTAGCTTTTCAGCTTATGGCCCTTGAACCGCCCCTTGACCTTCCCGGGCTTGACCGAGTCGTGGAACTTCGCGGGCTTCGCCAGGGTTATGAGGTGGTTGCGAATTACGAGGATCGTGCGGTCGCTGCGATCGACGCTATAGATGACCCGGCGCTTGCGGTCGAACAGGATGTAGTTGCCGGTCCCGGTATCCGGGTCGATGCGCAGGTATTGGCGGTTCACAATGATGCGCGTCGGGAACAGCGGCCCACCCAGTTCACGCTCCTTCATGTAGAGGATGGTGGCGTGGGGCGTGCCCCGCCCGCAGGATGCCAGCGCGAAGACAAGACCCATGAGTCCGAAGCGGACGACCGCGCGGCCCACCCTCATTGCGCCCCCTTCAATGCCGCTACCGCCCGCAGGCCCGTCTCCAGATCGGCGATCAGGTCGGCACGGTCCTCGAGGCCGATCGAAAGCCGGATGAGGCCTTCGCCCACGCCGGCTGCCTGCCGCGCCTCCGGGCTCAGGCGACCGTGGGTCGTGGTGGCCGGGTGCGTGAGCGTGGTCTTGGTGTCGCCGAGGTTGGCGGTCCTAGACAGCAAGCGGCAGGCGTTCACGAACGCAAACGCCGCGTGCGTATCCCCGTCCTTCAAGGTAAATGAGATCACACCGCCGCCGGCCGATTGCTGGGCGCGGGCCAGGGCATACTGCGGGTGGGTCGCGAGAAACGGATAAAACACCTCGCCCACGAGGGCCTGCGCCTGAAGCCAGCCCGCCACGGAAAGCGCGGTCTCGCTGTGCGCCTTCATACGCAAGGAGAGGGTCTCCAGGCCCTTCAGGAAGATCCAGGCATTGAAGGGGCTCATGACGGGCCCGCCTGTGCGTACGAACGGGAGGATCTCCCCCATGACGATCTGCTCGGGCCCCACGATCGCCCCGCCCAGCGCGCGCCCCTGGCCATCGATGTACTTGGTGGCCGAATGCACGACGAGGTCGGCGCCGAGCGCCAAGGGCCTCTGCAGGATCGGCGTGCAGAAGGTGTTGTCCACGACGAGCTTGGCGCCGTGGCGATGGGCAATCTCGGCAAGAGTTACGAGGTCGCCCAGGACGCACAAGGGGTTGGACGGCGTCTCCAGGAAAAAGAGCCGCGTGCGCTCCGTGCACGCGTGCTCCCAGGCCTGCGTGTCCTCCAGAGGTACGAAGCTCGTGGCCACACCGAAACGCGCCAGCATCTGAAAAAGCGCGACCGACGGGCCGAACACGCTCTGCGACACCACGATATGATCGCCCGCCTTCAGGAGGGCCATGCACACCGACAGGATCGCCGCCATCCCCGAGGCCGTCGCGAGCGCCCGCTCGCCGCCCTCGAGAATCGCCAAGCGCTCCTCGAAGATCCGCACGGTCGGATTGCTCGTGCGTGAATAAATGTTGCCGGGCGCGCGCCCCGCGAAGCGATCGGCCGCCTGCTCGGCATCCTCAAACACATAGCTCGATGTGAGGAAGAGGGGCTCGCTATGCTCGCCCTCGTGGGTCCGGTGGTGGCCCGCGTGTATCGCGAGAGTCTCCATACGACCCTTCAAGTCGTCATCCATTTCCGACCCCCCTTCGTGCTTATGAGTAATACGTGTGCAGTTCGGTCGACACGAGATCGTTCATGGGGCTTGCGCACTTGGCCGCGTCCCCGCGCACAAGTTCGATGTGCTCGAGGTAGTCCTTGTCGACATCCCCGGTCACATAGACCCCGTCGAAACACGAGGTATCGAAATCGGTTATGCGCGGGTTGCCCTCGCGCGCCGCCTCGATGAGATCCTCCAGATCCTGGAAGATGACGCGATCCGCGCCGATGGCAGCGGCCACTTCATCCGGCGTCCGACCGTCTGCGATCAGCTCATGTCGCGAGGGCATATCAATCCCGTAGACGTTCGGATAACGCACGGGAGGCGCCGCAGAGGCGAAATAGACCTTGCGCGCCCCCGCCTCCCGGGCCATCTGGATGATCTGCATCGACGTCGTGCCGCGCACGATCGAGTCATCGACCAGCATCACGTTCTTGCCACGGAATTCGAGATCGATGGCATTCAGTTTCTGGCGAACCGAGCGGCTCCGCTGCGCTTGGCCTGGCATGATGAAGGTGCGCCCGATATAGCGGTTCTTGATGAATCCCTCCCGATACTTCACGTCGAGCTCCTTGGCCATCTCCAAGGCCGCGGCGCGGCTCGTATCGGGGATCGGGATGATGACATCGATATCATGATCCGGCCACTCGCGCAGCAATTTGCGCGCGAGCCGCTCACCCATCCGCAGCCGCGCCTTATAGACGCTTATGCCATCGATGATGGAGTCCGGGCGCGCCATATACACGTGCTCGAAGATGCAGGGCGTGGGGTGCGGATTGTCGGCGCACTGGCGCATGGACAAGCGGCCTTCCATATCCACGAAAAGCGCCTCGCCCGCCTGCACGTCGCGCACAAGCCCGTAGCCCAAAACATCGAGCGCCACGCTTTCGGAGGCAAACATATGTTCGGGGCCTTCGTCCGTATCGCGGCGGCCGTAAACGAGCGGCCTGATCCCCCAGGGGTCCCGGAATGCCACAATACCAAAGCCCGAAATCATGATGACAGCCGCGTAAGCCCCACGCGCGCGTCGATGGACAGCCGCGACTGCCCGAAAGACGTGCTCGGGCGTGAGTGCCACACCCCCGACTTTCTGCATCTCATGAGCGAAGGCGTTCAGCAACACCTCGGAATCCGAATCGGTGTTGATGTGCCGCTGATCTTCGCGAAACAACTCCTCGCGCAGCTCGGCGGCGTTGGTCAGATTGCCGTTATGCGCAATCGCGAGACCAAATGGGGAATTCACGTAGAACGGCTGGGCCTCGGCCGACGAGGCGCAGCCCGCCGTCGGATAGCGCACGTGGCCTATCCCCATATTCCCTCGTAACGCCAGCATATGGGAGGTCTGAAAGACATCGCGCACGAGGCCGTTATCCTTGCGCATATAGACACGCTTGCCGTCGCTTGTGATGATCCCGGCCGCGTCCTGGCCCCGGTGCTGAAGAACGATGAGGCCGTCGTAGAGGGACTGATTGACAGGCCCCTTAGCCAATATGCCGACTATCCCACACATGATGGGGACTCCTTGGGGAGCGCCGAAAAGCCGCCTAGTTTAGCCATAGCGAAGATTGCGGGCAACGTCTACGGGCAGCCAATGCGCCACATAGAGCGCCACGCTCTGAAAATATCCCACGAACAAAGAACCGTGCCAGCTACGGTAATTCGGGAACGGCGTAAGACCGGCCAGCAAGACCATGAGCACGATGACCGCGGCCCCCTTAAGGAACCCTACGACGCCACCCATGACCCGGTCGGCAGCCTGCGAGCCGATCTTGAGCCACACCTCGCGAATGAAGTGAGAGGCGATGGCCAAGGCCACGAAGGTGACGAAAAACAGCACAAAGAAGACCACCACCGCCCGAAGATTCGCGTCACGCAGATGCCCGGCGAACCAGCCCGTGAAATCCCCCGAAAAGAACCAAGCCACGAGAAAACTGAAGACCCACGTGAAAAACGACAAGACCTCGCTGATGAAGCCCCGCAATACGCCCACCAGGACAAAAAGACCCACGATCAGAACGATCACGACATCCAACCAATTCATCGCGCCGCTGCTGCCTCCCGAATGAGAAATCCATGCACCCGGTCGCGCCGAGCCACCTCTTGCCGAACACCTTGTGCCTGCGCCCGACCGTAAGGACCCACGATCACGACCACGCCTCGACCGCTCGGGAGCCGAGTCAGCTCCACATGGGCGGGGAAACCCTGCGCCTTCAGACGGTGCTTGAGGGTGATTCCATCCACCGCCTGCACATAGGCCCCGACCTGCACATACCAGACGGGCGACCCGACCGCCGCCCGCGCGGGCGCGCCCAGGCGAGACTGTGCTGTCGGCTTCCCGCGGGCCTTCGCGAGGCTCACAGCCACTGGCGGCTTCGCGGCGCTCGCGGCCGAGGGAGCCACGGGTGCGGAAACAGGCCCCGCCTGGGCCGCGCTCTTGGTCCCCGCGGTCACTGGGGCGCCCTTCACGACGACCTGCACACCGTGCGCAACGCGCCGCACCGTTAACACCTGACCCCCACCCGCCGGGGACGGCGGCTGCCGCAATACAATCGGCAGGATCACGACGGCCGCGGTCACAAGAATGGCGGCGCCTGCGATCCTGCGTTTGGCGTCAAACGATCCGTCCCCCTCCACCGCCCCCTCTCCGATCGTCCCTCGATGCGAGTATAGCACCGACCGTCTTGAAGGACCCAAAGACAACCACCCGATCGTCGACTCCGGCGCGCGCGAGCGCCCCCTCATAGGCACTCACCGGATCATCGTAGAGCCCCTCGGCGACCACCCCGACGCTCTGCAAGGCGTCATCCAGAAACGCGGCGTCAGCACCGCGGGGATCGTCCAGGCTTGCCAGAAACCAAGTATCGATCGATCCGCGCAAGACCTCGAAGACCTCGGCCACGGGCTTGTCCCTCAGCATACCCACGACCGCCAAGGTGCGCCCAGGCACGCGTTGCTCGCCCAAGGTTCGCGCCAACGCCTGCGCCGCCTCCCTGTTATGGGCAACATCAAGCACGATACGTGCCCCAGTGCCGGGCAAGGTCTGGAAGCGGCCGGCCAGACGCACGGCCTGCAGGCCTACACGCAGGTCCTGCGCGGCGAGAGCAAGAGCCGGCAGGGCCTCGGCTGCGGCCAGCGCGCACGAGGCGTTGGCGAGCTGATAGGCCCCGCGCAGCGCCGGATAAGGCAGATCCTGGACACCCCGGGCGCCGCTGAAACGCAGGCCCGACCCCGAATCCTCATACCGGAAATCCCGGCCGCCGATCCGCGCCTGCGCGCCGATGCGGTGCGCCTCCTGCACCACCGACTCCGATACGTCGAAACCGATGATCGCGGGGCGACCGGCGCGGAAGATGCCGGCCTTCTCGCGCCCTATCGTCTCGCGGTCAGGCCCGAGCAGGTCTTTGTGGTCGGTACCCACGGACACCACCACCGACACATCCGCGTCGATGATGTTGACCACATCGAGGCGCCCGCCGAGGCCCACCTCGAGGATGGCAATATCAACGCCCGCTCGCGAAAAGAGCAAAAATGCGACCAGTGTCCCGAATTCGAAATAGGTGAGCGGCACTCCCTCGCGGGCCTCCTCGACTTCAGCAAAGGCCTGGCACAAAACGTCGTCCGCCGCCTCCTCGCCCGCGAGCCGCACCCGCTCGTTGTAGCGCACGAGATGCGGGGAAAAATAGGCACCCGTGCGGTAACCGGCCGCGCGATAAATGGATTCGAGCATGGCTGCGGTCGAGCCCTTGCCGTTGGTTCCACCCACGGTGATGACCGGGCACGACAGCTGCGGCATGCGCTCGTAGACACTACGCACCCGGTCCAATCCGAGTTCGATACGGCGCGTGTGGAGGCCGTCGATATAGACGAGCCAGTCCTGGAGGGTTCGATGGCTCAGAGGTCTTTGTGCAGCGCGCTGACGGTGTTGGCGACGAGCGGGCGGTTCGACAGAACCGACAAGAGGCGGGCAATCGTCTCACGCAGCTTGTGGCGATGCACGATCATGTCGATCGCTCCGTGCTCGAGCAGGAATTCAGAACGCTGGAAGCCCTCGGGCAAGGTTTCGCGCACGGTCTGCTCGATCACGCGCGGACCTGCAAAACCAATTAATGCCTTGGGTTCGCCTATGATGACGTCCCCAAGCATCGCGAAGCTCGCCGACACCCCACCCATGGTGGGATCAGTAAGAACCGAAACGAACGGCAGGCCTTCGTCGGCCATCCGCGTGAGCGCGGCGCTGGTCTTGGCCATCTGCATGAGCGAGGTAAGCCCCTCCTGCATGCGGGCGCCGCCGCTTGCCGCAAAACAGACAAACGGCAGACGCTCGGCAAGACACACGTCCACGCCCCGCACGAAGCGTTCGCCCACCACCGATCCCATCGAGCCGCCCATGAATGCGAACTCGAAGGCCGCGGCGACCAAAGGCAGCCCCTGCAAGCGTCCCTGCAAGACGACGAGCGCATCCGATTCGCAGGTGGTCTTGGTCGCATCGACCAGACGATCCTTGTAACGCTTGCCGTCTTTGAACTTCAGAAAATCCGTCGGCACCAGATCCGCGCCAATTTCCGGGCAGTCGCCGGCGTCAAGAAAGGCCGCCAGCCTCTTGCGGGCCGAGATGCGCATATGGTGGTCGCAACGCGGGCATACCCCGGCATTCTTTTCGATTTCGGCGTGATACAAAACGTTGGCGCAGGCCGGGCATTTGCTCCACAGCCCTTCGGGTACCGCCTTTTTCGCCACCCCTCGACTCTTGATCTTGGGGGGCAGGAGCTTGTCGAACCAACTCATGACGACGTCCTCGACGCGCGCTCCGGCAAGGCCGCGCGCAGGTCGCGCACAAAGACCTCGACGTCGGCCAACACCTCATCGATCGTATCCTTGGCCGCCATCCGCTCGACGATCGCGCTCCCGACGATGACCGCGTCGGCAAAGCGGCCCACCTCCGCCGCCGAGCCCGGATCGCGGATACCGAAACCCACTCCCACGGGAAGCGCGGACGAGGCGCGGACCGCGGCGAGCCGCGCGGCCGCGTCAGCCACGTTCAGGTGGCTTGCCCCGGTGACGCCCTTCAAAGCGACATAGTAAAGGAAGCCCGTGGACGCGTTCGCGATCACCGCCAGCCGCTCGGCCGGCGTCGTCGGTGATAGCAGGAAGATCGTATCGACGCCCTCGCGCACCGCGCAAGCACGCCATTCGGCGGCCTCCTCCGGGGGCATGTCCACGAGGATTACACCATCGACGCCGGCCGCGCGGCAGGCGCAGGCAAAGGCCTCGTAACCCATGGTCTCGACGGGGTTTACATAACCCATGAGAATGACCGGTGTGCGGCCATCGTCCCGTCGAAAGGCCGCCACTTGATCTATGACCGCGCGAGTGGTCGCGCCGGCGGCGAGCGCCCGCTGATGGGCCATCTGAATCACCGGCCCATCGGCCATGGGATCGGAAAAAGGCATACCGACCTCGATCAGATCAGCGCCGGCGCGCACCAGCGCATGCATGAGAGGCACAGTGGCGGAAAGCGCCGGGTCGCCGCCCGCAATGAACGGGATCAGCGCCGCGCGCCGGCCCTTCAGGGCGGCGAATACACCCTTTATGCGCGACACGTCTTCGCCTCCTCGTAGGCCGCCACGCTCTCCACGTCTTTATCCCCGCGTCCTGAGAGGTTCACGATGATCGCGGCCTCGTGCCCGAGCCTGCCCGCCAGCTCGTGCGCATAGGCGAGCGCGTGACTCGATTCGAGTGCCGGGAGTATGCCCTCAAGCCGTGTAAGTCTATGGAAGGCTGCGAGCGCCATCTCGTCGCCCACCGCCACATAGCGGGCGCGACCGATATCCTTGAGCCAGGCATGCTCCGGGCCCACGCCCGGGTAGTCGAGCCCCGCCGAGATCGAATGGGTGTCGCGGATCTGCCCATCTTCGTCGAACATGAGATAGCTGCGCGCCCCGTGCAAGACCCCGCGACCGGTCGCGGCCGTCAGGGGTGCCGCGTGTTGGCCCGATGCCAGCCCCTTCCCGGCGGCCTCCACTCCGTAAAGATCGACCTCGGCGTCTGCGAGAAACGCATAAAAAAGGCCCATGGCATTGGAGCCCCCGCCCACGCACGCCACCAGGGCCTGCGGCAGGCGCCCCTCGCGTTCCAGAAACTGCCGCCGCGCCTCCTCCCCTATCACTGCCTGGAAGTCGCGCACCATGACCGGATAGGGATGAGGTCCACCCACAGTCCCGATCACATAGAACGTCTCGTCGACGGTCGTAGCCCAGTCGCGCATGGCCTCATTCATGGCGTCCTTCAAAGTCCGCGAACCCAGGGTCACGCTCACCACTTCGGCCCCCAGAAGGCGCATGCGACGGACATTGGGGGCTTGGCGCGCGATATCCTCGGCGCCCATATAGATCACGCAGGAAAGCCCCAGGCGCGCAGCCACGGTGGCGGTCGCAACACCATGCTGACCGGCCCCGGTCTCGGCGATCAGACGCTTCTTGCCCATGCGCTTGGCGAGCAGCGCCTGCCCTATCGTATTGTTGACCTTGTGGGCGCCCGTATGATTCAGGTCCTCGCGCTTCAGATAGATGCGCGCGCCGCCCGCGTCGGCCGTGAGCCGCTCAGCGAAATAGAGCGGCGATGGTCGGCCCACATAGTCGCGGAAATCTGCGGCAAGCTCCGCCTGAAAGGCCGGATCGGTACGCGCCTGCGCGTAGGCACGCTCCAGCTCCGCGAGCGGGCCCATCAGGGTCTCGGCGACGAATCGTCCCCCATATGGCCCGAAATGGCCGCGTGCATCCGGCTGCTCGTAACTCATGGTTCTCCTCTCGCGCGGCGACAAAACTCCCGCATGCGCCACTCGTCCTTAATTCCGGGGGCGCTCTCGACGCCGCCGCTCACATCCACAGCATAGGGGCCTATCCGGGCGATCGCCTCCCCGACGTTTTCGGGGGTCAACCCCCCCGCCAGGATCAAAGGCTTTGTGAGGCCCCTGGGCACGAGCCCCCAGTCGAAGACCCGCCCCGTGCCGCCGGGACGCCCTTTCTGGTAGGTATCCACCAGCAGCCCCTGGGCAGCCGCATACCGGCCTTCCGCCTCGCGCAGATCCACGCCCTCGCCCATGGCGATCGCCTTCAGGTAGGGGCGCCCATAGCGTCCGCAGTCTTCGGGCGTCTCGCGACCGTGAAACTGCAACACATCCAAGGCGACACTCGACAACACGCGCTCGACCTCCTCGGGCGTGGCGTCCACGAAGAGCCCGACCCGCGTCACAAACGGCGGCAGGGCGGCCACGACGGTGCGAGCCGTCCCAATGTCGAGCGCGCGCGGACTCGGTCCATAGAATACGAGCCCGACCGCGTCGGCCCCGGCCGCGGCCGCCGCGATTGCGTCCGAAGGCCTCGTGATCCCGCAAATCTTTACACGCGTCGGCATAGGGCGATGGAGTGTACCAGAGGCACGGCCTCCGACTTAAGTCTTGCCGGACCGGTGGGCCTCGAAGTGGGTTCGAAAGAGCGTCTCCAGATCGTCGATCACCTCTTCGGTCGGGCGGCCCCCGATGACGCACTGGGCCATCAGCGTCGAGGTCTCGTTCAACATCTTGCCGCGATCGAGCATGGGATAGCTCGCGGCAAGGCGCTTGATGGCGCGCACCACGCTCTCGCCCTCGGGGCGCGCAAGGAGTACGGGCTCGGTCGGGACCGGGGGCTCGACGCGGCCCTGCCGCAGATGCAAAAACTCGGCGAACGCCAGCACCTGCTCCCGGCCGTCCTCCGAAAGTTCGCGCAGCACCGCCAACAATCGCTTCTCGTGACGATCCATACCTACTCGCTGATATTCAACCGAAAGACCGGCATCTTGCGCCGCTCCGCCATCAGATCGAGTTCCTTCACTAGGGCTACGATCACCTGATCGGTGGTGCGCTGCATATCCCCCCAATGCTGCCGCGCCCCAGCAAGGAGATCGCCGATATCCGCCGGCGTCTTGCGCTTGGCTTCCATGATCATATCTTCGATCATCCCGGGCTTCAGTTCGGGACGAAACAGCAGCCCGTAGGCCAGAGGGTCGGGACGTATGGCGATCCAGCGACCGTCATCATCCACGACAATAGGCTCCACGCCCGCGGGCAGGGCCGCACTGCCGTTGGCCATCACGAGCACGGGCTGCCCGTCGACTGCGTCCGCCAAGGCATCGCCCTCTCCAGCCGGGGTCTTGTGCGCAGTCGTCCAGTAGGCGTCATGAAAGGGCTCGGCGCTCAGACGCGCCCCCTCGTACTCGGCCAGGAGCAGCCCGCCATAGCCGAGCCCCACCATCGGCCGACGGGCCTCTCGGAATATGCCGATCAACCGCAATTCGTCGTCGTGCCAGGGGTTCTTTTCATGATCACTCGGCGGGTGCTGGCCGCCGAGCACGAACAGCGCGTCGAACTGCCCGGCGCTGCCTGGCAGATCCTGACCGACGAACGGCCGGAAATAGACGAAGCCGATGTCGCGCTTCTCGAGCTGGTTCTCGATCAGCCCGAGGAATTCGGAATAGGTGTGCTGAATGACCGCAAACTGCTTCATGACACACGGACCTTCGGGGACGATTCAGCGCGGGTTTGCTGCTCGCAATGGGCGTGCGCGAACCGCATGAACTCCTCAACCGCCCGCAGACGGAACTTCTGGCGCTGGTACACAAAGGAGAATGGACGATCAATGGGTGGGTCCAAAGGCAACGCGACCAGCGTCCCGAGCCGCAGCTCCTTGGCAACCGTGGCCCGGGAGACGATCGACACGCCCAATCCGGCCTCCACGGAACTCTTGACCGATTCCGGACTGCCGAATTCCATACTGAGATTCAGATCGTGCCATTGCAGCCCGTTTTGCGCGAGATAATCACTGATCACCTCACGAGTCCCCGAACCTTCCTCACGGGCCAAAAACGGGAGATCCAGGAGCTCGCGTACCGGCACCTTGTCCACTCGCGCCATGGGGTGGTCGGGCCTGCAGATAAAGACCAGCTGATCCTGCCAGCAGACCTCGACGGCCAGGGTCTTGTTCGCGATCGGCGACTCAACGATACCGATGTCGACCGCGTTGCTCTCCACCATATGCACGATACCGAGGGAATTCGACACGCTGAGCCGGATGCGAACGTCCGGATGACGTCCCTGGAATTCACCCAGGAGTGCGGGCAACACATACTCGGCGATGGTCGTGCTGGCGCCTATGATCAGCACCCCCGACACGTCTCCTGTGATGTCCCGCACGCGGATATTCATTTCGTTGTAGAGAGTTATGATACGGTCGGCGTATTCGAAGACACGTTCGCCTGCGGCCGTGAGATTGATGCGGTTATGGGTCCGGTCGAAGAGGCGGGTATTGAAGAATTCCTCGAGCTGCCGCACCTGGAAGGTCACGGCCGGCTGCGTCATGTGTAAGGTCTCGGCGGCCTTCGTGAAACTCAACAGCTTCGCCACTGTATGGAACACTTGTAGTCGCCGGTCAGCCATGCCCCTCCCTACCCCTCAGACGCGCGCCCGTAGGCGAAGTAGTATACAATGGTTTCATGACTAACGCCTGGAAACAGTGGGATTTCTCCGGCGCTGGGCTCCAGTCCCTCAACCTCGAGCTTACGAAGCGCCTGCGCAAACCCGAAGTCGCCTATAGTCTCTGGATCGGCTTTGCGCTTGGCCTCCACGCCTTCTACCTTCACGAACGGTCCCGGGCCCTGGCCTACCTGGCCGCGAGCCTGACCCTCGGGATATTGGCGCTCCTCGCTCCGTGGCCGGTCCCGGCCGGATTCGGAGCCCTATATCTGGCGGTGGCGGCGGCCGACCTCGCGACCCTCGAACGGCGTCTGACCGCCTACAACAAGGCCACGCGCCTCGACCTGTCCTTGCGCAAAGGGACCACGCCCCCTCCGGGCTTTCGCGGCCGGTACACCGACCAGGATGTCGATATCCGCGACTACGTAGCCGTCAAGGAGCGGGAGCGTGCGGGGCACACGGCCGAACCCACGCCCACAAACCCAAGCCGTGGCAGCAAGTCCTTTCAGGAACAGGAAGCAGCGCTGCGGGCATACACCGAGCGCCGCAAATCGCTCAAAAACCCTCGATCTTGAGGCGCAGATCGTTGGCGCTGGAGGCGTACTGAAGGGCTACGGCCGGCGCGATCCGCTTGGCCTTCACGAGCGCGAGCAGACACGCGTCGAAGGCAAGCATGCCCTCGTGGATGCTCCCGCGCTTCAGGAGTTCCGGCAGGTCCTTGATGCGCGCCGGATCAGCGATAAGTTCGCGTGCAAGCGTAGAGACCGTCAAGACCTCACACGCCACTGCCCGCCCATGCCCGTCGGGCCGCGGTAGCAGGCGCTGACTTACAACGGCCTTCAGGTTCTGCGCCACTTTCACACGGACCCCCGCTTGCGCCTCGGCAGGAAACGCGGTAATGAGGCGATTCACAGCCTCGGGTGCCGCCGGGGCGTGGGCCGTGGCCAGCACGAGATGCCCGGTCTCAGCCGCCTGAAGGGCGGTCTCAATGGTCTCTATGTCGCGCATCTCGCCCAACAGGATAACGTCCGGATCCTCGCGCAACGCCGCGCGCATGGCCTCCTGGAAAGTGGCGGCGTCCACCCCGATCTCGCGCTGAGTAATAAGGGACTTCTGTTCGGCGAATAGGAACTCGATCGGATCCTCAATCGTCAGTACGTGCTTGGTCTGGGTCAGATTAATCTCGTTCACGAGGGCCGCGAGCGTCGTCGTCTTGCCCGAGCCGCTCGCGCCGGTCACGAGCACGAGCCCGCGCTCGACCTGCGTCAGCTTGGACACCATCTCGGGCAGCCCCAGACTCGCAAGCGGCGGTACCACGCTATGGATGACGCGCAGCACTAGGGCGACCGTGCCGCGCTGCAGGAATATATTGGCGCGCACTCGCCCTATCCCCTTGAATCCACGCGAGAGATCGACCTGCCGATCACGCGCGAAGAGGGTCCGTTGCCGGGCGTCCATGATGGCCTCGCCGATCTCGGCGACACGTTCCACGGTGAGCCGCGGTCGGTCGTCCAGGGCCCGCAATACACCATCCACCCGCAGGATGGGGTGGTTACGCGCGCGCAAATGCACGTCCGAGGCCCCGTAGCGGGCCGCCTCGGCCAAGACCTCACTCAACCACTCGAGCGGATCGCTCGGTACGGCCACACTGGGGCTTTCCATGTCCTCATTGTAGCAGCGGCCCAAGGAATGCAAACACGGAGGGCCGCCTAGGTGCGCGCGCACCCACGGCTGACGTTATCTTGATCTCACAGCTGGGTCGGGAGCGGACCCGGGGGTGCGCGAAGCGAAGCGGTCTGGATGGAGCGCCCCGCGACCGCCTCTTGACAGGAGGTCTAGCCAGGCTAAGCTAAGGTGTTGTCGCGCTTCATCCCAGAGGAAGGAGGTGGACAGTGCGTGAAGTTAATATGCTGGAAGCGAAGTCTTCCTTATCACGGCTTGTGGAGGCCCTGGAGCAAGGCCGGGAGCGGGAAATCATCATCGCGCGTAATGGCCGGCCAGCGGCGAAGCTCGTGCCGTTCGAGACTCAGCCTCCGGAAAAGCGGCTCGGTGTCGCCAAGGGCCTCTTCGAGGTGCCCGACGATATCGATACCCGGAACGCTGAGATCGCGCGAATGTTTAATGACCCTGAGGGCAAGGGGTGAATCTCCTGCTCGACACACATATAGCGCTTTGGGCCATTGCCGACAGCCCGCGGTTGTCGCCCGATGCGCGAAAGTTCATCGTTTCCTCGGAGGCCACGATATGGGTCAGCGCGGCCAGCGTATGGGAGATAGCCGTCAAACATTCCTTGGGGCGCGCCAACATGCCGCTCTCCGGTCACGAGGCCCTACGCTATTTCAACGAGGCGGGCTACCGGCTCCTGCCGGTCGACGCGCGGCACGCGGCCGCCGTCGGCGATCTGCCAAGCCACCATCAAGATCCATTCGACCGCATCCTCGTCGCACAGGCCTTGCTCGAACCTATGCGACTCCTCACCCATGACCCGCTTGTCGCACGCTATAGCGACACAATCATCAGCGTCTGATCAGGCGATCACGGCCGATGCCCGGGCGTGAGCAGCCGCCCCAATCTATCAATTCTCGGCGCGGCGATAGAGCGCCATAGAGACTTTGTCAGTCCGACCTTAG
>JAJYRD010000016.1 GCA_021794275.1 Pseudomonadota bacterium | reverse complement strand
CGTCCTCCACGCCGGGTGAGATCACGGTAAGACGGGGTGATGGCGACATCACTGCGCGCGGATCGCAGACCCTGGAAGACACCCCCACCACAAGCCCATAGGGGTTTGGTGGGGGGAGACTTCATGATCTGTATGGCGGCAAGCTGGTCGCAGCGATGGACCGGCAGCATCCCCGCGACTTGTTCGACGTGCTCCAGCTTTTTGCGAACGGAGGCATAACGGCCTGCATTCGCCGCGCTTTCGTTATCTATCTCGCGAGCCATAACCGCCCGGTGCATGAGGTGCTGTTTCCGAGGTTGCGCGATGTCCGTCAGGAGTTCGAGCACAGCTTTGCGGGAATGACCGCAGAACCCGTCGAACTCGAGGCGCTTCTGGAAGCGCGAGAGCGGATGGCGCGCGCTCTACAGCATGAGCTAACCGCTGATGAACGCCAATTTCTGCATCGTTGGTCGCGGCCACACCCCACTGGAAGCTGCCTGGCATACCGCATCTTGAACGCCTTCCTGGTCCGCGCTGGAAGCTGCAAAACCTTGAGGGTCTGCGCAAGAGCAATCCGCGGAAATTCGCCGGGCAATCCCATGAGCTCGCACGACTACTGGGATAAGTTTCTACCGAAGCACAGGTCTTCGCCGGGATCCTGAAATGGAACATCCCAGGGACGAATCTGAGCAGCCACGAGATGCGACCCAGCATTGGCACATTCCAGTGACGCTTCGATGTCTCGCCCAACCGGATTTTCGCAACCCTTTCTTGGCGTCCAATGGATGCCTCCCACCTGTGATTCGCCGATCATCAAGGTGTCAGGGCCCACTATCGGCGTTAGTATCCGCCCCTTGATAGGGGCGATCGGTGGAGGGGCCGCCGGGTGGCGGGCAAAACGGTACACTGCCGGAGTGCCCTGTCGCGGCGGACCCCATGGGAGCCACCGCCCGTACGTGGCTTCTGGTGTCGCGCTGGGGAAGGTGACGCGCTCCCTGATGGTGCGGCATGCCCGATCGGCCAAAGCAGGTCGATCGTGGCATCCCAAGTGTGCCCTTCGTGCCCACCCGCGCACGCCGCAAGACCGGGGCCCCCGATGACCACCCGCCCGTCACACCGACCCCCCGGTTCTCGCGGGACATTACCACCGGATTCCAGTACGCCTGCCTGTCGCCTGTCGCCTGGCGCCTTGCAGCGTGCGCGATGCGCGGCGGGCCCGGAGATCAGGTCTTGGCCTGCGCCAAGAGAATTCACTACGGTAAATACCTAGAATCGGAAAGATTAAGTTCTGGTTAGTCTCCCCTGGATATAGAGTGGCCACGTGGAAAAACGGGCGACGCGCGGAGATGCCGTAAGACGCCCGTGGCGGCAGGCAGCATGCAGAGCCGGGCCTCGCGGGCCCTGTCCGTCGACGGAAGGCGGGGCGGTCGGGGCCGGCTTTGAGTGGCGGCGCTCACGAACCTATCGGGAGATTCTTCGTTATGATCGATCATATTGCGTCACGACTTATGTTGGTCGCGCCCTGGCCTCTCTTGGCGGCGGGCGTGGTTTTAGGGATGACTGCCGACCGCCGCCCTCGCCTTATGCGGGCGGCTACGACGCTCGCCGCTTGGTTCGCGCTCGCCTGCGCCATCCTGGCGGCCGCCGCCTATGTCCTGGGGGCAACAGGATCGGAGACCTATGCACAGCTCCCTCTTCCCGCGCATCTCGGCGCACTCGCCATCAGCGTCGAGACCGACAGGCTAACGATCATCATGCTGACGCTGGTCGCCTTCGTCGGTATGATCGTGGCGCGCTACTCGAAGACCTACATGGATGGCGATGCACGCGAGGGCCGCTTCCACCGCTGGCTTGCGCTCACGCTCGGGTCGTTCCTGACCCTGATCGTCGCCGGCAACGTGTGGGGCTTCTGGGTCTCGTGGCTTGCGACGAGTCTCTGTCTGCACGAACTCCTGGCCTTCTATCGCGACAGGCCGGGTGCTGTGCTTGCCGCCCGCAAGAAGTATCTGCTCCATAGGATCGCGGATGTGAGTCTCTTCGCGGCCTTCGCGCTCATCGTGCGCGCACTCCATACGGCGCAGTGGGCTGGCATCAGCCACGCCCTCGCGCATGTCTCGGGCCCGCTGCCGGAGGGCTTGGCGGTCGCGGCCGCCCTCATCGTCGTGAGCGCCATCCTAAAGAGCGCGCAGTTCCCCTCTCATGGCTGGCTCATACAAGTCATGGAGGCGCCGACTCCGGTATCGGCCTTGCTGCATGCCGGCATCATCTACACAGGCGCGTTCCTGATCCTGCGCGCAAGTCCACTCGTGTCGCACATCGGATGGGCCGGCGACATCCTGGCCTCGGTCGGCCTAGTCTCCATCGTGGTGGCCTCGCTCACCATGATGACCATGACTAATATCAAGGGTGCACTCGCCTATTCCACATGCGCGCAGATGGGCTTCATGCTGATGGAGTGCGGCCTGGGGCTTTACAGCATTGCAGTCCTGCACATCATCGCGCACTCCGTGTACAAGGCCCATGCCTTCCTGTCGTCGGGGAGCGTCGTGGAGCACTTCCGGGCTCCGAAGGTTGCCGTGTCGGCTGCCGCGACCGTGGGGCGGGCGCTACTGGGGCTCGTGATCGCCACCCTGATGACTCTCGGTGTCGGTGCCGCGTTCGGGGTCGGGTTTGTGCGTGAGCCGGCTCTCATCGTCATGGCCGTGATCCTGGCCGTGGGCATGACCCAGCTCTTGCTGCAGGCCTTGAACACCCGCGGCGGCGCCATGGGCGGCCTGCTGGTCCGAATGATAGGTTTGAGCGCCCTGGTCTCTTTCTCGTACTTCGGGCTCCACGTGGGTTTCGTCCATCTCCTGGGGGCGAGCGTGCCCGCTGACCCCGTGCACGTCAGTGTCGCTCAGGAGGCCTTACTGAGCGTGATCGGCGCAGCGTTCCTGGCCCTGCTCTTTATCCAGCAACTGCTCCCGCGGCTCGCGCAGACCGCCTTCTGGCGTGCCGCCTACGTCCATTTTTATGGTGGTCTCTATGCCGATGCGCTGTTGACCGAGTTCGTTCGCGGGCTCGGACCCACGCCAGGCGGAGTCGCCGAGCGGCGGCGGATATTTGGTGCGAAATCTTCCCATGAGGTGCAGCCATGAGCGCAATTGCCACACTCGACGTCGAACTGAAGGGTAGGATAGACAAGGCTTGCGGGCGGATAGCCCCGTTATGGCCGCTCAAAAGTTTCGTCGCGGTCAACCCCTACTTCGGTCTTGCCGACCAACCGTTCTGGCAGGCCGATGCCACCTTGAAGCGGATCGTGGGTCGCGGATTGACCATGTCTCGGTCGTACTACCGGGAACGCCTCCAGGACGGGCGCATAACGCGCGCCGATCTCGCCGCGGCCCTCACCGAGTGCGGCAGCCCATGGGACGTTGCGACCCTTGAGGAGGCAATCGCTTCCAAGACGCCGCCGCCCCGGGCGTCGCTTGCCCTGTTGACCGATGTTCTGGGCGAACTCGATCGTCAGGAGTGGCCGGGCTTCGTTCTCGAGCGCATCAGCCAGTACTGTGCGGCTTATTTCGACGAGGGCCAGGCCTTGTGGGGGATGCCCTGGAAGGACAAGGCGCTTTATGAGGGCTGGCGCGCGTTCACGCGGCTGGATAAGAGTCCGCGCGCTGTCGGCCTGCCCGGGATGCGCGAGGCTGCGGCAAGTCTCCCGTCTACCGCCCACGACGCCATCGCCTGGGCCTTGCGGGCGCTGGCCGTGCCGGTGGGGGCCATCGACGACTACCTGCACGCCGCACTTTTGAGTGTCGGCGGGTGGGCTGGATGGGCGCGCTATAAGCGTTGGCAGGCTGAGCTCGCCGGCGGTCACGACGAGGCGATAGAAGACCTTCTCGCCATACGGGTCTGCTGGGACGCCTTGCTTTATCAGCTACGGTTCGATGAACGCCTGAAGACCCGCTGGTATCAGGCCATGATCGCGGATGCGAGTGACGCCGCCCGGGCCGAGACGCGGCCGCAGATCACCCCCAAGGAGGTCGATGCCCTGCTGCAGACGGCCTTCGAGATCGGGTATCAGCGCAAGCTCGTGAGCTCGCTCACGGCGACGCCGACAGCAGAGCCACACAAGGGCCGGCCTCCCGTGCATGCGGTCTTTTGCATCGATGTGCGCTCCGAGATCTTTCGGCGCGCCTTCGAGACCGTGGCCCCTACCGCGCGCACAGGCGGATTTGCCGGATTCTTCGGGGTACTCATGGACTACCTGCCGCTGGGGGCCCAGGCCGCCAAGGGGCACCTCCCGATCCTTTTCAACCCGGCCTATCACATATGTGAGCATGTTGCCGACGCGGATCCGGAGCACACCAAGGCCCTTATCGCCAAGCGCCACGGACGGTTGCGCGCGGCCGACGCCTGGAAGACCTTCAAGACCTCGGCCTCGTCGTGCTTTTCCTTCGTCGAGGCTGCGGGCCTGCTTTATGCCCCGAAGATGTTCGGCGACAGCATGGGCTGGACGCGCACGGTCTCACATCCGGATACCAAAGGTCTGGATGGCGCCTCGCGTGAACGCCTGGGGCCGAAGCTCGCGAGCGATCATAGCGAGGGGGGCTCCGCAGTGAGTGGGATTTCTGCCGCCGATCGGCCGGGGGCTGCCGAGTTCGCCTTACGCAACATGGGACTCACCGCGGATTTCGCGCGGCTCGTGGTCTTGGTCGGGCACGGCAGCACGACAGTGAACAACCCTCAAGCCACGGCGCTCGATTGCGGGGCCTGCGCCGGCCAGACGGGCGAGGCGAGCGCGCGTATCGCGGTGGCGCTGCTGAATGATCCAGTGACGCGCCGGGGGCTTGCCGAAAAAGGCATCAACATCCCCGATGATACGTTTTTCATGGCTGGTCTGCACGATACGACGACCGATGAGGTGGCACTATTCGATACGGCCTCCATGCCGCACTCGCACGCGGAAGACCTGCGGCAATTGCGCGAGTGGTTTGAAGCCGCGGGCCAGCTCACGCGCATGGAGCGTTCCGCGTTCCTCGGGATCGGGGGGCTGCCGGAGGCGCGCGTGACCGCGGATATCAAGCGGCGCACGCGCGACTGGGCGGAGGTGCGGCCCGAGTGGGCGCTCGCCAACAACGCGGCCTTCATAGTGGCGCCACGCGCCCGCACCGCGCACTGCGATCTTGGCGGACGAGCCTTTCTTCATGACTATGCATGGCGCAAGGATGTCGACTTCAAGACACTAAACCTCATCATGAGCGCGCCCATGGTGGTCGGCAACTGGATCAATATGCAGTACTACGGGTCGGTCGTCGACAACGCCCGTTTCGGTAGCGGCAACAAGGTCCTGCACAACGTGGTCGGCGGGTCCATAGGCGTGCTCGAGGGCAACGGCGGCGACCTGCGCGTTGGTCTCGCCACGCAATCGCTGCATGACGGTCACCGCTGGATGCATGAGCCAATGCGCTTGAATGTCGTCGTAGAGGCTCCGCAAGAGGCCATTGATGCCGTCATTGCCGGCAATGACTTGGTGCGCCATCTCGTCGAAAATGCGTGGCTGCACCTCTTCCGGATCGATGACGAAGGGCACATCCATCGTCGCGGACTGGACCGGCAATGGCGCTCGGTCTCGCAGACCTAGGGTGCCTCTTCGGCATCCTTAAGGATCATCACTAACAATTGACGGAAACCGGCAGCGGGGCGGGCCCCCCTGCCGGCGATCACTGGTGCGACGGGAAGGGCCGGAAGGAGCGGGGGACGGTGCATCCTCCGCCCACCGGTACGGACGACAACCAACACAAAAAACGCGCGAGGAACGATGATAAATCAGAGGGGAGTACAGAGGTTCTTTGGCGAGATCCGCGGGGCGCTGTGGCAAGCTGGTGTTGCGATAGGCTGCGCCGCCACCCTGCTCGGAATGCCGCTGGCCGCGCAGGCGGCGGCCAAAGGGGGAGGCCTGTTCGGGCAAAGCCGGCCGGCGGGCACGGGGGGGATCACGACCATAAGTGGCGCGGCCGGGGGCG
>JAJYRD010000013.1 GCA_021794275.1 Pseudomonadota bacterium | reverse complement strand
GCCTGCGGCCAGACAGGCCAAGTGCGGGCCAGGGCCTGGCCCGGACGCAACAGGCCCGCGCCTGCCACCACCGCCAGGGCCGAACCCGAGAGCGCCTGCTTCAAGAAGGTTCTGCGTGGAAGATTCATGCCGTCATCCTGTCATTTAAGGGGTTTGGGGACGTCTTATAACGTCCATAGAAAATCTACGACCTCACGGATCTGTGTTTTGGTCAGGATGTGGTCTTTGCCGAAGGGCGGCATGGCAGTCTGTGGATCGTTAATGGTGGGATCGTAGATCTGCTCGAATAAGGCCTGTCTGTTCGGAAAGCGTGTCCGCAGGTTGCGCAGTGCCGGTCCCAGATTACCGTCCATCGTGGTTCCAGCAATAACATGGCAGGCCATGCAGTTGCCAAGTCCTCGGTTGATGACGATGCAGCCACCTTTTAGAGCTGCGCCCGTGGGGTGCGCGGCGCATTCTTTCGCTGTCGGGGCGCGGCCGGCGGCCATGGCCAGGGGCGCGAGGAGCAGGCCTGCGCCGATCGCAATTGCCCGTACCGCGTGTAACGCGGTCTTAGTGCCCATGCTTCCTCCTAGTGCTCAAGGCATTTATTAGGATTTTTTATAGTTGCGGCAACCGTCGACGACCGCCGCCGTTTCAACCATAGCGACCGATCTGTAGTGGCGTCAAGGGAATATTGGCCGCGCCTGACGCGTCGGGGGGCTTTAGCACCGCTCCGGGCTCAGGGAAAGGATGGTGGCACGGTCCAGCCTTCCTTGAAGGCGACCTTCAGGGTCTTCAGGCGCCCACGGGCGGCCGGTCTCTTCGCAAACGGAGCGGCAAGCTCCAGTTCCTGGGCAGCGCCCTTGGCGTTGCCCTCCAGGAACAGGGCTTCGGCCAAGGCCTCATGGGCGTGGAGGTAGTCGTGGCGCCGTCCGTAGATGTGGGCAAGCGCGCGGTAGAGGCTGGCGCGGTAGGGGTCGCGCTCCAGGAGTTGCTTTACGAGTCTGTGGGCGCGCGCGACCTGACCTGCCGCGAGCAGCGCGCGGGCCGTAAGCCTTCCGATCCATAGGCTTCGGGGGCGAAGGGCGTGCGCTTGGTCGAGAACGCCGACCGCCGCCCGGAAGTGACCCGTGTCTCGCCAGAGATTCGCGAGAGCTACGCGGTAAGCGATGATCCGCGGGGACTGTTGGATCAGCATCCCGAGGAGGCGCCGGGCTCTTGTGAATCGGCCGAGCCGTATATCTGCCACGGCCTTTCCGTAAAGCTCGGCGGACGGGTCGTGCCGACCCTTCAAGTCTTCCGCGACTCGTCCGGCAGCCGTGTAGGGGCTGCCCTGTTCCGCGATGAGTGCGGCCTGGAAGCGGTCGAAGGCGGGACGGTCGGGAATCGGGGTATTAGGATACCGGGCCGCCAGGTTTTCGGCCTCGGCGATACGGATGTCGGTCGCCGGATGGTTGCGCCACGATTCTGGGATATTGACGCTCATGAATCGATCGTAGGTCTTAAGTCGCCGAAAAAAGGCCGCCATGGCATGGGGATTGAAGCCGGCCCGAACCATCGTGCGTAACCCGAAATGATCCGCCTCGGATTCGTAGCCGCGCTCATGCTTCAAGGTTTCGCTTGCCAGTCCCGCAGAGCTCAGGGACATCGCTGCCGCCCCGCCCTGGAATTGCGAGGTGCCCATGAGCAGTGCGCCGGCCAGGATGCCGGCGAGCGCCGCCCATGACAATTTATGGGACATGGCGATGAGCCGCGGGATGTGGCGCTGGGTATCGTGTGATATCTCGTGCGAAATGACGGCGGCAAGTTCGTCTTCGTTGCGGGCGGCCATAATGGCCCCGGTGTTGATGAAGACGTAGCCCCCAGGAACGGAGAAGGCGTTAACGACAGGATTCTTGATGATATAGAAGTGGAAATCTATCTGTGGATCGAAGCTCGCTGCAACCAGTCGCCGGCCCAGGGTTCGAACGAAGGCCAAGGCATCCTTGTCCTTGACGAACCGGAAGGTCTTGCGGGCATGGAGGAGGAAGCCGCGGCCGAACGCTGCCTGCTGGGCGCGCGACATCACGACCGCCGACGGATGACCGAGATTCGGCAAATGGCCGAGGTCGGCAGCCGCCGGATTTGAGGAGATCAGGGCAAGCAGCGCAAACCCGAGCCGTTTGCCCATTTAGAGCCTCGCTCGCCTACTTCCCCAGCGCTGGCGAGCTGGAGTAGCGCTCCATGACCGTGCGGTCCGCCCAGGACGATTCCTTCAAGACGGCGTCTGGTATGCGAAACTGCAATTCTTTGCTGACCGGGACCTCTTTGACAATCTTCAGGATCTGGTCATAGCCGATTTTGTACAGGAACCCGCTGTGGTCGGTCTTGCGGGCGACCATGAAGTTGTCGTAGAGGCGGTATACGTAGAGGTTGGCTGGCCGAATCTTTCCGTCATAGTCCCGCCATGCGACTGTATAGCGGGTGTCGGGCTTGAAATCATCTTTTTTCAAGGTCTTATGCCTCCGGTTCAGGGCGTGCGCGGGACTCTAGCACGGCCTATCAGGCCGAGCAACGCAAAAGTTGTCCTCGCGATGCTTGCATAGCGCATCGAAACCGTGCAAGCTGCCGGGCTACATCAGTATTTCACGACTTTGTTACATAAGAGAGGTTTTTTCTGTATATGGTCGCATTCCAGGACCTGGATCCCATGGATCTTCAGAAGCTCTTGCAAGACGGTGACGACAGGCCCGTCCTTGTCGATGTCCGGACTCCCGCTGAGGTAGCGCGGGGGACCATACCGGGCGCCCGGTCCATCCCGCTTCATCTTCTACCTATGCACGCCAGCGCGCTTGACAAAGCGCAACCGGTGGTCTTTTATTGCCAATCCGGCGGAAGGTCGTCGCAGGCATGCCAGTATTTGCGGCAGCAAGGCCACGAAAAGCTTTACAACCTGCGCGGTGGCATCATGGCGTGGGTGCGGAACGGCCTGCCGGTCGTCCCCCCGAGCTAATTAGAGTCTCGATAAGGGGTGGCAGGCGAGGAGCGCGCGGCTGCGAGGACCGAAGGTCCGTAGCGTGGCTCGCGCGCCTACGGTAGGGAATACGGATCATGGATGGGTGCGGGTCCCGCGACAGTATTGTTCGGGTCGTCGCAAAACCGAGATTATTCATGCATGCAATGTGGAGGAAAGATGGCGACTTTCGATAAGGAATTGGATGCCCGTGGCCTGAACTGCCCGCTACCCATTTTGCGCACCAAGAAGGCGCTGAATGACCTGACGGGCGGCCAGACCCTGAGGGTGGTGGCAACCGACCCCGGCGCTATAAAAGATTTTCAGGCTTTTGCCAAACAGACCGGGAATGAACTTGTCGAATCGGGTGAGGCGAACGGTGAATTTACGTTTGTACTCCGGAAAAAGGCATAGTTGACGACGGTCAACAGGAGAAGCCCCAATGACCACCAAGAAGCTCGCCATAATTGCTACGAAGGGCACGTTGGACTGGGGCTATCCGCCCTTCATCCTGGCCTCCACGGCCGCAGCCCTCGGTTACGAAGTCCAGATATTCTTCACCTTCTATGGCCTGCAACTTCTTCGCAAGAGCCTTGATCATCTAAAAGTCACATCGCTCGGCAATCCTGGCATGCCTATGCCTATGCCCATGCCGGTGTTGTTGCAGGCCCTGCCGGGCATGCAAAGCATGATGACGGCCATGATGAAGCAGAAGATGAAGTCCAAGGGCGTGGCAAGTCTCGAGGATCTGCGAAGCCTTTGCGCCGAGGCCGAGGTGAAGATGATAGGTTGCCAGATGACTGTGGATCTCTTCGGGTTCAATCCGAGCGATTTCATTCCGGGCATCGAGATGGGCGGCGCCGCCACGTTTTTCGAATTCGCGGGCGAATCGGATATCTGTCTTTTCATGTAGACCCTCGCCGGGTATCCGGTAGTTGGTCTTTTGAAGCGAATTTTGGTAGGCTTGTCGAGTAAATTATAAGTAATTGCGAATATTCCGAAGCGTCGAAGGAGCAAGCATGGCGACTTACGCGGAGATGCGAGAGATTTACGATGATATTCGTAACGATTTTCGTTACGATCACGAACTGAATGGCTGTCTCAACTGTGGTATCTGCACCGCCACTTGCCCCGCCGCACACTTCTACGACTTTAGTCCTCGCGAGATCGTCCAGCTCCTCTGGACGGAAAACGTCGAACAAATCTACGATGCCATGCAGGAAAAGATCTGGGCGTGCGCCCAGTGCATGACGTGCGCAGCCCGTTGCCCGTTCAAGAACTCGCCGGGCGGCCTCATCGCTATCATGCGCGAGGTCTCTATTAAGCATGGTATGCAGTCGGCGAAGGACGTGTTGCGGCCTTTCGGGCGGGTGATGCTGAAGCTGATCACGACCGGGAATCAGTTGTCTCCGGACATGATTCAGCCCGATCACTTCCCGGATTGGGGTCCGAACATTCAGAAGGTTGAGGGCGACCTCAAGATATTACGCAAGGCGATACCAGTGCGCACCCTCCAGACCACGGATACCGCGTGGGAGGTTTCTCTCAAGACTTCGGTGGAGATGTACACCATCTGGGAGATGACGGGCGTCATGGACGCGTTGCAGATCGTTGATGAAAACCTCTTTGACGTGATTGAGGACTTCATCGACGAAAAGCGAGAGGACTACAGCGACTGGCTGGAAGCCCAAGAGGACCAGAAAGAGGACTGACCCCGGTTGGCCCTCGATGATGGTCTAGAGCGTGATGCATGTAGAGCCGTGAGGAGATAGCCTATGAAACCGACAGAACAGAGCCCCGGCAATCATAACGCGCAGGCGACGGGCGCAGGCGCAGGCACGATGAAACCTGGTTTTCACAACACCGATGGCCAGGGTGTTGCGGGCCACGGATCTTTTTTCCAGCAGACGAACCTGTCTGGGGCGGATGCAGCCAAGGCCACCGAGTGGGTGCGTAAGCAGGTCGACCGGCGGACGCTGGACCTGGCCGATCGCATGGATGATATCCGCGACCATATGTGGGAGCTTGAGAAGGACGGCCAGATCATCGTGCATCGTATCAGTGACGAGCACGAGCCGAAGGTGGTAAAGACCCTCTTTGGCTGGGACAAGAAGATCCCGACAAAGCAGCTTTGGCACCATAAATCCTGCGGCCAATGCGGTAACATCCCCGGATACCCCACCTCGCTCCTCTGGTTCATGAACAAATTCGGTTTCGTTCCCGGGAAGGATTATCTGGATGAGACCGATCAGACGTCGTGCACGGCCTGGAATTATCACGGATCGGGCATCGGGAACGTGGAGTCCCTGGCCGCGGTGTTCCTGCGCAATTTCCACCAGGCCTATGTGTCTGGTAAGCAGCATGGCTTCGAGCTTGGCCACTTCTATCCGTTGGTGCATTGCGGGACTTCCTTTGGGAATTACAAGGAGATCCGTAAGTATCTGATCGAATCGTCGGAGCTGCGAGAGAAGGTCACCAAGATCCTCGGCAAGCTTGGCCGCCTCGTCGACGGGAAGCTCGTGATTCCCGAGGAGATCGTCCATTACTCGGAGTGGGTGCACGTCATGCGCAAGCGCATCGCCTCGGAGCTGCAGACGATCGATATGTCCAACATCCGAGTGACCATGCATGTGGCCTGCCATTACTACAAGATGGTGCATGAGGATGCCGTCTACGATGCGGAAACCTTGAATGGCAACCGTACCGCAATCGGGACTGCCATCGCCGAAGCCCTGGGCGCCCAAGTAATCGATTATTCGACCTGGTACGACTGCTGTGGCTTCGGGTTCCGCCACATCATCTCCGAGCGCGAATTCACCCGGTCGTTCACAATGGATCGCAAGATCAAGGTGGCGCGCCAGGAGGCGAACGCTGACGTCATGATCGGCAACGATACCGGTTGCATCACGACGATGGATAAGAACCAGTGGATCGGCAAGGCGCATGGTCAGAATTTCCAGGTGCCGATCATGGCGGACGTCCAGCTTGCCGCGTTGGCGTGCGGGGCAGACCCATTCAAGATCGTCCAGCTGCAATGGCACGCAAGCCCCTGCGAGGAGCTCGTGGAGAAGATGGGGATCGACTGGAATAAGGCGAAGGGGGATTTCGAGAAGTACCTGAAGCAGGTGGAGCAGGGCAATATCGAATATCTCTACAATCCTGAGTTGGCTCTGGGGGGCAAGGCGTAAGCGATGCAAAAGACGGTATTGGTGGTTGGAGCCGGCCCGGCGGGCTTGGCGGCAGCGGCAGGGGTGGCGGCGAGTGGCGCGCAGGCGGTGCTGGTCGAGAAGGCGGCGAAGCTTGGCGGTACGCCGATACTGTCCGGCTACGCGAAGCTCGTGCCGTCCGGCGAATGGGCTCGCGATGCGATGGGCCGCATGATAAAGCGCGTTGAAGAGTCGAAGAACGTGACGATCCATAAGGAAACCAAGGTCACGAAACTTGCGGGCGAGGCGGGTAAATTTACCGCGACCTTGTCTAATGGGACGTCCGTGGAATGCGCGTCCGTCATCCTCGCCACGGGCTTCACGCACTTCGATTCCATCAACAAGCCCGAATGGGGCTTCGGGACCTTCGAGGACGTGGTAACGACGACCCAGGTCGAGCAGATGGTGGCGGCGGGGAAGATTGCGTGTCCTTCGGATGGGCGGGTGCCGGAGCGCGTGGCCATCCTTCTGTGCGTCGGTTCACGTGACCGGCAGATCGGGCGCGAGTGGTGCTCCAAGATCTGCTGCACCGTGTCGACCAATCTGGCGATGGAGATCAAGGAGCTGTCGCCTACGACGGACGTGTTTATTTACTACATGGACATTCGTACTTTCGGGCTCTATGAGGACCGTTTCTACTGGAAATCCCAGGAGGAGTTCAAGACGAAGTTCGTGAAGGCGCGTATCGCCGAAGTCACGCGCTCGCCGGACGGCCGTTTGCTGGTCAAAGGTGAGGATACCCTGGTCAAGCGCCCGATCGTGATCCCGATGGATTTGGTCGTGCACGCCGTTGGCATGGATCCGAACGAGGACAACCCGGAGATTGCGCGGGTGTTCGGCGTGGGGCTAGAGAAGCACGGGTTCATAGACCGGGCCGAGCACTACACCAATACCTGCGGCACGACCCGGCGCGGGATCTATGCGGTCGGCGCGGCATTGGCGCCCGAGACGATCGACGACTCGATCTCGCAAGGCACGGCGGCCGCCCTGCGCGCCGTCGCGGACCTGAATGCTCTGGTTCAAAAGAGCGCCTGAGGCGGCGCGCGGGAATAGCGCCGACGCCGAGGCCGTGGAGCCTGTGGTGCTCGGCGCGGAGCTCGATGGGCGCGTATTCGCTCAGAAGTTTGCGCGATTCATTGAGGTCCTGGGCGAGGGCGGCGGCATCGAGCCGTTTATTTCCGCGCTTGAGACCAAGCGCCAGCTGTTTGTCCGCGCGCTCGCCCGCGAGAACCTGGACGCCTTTGAGCTCGAGACGCTGGAGACTTTGCTCGAGACGGTTATGACAGCGCGTAAGCGTGTCTGGCCGTCGTTCGAGAGATACGGTGCTGCGGCGACACGAGAGGCGGTGCGTGACCTCATTTATGGGGCGCGGCCCGTGGGCGAGCGGCTCGAGGCCTTCGCGCAGGCGATACCCGTCGTGGCGGCCGAGGGCCAGAAAGCTGAGCGCAAGGTCCGGCGCGCATTGCTGGATGTGGGGGCGGAGATGCTGCACTTCCGGGATCCCGCGCGTTACCCCCTCATGAGTCGGTGGGTGTGGGATCAGACGACGCATACGGGTGCCTTGCGGGAGTTCGTCAAGGGTGGGGATACCCTTGAGAAGGTGCCGCTCGGGAGTGATCCCGGCGTGTACGAGGCGGGGCGCAGGTGGCTCGCCGAGCGTATGGCCGAAAATGGGATGTATCGGGACCCGGAATTCGTCGTTGACATGTTCCTCGCCCATGCCTACGCGGACTATATGCGGGCGTTGTCGAGCGGTATGGGGCTTTTGAATGCCGATTTCGGAGGCAAGAGCGATCCCCTCGAGGTGGTGAAAAAGATTTTGGGAATTGACGCGGCGCGGCGCACGGAATCGCGTGTAAAGAAGGTGCTGCATTGAGCGCAATCAGGAGAGACGGCTGACATGGCTATTCACGAGAAAACACTGATCGACGCGGAGCGTCTCCAGACTAGCGACAACCTGGTTTTGGACGGGGTGGATGTCTCCGGGCATTGGAATACGATGGTGTTGCCGCGGTATCTGACGGACTACGATACGGACTTTGCGCGCCAGATTCGAACCTTCTCGGGCGGCGAGAACGTGCACCGCTGCTGGCAGTGCGGCTCATGCACGAATTCCTGCACGGTCTACGCCCAGAACACCGATTTCAATCCCCGCTACTGGATCTATCTCACGAACCTCGGTCTGAAGAAGGAGATATTGAAGGACAAGGACATCATCTGGACATGTGTTTCGTGCAATCGCTGCACGAATATCTGCCCGAAGGACGTGAAGCCCGAGGGCGTCATGAAGGCGCTTGCGCATTGGCTTGAGGAGGAGGGGCATACGCCCGAGACCAAATCGTCGATCTTCGACAACGAGTTCCTGGGGCAAGTCTACGCTACCGGGCGCATCGAAGACACGCGCGTGCTCGTGAACTTCCTGCGCAAGACCAATCAGTCTCTGACGCCGCCCTGGTTGATCGAGATCGGGAAGCGCATGACGAAGTACTTCCCGCTGACCTTCCTTATGCACATGGGGCTTCATCTCGTGTTCAAGCCGCGTACCAAGTCCTGGGGCCGTACGGGCGAGGTTCTGCGGGAGTATGTTCATGAACAGAAAGAGATCGCGCGCAAGGCGCGCGCCATGCCAAAGGAGGCGGTCCATGTCTAAAGTTGCCTATTATCCCGGCTGCGCTCTGGAAGGCTCCGGCGGTCCCTACGACAAATCCACGCGCGTCTTGGTCGATAAGCTCGGCCTCAAGATGGAGAACCTCGAGGATTATAGCTGCTGCGGAGCGATGGAGGTGAAGAACGTGCACCCCATGCTTCAGACATATATGTCGGCCCGCAATCTCGCCATCGCGAGTGAAAAAATGGGTTACGACACGGTGATGGCGCCATGCAACGGCTGCTACCACAACCTGAAGAAGACCGAGTATGAGCTTGCGACGTCCGAGGAGCACTTGAAGACAGTGCAGGATCTGGCCAAGAAAGCCGATGATCCGGTGTATAAGGGCGATGTCCGCACGGTCCATCTGCTTGAGTGGTTGATGGAAGAGTTGGGGCCGGAAGGCGTCAAGGCCAAGATCGCGAAGAGCTTGAACGGTGTGAAGATCGCCAACTACTACGGTTGCATGTATACGCGGCCGCGCCAGATCTTTCCAGAAAAGGATCAGGGGCCCGGCTCCGAGTCGTCCTACAAGCCGCATTTCATGGACGACTTGTTGGCTGCCGCGGGCGCCCAGAATGTGGACTTCCCGCTGAAGACCGCATGCTGTGGCGGGGCGCATACGCTGTCGGATTCCGACACCTCGACCCAGCTCGTGCTCAACATCCTGCAGGCGGCGGAAGAGGCTGGCGCGGAGGTTATCGCGACCGAGTGCCCGACCTGCCATTCAGGGCTCGAGATGCATCAGGTGCGGGCCGAGAAGGAGTTTGGTATCACGACGAACGTGAAGATCGTCTATTTTACACAGCTTCTGGGGCTTGCCATGGGCATGTCCGCGCGTAAGGTGGGGATCCACGAGAACATCAGCGACTCGATGGCGTTCCTGAAGGAAAAGGGCGTGGCCTAAAGACGCCCTGCTCTTGAGGGCATGGCCTTCGGTTTGAGACAAGGACGGCGCACGGAGGACCGGGGGTCCGGTGGAGTATAACGGCTGCGAGTTTCGCCCTGAGCTGTACTACGACCGCGAGTTTCAGATCTGGCTGCGCCGCGAGGAGGACGGCACGATTACGATCGGCATGACCGATATCTCGCAGGCGATCGCGGGGAAAATCCTCCATGCGCGCGTGCGCAGACCTGGAACGACGCGGCCGGCTGGCAAGCCGGTCGCCACGATCGAGAGCGGCAAATGGGCGGGTCCCATACCCAACGTCTTCGATTGCGTTATCGAGGAGGGGAATAAGGAAGTCCTGGACGACCCGAATCTGCTGAATGTGGAGCCGTACGAGGCGTGGGTGGCGCGGGTGCGGCCGGTGGCACCGATAGACGAGGTGCTTGCGGCCCTCGTCACGGGTGAGGAGGCGGCGCGCGGCTATAGCGAGCGTTGTGTTCGCGAGGATATCAAATGCACGCGGGGCGCACGCTGATGACCGACGATCACTATCTCGACCAAGACGAAAAGTCGGTCCTCATCGTCATGACGAGCGGTCCGTCGACCCCGCATCGATGCGCGACACCCTTCTATCTCGGCGCGATCCTGGCGGCCATGGACGCCGATGTACGCATCTTCTTTACCATGGAGGGCGTAAATCTCGTGAGAAAGGGCGTTGCGGAGAATTTAACGGCCATGGAAGGCGGAAAGCGCGTCATCGATTTTATTCATGACGCGAAGGCGGCGGGGGTGAAGCTCCACCTGTGTCTGCCGGCCTTGCCGGGCTATAAAATCGACGAGAAAGCAGATATTATCGCTGAGGTCGACGAGTGCTCCAGCGGCGGTACCCTGGCGGACTTGATATTGTCTTGCGACAAGGTGTTGTTTTTCTAGATATTTCTAGGATCGGACATAGTGGGGATTGAAACCTGTCCTGCATCGGCAGTATTTATGCAGGTCATTTATGACGACACGGGAGGCTTTGCTGAATGGCTTCGGTACGCGGCTGTAATATTCCGGAAGACTTGAGTTACAACGTCGATAACAATGTCTGGGCCCGACGCGAAGCCGATGGCACCGTCACCGTGGGGCTCACGGCCTACGCGTGTTCGCTGGCCGGCGAGATCGTGGCCTACACCCCAAAGAAGGCTGGCAAGGACATCGCCAAGGATAAGTCCTGCGCGACAGTCGAGTCGGGCAAATGGGTGGGACCTGTGAAGACGCCCGTGACGGGCTCGGTGGTGGCCGTGAATGACGCGGTCGCTGGTAAGCCTGGCCTGATCAATAAGGACCCCTATGGCGAGGGCTGGATCGTAAAGATGAAGCCCAGCGACTGGGACGGCGAATCCAAGTCGTTGAAGGCCGGCGGTGATGCCATCAAGGCCTTCGAAGGCAAGATGGACAGCGAAGGCTTCAAGGGCTGTTGAGGCCGAAGGCGCGAGACGATCGCGCCTTTTGCGTTTACGAAGGGGTCCCATGAGCGCGTGGTCGGAAATCCTCGAGGCGGTCGAGCCACTGGAAGATCTGGTATTCGACAAGGGTCTCAT
Source organism: Pseudomonadota bacterium (assembly GCA_021794275.1). Classification (GTDB taxonomy): domain Bacteria; phylum Pseudomonadota; class Gammaproteobacteria; order Acidiferrobacterales; family Acidiferrobacteraceae; genus Acidiferrobacter. Next base: position 15,477 of record JAJYRD010000013.1, on the reverse strand, counting down.
CGAGCGCCTCGCGGCGCCGGACAGGGCCCTTCCTGGGATCCACTTCTATACGCCGACCTTCAAGAGTTACGCGAGCAGCGAGATCAAGGACTGCGGGCGCAGTGCGTGGCCCGCGGTCTCGATCACAGGCGGTGATTGCAAGCTCAATTGCGATCATTGCAAGGCCAAAATCCTTGAGCCGATGATGCCGGCACGGTCTCCGGAGGATTTGTGGCGGACGGTCAACGAGATCGTCGCGCAAGGGGCCGGTGGGATGCTGTTGACAGGTGGGTCGAACCACCGCAACGAGGTCGAATACGACGCTTACTATCCCACCATTCGGCGTATTAAAGACGAGTTTCCCCAATTTCGCATTGCGATGCACACCGCCTTGGTCGATGACGCCATAGCCGGGCGGATGGCGGACGCGGGGATCGATGCCGCCATGATGGACGTAATCGGCGCGCAGGATACCATTACCCAGGTCTACCATTTGCGGCGCTCGGTCGACGATTTCGAGCGGGCGCTGGAGGCCTTGACCTCCACTTCCATGAAGGTGGTGCCACACATTGTGGTGGGGCTCCATTATGGGCAGTTGTTAGGCGAGTGGAACGCGCTCGAGATGGTGGCGCGTCATAAGCCGGCGGCGCTCGTGCTGGTGGTGGTCATGCCGACCTATGCAAGCGAGTCGCGCCCGTTTGCCACGCCCGATGCCCACGAGGTGGGACAGTTCTTCGGCGACGCCCGCGAGGCCTTGCCGGACACCCCTTTACTGCTTGGCTGCGCACGGCCCGCGGGCTCGGTGAAACGCCTGATCGATGCCTACGCGGTCATGGCGGGGGTCGATGGGATGGCGCATCCGAGCGACGGCATGGTGGAGCTTGCCGCTCGTCTCGATCGCCGGGTACGTGTAACCCCGGCCTGCTGTTCGATCGCGGTGGGCGATGAAGTTCTGGCCATGGATGATGCGGGCGTGGGCCTCGAGATCGACCTTGCGGAGATCGTGCGGCAGGAGCGTGAGCGGCGCGAGGCTCTGAAGCGGCAAGCGGTCTTCGGCCGGGTCAAGGTGGTCGGGGGTGAAGGCCGGTCGGGTTGCTGCGGGGCATGAGCCGTCCCTGGCGCCTCCTCGATACGGGCGTGCGGCCCGCGTCGGAGAATATGGCGCTCGATCGCGTCTTGCTCGAGTCTTGCCAGGTGGGTGCCCCCAATACTCTGCGCTTTCTGCGTTTCGAGCCATCCGCGCTCATCGGTTTCCATCAAAGCGCGTCTCAGGAGCTGGACCTCGATTTTTGTCGCAGCGAGGGCATTGCGATTTCGCGGCGGATAACAGGCGGCGGCGCGCTTTACTGCGATCAGGGCCAGATCGGGTGGGAGCTGTTCGTTGATCGCCGGACGTTCGCGACCGTCGACATGATGGAGATCGCGCGCGAGGCGTGCGGGATGGCGGTTCGCGGGCTGCAATCGCTCGGCGTGCAGGCCGCGTTTCGTCCGCGTAACGACATTGAGGTTCATGGGCGCAAGATCGGCGGCACCGGCGGGGCCTTTGATGGCGAGGCCTTGCTCTATCAAGGTACAGTCCTGATCGATTTCGATGTGGAGCGCATGCTGCGGGTTTTGCGTATCCCGCGCGAGAAGCTTTCGGATAAAGCGATCGCCTCGGCCCGGGAGCGCATCACGACTCTCCGCGCCTTGTTTGCGGATGATACCCCAACTGTCCCGGCAGTACAGGCGGCGCTTGTGGAGTCGTTTGCGGAAGGTCTGGGGGCGCGATTCGAGGTCGGGGACTTGAGTGCCGCGGAGCGCGGACTCTATGAGGCCTATAAGGTCGAGATGGCAAGCGACGACTGGGTCTTCGAGACCGACAGGCCCCGTATTGAGGTGGCAACCGCGAGCGCCCTACGCAAGACGCCAGGCGGACTCGTGCGTGTCATGGCGACGGTGGACACCATGCGCGGCCGTTTGAAGCAGGTCTTCATAACCGGCGATTTTTTTATTGATCCGCGCCGCGCGATCGTGGACCTCGAGGCGGCCTTGCGGGATCTGGCCTTGGAGCGGATTGACGAAACAGTCGAGGGGTTTTTTGCAAACCGCAAGGTCGACATGCTGTTGCTGACCCCCGATGATCTGCTGGGTGTGCTCCACGAGGCGATAAGGGCGCTTGAGTCCGAGAACCATGAACGCGTCGGCGTTTGATGTCCTAGTGGTGGGTCTCGGCCCGGGCGGTGCGTCGGCTGCGCTAGTCGCCGCGCAGGCCGGGCTTTCGGTGCTCGCGATCGACAAGCGGCGGGCGGTCGGAGAGCCCGTGCAGTGCGCGGAGTTCGTGCCCCTGACCATGGGTCGCTATGCGAAGCCTGCGTTCGTGCAGAGGATCAGTGGCATGCGCAGCGTTCTGCCGTCGGGGGCCTGCGAGCATTCGGACTTTCCGGGGCTCATGGTGGACCGTGCGGCCTTCGACCAGGCACTGGCCTCCGAGGCCTCGAAGGCCGGTGCCCTGCTTCGCGTCCAGACGGCGCTGAAGGATGTGGCGCACCATGAGCGCGTGGCGACCCTGCGAAGCCCCGAGGGGGATGTCGAGCAGGCCCGCTACAAGGTGCTGATCGCGGCGGATGGGCCTCATTCGACGGTTGCGCGTAACGTTGGATTAGCGCCACTGAAGACGGTGGAGACACGGCAATACCAAATGCCGCTGTGCCACCCTTACGCGGACACGGATATCTGGCTGTCCGATGAATTCCCGGGCGGTTACGGTTGGTTGTTCCCGCGCGGGTCTGTGGCTAATGTTGGACTCGGCGCGGACCGCCATCTGGCGACGGATCTGAAGGCGCCACTCGAGCGTCTCTGTGCTGTGCTCGCGCAAGATGGGGTGGTGGGCGCAAAGATTCTCGGGCGCACGGGCGGCAGCATCCCGGTGAGTGGCCTGCGCACCCCCTTGGTCCACCAAGACATCATGTTCGTGGGTGATGCCGCGGGCCTCACCCACCCGATCACAGGAGCTGGGATCGCGAGTGCTGTGGTATCGGGCGAGCGCGCCGGGCTCGCCGCAGCGGCATTCCTGGGGGGCGATGCGGGAGCCCTCAACGAGTACGCGGAAGACATGCAAGACGAATTCGCCGAGAGCCTCGCGCGCGCCGTGGCGCGCCGGCAATGGTTGATGGAGCGCTGGCACACGCCGGCCGCCCATTTGGACGCGACCCACAAGCGGGGCTGGATCGCGTTTCGTGAATACTTCGCACCTTAAGTTCTGCTGAGGAGACCTACGATGAGCGCTACCGCCGACTCCGTTACGCCGATTACGTTCTACCGGCCAAATTATCACGTGAAGACCCCGGACATGCGGTCGCCGGAGTATGTGCAGATGTCGACGGCGGCGGCCATCACGCTCGGGCTCATCCCGGGCCAGATGCATAGGACCGGTTGCACGCATTGCCTGAATCTCCTCGTGACTTACTCGGAAGGGTGCCGCGCAAACTGTGCCTACTGCGGTCTTGCCCGGCATCGTGAAGAGGCTCGCGATTACGCTGATCGGAATTTCATCCGCGTGGACTGGCCGGCGGTGCGTTACGACGAGGTCATAGAGCGCATGCAGGCGGGAAGCGACAAGTCGCAATTCCAGCGCATGTGCATCTCGATGATCACACACCCTGAGTCCGATCATGACACCATGACCTTGTTGAAACGCTGGGTCGCGGCCGTGCCGCATGTCCCGGTCTCGATCCTGTCGAACCCGACAACCATGGAGAAGGCCGATCTCGTGGCCTTGCGCGATGCCGGCGCCGATATCTTCACGATCGCCCTGGACGCCGTGACCCCCGATATTTTTGATCGCACCCGCGGCAAGGCTGTCGACAGCCCGCACAAATGGGCGAAGTACTGGCAGGCCCTGGAGTGGGCCGCCGAGATCTTCGGGCCCGAGAAGTTTGGTGCGCACCTCATATGTGGCATGGGCGAGACCGAGCGGGAGATCCTGGATGTGGTCCAGAAGATCACGGACATGGGCGGACACAACCATATGTTCGCATTCTTCCCGGAGCGTGGCTCGCTCATGGAAGATTGGGCGCCCGTGCCGAAGGATCAGTGGCGGCGCGTGCAGCTTGCGAGGTTCATCATCGACTATGCGGGCGGCAACATCCGCGACATGCGTTTCGACGACGAGGGTCGGGTGGTGGATTTTGGCATGACCGAGGCCGATCTGGCGGAACTCATCGCCTCGGGCAAGCCATTCCAGACCTCGGGTTGCCCTGGCAAGGATGACGAGGAGATCTCGGCCTGCAATCGTCCGTATGGCGACTCAAGCCCGTCTGACATCCGTTCTTTCCCCTTTGCCTTGAATCGCCGTGACGTCGAGATCGTGAAGCGGCAGATGGCCGGTGAAGATATCGGGACTTTTTGACATCCCCCCGTCTCGGCCTGCGGCCGCCTCCTCTGGGGACAGGCGGGGCGGGGGATCCCTGCTGCGCTTAACGGACGGCATCACGCCGCTCGCGCAAGCCGCTCCGAAGGGCTCCTGCTGCTGGCGGCGTTACCGCACCGCTCACCTGACAGGCGCAGCAGGCATGTCCTGCCCTGCCCTCAGAATGTTGGGGCCGCAGACCCGATCGGCGTCCTCCTCGAAGCCGCACTCCATCCATGGGAGCACGGCCTGGCTCCGGCGGTTCCCGGTCGCGACATGACCGAGGCACGGACAGGTGCGGCTGGTATTGGCCGGTGGCGCCACAATCGGCCAGCCCCCGCTCCAGGCGAGCTTATAATCCAGCTGGTGGCGGAACTCCGCCCACCCCTGGTCGAGATGGTTTTGTTCAACCCGGACTTGGCGCGCACGTTGCGTCCGGGTTTCTCAACCGTGCCGGCCGCCGATCGCGACATTACCGACCTGCAATTCCTCGATGCCCACCATCGCGTGGTTTTGGCGGATGGTGTGCGAGAGTTGATGCAGGAAGTTACGGCGGACATGGTCGATCCGGGGGTGGATCTTCTGGACCATGGTTTTCGCTCTCCTCCCATTGCGACTGAAAGACTGGTAGGCCTTCCGCAAGCGATCGGCATGGCGCTTGAGGGTGTTCAACGGTTCGCAGACCGTGCCGTCTGAGAGGATGGCGAAGCGCACCACCCCCAGATCGATACCCACGCCGGTGGTGGCCTTCGGGAGATGCTGCAAGACTTCACGCTCAGTCTGGACGGCCATGAGCCAGCGGCAGCCCACAAACCGGACCGTGACGCTCTTCACCGCGCCTTGGATCGTGCGGCCGTTGCGATAGCGCAGCCAGCCGATTTTGGGAAGAAAGAGCCGGCTGTGGGCCTGGTCGAGTGTGATCTGTTGAGGTTCGGGATAGCGAAAGGCGTCGGCGACCCTTCTTTTTGAATCGCGGAACGGCGGCACGCTGTTCGAAGAAGTTTGTGTACGCCCGCTCCAGGTCCTTCAAGGCCTGCGCTGTAGCGGTTGCGCCAGGGCCTCGCTAAGCCAGCCGGTGTCCGGATCATGCCGCCAGCCGGTCAGTTCCTTGCAGAACCCGGCATAACCGAGCCGCTTCTCCTTTTGCTCATAGCGCACCTTCTGCAGCGCTAGGGCCTTGTTGTAGACGGACCGGCAGGAGCCCGCGAAGCGGCGCAACGAAAAGCCGGGGACATGCGCGCCCCGGCTTTTCGTGGCCGTGGGGCCAGCCGCGTCCGATCAGGAGAAGCGCCGGCTGATACTGATACCGAAAAGCTGCGCGTGGGTCTTGTATGTTCCGTCGTAGGCGCTGGTGCCGTTCGGATCGGTCCCGCTAAAGGTTTGGTTCGACGCGTAGCTGCGGGTATTGAAAAGCACATACATGTAGCCTGCGCTCAAGCTCCACGCCCCCAACCTCTGGCTCGCCCCGAAACTGAATTCCTGGCGGTTCGCATCCGGTATGCGCGCCGAGAAGCCTGCGTTCGTGGCCCCCGTGACATCATAGGCATAGCCCGCCCTGAGTCTCACATGGCGGCTCAGCGCGTAATGCAGTCCCAGCCGGTAGGCATTCGAGGATCGCCAGTTATAGGTGCTCGTGAGTAAGGTAGGGCCGCCGAGCGCCGGGGCTGGATTGACCACGATATTGTTGAAGCGGCTCCAGCCCGTGCGGTCGAAGTCGAACTCGACCCCAAACTTGCTGTTCAACGCATCGCGTACGCCGAGCGCGAATTGCCATGGCAGATGCAAGGAGGCGTTAACGGGGATCGAGTGCCCGCCCTCCTCAAGTGCCCCGTCGAGCGGCACGTCGACCGCTGAGCGATAGTTGGCGCCAACACTGACCGGGCCCCATTGCCCCAACGCCCCCACATGCGCGCCGATCTGGTCGCCTGATCCGCTGACGGTCGCCGTTGGTGTCCCGAGCACCACGCGGTGTGCGTCATAGTAATCGGCCCCAGCATCCACGGCGACATGACCGAAGCGATACGAGAAGCTCGGCGCCACATCAAAGAGGCGCAATTGGGTGTAGGTGGGGGCAAGCGCCGATGCCGCTCCTTGAGCAAGCGCAGGAAATGTTTGCGCGGGCCATGCGATCTGCAGCCCATAAGGTTCGTTTATACCAAAGCCGAAGCGTGTGTGTGGCGCGATCTTGTCGGCCCAGAAGAGGTTGGGCATCGTCTCCCAATGTGGCGTGGTTGCAACGAAGGTCCCCGCGCCGCCGGTTGGCGTCACTTGCGTGTGGGCGTCTATCCCTTGAAGTCCGAGATCGTATCCTCCTTTGTGGAACGCCATGGCCGCAGGATTATAGGCAAGTGCGCCCATGCTTGAGGTATTGGCGACGAGGGCGTCCGCCTCGCTCAATCCCGCGATCGACAGCTCCGCGATCGCGAAGCCCGATGCATGGGCGGCACCCAGGCCGGCGACCGCGATCAGTACCGCGGGCATGACAAATGTTCGGAGACGCATATTAGTTGCTCCTAATGGTGTGTGGAGTCTTCCATAAAGTTTGGCTTATGGCGCCGCATTGTCAGGGGTCGGGTGGACCGTAATTGCGTCCTTGCTGCATATTGACAGGAAGATGACGCTTAGGGAATATTGCGCAGTCCGTTTGCGTCCGGAGCTCTGCCAATAACGATCCTAACGAGAAAAAAACACAAGTGGACGCGAACGACGCGGCATGCGTGCCGCCCTTCGTGGTTTATGTCCAATAGGAGGACATCATGGTGAGCACTAAGAAGTGGACGCTGGCTACGGCCATCGCGGCCGCCATCGCCCTACCCGCTACCGCTCTTGCAACCACCGCTGGTTACTTCCAGCTCGGATACAGTTCTATCAGTGACGGCATGGCCGGCGCGTCCGCCGCCCTTCCCCAAGACAGTATGATCCAGGCGACCAACCCCGCGGGCATCGCCTTCGTGGGTAGTCGCGTGGATCTGGGTGTGGCCGGGTTCTGGCCCCATCGCAGTTACACCTCAGGGGCCGGTGTCGGAGGCATGCCCAGTCCCGGTAGCTATGGCAGCAGCACGAATTTCTTTCTCATTCCGCATATCGGATACAGCCAGCGCCTCAGTCACGACAATTACGTCGGTGTCGCGATCTATGGCAACGGCGGTATGAGCACGAATTATCACTCACCGGGGGCGGGGGCGACGACGGGTGCGGGCGGCCCGTATTACGGCGGCCAGACCGGCGTGAACCTCTCGCAGCTCTTCGTCCAGGCGACCTACTCCCGCAAGTTCATGCGCCACGATGCCATCGGTCTTAGTCTGATCTTTGCGCGTCAGACCTTTAGTGCCGATGGGCTCGGAGCCTTCGGTAACGACTCCACGAACTCCAAGGCCCTGAGCGGTAATGGCGTCTCGACGTCCACCGGTGTCGGCTTCAAGGTCGGCGGACAGTTCCGTCTGATGCCAGGCATAGATCTCGGCGTCGCCTACTCGCCGCGCATGTCCATGTCGAAGTTCTCGAGGTACTCGGGGCTCTTCGCGGGGGGCGGGCGCCTCGACATCCCGGCGAACGGCGTCATAGGGCTTGCCTTCAAGCCGACCGCAAGCCAGGTGCTGGCCTTCGATTTCCAGCGCATCTACTACAACGATGTCCCGTCGATCGCCAACCCAGGACCCACGAACGACGAAGGGTGTAATCCGAGTACGGGGACGTGCGCAACTAGTCCTCAGGATGGCGATGCCTTGGGCGCACCGGGCGGCGCGGGCTTTGGGTGGCAGAACATCTCGGTCTACAAGATCGGCTATCAGCTGGCCGTGAATCGTACGGTCACGGCGCGCGTGGGCTTCGCCTACAACACCCAGCCGATCCCGGCCTCGCAAGTCATGTTGAATGTCTTGGCCCCTGGCGTCATCCAGCGTCACGTGACTGCCGGCTTTACGGTGCGTACCGCACGCCGCCAGGACTTCACGATGGCAGCCATGTATGGGCTTCCGCAATCGGTCTATGGCAACGCGCCTGCCGGGTTCGGTGGGGCACCAATCAAGATCAGCCTGCATGAGTATCAGGTCGAGGCGAACTGGGGATGGAAGTTTTAATAATAAAAGCGCTTGTGGTTCACATCGTGTGAATATGGGGGGCCTTGAGCCCCCTTTTTTCTTGGGAAATAAGAATAAGGGGTGATTTATGGATAAGAGGCAGTGGTTGGGATGTTGCATGGCCGTGACCCTCGCGATCGGGACCGCGGCGGCCGCCACTACGCGCTATAAGCCCTTTGTACTGGGTCAGAAGGTTTCGGGCGCGGATGCGATGACGAAGGTCGTCGCAAATACCCGGGCGGCCTTGACGAAGAACGGCTTCGATGTCGTCGGGCAATATGTTCCGTTTCGCAATACGACCATCATGTGCGCCACCTATCCCGAGATGTTGAACGCCGCCGGGCGGGCCCGCAATGGCGGCTTCGGTGCGGTCGAGCGGATATCAATCACGAAGGTGCACGGTACATGGCAGGTGTCCTATGTGGACCCGGATTACTTGGCGGTTGCCTATGGACTGCATCCTTTGCCGAAGACAGACGCCGCCTTGAAGGCGGCGCTCGGCGCGACGAAGTTGTTTGGGTCGCGACGGGGGCTTACCCGGGATGAGTTGAAGCCGGGGAATTACCACTACGCGCTGTTCATGCCCTATTTCAATAACGTGTACCGGGTGCGTCGGTTCCCGAATCACGCCGCGGCCGTGAAGATGATCCATGCGAACCTCATGCGGCATGTGGCCGGCTCCTCGTTTGTGTACGAGGTGAATGTGCCGGGGACGCCTAAACCTACGACGGTCTTCGGGTTTGGGATCAAGAGCGGCAAGGGCGGCGATCACCACATTTTGCGCGTCATCGACGCCCACCGTTACCGTGGTTACGCCTATCTCCCCTATGAAATGATGGTGGTGGGGCGCCGAGTCATATCTCTTCGTCCCCGCTATCGCATCGCCGTCAACTTCCCGGACACCTCTATGATGGGTTCGCACGGCTTCATGAACATCATGAGCGCCCCGGGCGCCATCCGCAAAGTGATGCGAGAGGTCGCTGGTCGCAGGGGCTGAGCGCCGAGGCGGCAGGGCAGTTCTGCCTGCCGCTTTCCCTGCCAGGGAGCCGGGCATAGAATGGGAGCTTTGGTGGGAGCAGGCATGAAGTCTATCAAGGTCACCGATGTAGGGCAGGTAAAGAACGAGCTTAACAAGTACCGCAAGGGCCGCAAGCTCGAGATCCGGCAGTTCAATCAGGCCGCGCGCCTGGCTTGGCTCGGCAAGGTCACCATGATGCCGCTGGACCCTGAAGACCCCGAGACGCAGTCCTTTCTGATGTATATCGATTATCCTGACGGCCTGAGTGCGCGGATATTGAACCTCGACGATGATCTGGTCGGCCGCATTTTTATTCTGGATGGCGAGCAGGCCGGCTATATGGCCGAGATCGTGGAGCAGGGGGTGCGCGAGCGTGCGGCGCTCTATGAGGACCTGGATCGGCGCGATTTCTATTTCGGAAAGTTCTATCGGCCCGGCGCGGAGGAGGAAGAGGTGGGCGGCTAGCGCATGGCGAGCCCTACCATTGCCGCGCGCCTCGAGCGCCGCTTCTTGGTGATGACGACCGACGTGGCCCTGCGCGAGACCTTGAGCGCCCTCGTGCCGCCGGATTGGGAGATGGTGGCGATCACATCCCTGGACGAGGCCGGCGACTGGAATGAGATCCTACTCTATCGCTTCCTGCTCCTGGACCTCGACGAGGTCGAGGCCTTCGATCCCATTGACGTGATCCGGACGTTGCGCATGGAGTATCTCCTGCAGATCGCGGTCTTGTGTTTCGGCGGGGATGCCGACATCCAAGACGAGATGCGCATGTCGCGCGCCGATCGTTTCTATACGCGTGAACAGATCGTGACCGTCCTGCCGCAGTTTTTGGCGCAATACGCCTGGTAGCTCACCCGACCCAGGCGTGATCCATGACGTCGAGCCGCAGATCTTGGCGGAAGGTCTCGCCGCCTTTTTCGACGATCAGGGTCGCGACGCGGCTGCCGGCGGTGTCGAAGGCGAATTCACAGGTGAAGGTGTTGGGCAGGGTTACCTGCTGGTCACACCGCGCCTGATTCTCTCCATCGACCACGACCTGCGCGCGGGCACGTCCTTCGCCCTCGAGCAGGGCTTGGATCCGGAAGGATTTCTTGGGGGTACGACGATAGACTTGAGGGTCGCGGTTGGTGTTGTAAATGAGATTGTTCAACCGCACGAGCTTCACGAGCTTTTTCATGGGCCTCCCGGACGCCGCCCGCAATTGGGCAGTGTGATAATATTAGCGAATTCTACGGAATAATGGTCGGGAGGTCTAGCGTATCATGGGGGCGTCAGGGCTTGAGACAGTGATGCGCGACGTGGATCGTGAGATCCATGTTCTGGAAGCGGGGCTGCGTGCCGGGAAGCTTGTGCTCGCGCCGACCGTCGAGAGCGCCTTACGGCTGGTCAATCGCCTGATGTTGGCGTTTGCCGAGGTCGCGGACCGGGAGATCCCGGAGCTGGACGAGGATTCGGACCCTCTTGAGGTCTTCAAGGCGTTCGTGAAGGGGGATCCATCCCTGAACGCGGTGCGCGATAATCTGCGGGAACTCGTGTATTACCGTAACTGCCTTGCCGCCGGCCGTGAGGACGCCTTGCCGGTCAATCCCGTGGCGATGGCCGTGCGGACGCTACGGCACGTTTATCTCTATATGCGCACGCGTGCAATAAAAGAATACGGGCTGCAAGAGAAATGATCGAGGTGGCTTCGAGTCCGGGGGCGACGCGGCGGGCCGTTTTCATCGCAGGGCCTCACTACCGGCGGCCAAGCTATGGACGCAATCATCCGCTCGCCATCCCACGCGTCTCGCTTGCCTACGATGTGATCGAGGCCTACGGCGCGCTTACACCCGAAGAGTACATAAGATCACGTCCGGCGGGTGTCGCTGAACTTATCCGCTTTCATACCCGCGACTATGTGAATGCACTGAAGCGCACCGAGGCCTTTGGCCGGGTGCGGGCGACGGATCGAGCGCGTCATGACATCGGGACCATAGAGAACCCGTATTTCCCCGGGATCTTCTACACACCGGCGCTCGCCACCGGGGGGAGCCTGCAGGCGGCGGAGGCGGTCCTTTCCGGGTTTCATGCCTTCAGTCCGGCGGGCGGGATGCATCATGCCGTCCCGGATGCGGCGCGAGGGTTTTGTTATTTCAACGACGTCGTCCTCGCCATCATCCGGTTGCGCGATGAGGGTCTGCGGGTTTTGTATCTCGATATCGATGCCCATCACGGCGATGGGGTCGAGCAGGCCTTTTGGGATGACGCCGGCGTCGTTACGCTGTCGCTCCACATGGACACCGCCTACGCCTATCCGTTTAAGGGCGGGCGCCTGCAGGATCAGGGGGGGCCCAAGGCTCTCGGTTTCGTTCTCAATGTGCCATTGCCGCGCGAGACCTGCGACCGGGAATATCGGGCGGTCTTCGATCACGTGTGGCAACCCGTGGTCGAACGCTTCCGCCCGGACGTGGTTGTGTTGCAGACCGGGACCGATGCCTTGTTTGGGGATCCTTTGGGCCGGTTTCGGCTCTCGACTGCGGGTTTCCTGTCGGTCGTCGAGCAGGTCATGGCCGTCGGGGTCCCGGTACTTGCCACCGGCGGCGGGGGATACCATCCGCTGCTCTTGGCGCGCGCCTGGGCCGGCGTATGGGGACTGCTGTCCGGGCGCGCGCTTCCCGTGGCGCTGCCGGAGGCCGCGCGCCAGGCTCTGCGCGCCGTCGGTTGGGACGAGGACGAGGACGAGCCTTATTACGAGAATCTTTTCCGCGAGCGCTTGGAATACGGAGAGGAGCGGCCGGTGCGCCCTGTGATTCGCGAACTCTTGGCCATGCTCTCGGGCCATGCGGCCCTGACGAGGCGGCTATGGGCCTCTTAGGCGCACGCGGCGCCGGGCCCATCCCTGGTGTGGCGACGCGCGAGGCGACGCTCGCCTACAGCCGCAGCCGCGGCGGTGCCTTCGATCCCGGCCACTATAGCGATTTCCGGGGACAGCTCAAGTTGAGCGCCATAGGTCTCGGGACCTTCCCGGGCGCGGCCGACGACGCCACGGACCAGGCGATCGCCGATATCGTGCATAAGGGGCTTACCAGCGGCTTGAACGTAGTCGATACCGCGGCCCATTACCGTTACGGGCGCTCGTTGCGCGCCATAGGCGTGGGCCTACGCCGGGCTCTGGACGACGGCGTGGATCGCAAGGCCCTATGGCTCATGTCCAAGGGCGGCTTTGTCACTTTTCCGGGGACGCCTCTCGCCGATCCCGCGGCCTATATAGAGGCCGAGGTCATCGCCAAGGGTCTCGGCCGCCCCGAGGACTGCGCGGGGACGCAGGTCTTGAGCCCGGAGCACATCCGCGCCCAGATCGATCAGAGTCGCGCGGCGTTGGGGGTCGAGACGCTGGACGCCTTCCTCATCGATCAGCCCGAGGTGCAGATCCCGGTGGCGGGCAAGGCGGCCCTGATCGATAAGCTCGCCACCGTGTTTGTGGCGCTCGAGGAGGCCGTGCGCGAAGGCGCGATCGCCTACTACGGGGTTTCGAGCTTTCAGGCCTTTCGGGTCGCGACCGATGATCCTTCGTTCCTGTCGCTCGCCTCGCTCGTGGCGCTTGCCGAAAAGGCCGCCAAGGCCGTGGGAGGCGCGGAGCGCGACCATCACTTCGCTTTGATCGAACTGCCGTTCAATGCCGTGATGCTGGAGGGTTTCTCACGCTTCAATCAGATCACGGGGGAGGGGGGCGAGGCATCGACCCTGCAGGCGGCGCTTGCGCTCAAACTGTATACCGTGGCAAGTCACGGCCTTTTCAAGGGGCATCTCGCCAAACAGCCGGTCGACATCCTCGTGCAGGCCATGCCGAGGCTTGCCAATGACGCCCAGCGCGCCCTGCAGTTCAATCGCTCGACGCCGGGTCTTGGCACGACGCTCGTGGGTCTCAGCACGCCTGCCCACCTGGATGACGCGCTTGCGGTCGCGCGCACGCCGGTTTTGAGTCACTCTGCCTATATGGCGCTCTATCGCCGCGCCGAGAATTGATGGATTGGGGGGCGGCTCACGCCTAGGTATCGGCCGTAAATCGCCTGATCAGACGCTGATAATTGTGTCGCTATAGCGTGCGACAAGGGGGTCATGGGTGAGGAGTCGCATGGGCTCGAGCAGCGCCTGCGCAACGAGGATACGCTCGAAGCGGGCCATGAACCCCCGCCTCAAGCCCTTACCGGCTTGGGGGGTTTCTTGGTCTGCGACCCGCGCGCAACGGTGTTACCACCGCTGTCTTGCTCTCTTCTCACCCGGCGTCCAGGACCTGGCATCGGCCCCCGGTTCGGTGCCTTCCGTCCCTACCTGAACTCGCGTGATCCGACGCTGTTTGGATTCTTTCAGGACCTAGTCTCCGCCCAGCAAGAAACCCATCCCGCGGCAAGTGAGCACCGCACTCGCGTTAGATTGTGGGCCCCGCGCCGCATGGTCGGCGTGGGGGTGTGATCGCGGTATTGGCAGACGAACCCGGATTGAGAGACCCGTTTGTCTGGGCGAACGTGTCCACACACGGCACATTCCTGTGAGGGGCAAGACGCGGGCACCGCGATCACGAGTTTGCCGCGTCGCCGTGCCTTCAGGTACAGGTACCGGCATGCGTCATCTCCTTCACGCTTCCCGCGTCCGCCACCGGTCTTGCGCAGGATGACCCCCAGTTCGCGCGTGATCCGCAGACGGATCACTTGCGTTGGATTTAAGGGGATGGGGCCAGTACGCACCGATAATATTTTCCGGCACGGGACCGTCGCTTTGCCTAGATCCGGCGACGGTCGCATGATGCCGCTCGGGTGGCAGCAAGCGATGGCCCTGCTCAAAAATAGCGGCAGGAATCGAGACCGGGGAGTGGTTTGATCGCACGCACGGGAGGTTGGCGTGCTCAGCGAAGAGAAAGAAAAGCGAGCTATGCTGCAATATGGATGTTGCGAAGAGCGTCCACGCCACCCTTTTTTGAAGCATCCAAGATCTCGATACCCACTAAATTGCCGTTTTTGTCATAGTCCAGGATCACTCCGGGCGCGACTTCTTCGCTTTGCTCAACCGGTGTTACCGCAAGCTCAATGTACAGTGCATCGGATTCCCTATCCACGCGTACTAGCATGGGTGCCTCCTATCGAAATAGGCCGTTATGACCCGACCAGGATCGCCCTCCGGGGTGACAACGCGGAGCATCCGGCCTCGGTCTTTGCGACACTTGAGAAACGAGGTTTTTCCGGCATGCGTCTCCGTTCGGTCCGGGGTCGCAATCGCATCGGCGATCCATTCCCTCTCAAGCTCCCTTCGTTGAAGCTGCAGGGCCGCGTGTGTGGTTAAGATGACGCCCATGATTCTTGTCTCTCGACGCTAAGTATATCCTGTTCCGCCAGGCCTGCTCAAACCAAACTGGCCGGTTCAAAGCTAGCTTCCTGCTATATTGAGAGCCGTTTCACATCGCCCCACAGTGCGATGGCGATGCCGGCAGAGCCTTCCTCTCCGCAGGCCGATACGGTGGAACTCGGTGTCCAAGACACGAGAATGGCGGCCGCAATGATGTCATCCGGACCTTCTTGGCGTTCTTCCCGATCTTCAGGTTTAGGCGGGCAGCCGCTACCCTATGCCTGCGTCGATTGCGACGCAACCCCGGTGTTTTCCGGGGGCTTGAACAGTTTGTCTGAACACTCTTCATGGCGAATCTAGAACCTCCAAAAGGGACAGACTGGTAAGCCTAAGCGGAGCCGCTTCGGCGGTGGGCGTGTCGATCACGACGCGGCGCCGGGAGGCAACGGGCAGGCTTGCCGCCGAGCACGCGGCAGACAGCCATCGCCTGCCGTGACCGGGCAGTGCGGCCGGCGTGGATAACCCCTGTGTGGGGGTGGGCTTGGGTATCAAGGCGCGGGCTGCGCTCTTGACGGGAGAGGCGATCACGGGTCCGAAGCCCCACAAGGCGTTGCTGGACCGCTTGCGCAGGACATAGCGGAGCCTGTCGCGCAAGGTCAAGGGGTCGAGCAACCGCCGCAAAGCCTAAG
>JAJYRD010000018.1 GCA_021794275.1 Pseudomonadota bacterium | reverse complement strand
GACGGGGCGATTGTCAGCCGCCCCTGAAGCATCGGGCGATGAAGCCAAAGCCGCGCGTCTTTCGAGATACGCGGAGTTGCGGTGGAGTCCGGATGCAAGCTCCGTCCTTTAGGGCGGAGTTGTTGACTCACGCGTGCCCTGCCTGGAACCGGGTGCTGGATCCACGTCCGCCTGATCGCCGTGCTCCCTTCAGGCTGGGTTTGTTTCGCGGGCCAAACGCGGTGAGGGATTTACATCAGGCGCCGGCGCGACTGCCATTCGCTCAACTCGGATGGACGCAGTCCGTAACGCGCCAGCACGCCCTCGTGCAGGCGCCGGAGTTCCTCGATCACCAGGGCCTTGACGTTGTTCCGGTCGGCGCCGAGGCCATGCCCCGACAGGCATTCCTCGATGACGTCCAGCGGTGCCCGCCCGGGTTGTCGGACGACTTCGCGGACCGACTGCTTGATCGCCTCGCGCCAGGCCAGCCGCAGCGGGTCGGGCTCGGCAAGATCCTGCTTGATGGTGAGGTACTCCTGCGTCGAGCGCTCATAGGCCCAGACATACAGGTCGCGCAACAGCTCCACCCGGGTCATTTCGTACACGCCGAGCACGGCTCGGCTGTACGCCTGCTCCGGCACGTCGAGAAAGGTCAGCGGGCATAGATTGGCGCGGATCAGCGGCAGGTTTGCGGCGAGCCGCGAGGTCCGTTTGTTGACATCGGCGAAGGGCTGCAGGTAGGGCAAGTGGACCATGACGAAAAACGACTGCTCGAAGGAGTCCTCGATGCGATTCGCCTTGTCCAGCAAGAGGTCGAGCATCTCCTCGATCTGCGCGGGCACGGTGAGCGGGCGATAGACGCTCTTGCCGATCTCCACCCCATGCTGTCGCAGGCGGCCCTCGTCGGCGGGATTGGGCAGGAGGTTTTCCGAAAGCGCACTGTGCAGGTTGAGCAACGTGAACCGGTTGAATCCGGCCGTGTCGGCGTTTTCGACCAGGAGTTCGATGGCCGCCTTGTGGTTCAGGACCATCTGCGTTTCGATGGCGGCCTTGCCCTCTGCGGCGCGGCCGTGCTCGATCAACTCCCGGGTGTCGAGCCGGGTGTATGTATTGCCTTCCAGGTGGCTGGAGGCCCAGGACAGATCGATCAATAGGCGGTTCAGGACGGCGCGACCATAGGTCCCGGCCGGCAGTCGTGTCTGGCCGGTATCACCCATCTTGCGCAACTGCCGCCGCAGCGGTTCGGATAGATACCAAGTGCGGTTGGGTTGATAGGCATCCAGAAAATCGCGCTGGTAGCCCACCGGCCTGCGTGCCGTGAGCGGCTGGTCGACATACACGAGGATATCCCGGCTGTCGGCCGAAAGCGGGATGTGTCCGGGAAAGCCACCCTCGTTGACGCTCGTCGGTATAAAGGCCGTTGGCGCGACAACGTAGCGACGCCCCCGCCCCGCACCCATGGCGCTGATCCGGCCTTCCGCCACCAGCTCGTTGAGCCAACGTTGGGCCGTCCGGCGGGCAAGTCCCGGATGTCGCGCCAGCACGGCGGCGATGGAGAAGCCCTCACGGTTTGCGAGAATGCTCTTGAACAGTTCTTCTCGAGAGGGCATGTGTGTGGCGTGATTCGTGAGTTCAGTGGCGCAATTATGGCGCAAAAAACGAAATCGCGCCAGATGCGAGTGGCGCGATTTTATCAAAAAATCGCCCCCCCTCCGTGCAAATGCATGCTGGAGCGAGAATGTGGCGCCACTGCCATCGCCACGCAGCGCGCCTGCCCGGCCCTTAACGGCTAGCGAGCAGTTCCCGCACGACCGCAGTCCATGTCGCAGCAAGGTTGTCGCGGTTATATCCCCCGCCGCCCATCGCCAACACCCGCCCCTGCGCGTATTCGGCCGCGAGCGCGCAGAGCCGTCTTGCGGCATGGCGGTGGGCCTCGGGCGTGAAAGCGAGATGCGTGAGCGGGTCGCCGGCGATGCTGTCAGCGCCAGCCTGGAGAAGGATCATCTCCGGGCGCGCGGCGCGCACCAGTTCCTCGACCTCCCTCCAGGCTGCGAGAAACTCCCGATCGCCGGCCCCGGGCGGAAGCGGGATGTTGAGCTTGCATCCGGCGCCCGCATCCCGCCCGCGTTCTTCGCGACCACCCGTTCCGGGATAGAGGAAACGGCCGTCTTCGTGGATGTCGGCGCCAAAGACGCAGGGGTCGTCCTCGAAGTCGTAATAGACACCATCACCGTGGTGCGCGTCGATATCCACATAAGCGATACGGGTGAGTCCGTGACGCTTCAGGTGCTCGATCAAGACCCCGATGTCGTTGAAGACGCAGAAGCCGCCCGCGCCCGCGCGCCGGGCGTGGTGGAGTCCCGCGATGGGCACGAAGACCCGCGAGGCCTCTCCCTGGAGCAAGCGATCCGCGCCGGCCAGGACTGACCCTACGACATGTGATGCGGCGTCGAAGATGCCGGGCACGGCGGGTGTGTCGCCCCGATCGAGGAAGCCGCCGCCGGAGAGTGATTGGAGACGCGCGCGCCGGATATACGCGGCGTCGTGGAACAGCAAAAGCGCATCGTCCGTGGCCGCGACCGGGGCGGCCGGCCGGACCTCGCGGTCGAGACCCTGTCTCGCGCATTCCGCGAGGAAGGCCCCCAACCGATCCTGGCCAAACGGATGGCCTTCGCCGAAACCATAACGTCCCAGCGCCTCACCTTGGTAGAGGACGACATCGTGTCGCATGCGCGCCACTTTGCGCTAGGCCCGGGCGCGGGACAAGCGCCGCCGGGGCTGTGGCCGCGCTCAGGCGGCGGGCGCGGCAGGCTTGGCCCTCTTGTGCGTGGCATGGATCGTGGCACCCGATGCCTGGCCCGCGGGCCTCAGCCTCTACAGAGGCCCACCGCCCGCATTCGTGGACGAGCCCGGCGGCATCTTCGGTCCCCTCGACCGCGCCCCGTCGTCCTGGAGGACCGCCTTGTCGCGTTCCGCCCCCCGGCAATGGGGGCAAGTAGCAGGGAGCGGCTCCTTGTCGTCCGGACAATAACCGCAGCGCAGACAGAGCTCACGGTCGGGCAGCCTCTTCAGCCCGACAAACTCCACCTCGGCGGTCGGCATGATGGCGAGTCCGGGGCGTTGTTCGCGGTAGAGGATCACGCTGAATTGGCCCGAGGCCTCCAGGTAGACTCGCCGCAACTGGCCCAAATGCAGTATGCCCTGGGACCTCAGTGCGGCAAAAAGCTTGGCGTTCGATAGTTGCGTGGCATGCAGCTTATCGATCAGCAGTCTTCCTTCTTGCACGAGCACCATAACGTCTCCTAGCGACATGATCTCGAGCCATCGACTGCGAAACGAAAGCCGCGACAGGCCCCGCTGGAAGACGAGACCCACAAACAGTACGACGGCGGCCGGGAGCAGACCTTGCTTTGCGGATTGCAGGGGCAGACCCGCCGCTGCCCCGAGGGTAAGGATGACGGCGAGTTCGGTGATGCTGAGTCCCGCGGCGAGACGTTTACCCATGAGCCGCATGAAGAATAAGAGCAGCAGATACACGAAGACTGCCCGCAGAACGACATCCGGGGCGAAGGACCACGTCACATCCCCGATGATGAGCCTGTGGGTATCGGTAAGGCTTAGCTCATGAATCTGCATCGCGCGAGCTTACCGGGTCAGGTCGCCCGACGCCTCAGTCCACGCCGTCCCCGAGCAGGCTTGGCACGCGCTTCGCGGGCGGGAGGATTGCGTATCGAGGGCCCCGCAGCTTGCGCACACGAAGCGGTGGTGCGTGCGCGCCTCCTGTCTTAGGGTCGTCTCGAAGCCCGGCAAGATCGAAAGACCGGGCACCGGCGGTTCGGCCCGCACCAAGGTGAACGCGCCCGATGCTTCCAGATACATGGCGCGGATTTGCCCAAGATGCTCTATGCGAGCCGCGCGCAGCACGGCAAAGAGACGCTCTCGCGACAGCCCCGATTTCTTCATGCACCCCAAGAGAAGCTTGCCGTCGCGCATGAGTGCGATCACATCACCCGAGCTTGCCCAGTCGAAGCGATGATGACGGAAGGCGAGCTCCGAGAGGATGCGTTGCATGATGATCACGACGACCAGGATGATGACGGGCGGCAGGAGGCCCTTGTTGGCGGCCTCGAGCGGGACGCCCACGGTCGCGGCGAGGGCGACGACGATGGAGAGCTCGAAGACGGTGAGCTGTGCGGCCACCCGTTTGCCAAGGCCCCGCATCGCGAACATCACCAAGATGTAGATGAAGGAGGCGCGTGCGACCACCTCCAAGAGAAAAGTCCATGGCAGATCGCCCAGCAACAGACGATGCCAGTCGCCCAGATGCACGCGTTCATAATGCATGATGCCCCCCATCGGTAAGGGAGCATTTTTGCCACGGTTTCCTTTTTTCCGGACCGGCCCTATGGGTCGCTCAACCCGAGGCCGCGGGGACGTCCGGTCGCAACGGTTCGCGTTGGTGCGACGGGTCGGACTGGGTCGAAGCGGGCGGCCCCTAGTGCCCGGTATCGATCCCCGGCACAATGCCTTATGCCCGAGACGATGTCACCGCGCCTTGCCTCCGATCGCGTATCCTTCATCGAGATACTGGGTCATGCCGTCGCGAATATAACGCCCTCCGCCATGGCCACGGTGACGATCTCCTTGGTTGCGGCGCAAGGGGGTCCCTGGACCTGGGCTGTTTACCTGGCGGTAGGGCTCGTCATGGTGCTCGTGGCCGCGCAAGTGGCGACGCTCGCGCACGAGGCACCAGCCGCCGGGTCCCTGTTCGTCTCCGTGAGCCGGACCCTACACCCCATGGCCGGGGTGTTGAGCGGTTGGGCCATGACCGGGGGCTATCTCGGGGCCTTGCTCGCCGCCCCCATCGTGGGCGGCTTATTTGTCTCCAAGGCCTTGCATATCGTGGGCATGGGGCTTCCCTGGCCGTGGACCGCCCTCGTGTTCGCTGCCGTGTCGTGGGCGCTCACCGTTCGCGATGTCGATCTGGCCGCACGCTACAGTCTTATCGTCGAGATCTTGTCGCTTTTGATCATTTTGGCGATCGGGGTCTGGACGCTCTGGCAGGCGCCGCCGTTCAAGCCTGGGGCCGGGCAGGCCGCGTTTGCCGCGGGCCCGTTCTTTCAGGCGATGACCTTGAGCATCCTTGCCTATGGCGGCTTCGAGACGGCGGCGAATTTCGGGCGCGAGGCCCGCGCGCCCCGGCGCGACATCCCGAGGGCGATCTTCACGGCAGTGTTGGCGAGCCTTGCGTTTTATGTGTTTATGGCCTACGTCGAACTCGCGGGTTTCGGTGGCCATGTCCAAGAGCTCGCGCGTAGCGAGACGCCGCTCAGTGTGCTCGCGCTACGCGAGGGATTGCCGGAGCTGGCCTTCTCGTCGGATCTGGCCATGGCCATCGCCGCTTTCAGTGCCACCATCGCCACCCTGAATAGTCTTGGTCGCATCCTCTATTCCATGGGTCGGCACAAGGTGCTCCCGGCGGCTTTGGGCGAGGTCGGCCGACATGGCACACCAGCGACCGCCTTGCATGGGCTCGGCGCCCTGACCTGCGGCTTTGCCGTCGTCGCGGGCTCGCTCCACTGGTCTCCGCTTGCCATCGTCAATCTCTTTGGTGTTTTTACCGCCCTCGGGTTTATCATGATCTATCTTTTCGCGATGGTGGCGGTCCCGGTACTGCAGAGGCGCCGTGGTCTGTCGCCGTCCCGACCGGCGCTCGCGGCCCTGACGCTCGCCGGCCCGCTCTTGTTGTATGTCTTTGGTGAAAATTTCTGGGGGGCGAAGGGGGTGGCTTTGGCGGCGGCTTACGGTTTTCTCATCTACCTCGGTATCGGCGGGTGGCTCTACGCGGCCTGGCGCCGACGTGGCGATCTGCCGGCCCAGGCTTTCCTGTTCGCGCGCGACGATGACTGACCGATTCGAGCGCGAAAGGCGTTTCGTCGTAGAGGAGGGCCCGATGCGCTGGTCTTCCTTCGAAACCAGGCGGCTTGGCACGCTTTTCATGGCTTACATCGATCTCTGCCCGTTTTTCGTGTCGTTAGGCCGCCCAGAACAGGTGCGCGATTGGGCGCAGGACCGCGAGCTTGGACCCCTTGTGTGGGGTGACAAAGCACCGCGCTCTCTACAGGACGTGGCCCATGCCGTCGTCGATGGCGGGAAGCCGTACGAAGGGCCGGTCGGTTTCGTGCGCGAGACTGCTTTCCAGCGCTCCGTGCTCAGGGCCACCTGCGCCATTGCGCAGGGCGAGACCCGGACCTATGGCGAGATCGCGCAAGCCATAGGACGCCCGCGGGCGGCGCGCGCGGTTGGCAGCGCGCTTGCAGCGAATCCCTTGCCGCTTTTGATCCCTTGCCATCGGGTCGTGGGCGCGGGCCGGCGGCTCGGGTACTACTCGGATGGCGGGCCCGAGATGAAGCGCCGATTACTGACATGGGAAGAGGTGGATCTCGCGTCCTGGCGCTGAGGCGCCGACCGGGACAGTGCCACAATTTGCGGTCCTCATCCGGAGCCGAGACTCCCCGGACCCCTCTTGACGCGGTTCGGTGATCGGACTAGTCTAACCGGACTTAGTTTAATGGGCGCGAGCGCAGGCATGAAGAAGATTAATATCCACGAGGCCAAGACGCACCTCTCCCGGCTCGTCGAGCAAGCAGCCCAGGGGGAGCCCTTTTTGATCGCCAAGGCGGGCAAGCCGCTGGTCAAAGTGACGGCCATTGATGCGCCCGATGGAGGCAAGATTCGGCGTCTGGGGTTCCTGGCCGGTGAAATTACCGTTCCGGACGATTTCGATCGAATGGGCGACGAGGAAATCCAGCGACTTTTTGTACAAGTTACGTGAAGATCCTTCTCGATACGCATCTGCTCTTGTGGGCCGCCGGACGATCCGAACGATTATCTCCTATGGCCCAGGCGCTGTTGGGCGACCCGAATAATACTCTCCTCTTCAGCGCCGCAAGCCTATGGGAGGTCGCGATCAAGCAAGGCCTGGGGCGGCCCGACTTCCATGCGGATCCGCGGCTTCTGCGTCGCGGTTTGCTCGACAACGGCTATATAGAACTTTCGGTCACGAGCGAGCATGCCGTGGCCGTAGCCGCGTTGCCTGCGATCCACAAAGATCCCTTCGACAGGATCCTCATCGCACAGTCCCTGGTCGAAGGTGTGGTGTTGCTGACGGCCGATCCCCTCGTGTCCCGGTACCCAGGTCCTATACGCCAAGTATAGAGCCATAAGCACGCAGTTGCCGCCCTTGCTCCGCCCCGGTTCGGTTGGGCCGTCCCTTTCGCCGCCGGGTGTTTGCGTGAACCGGAGATTCCAGCGGCCGCCCCCCTGAATGGCGAGTGTTTACGGCGCAACTGCTAAACTGGGCGAATGCCAGGCCGCGAAACCACGATCGCCGTTCCCGCCTCGTACGACTTCGGAGCGGCGCTCTCGTTCGTGCGGGAGTCGCCGTCGGCGGTCCTCGAGTCGGTGGACGGTCAGACCTATCGCCGGGCATGGCGGACCGAACGGGGATTCGAGCTTGTCAGTGTGGAGCGGGCGGGATCGGGGCTTCGTGTGCGCGTGGAGGGGTCGCGCGCCGACGCCGAATCGCTCGCCCACGCCGTGCAAAGGGTCCGCCATATCTTTTCGCTCGACATCGACGCGGACGCCTTCCAGGAATTGGTGGTGACCGATCCGATTCTTGCGCGCCTAGTGGGGGGTGACCGTCATGCGCGCCCGGTTTTGATCGCCGATCCGTTCGAGTGCCTCGTGTGGGCCATCATCGGTCAACAGGTGGGTGTTGGTTTTGCCCGCACCCTGCGCCAGGCCCTTGTCCACATGGTGGGTCACGAGGCGACGTTCGAGGGGTCCCGGTTTCGGATCATGCCGGAGGCGCAAGCGCTCGCCTGCGCTGATGAAGAGGCTCTGCGCGCGCTCCACTTCAGCCGCGCGAAGATCCGCTACCTGCGGACGGCGGCGCAGGCCGTGGCGGAAGGTGCGCTCGATTTCGCAGCGCTCGCCACGCTGCCCTGGGCGCAGGCGCTCGCGGCCTTGACGAGCTTTCCGGGGATAGGTCCGTGGACTGCGGAAATGGTCTTGATGCGTGGTCTCGGCATACGCTCGGTCTGGCCCGCCGCAGATCTTGGGCTGCGTCGCGCCTTGGCTCACGCCCAGGGCGGCAGCGGGCCTGTGAGCGAGGCCTGCGCCCGTGCCTTGGCGGTTTCCTGGTCGGGATGGGAGGCCTGGGTGGCGTACTTCGCCTGGTGCTCGCTCACGCGACACACAAAGGGTCCATGAGGGG
This sequence comes from Pseudomonadota bacterium, assembly GCA_021794275.1. Classification (GTDB taxonomy): domain Bacteria; phylum Pseudomonadota; class Gammaproteobacteria; order Acidiferrobacterales; family Acidiferrobacteraceae; genus Acidiferrobacter. The sequence goes on along the minus strand of JAJYRD010000018.1, from coordinate 18,530 downwards.
GCGGCTATCCCTGCCCGAGGCTCGGCGCCTCGCGCACGGAAGTCGGGACGCCGGTCGTCCCGGCGTCCCTCCTGGTCTATTCGGCAGAGCCCCGCCAGAAGGGCGTCGCAGGCCCGCTCCTTGGAGGGGCGCTGCCTGCCTTATTGGGTGACAAGGCTAACGGTCTTGGGGGCAGGCGGGGAGCGACTTAAGGCGGGCCTCTATGCGACCGCGATTCCATTGATCGCGGCATAGAGGCCAAAGCCGGCGGTTATGACGATGACGCCGAGCACGAATGCCGCGTAAGGCCCCTGGAGGCGCAAGGGCCCGGGGAGGGCGTGGCGCGCAAGCAGGTACAGGAATCCGAGCACGATCGGGAGGAGGACGGCATTCATGACCTCCATCGCCACCCCGAGGCTTACCAGATTGACGTTGGAGGCCACGAGTGCACCACCGAGCACGAGCAGGGTCGTGAAAATCCCATAGAACCACGGGGCCTCGCGCGGGTGGTGCTCGAGCGAATGCTTGAACCCCATGACCTCCCCTACGCCGCGCGCCGCCGTCAGCGACACCACGATCGTCGCAACCGCCGCCGCGCCGCTCATCCCCAGGGCAAAGAGCAATCGACCGGTCCGTTGTCCCAGGAATGGTGTCAGGGCGTCGGCGATCTGCTGGACCGTGTCGAGGGGGGCGTGGGGGTTGCTGCGCCCGATGGTTGCGGCGGTTGCGACGAGCACCGAAGCCATGATGAGCTGTGTCACGACCGCGCCTATGGCCGTGTCGATCCGCGCCATCTTCAGTTGACCTATGCGCAGCCTCTTATCGACCACTGCCGACTGTTGGTAAAACACCATCCAGGGCATGATCACGGCTCCCACGTTGGCCGCCGCCAGGTAAAGGTAGCCCGGATCGCGAAACGGGATATGCAGGCTGTGACGCAAGAGCGGACCCAAGGGTTGGTGGGTGCGGAAGGCGACGAGCAGGAACGCGAATTCGAAGGCGCCCACCGCGAGCGCCACACGCTCCACCCCGGCATAGGAGGCGGTCCACACCATGACTATGAGGCCGCTTACGAGGATCAACATGGTGATCCATCGTGGTACGCCGAACAGGAGGCCAACTCCGGCCATGCCGCTCAGTTCTGTAAGGAGCGCCCCGAGACAGGACAAGGCCAGGGTCCCGACGGACAGCCACGCAAAGCCGCGCCCGAAGCGCTTGGCGATCAGTTCGCCATGTCCTTCGCCTGTGACGATCCCGAGGCGGACCGTCAATTCCTGGACAATATAAAGGATGGGGATCAACACGGCCTGGAGCAGCAATAGCTTGTAGCCCCACTGCGCACCGCTCTGGGCGGCTGTGATCACGCTGCCGGCGTCTGTATCCGCCAACATGACCACGAGCCCGGGGCCTATGACGGCGAGCGCCGAGCGCCAGGGATTGGACCATCTGTCGGAGCGGCGGCGCGACCAAGACATGAGCGATGACCGTGACTTGACGCTAACAATAATAAGATTCATTGTCATTTAACGCAAGGGGATCAGTATGCACTAATATGGTGCATTTGCCCTACCCTGGGACGGGTGCGATGCCCAAAAATGGCGTATTTTGGTGGACGCGTCACTGGCCCGAATTTTGCCCTAGGGGATACCGTGGTGAACCATGCAGAGAGCATCATCGAGAATCTGACTACCGCGGTCATTGTCGCGGATACGGCTTTGCGCCTGCAGGCCGTGAATCCGGCGACCGAGATGTTGTTTGAGTTGAGCGCCAAGCAGATGGTGGGACAACAACTCCAAAGGCTTTGGCCGCAGACGGCTCCTCTCGTGAGTCTGTTCGCCGATACCTTGCAGACCGCCCATTCGTTCACGCGCCGCGGCCTGCCCTTACTCTTGCCGGGCCGGGAGGTCGTTGTGGACATGACGGTCACCGCCATCTTGCCGGGCCGCGACACCGACGTGCGCGACGCCGCTTTGCTGCTTGAGCTCACGCAGGTCGACCGGCTGCGCCGATTGGCGCAGGAGGAGGAACTGATGGACAGACATATGGCGCAGCGGGCAGTAGTCCGGGGCCTTGCACACGAGATCAAGAATCCGCTTGGAGGCTTGCGCGGTGCCGCGCAACTCCTTGAGCGCAAGCTCACCGACAGCGAAAGGGAGTACACGCGCATCATTATTCGCGAGGCGGATCGCTTACAGAGTCTTGTGGACCGCCTGGCGGAACCGACACGGCCCTATCTGCAGGCGCAGGTCAATATCCACCAGATCCTGGAGCATGTCCGGTCGTTATTGCTGGCTGAGGTCGGTGAAGGCGTCTTCATCCGGCGCGACTACGATCCCAGCATTCCGGACTTCGCTGCCGATCCCGACCAGCTTGTCCAGGCGGTCTTGAATCTCGTGCGTAACGCCGTGCAGTCCTCGAGCCGAACCGTCATCTTGCGTTCGCGGATCGAGCGGCAGTTCACGATCGGCCAGAGGCGTCACAAGCTCGTGTTGCGCGCCGAGGTGGAAGACGATGGGTCGGGCGTGCCGCAGGCCCTCCGCGACACCCTCTTTTACCCCATGGTGACCGGGCGCGCCGAGGGTAGCGGTCTCGGACTCTCCATCGCCCAGGACATCGCCCGTCGGCATGGCGGGCTAATAGAGTATGTGAGCCGTCCGGGACGGACGGTCTTTACGTTGTTTCTTCCTCTGAGGCAGGACTATGACGCGACAGGATAGCGTATGGATCATAGACGACGACGAATCGATCCGGTGGGTGCTGGAAAAGGCATTCCAACAAGCCGGGATGGCAACGCGCTGTTTCACGGGTGCGAGCACGGCGCTGGACGAGCTGCGGGACGAAACGCCGGATGTCGTGATCACGGATATCCGCATGAGCGGGCTTTCGGGGCTCAAGCTTCTCGAGTCCATAAGCCATACCCAGCCGTCGCTGCCGGTGATCGTCATGACGGCGCATTCCGACCTCGACAGCGCGGTGGCCGCTTATCAAGGCGGCGCCTTCGAGTATTTGCCAAAGCCGTTCGACGTCGATCACGCGGTGGGCCTTGCGCGCTACGCCATAGAACACCGGCGCCAAGGGCAGGTAGCCCATGCCGAGCGCCCCGAAGAGCCCCCCGAGATCCTGGGCGCCGCGCCTGCCATGCAGGAGGTATTTCGCGCCATCGGCCGTTTATCGGGCTCGCATATCACGGTCCTGATAAACGGCGAGTCGGGCACGGGAAAGGAGCTCGTCGCGCGCGCCCTGCACAACCATAGCCCGCGGGCGCGCAACGCCTTTATCGCCCTCAATATCGCCGCCATACCTGCGGGCCTCCTCGAATCGGAACTTTTTGGTCACGAACGCGGGGCCTTTACCGGTGCCCTGACGCAGCGCCGCGGACGTTTCGAACAGGCCGACGGCGGGACCTTGTTTTTGGACGAGATCGGCGACATGCCCTCCGATCTCCAGACGCGGCTCTTGCGGGTCTTGTCAGATGGTCAATTTTATCGCGTCGGCGGTTGTGAAAAGATCCGGACCAATGTCCGGGTAATCGCGGCCACGCATCAGAATCTCGAACAGCGTGTCGCAGACGGTCTTTTCCGCGAAGATCTGTTTCACCGACTGAACGTGATCCGTATCCATGTGCCGCCCCTGCGGGAGCGGCGGCAGGACATACCCGTGCTTGCGCGGCACTTCCTGGCCGCTGCCGCGACCGAGCTCAATGTCGAGGCAAAGACCCTCGCGCCGGAGGCCGAACAGTACCTCTGCAAGCTGCCATGGCCGGGGAACGTACGCCAGCTTGAGAATACGTGTCGGTGGCTTACGGTAATGGCGCCCGGCCGCACTATTCGAATTGCGGACCTGGCCCCGGAACTGAAGGAGGTCGACTCCGGGCAGCCGGGCATCGACTGGCGCGCAGGCTTGCGCGCGATCGTCGAACAGAGGCTCGCCCTGGGGGAGAGGGGGGTCTATACGGATCTGAGCGCTCAGTTTGAGCGGACGCTCATCGAGGCGGCGTTGCGCCACACCGGAGGCCGCAAGCAGGATGCGGCTCGCCGCTTGGGTCTCGGTCGAAACACCTTGACGCGCAAGCTCAAGGAGCTGGATCTTTGACGCCCCCGTGGCGCGCGGCAAGTCGCGCGAAGGCCGCGCTTGCCTTTCGTGCAAGTCTGCTCAGGCCCGCCACGGCACCTTGCGCGTCGGGCGCGCAGGGGCGTCGCAGGTCCACGGTCTTCTGTGCGATGAGCTGGTCTGTCGCGATATCGTAGAGGCGGGCGCTTGCCGTGAGCCGCACGAAGGCGCGGTGGGGCGCCGTGAAGTTTTGATCGAAGCGCAACAGAACGATCACCAGGCGATCGACCTCGCTCGGCGGTTTGGCGCTGAACGTAGGCGCCGCCCCAAGCCGCCAGCGGACACGCGTCTTGAGCAAGGTGGCGGGCGCGGCAATCCACCGATTCTGTGCGTAGATGTGGATCGCCGTGGGATCCTTGTAGAGTAGCCGATAGTGGATGGTCGTACCGGAAAGCCAGGGCACGCTCCTGGCCCGTACGGTAACGGGCAGGGCGCCGCTTGGTGTGGCGTGGGTGCGCAACGGCCCGAAGTCGTGATCGGTTAGTATCTCGGGCGCGCGTGACGGAAACACGCTGCAGCCGGCAAGGCCTGCCACCATCAGAATGAAGAGGGCTGTACTAAGGTTTTTCGTCATGGATCAAGGACCCTCCTTGTAACCTTTTTCTCCCGGCCCCGGCGCACGCGGCCGGGCGCCAAGCAAAAGTTCGCGAGGATGGTGGCGTAGCGAACGGCTGAGGCGGCGGACGTCGGCGGCGGCGCTCGCCAAGCGGTCAAGGGCGCGATTCACCTTCGGAAGTGTGCGCGTCAGCACGACGTCGCTCGCCCCCTGCGCGGTCTGGCTCAGGATTTTCAGGTGGGCGCTTAACGTACGCACCTGCCTGGCAAGTCCGGACAGTTGCGCAAGTGTTTTGTTGGCTTCGCCTTCCATGGCCGGCAGCCGTCCGGCCGCGCGGTCGAGCCGCGTCGTGAGCGCAGTCCACTGCTGGCTCGCGCGCGCGGCGTTCGCGAGAACCGCGGCCAAGTGACGCTGGTTCGCGGGGCCCAGGGTTTGGTCGAGATCGCGACTTAGAACGCTCAACTGACGCGCTGCGTCGGTGCCTGCGTGTTTCAAACGAGAGAACAGCGACGGGTGCATCGGGATGCGTGCGGGATGCGCGGCCGACGTCGGCAGGGGGCGCATGTCCGCGGTCGTGTTCAGGTCGAGCGCCGACATCCCCGTCACGCCTTGCAGCTTCAATTGCGCATACGTGCCGCGCGTTACCGGTATGTCACGGTTGACTGCGATGGCAATCAGTATCTCGCGAGGATCATGGATGTCCACTGTGATGTGCTTGACGACCCCGGCCGTGATTCCTCTATAAAAGACCGTCGATTGTGCCCTCAAGCCAAATACGTTGCCCTGGGTCACCACCACGTAGGGGAGTCTGCGTTTATGGTTGCCGCCGATCCAGAATACCGCCATCAGGATGGCCGCGGTGAAGACCACCACGAAGAGACCGGTACGCAACGCATAGGATCTATTATTCATGAGGCCATGGTCCCGAACACGCGTTGCCCCCGCTCACCCGAGAACATGGTTGCCACGAAGGGGTGGGGGCTCTCGGCGACCTCCGCCGGGGTCCCGCGCGCCACGATACGGTGGTCGGCCAGGATCGCAAGCGCGGTGCAGAGGTCGCGCATGAGATCGAGGTCGTGGGTGATCACCACACCCGTGAAGCCGAGCTCGCGATGCAGGCCTTGGAGGTGGTGCACGAAGGCCTGGGCCGTGACCGGGTCGAGTCCGGAAGTCGGTTCATCAAGAAATAGGAGCTCCGGCTCCAGGGCGAGGGCGCGGGCGAGCGCGACACGCTTCACCATTCCCCCCGAGAGCTCCGCGGGCAGACGCGGGGCCACTTCCGGACCGAGCCCCACCTGCGTGAGCTTCATGTAGACGAGATCGCGGATCAGTGTGGGCTCGATGGCGCGATACTCCTGCAGGGGGAAGGCCACGTTTTCAAAGACGGTGAGGGCGCTGAAGAGCGCGCCACCCTGAAAAAGTACGCCACAGCGGTTGCGCAGCATGGCAAGCGCGCCGGGCCCGATCCGGTCCAGGCGTTCCCCAAACAAGCTGACATGGCCCGCGCTTGGTTGATCAAGGCCGATCATCTCCCGCACAAGGGTCGTTTTGCCGCTCCCTGACCCACCGACAAGGCCCAGGATCTCTCCGCGAACGACCCGTAGATTGATGTCTTCATGGACGACGTGGTGCCCGAATCGCGTCGAGACATGTTCCATGTCGATGACGGTTTCAGGGGTCACGGCAGGCCGACGCCTCGAAACGCGATCGCAAACATGGCGTCCACGAATATGACGGCGGTTATCGCCGTGACGACGGCATTGGTCGTTTCCACGCCGAGGCTCAGCGTGTTGGGCTGGATGCGCAGCCCGAAGTGGCAGGCTATGAGTGCGACGACGATTCCGAAGACCACCCCTTTCACGATGCCGAGCAAGAAATTGACGACCGGCACCGCAGAAGGGATGGCGTGGATGAAGCTCGGTATGCTGATTCCGAGGATGATATGGGCCGCGACCATGCCGCCAAGCAGTGCGATGGCGTCCGTCCATATGACGAGCAAGGGGAGCGCGATGGCGAGCGCCACGATCTTGGGCAGGATCAGGCGCACGGTCTGTGAGATGCCCATGGCGGAAAGGGCGTCGAGCTCCTCGGTGAGGCGCATGACACCGAGTTCAGCCGCCATCGCCGAGCCGGAACGTCCGGCCACCAGGATGGCCGCCAGCAGGGGTCCCAACTCGCGCATGATGCTTAAGCCCAATATATTGACGATGAAAGACTGGGCGCCGAAGGTTTGCAACTCGAGGGCGGAGAGGTAGCTCATGACGATGCCGACCAGCGCGCCGACCAGCGCTGTGATGCCGAGGGCGCGCACTCCCGCTTCGTATATGGTCGCCGAGACATCCTTCCAGGGGATTCGATTCGGCCGGCGCAGCAGTCTTCCGCTATCCAGCACAATCTGACCCACGAGCGCCGTGAAGTCGAGCGCATGGGACCTGAGACCGCGCTCGAGCGACATCAAGGTGTCGATCGGTCCCGTTCGCGGCGCTCGGGGCGTATTGGGGGGCGCCTGTCGCTGCGCCCATCTCTCGCAGAGCGCGGCATGTTCGGGACGGACCTCGATTCCAGTGCGTTGCGCAAACCCCTGGAGGCGCCAGAGCACCAGGGCCCCGACGTTATCGAGGGTCTGCACCTCGCGACAGTCCCAGACGACCTCGCCCCCCTTTTGCGCGTATTTCCGCAGTTCTGATGACAAGGCCCCGGCGCGCCCGTCGATACCGCGCAGCGTCCAATGCCCCGTGAGCACGAGTAGAGTGCGGCCGTGCTCGTCGTGTCGCACGGCGTAACCCGCGGGTTCTAAGCGCGCCAAAGCCGCCTGCTCGCCCCGACCGTCTATGATCCCCTCGTTCGTAACGCCGCCCCCGTCCGCCTCTCTCTCCAAGACATCATACCAAGGCCTCTACGGGGCGTCATGAGCGGTCCGAGACGTCGTGGCGCCCGCGGCCCCCATGAAAAACGTCTTGACGAGAGGCAAGCTGTCGGTGACGTTGAGCCCCGTACCGAGAATCGCGTGTACCCACGTCCTGTTATCGCGAAACGCGCGGTTGAGGAGATCGGTCACCACAAGCATGGCCAGATTCTCCGCCTTGCGTTCTCGCTCGTAAGCTCGCAGGACGCGACGACTGCCGGGATCGGTCGAGCGCGAACGGGCGCTTTGAAGCGTCCCTATGAGCGCGTGCGCGTCGGCAAACCCGAGATTCACCCCTTGGCCGGCCAAGGGGTGCACGCGATGCGCCGCGTCGCCCGCGAGCGCAAACCGCGGACCTGTGTAATATCGTGCGTGGGAGGCGACGAGTGGGAAACGGGCCCGCTCGCCCTCGACTCGCAGGGGCCCTAAGTGATCACCGAAGGCGTCGTGCAGGGCGCGCGCAAAGTCGGCGTCGGAAAGGGCGCGCAGGCGCTGCGCCTCCTGGTCGGCCGTAGACCAGATCAGGGAGGCCCGATGCGCGTCGGGCAGCGGCAGAAGCGCGCATGGGCCGTTGGCCAAAAAACGCTGCCATGCCACACCCTCATGGGCGCGTCCGAGGCGAATATCGGCGCACAGCGCGGTCTGGCCATAGCGATATTGCAGGACGGGGACGCCCAGTTGTTCCCGGATCGTGGACTGCGCCCCGTCGGCCGCGATCAAAAGCCGTGCGCGGACGCGTCCACCGCCCTTTGTTGCGATCTCCACCCCGGAGTCGGTGATGGTGACTTCCTCGGCACGTTCGCGGTACCAAGGGCCGCCAAGCGCTCGCGCCTTCTTGCGTAGCGCCCCCTCCAACAGTCCGTGGTTCACGATGGCCCCCAGGTCCTCTTCGCCTAGGTCCGCGCTATCGAACCGGAGTCTCCCGCGCCCACCACGATCGAGAATCTGTAGCGCGCGCAACGCCGAGGGCTCTACGCCCTCGAGCGGCCAAAGGCCCAGGTCGGAAAGATGTCGGAGAGACGCCCGGCTGAGGGCGCTTGTTCGCACCGAGGCGCGCTCGTCTCCGGTCTCGGCATCGACCATCCCGACCTCAAACCCGCGGACGGAAAGCGCGTGACAGAGACAGGCTCCGACGGCGCCCGCACCGACGATGACGACATCCAGCATACCCTTGCCGCCGGTCATGGTCATGGCTTGATGCCTCGAAAGAGTTTGGGCAATGGTGCCTTGAGTCCCATGGTGCGAACGGCGAGCATGCGTTTAACCGCGGGGACGCCATCGACTAGATTCAAGGCTACCGCGCGCGCGATCGCCACGGGACCCAGGCGCGGCGCGAAGAGGCGCACCAAGCCGTCGGTAAAGCGCGTGGTGTTGGCGACGTCCATCTGCCGGATACGCTCATAATCGCGAAGCCAGGCGAGATCGCCATAGTCGGCGCCGGCGCGGACCGCTTCCGCCAGGCGGTCGGCGAGCACCGCAACGTCTCGCAACCCCAGATTGAAGCCCTGGCCCGCGACCGGATGCAGGGTGTGAGCCGCGTTACCGATCAGCGCGACGCGCGGCGCGACCCATTCCCGCGCGTGCTGGCGCATCAACGGAAAGCGCAGACGCGGACTCGCGCCAAGGACACGACCGAGCCGGTCGCCGAAGGTCGCGCGCAGGCGGTCAATAAACAAGTCTTCGTCAAGCGCCTGCCATTCAGGCGCATCGGGACGGCTTATGACGAAGGTATAACGATCGTCACCGATCGGCAGTGCCGCGATCGGGCCATCGGGGGTGAAGCGTTCGAAAGCGGTGGTCGGCCGCGGCGCCGATACCCGGCAGTTGCTCACGATCGCCTCGCGTCCATAGTCGTGGCGATGGACGTCGATCCCGCAAGCGCCGCGTACCGCCGAGTGCGTTCCATCGGCCCCCACGAGTAGCCGGCATTTAAGCTGGTGACCCTTTTCGCCTGCGGCAAGCGCCACGGTCGCGCTTTTATCGTCCCTCGTGATCTCTCCGAAGCGACCGCGACGCAAGGTTACGCCGGTCTCGCCAAGCGCCCCGTATAGGGCCGCCAGCAATGCGACATTGCCGGTCACGAAACCAAGCGCATCCACCCCGAGTTCGTCTGCGAAGAGGTGCGTAAACCCGAAGCGCCCAGCGCGATCCGATACCTCTATTTCAGTTATAGGTTGAAAGTCCTGGCGAGATATGCGGGACCATGCGCCGAGAGTCGTCAATGCCCGCTTGGAGCCCTGAGCGATCGTGAAGGTCCGGTCATCGGCACGGGGCGCGGGCGCCTGGGGCGCCGGGTCAAGCAGGCAGATGTCGAGCGGAAGGTGTGACAGCGCGAGCGCGAGGCTCGCCCCCACGAGGCCGCCGCCGCATATCACGATATCGTGGAAAGGGATCTTCAAAGGCCTTCGGCTCGCAATGCCTCGATGTCTTCAGCCCGTCTCGGCAGGATTTGACTCAAGATCTCGTAGCCGTTTTTCGTGACGAGCACGTCATCCTCGACGCGGATCCCGATATTCCGGAAGCATTCCGGAATATCGTCTCCACCGGGGATGTAAAGGCCTGGTTCTACGGTCGTAACCATCCCCGGCTCCAGAACGCGCGCCGCCCCGCCCACCTTGTAGTCGCCCACGTCGTGCACATCCATTCCGAGCCAGTGGCCGGTCTTGTGCATGTAGAACCGCTTATAGTCCCCGTTTTCTATCAAACCCTCGACGCTCCCCTGCAGTAGCCGCAGCTCGACCAAGCCCTGCGTGAGGACCTTGACTGCCGCCTCATGAGCAGCCGGCCATTCCCGACCCGGCCCGATCGCATCGAGCGCGGCCTTGTGCGCCGCGAGCACAATATCGTAGAGGGCTCGTTGCTCGGGACTGAATCGCAACCCTACCGGAAAGGTCCGCGTTATGTCCGAGGCATAGCCATCTATCTCGCAGCCCGCGTCGATCAGTACGAGCGCACCGTCCTCGAGCGGAGCATCATTTTCGGTATAGTGAAGAATGCAGGCGTTAGCGCCGCCTGCGACGATGGGTGGGTACGATGGATAGGGGGAGCCGCCCTTGCGGAACGCGTAAAGAAGCTCCGCCTCGAGCTCGTACTCATAAAGGCCCGGGGCGCACGCGCGGATAGCCCGTCTATGGCCCTCTGCTCCTATAGCGGCCGCGCGCCGCATGATGGCGATCTCTTCAGGTCTCTTCGTAAGCCGCATCTCGTGGAGGATGTGGTTGGGATCCACGAACTCCTCCGGAGCCCGGACACCCGACCGTGCCTTGCTGCGGACCTCGTTCACCCAGTCCATAATGTGGCCGTCGAACTCAGGATGGCGTCCCATGCTGTAGTAAACGCGCTTACGGTCCTCTAAAAGCCCGGGAAGGATGTCGTCGATGTCATCTATCGGGAAGGCGTCGTCGGCGTCGTATCGCGACACGGCGCCCTCGGGGCCGGCGCGCCGCCCCTGCCATTGCTCCTTGTCCGGATCCCGATCACGACAAAAAAGCAGAAATTCGCCCTGTGCGCGGCCCGGAATCAATACCGCGACGGCGTCGGGTTCGGGAAAGTGCGTGAGATAGTAGAAGTCGCTGTCCGGGCGGTAGGCGTACTCCACATCGCCGTTTCGCGGTCGCACCGGGGACGTAGGTATGATGGCGATGGCCTCGCCCATGAGACCCATGAATTCGGCGCGGCGGCGCTTGAAGGCGTTTTTGTCCATAGAGATATTATGCCCGAAGTCGGCGCGAGCGCCACGCCCGCGAGTCACGGGTCGTGACGGCCCTTAGTTCGCGACCTCTTCGTAGATCAGCTGCACCGCGACGCGCAGGTACTCGACGAGTTCCGCCAGATCCGCGTCACCCACGGTGCCGCTGGCTTCGGCGAGATCACCGACGTCCGCCAAGGCCTCGGCCACAACTTCCGGATAGTCGCCAGCCTCCCTGTCGCGATCATGAAAATAAAACCCGCTGACGAAGCCGTGACACCATTGGGTCAGTGCGCGGCTGCGCTGAACCGCAGGTAACTCCTCGTCTGGCAGCAGGGGCTCGAGCCCAAGCTCGGCTTCGGCCAGGGTGTCGGTCAGCTCGCGACGCACGCGCTCGAGCACGTCTAGGAGTTCCGCGTCGTTTTCGTTCGCGCCCAGAGCCGCGATCGCGGAGGCGTCGTCCTGGACCCCCGCGCACGCGAGTCCCGTCAATACGCCATGCGCCTCCGAGGCCCCGAGCGTCACGTCGGCCTGTTCCAGGACCGCAGTCCAGGTGTCATACGAGAGGTCGTCAAGCATCCATCTATTCTATCCGATCGCACCGCCGCTTGTCCTTGCGGGCTAGTCTTTTTCGGGCTCCGGCCGTTCTATCGCGCATGCCGCGGGCCCTCGAACAAGCCCCTCCCGGCGGACGTTGACCCCGGCGGCCGTCGGTTCTATAGTGGGTCCCATGAGCGGCGAATCTCCCACCGATGCGGATGCGCTAAGTCGCTTGGAGCGTCGGGTCGAGGACTTGGTCGCGGTCTGTCGGCGACTGCAGGAAGACAACGCCATATGGCGCTCGCGTCATCAGGCCTTGTCGGCGGAATATGTGCGATTGAATGAGCGCACGCGGGCCGCGCGCAGCCGGGTCGAGGAGATGATTGGGCGGGTCGCGGCATTGACTCGCGAAGGGCGCTGATGACGGGCCAAAAGGAGACGGTCCACATCTCCGTACTCGGTAAGGAGTTTGCGGTGTCCTGCCCGGAGGATGAGCGGGACGCTTTGGTGAAGGCGGCGCGTTATGTCGACCTGCGTATGCAGGAAGGTCAGCGTGGCGCACGACCTGTCACCATGGAGCGGCACGCTGTCATGGCGGCCCTCAACATGGCTTACGAGCTTTTGCGATTGCGGGAGCAGTCAGTCTCGACATCGAGCGAGTGGGTAAAGCGCGTTACGGTACTCGCCGACAAGGTCGAGCAGGTTTTGCGAGACGAGTTAAAGGAGCGACCTTGAAGTCAGTGAAGGTCGCTTGCGGGTTTGGCGCCCTCTGCGGTGTTCGTAGCCATTCCGTGCCCCTGAACCTATAACTCTTGCCTCGGGAATCGCGGTCTCAGGCGCTGTTGTGCATGTCCGCCTTGAGCGGAAAGCCTGAAGCGCTTGGACGTGTCCCACTTGAACCTTTGGTTCGAGGCAAAGAATAGTTACGGCACAGGCGGAGGGCGCCTCTATATTGCAGTACAAGTCCCATGTGTAAGAAACACGGTCTGCGGCGTGGCTTGCGAGAGCGCCGCAAGGCGCTCGACCCGCTTATGCGTGCGGCGAGCGCAAGGAGCGTGGCTCGTCACGGCGCGCGGCTCTTGCGGCGCGCCCGTCATGTCGGCGCTTATTGGCCGATAGGCTCCGAACTCGACCCGCGGCCTCTGGCCCGCGCCCTTATGCGTACGCGTCATACCCTCTATCTTCCCGTTGTGGCGAGAAGGCCTGGCCGCCCGCTTTCCTTCCTTCCTTGGCGGCCCCCCTTCGCGCCGGGGCCGCTACGTATCCCCGAACCCCGCTGGGGCCGCAAGGCGTCCGCGCGGCGGCTCGACGCGGTGCTGGTGCCGGTCGTGGGCTTCGACGCCCGCGGCTGGCGTTTGGGGCAGGGCGGCGGCTATTACGACAGGACTTTCGGGGTTGTGTCGCGCAAGATTCGAGGGCGCCCGCTTTTGATCGGTATCGCCTACGAATGTCAGCGCCTTGGGTCGGCCCCACGTGAGAGTCATGACGTGCGTCTCCATGCGGTACTCACGGAGCGCCGTCTGTATCGGGCGCGGCAAATGATGGCATGAATGTATTATTTATCGGCGACGTAGTCGGGGACGCGGGGCGTCGGGTTTTGCTAAATCGGCTCCCGGTTTTGCGGGAGCGCTTCAAGATCGACCTCGCAGTCGTGAATATTGAGAATATCGCCGGAGGTTTTGGTGTCACGGAGAAGATCGTGCGCGAGTGTCTCACGCACAAGATCGACGTGCTGAGTACGGGCAACCACGTTTTCGACAAGCGCGAGGCCGTGGACTTGGTGGGTCGCGAGCCTCGTCTGCTCAGGCCCCACAATTATCCGGCGGGGACTCCGGGGAGCGGTTGGTACGTCGGCGAGACGCGCGCGGGCGAGCCGTTCGCAGTGCTGAACGTCATGGGGACCGCGTTTATGCACCCGGTCCTCGATTGCCCGTTCACCTCGGCTCGCGCGGCGCTTGCTGCAAGGCCCGAAGGTGTGAAGACCGTGCTCGTGGATTGCCATGCCGAAACGACCAGCGAGAAGATGGCGATGGGATGGCTTCTCGATGGACAGGTGAGTGCGGTCGTGGGCACCCATACGCATGTGCCGACTGCCGACGAGCGTATTCTGCCCGGGGGCACCGCTTATATCTCGGATGTCGGTATGACCGGGTGTTACGATTCCGTGATCGGCATGAACAAGGACAAGGCTTTGCGGCGCATGCTGCAGAAGCTGCCGGAACGCTTGGAGGCCGCCGAAGGGCCCGCCACCCTCTGTGGCGTCGTCATAGACGTCGATGCCAAAACCGGGCGCAGTCGCGCGATCCAGCGTGTGAGCGTGCGCGAGGACTGATGGCATACTGGCTTTTCAAGAGTGAACCGAGCTCGTTTTCGCTCGAGGATCTGATGGCGCGTGGGGCCCCCGAGCCCTGGAGTGGGGTGCGGAATTATCAGGCACGGAACTTCATGCGCGCCATGCGCGTGGGGGACCTCGGATTTTTTTATCACTCCAGCTGTGCGTCACCGGCCATCGTGGGCGAGGTCGAGGTCGTGCGATCGTATTACCCGGACACCACCGCGCTTGATCCAAACGATCATCACTACGATCCGCGCGCTCTTGCAAGCCCGGACCTCTGGTCCATGGTCGATGTCGCGTTTCGCAGCCGCTACCCGGTGCCCGTGAGCCTCGCCCGCCTCAAGGACTGCGTGCCACTGTCCGGGATGCGCCTGCTCGCGCGCGGTAACCGGCTATCGATCCTGCCCGTGACCGAAGAGGAGTGGCGCATCATCCGCGGTCTCGCCTCGGTCGCATGAGGCTGTACCATTTCTGGTTCGAGCCCGCCTCCGAACGCGCCCGGCTCGCTCTGGGCGCCAAAGGGATCCCATACGAACTCATCGTCCCGGACTATGACGACGACGAGACCTTTTTCGAGATGGGGCTCGCGCGCGGGGTGCCGGTTTTGCGGTGGGACGATGGAGGGATCCAGGCGGATCCTTGGGCGGCCTTGCGCGACATCGATCAGCATGGCTCGGGGCCGACGCTCTTCGCCCCCCTGGAGGTAGACCAATGGCGTGCCTTGCAGGCGTGGCGCGAGAAGGCCGATCGCCTCCTGGAGAGGCTCTATGCGCCGGTGCGTCCCGCTTATCGCGGGCTAGGCGACAACGCCGCGCACCTCGCCTCGTACAAGGCCTCCATGGCGGCACGCTTTGGTGTGAGCCTGGAGGAGTTGGCCAATGACCGTTATGGGACCTACGCCCAGCTCGATGCCTTGACCCAGTTCAAGGGCCTGGGCGCCTTTCTCGCGCAACATCGGTTCTACGCGCGGACGTTCTCGGCGGGGGACATCGTGCTTACAGCCGACCTTTTCGCGCTGCAGCTTCTCGACGGCATCACCCTGCCGATCGACATCATGTATTATTTCGAGCGCGTTCAGGGCATTTGCGGGGTCGACCTGCGTGATGGCCTGATCGGGCGCTGATGGCGGAGGGGTCATGATTCTATGTGAACTATTGAGTTATCTGGATCGCGAGTCGGGCTATCCCGTACTCGACGGGGGTTGCGACGAGACCATCGAGAAGGCCTTGGCCGGCTCCCACAAGGATCCCTTGGGGGGCCAGATAGTCGCAGCGATAGCTAGGAGCGCTGCCGGAGCCACGGCGGACGCCGCCATCACGCGCGCGCAAGCGACCACTTCACTTGGGCCCTTGCGTCTGAAGGCGATGCGCGAGGATGTCTCCGGCCACGATCTCAAGCGCATGGAGCGGACGGTGCATGCCATCGACGGCGCCTTCAACGACGAGGCCTTGGCGGCCCGCGGCTCGTAGCGCCCCGACCACGGCCGCCTAGCGGAGAAACAAGCGATAGGCCGGGTTGTCGGTCTCGTCTTGGTGATCCATGCCAAGGGCCTCCAGGAACGCCGGCAGCTTCTTTCTTTCCGAGGGCGGAACCTGCATCCCGATCAGCACCCGGCCGTAGTCAGCGCCGTGGTTGCGATAATGGAAGAGGCTGATGTTCCATGCCTTTTCCATGGCGTTGAGGAAGGTCATCAGGGCCCCCGGCCGATCCGGGAACTCGAAGCGATAGATGATCTCGTCGTCCACGGGGCAGCGGCCTCCGACCAGATGGCGGACGTGCAGCTTGGCCATCTCATTGTCGGTGAGGTCGAGAACTTCACAGCCTGCCTCTGCGAGGGTCGCAAAGAGTCCCCGCGCATCCTCGCCCTCCGCCACTTGTATGCCGACGAAGACGTGGGCCGCGGCAGGTCCCGAATAACGGTAATTGAACTCGCTGATGTTGCGCTGGCCTATGAGTCCGCAGAATTTCCGGAAGCTTCCCGGCACCTCGGGGATGGTCGCTGCGAACACGACCTCGCGCCTCTCGCCTATCTCGGCGCGTTCGGCCACATGCCTTAGTCTGTCGAAATTCATGTTGGCGCCCGAGGCGATACCGATAAGTGGCCGGTCCCCTGGGTGCGCGGCCGCATAGGCCTTGAGGCCTGCCACCGCGAGTGCCCCCGACGGCTCCACGATCGACCGCGTGTCTTCGAACACGTCTTTGATGGCAGCACAAATCGCGTCATTGCCGACCACAAGCACCTCGTCGACGAGACGGCGCGCGATGCGAAACGGCTCGCGCCCCACTTGTCTTACCGCAACACCGTCGGCGAAGGTCCCTACGCGGTCGAGGACGATGCGGCTGCCCTCCCGCAGTGAACGCGCCAGCGCGTCGGCGTCGGCAGGTTCGACTCCTATGATCCGAATGTCGGGCCGCAGGGACTTCACATAGAGGGCGATGCCCGCGATAAGCCCGCCACCGCCGACCGGCACGAAGATGGCCTCGATGTCCGCTGGATGTTGCTTCAGGATCTCCATGCCGATGGTCCCTTGGCCGGCGATGACGTCGGGATCATCGTAGGGATGAATAAAGGGCAGGCCCTCCTCTTCACTCAGGTGCCGGGCATGAGCGTAGGCCGCGTCGTAGTTGTCCCCCTGCAGGACGACCTCAGCACCCAAGCTGCGCACCGCCTCGACTTTGATACGGGGCGCAATGGTCGGCATGACGATGACAGCGCGTATCCCCAAGCGCCGCGCCGCTAGCGCGACCCCCTGGGCATGATTGCCGGCCGAAGCGGTCAACACTCCCTGGCCCCGCTGCTCGGGTGTCAGACGGGCGATCTTGTTGTAGGCCCCGCGCAGCTTGAAGGAGAACACGGGCTGCATGTCCTCGCGCTTCAGGAGCACAGGCCTGCCGAGCCGGCGCGACAACATGCCTGCCGTCGAGAGAGGGCTTTCGACGGCCACGTCGTAGACGTGGGCCTTGAGGATGCGTTTGAGGTAGTCGCGTGTCATCGGTGCGGTCTTCGCGCGAGCATAGCAGAGCCTTCCCCGCACGACCACCGCGATCGCCTCTGCCCCGTTGCGGCCGCCCGCCACTGGCGCATGGGAGGACATGGTCTATTGTTAGCCTGGGGGTATTGATTTATGTCAGTTCTTGATCGAAGCATCGCGGTACTGGGGGGAGCAGTCGTGCTTGGTGCTTGCATGGGCGTGGCTCATGCCCGGCCGGCGCCGCAGGTGCTCACAATCGGCATTGTGCCCCAGGCATCGCCATGGGTGACGGCCGAGCGCTGGATCCCGATGCTGCGCGCGTGGTCGACGGCATCCGGTGTCCGCCTCGCACTACGCGCGGCGCCGACGATAGGCCGCTTCGAGCGCCGGGTCGCGCGCGGCGAGTACGACCTCGTGTATCTGAATCCTGCCGACTATCTCCGTTACCGGGGGCGCTACCGCGCGTTTGGCCGCGGGAAGGGCCGACTGCAGGGCATCCTGGTCGTGCGCCGTGGCGGCCCGGTGCGACGCCTCGTAGATCTTGCGCACGCTGTGATCGCTTTTCCGGTGCGCCACGCCTTGGCCGCTTCGGTCGAGCCGCGCCACGCCTTGCATGCCTTGGGCATTCCCTTCCGGGCCCGCTATGTGGGTTCGCACGATGCCGCCTACAGGGGGGTCGCCGCCGGTCTCTTCGCGGCCGGCGGCGGGGTACGCCAAACCTATGCCCTACTCCCGAGTTCCGTGCGCAAGCGGCTCACCGTATTGTGGGTCGGACCGAAGAGCTTGCCACATCCGTTTGCCGCGCGACGTACCTTGCCTGCGGCGCTCGTGCGGCGCCTTGCGGCGGCGCTTTTGCGCTTGCCGCGCCTCGCTCCGGCGGCCGTCAAGCGTCTCGGGTTTTCCGGTTTTCGGGAGACGCGCAATCGGGACTATACGCGGCCTGGTGCCGTATCGCCCTGACCTGGGCGTTTGGGGGCGTATGTCCTTTCGCGCAAAGATGATCGCCGGTATAGCGCTCATCGAGGCCTTGTTCCTGTTTGCGATTCTCGTGAGCGGTCTCGCCGTCTTATCGCGATCCCATGAGCAGGCCTTGCGTATCCGCGCATCCGGCGATGTCCAATTGTTCGCGACTGCCGCCGCCAATGCCTTGATCAGCGAGGATGTGGGCGCTTTGCGACGCGTCGTGCGCGAGGTGGCGCGCAATCGCGGGGTATTCTATGCTGCGGCCTGGGACGGGAAAGGTCGCCTCCTCGCGCATGTGGGGGACGAGCCGGGACGGCGCGGGGCGTTAGACGCACAGGCCCGCGTCAAGGTCGACGGGGCTTGAACAGTTCGATTGAAATCCCACCAAAACTATGCAATACTTCTCAATATGGAAAGATTAGTAAGCATAGGCGAAGCTGCTTCGGCGTTAGGTGTGTCGATGACGACGCTACGCCGCTGGG
>JAJYRD010000068.1 GCA_021794275.1 Pseudomonadota bacterium | reverse complement strand
AGATGCCGGTCATCCCGTGACAGGCCGAGCAGGTGCTGGCCACCACTGCGGGCATCTTCATCCCAGGGGCCACGAGCGGCGGCCGCCGCCCGGTCAGGATCGGGGCCTTGGCCTTGGCGGCCTTGGCCTTGGCGACCTTGGGTTTTGCCACAGCCGCCTTGGAGGCCGCCGACTTATGGCTTGGCTGCGCCTTGGCCGGGTTCGCGGCGTAGGCAACAGCCGTGACCGCGAAAAGCCCCAGACTCATTCCGAATGCCTTAGATGCCCATCTCATGCGTACCGACCCCCTCCTCAATCACAGTGACTCTTGCAGACATGAGATGAGACCGGTCTTGGCGCGGCCGCCCGGTGAGGCAGGGCCTCTAGGCCTCCGACCCCACCTGGGGCAACCGCCATTTCCAGAAATCTCCGTCCTGCCTGTGTGAAATCGTCGCCGACCCCCGTGGTCGTGCTACGTTGCCCCATAAATAAATTCTTATATACATAAGTGCATAATGCGCTTTTATGACACACATCAATGCACCTAATGCACATTTATGACGCATAAAAGAATGCTATGTCAAGACCCAGATGGGCCCGCCCCGAAATCGGGCGAGGATCCCCCTACCTTCGCAGGGTCGTTCGAACCTCAAGACAACGGGAATCATAGAAAATCCATTGCCATTCAATTAGCTCAAGTAAAAGCGGATCCGATGTCCCCCGGAGCGCATCACACCAGAAAATCCGGAAGGCGAAAAAACAAGGGCGGATCGGCGAATTTCCATGGCCTATCTCCATAAGCGCGCGTTATGACGGTCGCCACACAAATGGGGGGGCGCGGTCTCCAGTCCACCCGCCAAGACGGTGTCCCCCGACGCCCCAATGGCGCGCCCGCCGGGCGCGATAGCCTTGTGCGTGGCCGGCCACTCGTCCAGGCCGTCGAACGGTGGCGGGCGGCCCATAACCTGCCTCGCGGGCGGCCCTCGCCCCCCGATGGAGGGCCCGCCCTACTCATTCCGTCCAGACCATCCGCGGTCGCGCCGGACGCGGGTCTTTGGCATCATGGTTCAAGGATTCGGGGCGGGTACCGGAAATGGCAGGGCTGCGGGGCACAATCAGGCGGATCGCGCGCGCAGGCGCGTGCGCGGCGCTGGGCTTGGCCGCCTGCGCCACGTGGGGCGCAACGCGTGCACAGGCCGCGCGCCCTACGTTTGGGGGAACGATAGTCACCGTGCCGGGCGTGGGCCTCGGGCCCCCGGCGGCCGTGAACGGCTTCAATCCGCTCCTGGTGTCATCGGCCTTTGATCAACAGGCGGCGGGGCTTCTCTATCAGCCGCTCGTATGGGTGACGCGCCGATTTCAAATCGACCCGCGCCTGAGCATCGCCCGTCGAATCGTGACGGGCCCTCGACATCGAACATATACGTTGATTCTGGGCCGTCACTGGCGATGGTCCGACGGCGCGCCCGTGACAACTGCGGATGTCGCCTACACCTACCATATGATCCAGCGCCTGGGCGCGCAATTCGCCAATTACGGGGTCGGCGGCATCCCCACGGACGTCTCATCATTCCGTGTTCTCGGACCCTATCGGCTACGCATAACCCTCAAAAAAGCCGTGAATCCCCGCTGGTTCATTCTGAATGGCCTTACGTTGCTGACGCCCCTGCCGGCCGCTGCGTGGAAGAAATGCTCCGTCACACGACTCTACGCCCATCTCGCTGATCCGCGATTCTTTCACGTAGTCGACGGACCATTCCGGCTGGTGTCCTTCGCGTTCGGTCGCTATGTCGCCTTTGGACCCAATCGCCACTTCGCTGGGCCCGACAGGCCGTACATCCACAGGCTCGTGCTGCGCTTCCTGCACGATCCCGAATCGATCTTCTTCGGCCTAGAGACCGGCAAGATTCAGATCGCAGACCTCCCTCACGAACTCTTTCCAGGGCGCGGAAAACTGCGCGGTTTCCGCAAACGCGTGGTCGGGCCCGTATGGGGATTCAACTATTTAGGCTTCGATTACGCAAATCCCCGGATCGCCTTCGTGCGCGACGCGCTTGTGCGGCGCGCCATGATGCACGCGATCCGCCAAAGCCTTCTGATCCGCGTACAATATTACGGCCAAGGCATACGTGATTACGGTCCGGTACCGCCAAGGCCGGCTGTCTACCTCTCGCCGCTTGCGCGCAGGCTCGAACGCACCGGGGCCTACGATCCGCGTCTTGCCCGCAAGCTGCTGCGCGAGGCTGGGTGGCGACGCGACCGTGACGGGGTACGCGAAAAAAACGGGCGGCGCTTGATATTCACGGCGCTCGTGCCTCCGGGGCAGGTCCGGGGGCCCATCATCATCAAGGAAATGCTCGCCCAAGTCGGCATCGATATGCGGCTTCGAGAAAGACCGTTCAACGAAATCGTGGCCATGACTCAAGGGCCTGATGCCACGAAATGGGAGGCCCTTTACCTCGCCTGGGGGCTCGGCGCGTATCCGAGCGCGCGTAACATTTTTGGATGCGGCGGGGCCAACAACTTCTACCACTACTGCGACAAACGCATGGATGCGCTTCTCGATGCGGTCCCGTCAGCGCCTGGGAGGAGTGCAGTTTTCCATTATGAAGATTATTTTATAAGAGAGCAGCCGGTCGTCGTCCTCCCCGGTCAGCGGCACGTCATAGAGGCGCGGAGCGATATACACGGCCTGCGTCGCGCCTATTCGCCCCTTGGCGGCTTCAACCCTCAGTACCTCTGGATCGCGAGGGATAACCCATGATCATGATTGCCTGGTTGTTTCCAAGATCGCGGCATGCAAACAAGGGTGGCTCATGATCGTCGCGCTCGCAAGGAGGCTAGGCGGCGCACTCTTGTCGGTGGCGCTGCTCGTGACCTTGGTATTCTTCATGATCTACGCCACCCCTGGCGGACCGGCCTACAGCATACTGGGCGTCCATGCCTCCCCGAACGCCGTGGCGGCCCTGAACCGGCAGATGGGCCTCGACCATCCGGTCTGGCAGCAATACCTCACTTGGTGGATGCATCTGGCGCGCGGGGACCTCGGCTACTCGTACACGGAACACGCGCCGGTGGCGAGCCTGATCGGCTCCTACCTCCATAATACTTTGCTCTTGGACTCGGTGGTCGCAATCGCCGCCATTGGGGCTGCCGTGGTGCTTGGGCTTGCGCAGGGCGCTTACGCCCATCGCCTCCCCGGACGCCTTATCGGCGCCTGGCAGATCGTCGGCTATTCACTCCCCACGTTCTTCGTGGGCACGGTCGTGATCTTGGTATTCGCAGCCGACCTTGCGTGGCTGCCGCCGGGGGGCATCGGCGGTGCGGCGGCCGCGGGGCACCCCTTGATGCCTTGGCGGCATCTCGCCCTTCCGGCCGCGACCCTCGCGCTGCCGCTTGCGGCAGGCCTTTCGCGCTACTTCGGTCACCAGGTACGCGACGAGTACCGGCAGGACTATGTGCGCGCCGCCGCCGCCCGCGGGCTTGGGCCTGCGCGCATTGCCTTCGGCCACGTCCTTCGGAACGCGGCACGCCCGCTCGCGACCCTGATCGGGATGATGGTCCCGTCGCTTTTCGTGGGCGGGGTGTTGACCGAAAGCGTATTCAACTACCCGGGGCTCGGTTGGCTTTTGTGGCGCTCGGCACTGGAACAGGATTACCCGACACTGACGGCCATCGTCCTTCTGATCGGGATACTGACCGTACTTGGCAATCTGGCCGCCGACCTCCTGAACACTGTTCTCGACGTGCGGGTGCGCTATGACTGACGAGAGGCTTTCTCTGGACTCGGAGGGGCGAACCCGCGCTTACGGCCTGATGTGGACGTGGCCGCGCATGGTCCGTGCAGCGTCCGCGGAATACCTCGGCGCCGGGCTCATGCTGGCGCTCGCCTTTTTTTGTTGGATCGGCCCCACGCTCTACCCCCACAACGGGCTCGCGATTCATGCCCACCACATCCTTTCGGCCCCGGACAGGCGTTTCGCTCTCGGAACCGACGCCCTCGGGCGCAATGTCTTGGCGCGCCTCATGCGCGGCGGGCAGACCACGCTTGCGATCGCCTTCTGGGCGTCGGCCATAGGCCTGGTCGCCGGTCTCGCCTACGGGATGGCGGCCGGCCTCGGACCAGCATGGATCGATCGCCTACTCATGCGCTTGTTGGATGCCCTGCTCGCCATCCCAACACTCGTCTTGATGATCTTCTTTGCGGCCATCATGCCACTGGGCGATGTCGGGCTTGCGACGCTCCTCGGGCTCGTGTCGTGGCCCGGCATCGCACGGCTTGCCCGCAATGAGACGCTTGCGGCGCGCGAACGGGATTATGTGCGCGCTGCGCGCCAGTTCGGCGCGAACGGCTTCTATGTCGCGCACGCGCACATCCTGCGGGCCATGCTGCCGCTCGTGGTCGTCAATGCCACTTTTCTCATGGCTGACATGATCCTGGGCCTCTCGGGCCTGAGCTTCCTCGGGCTCGGCATCCAGCCTCCGCACGCCTCCTGGGGCGGCCTCCTGAATACCGGCGCGGGCTTGGCCGTCATAGGCTCGTGGTGGCTCATCGTGTTCCCGGGGCTTGCCATCTTTCTTGCGATCCTGGCAATGAACATGCTGGGACAGGGAATGCTCGCGCGCTTGAATGGCGAGGCCTCGGGATGAACGCGCGGGGGCGCATCGCCCTCGCTGTCCGCGGCCTCACCGTAGGGCTCGCGCGCGAGCCGGGCGCACGGGCGCTGGTGGATGACCTGTCGTTCGAAGTGGCGGAAGGTGAGATGTTGGCCTTTGTGGGCGAATCGGGCTCCGGCAAGTCGCTTACCGCCGCCGCCATATTCGGCCTTCTGCCCTTCGGGGTGCGGCGGCTCGCGGGCTCGGTCCGTCTGCATGACACGGAACTCACGGCACTTTCCGAGCGCGCGCTGCGGGCGCGGCGCGGGCGCGACATGGGACTCGTCTTCCAGAATCCCTTGACCGCCCTCAATCCGAGCCACAGCATCCAGGCGCAGATCGCCGAGACCTACCACGTCCACAAGGGTGGGACACGCCGCGCGGCCAAGGAGCGCACGCGCGCGCTCCTTGCCGAAGTGGGGCTTGCAAACACGGCGAATGGCCCGGAGACCTACCCCCACCAACTCTCCGGCGGCATGCGCCAACGCGCCATGATCGCTACGGCGCTTGCTTGCGACCCAACGTTGCTCATCGCCGACGAGCCGACGACCGCGCTCGATGTCGTGGTTCAGGCGCAGATCCTCGATCTGCTCGCGCGACTGCGGAAAGAACGCGGGCTCGCGGTGGTACTCATCACCCACGACCTGGCCCTTGCCGCCTCCTGCGCCGATCGCATCCTGGTCCTCTACGCGGGGCGCGCAGTCGAGGAAGGCTGCGCCGCCCGCTTCTTCAAGACGCCATACCACCCCTACAGCCGCGCCCTGCGTGACGCACTCCCACCCCTGCATGGGCAGGGGGCCCGACTTGCCGAGATATCAGGATTACCCCCGGGGCCCGGCGCCCTGCCGAGGGGCTGCCGCTTTGCTCCACGCTGCCCGAATGTGCAGAATGACTGTCGCGAGACGGAACCGGCCATGCGGCGAACTGAACCGCGCTTCGCCTGCCTCCATCCCTGCCTGGGGGCGCCATAATGAACGGACTTCGTGTCGAAAACCTGACTGTCGAGTACGTGAAGAGGCCGCGCCTTGGCCACAAGGAAGAACGCCGCCACAAGGCCCTCGCCGACATCAGTTTCGCCCTGCCTGGCGGGGAGACCCTCGGAATCGTGGGGGAATCCGGTTGCGGCAAGACGACCCTCGGGCACGCGGTTTTACAGATGACGCCCGTGAGCGCGGGGCGCGTCCTCTGGGACGGCACCGAGATCACCGCCCTGAAGGGAGCTGCGCTGCGACCCTTCAGGCGACAGATGCAACTCGTGTTTCAAGATCCCTTCGAGGCCATGAACCCGCGCATGACGGTTGATCGCATCGTCTCCGAACCCCTGCACCTCGCCTTCGGCATGGCTCGTAGCACGCGACGACAGAAAGCCGCGGAACTCCTCCAGCGGGTCGGTCTCGACGAGGCCGTGCTGTCACGCTACCCACGCCAGCTCTCGGGAGGGCAACGCCAACGCGTCGCGCTCGCGCGCGCCCTGGCGACGGAACCGCGCCTGCTCGTACTGGACGAACCAACCTCCGGGCTCGATGTCTCTCTACAAGCCCGCATCCTGAATCTGCTGCGTGACCTCCAGGCGGAAAAAGGCTTGAGCTACCTATTCATAAGCCACGACCTGTCGGCGATCTCCTATATCGCCCACCGCACGGTGGTCCTCTTTGGAGGACACATGATGGAACAGGGACCCACCGCTACATTGATACGGAGCCCCGCCCACCCTTATACCGCTTCCCTGCTCGCGGCGCTGCCGGTCCCCGCCGCCGGGCGGCCCGCACACATTGCGTCGGACCCCGTTCCTCGCGCGGGCGCGCTTCCGTCGATGGGCTGCATCTATTGCCCATGGTGCGACCGGGCGCAGTCGCGCTGCCATTTCGATGCGCCCGGCGCGACCGTGCTGGAGGGC
>JAJYRD010000019.1 GCA_021794275.1 Pseudomonadota bacterium | reverse complement strand
CCCTGTATAACCGCGCGATCGATTTTGCGGCCGACGGTGCGCGCGTGCATGCCCCGGGGTGTATGCGGACTGCTTTACGATGAAAAGCGCACAAGCTTGGTCTTGGTCTCCTTGCCGCCGCGCGGTAGCGCGGTCAACGCACAGACCGATAACAATCGAGACCAGCGAGGACCCCATAAGTTCCGGGCGAGCACGCCAGGCGTGGTCGCGGCCTGCCACGGATCGGCGCACAAGCCCGCGCGTGGCCGACGCCCAAGAGGTCATGGCGCGCCAAACGGGGGGGCATGGCGCAATGCCACGCCAATCCGTCGGCCGTCCATTTTGCGCACGACGCTATCATGATGCAGCGCGGTCCGCGCCGCGCGTCTTGCGCGCGGCTAATGGGTCCAGGGCTGCAGCATGAAGGTCTGGTATTCGACCGCCTCCATGTCGCGGTCAAGCCACACGAGACCCACGAGCATGGAAATAAGCAGTGACACAGAGAAGCCGTATCCGTAGAAGTAAAGGCCAAGGTGGGTACTTAGGATCGAGAGCCCGAGGTTCAGTGCCAGAAAGATCGCCGTGAGTCCCACGACGCGCGCGCGACGATCGAGGTAGAAAAAGATGTTGAGGATGCCCATAAGCGCCACCTGCAGGCTCGCGCCAACCACATCGATCTTGAAAAGCGGTACGTAGAGGAGCGAGATGCCAAGGGCCCGCAGGACTGCGGGCCCGACCACGAACGCCAGGATGGTGGTGAGCGACTGGAGCTTGATGATGTCGAAGATGCCTGTCTTGGCGCTCGTTACCATGCCGTTGCGCATGTTGCGGATATACGAGAGGCTCGTGCCCTCGCGCACGCCTTCGTAGAAGCGGTCGTAGTAGTCGACGAAATCCGTCTCCACGCGCATAAGGAATACGGCCATGCCGGGAATGATAGCGAGATACGCGAGAAATATTGGGAGATCGTAGATGGCCGATGCGCGCAGTGGGCCGATCACGGGCTGGCTTGTGTCGGGCGTGAACCAGAATACGAACTTGTCGGCCCATATTGCCGCGTTATAAAAAAATCCGCAGGCGAGCAGCGACGGGTACATGCGTCCGGGTTTCAGGAAATCGAAGGCCAGGAAATTTGCCGACGGGTAGTCACGGTAGACGGCGGCGAGAAGTCCAGCAAACAGCAGGCACTGGCCCAGCAGAAAGGCGAACAACAGACCGACGAGGCCATAGGGCCGCATCAAAAGCCCCATGCCGAGTGTGGCGCCATAGGCGACCGCGAAACTCGCGAGGATGACGCGGTAATGCTTGAGACCGGTGAGCATGACCGCCACCGCCCATATGCCCGTGAGCAGGCTAAAGAGTGCGGTCATGAGCAGCCGATAGACAAGCCCCGTCCCCGAAAACAAGAAGAGCGTCGCCAACGCCCCCAGCACGAAGGCGCTGCCCATGGCCACTACCAAAAGGCCGTTCAGGTTGGGCAGCACGCGGTCGTGCTGGCGCTCGAAGATCCGGTCGGCGACATAACGCGTGAAGGCGAGCTGCCAGACGCCGCAGAAAATGAGGCTGGTCGCGATCAGGTAGGTGACCGAGGTCTGGAACTCGCTTATGAGGCGCGGGGGGAAGACGTGGTTCGCGCTCAGGAAGCCCAGGAATATGACGCCCAGTATGGAAATCACCCACGGCCCCGCGCCTATGATGCCGGCGTAGGAGTAGGCGCGCACGATGCCAAGATAGTCGTTGTGGCGCATGAGCTTGCGCAGCGCAAAACCTATGCCCGCCATGGGTAAGACTCCTGGTGGCAACGTGGCCCCGCGGCATGGGCGGCGCGCAGGCCGCGATGGCGGGTCTTAGGTATCGTTGGCGACATCGTGGGCCTCTTGGTAAAGCGTGCGATATTGTTGATACATGCGCGCGTCGGTGTAGTGGGTCTCGACGCGGGCGATGGCCGCGGTCTGGGCGGCGCGCCAGCGCGTGCTGTCGGTGAGCAAGGCGGTGGCGGCATGCGCCAGGGCCTGCGGGTCGGCGATGCCGGTGATGTCGCCGGCCGCCCCCAGGTGGTCGTCTTCGCCGCCAAATATCAGGCGGCGGCAGGCGCCGACGTCGGTGCATACCGCCGGGACGCCGGCGGCGAAGCCCTCGAGAAGGACGAGCGGAAGCCCCTCGCTGATCGAGCTCAAGACCAGCAGGTGGACCTGCGGCAAGATGTCCGTCACCGGCTGGAAGCCCTTGAAGCGGACATGCGCGGCGAGATCGAGGTTGTCTATGAGGGCGCGGCATTCGGCCACGTAGGACGGGTCCTCATCCTCGGGACCGACGATCCAGCCTTGCGCCTGTGGGATCTCGGCTATCACCGCGCGCATCGCGCGTATGAAGGTCTTGATGTCCTTGATCGGCGTGACGCGCCCGAGCAGGCACAAGACGGGCGCGGTGAACGAGGAATCGGGGCGTGGCGCGCGTATGGCCGCAAACGGCGCGATCGGCACGCCGTTTGGGATGATGAGGGTCTGGGCCTTATCGGCCCCGTCGGCGATCTGGCGATCCTGGGCCGCCGGGTACAGGGCCACGACGTGGTCGGCGGCCTCGTAGCAGGCGCGCCCGAGCGACTCGAAAAACGCGATCCAAAGTTCGCGCAGATAACTGATCTCGCTCGGATCGCGCTCCAGGCGGCTGCGCCGGTCCGTGACCCACGCGGCATTGAGCAGGTCTATGCGCCGCTCCTTGGTGTAGATCCCGTGCTCGCTCAAGATGAGCGGCCGGCCGGCGTGCCAGCGCAGGAGCGCGCCGAGCAGGCCCGCGTAACCCGTGGAGACCGCGTGATAGCAACGCGCCGGCACGAGCTTTCGGGCAATGGCCGCGAGCCGCCAGATCGGCAGGTGCATGTTGCGCACCGTCCAGAAGTAATCGACGAAAGACGGGTCCGTGCAGCGCTCCTCATAGGTCTCGGTGATGTACGCAAAGCTGTCCTCGCCGTATAGGAATTCCGTGAGCGGGATGGCGCCGTGGTCGGCATAAAAGGATAGGTCGCGCAGGGCCTTGGGCAAAAACGGCCGGTCTTTTTGGCGCAACTGGGCGTGCAGGTCGCGCAGGCAGGCAGGGGTTCCGGGCATGCGCCGCGGGGTCTTCGGGGGCGGCGCATCGCCCGCCGCGAACAGGTAATGGGCCTCGAGGTGGACGAGATTGCTGGGGAATGTGTATTTCACTAAGCCGTAGTCCTCCGGGCGGCTGCCTAGAAAGACGATCCCGAAGCGGTACTCGGGCAGGCCTTGCATCAGCTGATTGACCCACGACGAGACACCCCCGCTCACATACGGGAAGGTGCCTTCGAGCAGCAACATGATGTCGACCGAGGCGGCCTGCGGAAACGGGGTGGTCATGAGGTGGCGCTCCAGAACCGGACCACCGGTCCTATGGTGGGGAGATCGAGCAGCGACGGGTAGGCCCGGGCCATATCCTTCAGCGCGGCATAGTCGCCAACCCGAAAGCGGGCCTCAGCGAGATAGGGTAGGACTTGTCCGGGTGCTGCGTTCAGGTCCAGGGCCCGTTCGCAATGCGCGCGCGCGGCCAGATGATGGCCCTCGAGCATGGCGATACGGCCCATGAGGACATGCAAAGTCGCGTCCTCGGGGCGGTGTTCGAGGGCCGCGAGGGCATGGGTCTGTGCGCGGCGGATGGCGTGCACGCGCAGGTGGTCGCGCGACAGGTCCTGGTAGAGGAGTTCCCAGTAGAGGAACGCGAGGCGTTTCTCTAACGCGCTGCCGTCGTTGTCCGGACCTAGGATCCGGCACTGCGCGAGGGTCTCGTTGATGGTCTGCGCGAGATCGCCCTCGCGCTGGTCGAGCAGTCCGTAGGCGAGCAGACGCAGGTCCTCCTCGGGGTGGCGCAGGGTGGCGCGCACGAGCGGCGCGGTCTGGCGCGAGAGCCTGGGATCCAGGGCCAGCAGGGCGCGCACGCTGCGCGCGATGCCGGCGTCGCGGGTGCGCAATATCGCCCAAGCGCCGCCGGCCCCCATGTGCGGTTGGCGGCCGCGCATCTCGCTTCCGAACGCCGGCAGCCCGAGGGTCTCCGGTTCGGGTGCGGGCGTGCGGCTGTTCATGCGCGCTATGCCCGCGGCCGCGAGGAAGGCGATCGGTATGCCCGCGATCGGTACGGTGGCCATGAGGGTCGCACACAGCCACGACCCCCGTTGCCCCCGGTAGGCCTTGGGCAGCAGGCGCGCCACGGGCGCGGCGAGCACGAGCGCGACAATGCCGTTGGCGGCCAGCGCGTAGGCCAGCAGAAGCCGCGCGGGCACGCCCCAAAACGGGCGCGCGACGCCCGCGAGCGAGGCGCGGGACAGGAGATAGGATGCGAGCTCAATGGCCATCATCCACCCCCGCGGCCGCGCGTAATACCGGGAGCGTGTCGCCGCCTCTAATCTCGTGGATGGACACCGAAAAGGTCGCATCCCCCGGTGTCAATCCAAACTTCTCGTCGAGGCGTGCCTGCAGGCGATGGACATAACCTTCGGCCACGGACCGCTTGCCAAACGGCAGCAGGGTGACAAGCCGGCTGACCCCGAGCGCCATGATGCGCCAGTTGTCGTCGAGGCCGCGCGCGAGCGTCGCAAGGTCATCTAATATCGCCTCGCGCAAGGAGTCATCGGCGACGGTAATGGCGGTGGTGACGAGACTGCTGGCGAGGTTCAGGTCACGCGCGCAGCGCGCGAGCTTCACGGTCTCGGCGGCGAACCGTGGCGGACATTGCGGCAGGCTTTGCAGCATGTCCTGGGCGGTGCGCGCAGCCTTTGCATCATCGGCGACGTAGGCCAAAAGCACGCCTACGGTGAGGAGGTTCTCGTCTTGCAGGAATAGGAAGGGCATGGACGCGACTACGAGCACGCCGAGCAGGTTGTCGCCGGAGGTAAGCATGGGGGCTGCGACCAGATAGGCGCTGTGCTCCTCGTCCTTTAGGGAATTCGCCGCCCAGTAGGCGGTGCGGTGCTTTTCGCAACAGCGCCTGATCAGGATGTCATCGGGGTCCAAGGCGAATGCCTCGCCGATATGGGCGCGCGGCTCCGGTTCTATGACGTCTCCGGAGACTGCGTACAAGGCCGCCTGTTCGAAGCCGCCATGGTAGGCGGTCAGATGCAGCAGTCGTGCGGCGAGTTCGCCCGTGAGCGCGCCCCCATGGGTGGCAAGTTCGTGGCGCAGCTCGCGCAGGGAGTCGCGCAGCGTGACGGGCTTGCCGATGAGGGTCTGTTCGAGCCGGTCGTGCGACAGCCGGGTCATATGGAGCGCGCGCGTCAGCCTCTCCAGTTGTTGCGCGGCATAGCGGCTCATCTGTTCGGAGCGCCGCAAGCGCAGGATCCACAGGGAGCCATATTCCCCGGCGAGCAGTGTCAGCATGATGCCGCCCAGGAACTGCCCTTGCGGCAGGCGATGGATGTGCAGGGCCGGTAGCCCGAGGCGCGCGGCGACGAACGATACCACCAGGATCGCGAGCGACAGCACCGCCGGCGCAAGCCCATAGCGCAACGCCACCAGTACCGGCGCAAACCACAGCCACGGGAACGTGGCATTCACAAGAAATGGATCGCGGGGGCTCGCGACGAACGCCACCGCGATCGCGATCACCGGGATCGCGACGGCCTCCGCCCAGGCGCGCGCCTGGGGCGAGGGCGCAAGGTGCGTCCGCACGCTCACCGGAGCAGCCTTTGGATCATGGCGTTCAGGGTATCCTCCGCCAGCACGCCCACGCTCTCGCGCGGCCCGCCGCTGCGGCTCGCCGTGGCCGTCCACATGATGCGGCCGCTATGCACGTCCACGACGTCCATGGTGACCGCGACCGCCGGCTGTCCGTCCAGGCCAATGGTGTAGCGCCATTCCTGGACCGCCCCCTCGACTACATAGCGGGCGCCCATGGCGCGGGCCTTGCGCAACAAGGTCGTGGGATTGGGCTCGAGACCCAGGGGTAGGCGATTATGGTGATTGGCGGCCATGGCGCTTACGGTGACAAGGCCATGGGTCAGCAGCAGGCTTGCAGCCATGGACGCGGCGCGCGCGCCCGCCCCGGGTGTGGTCGTGTAGTTGGCGAACGGGGCCACGGCGATGGCCGCGCCGTGCGCAAGGCGCGGGGCGCGGCTGGCATGCAGCGCGGTGTTCGCGCAGCCCGACAGCAGGATGCCTATGGTAATGCCAAAGACGCGCTTTATCAGGGTCATGAGAAGCCTCTCTCCTAGGGTTTGAAGTGGTAGTCGTAGCGCACGCCGACGGCCTGCAGACGGTTTTCGATGCCGACGCCGCCCTGGCTGCGGGTGTAGTAGACGGCTAGGTGGTCGGGGCCCACGATCGGCGTCGCTACCCCGATCGAGAGGTCGTAGCCGGCGTGGGTGACGCTGTTGTCGAAGACCTCAAGATCGAGGAATGGGCGCAGGTCGGGGGCGTAATGGCGCTGATAGGTCTCGCCGAAGTGCACATCGACACCCGCCTGGGCATAGCTTTGCGGCACGAAAAAGCCGATGCCCCCGCCGCCCGGGGGCAGCAGCGGCACGAGGGCCTCCGGCAAGGCGCCGCTTGCGGCGCGATAGTGCGCGAACGACAGCGCGCCGCCGACGGTAATGTCGGGGTAGCTCAAGAAAATCTTATGATCGTAGTGGAAGGCGGCGATCATGCCGGTGGCAAGCGCGCCGCCGCCCTGGGCGCGGAGTTG
>JAJYRD010000089.1 GCA_021794275.1 Pseudomonadota bacterium | reverse complement strand
ATTCGCGCATCGCGGTCTCCGTGGTGCAGTGGAAAGCTCCGCCCTTTAGGGCGGGGAACAGTTACAACTTCCTCACAAGGAAACCCGTCACATAAGGCGCGGGAGGCAAGGTTCCAGGCTCAGACCCGCCCAGCCTCTTACGCCCGCGACGTAGCGGCCCAGCGTCGAACCCCCTGCAAGGGGGTACGATAATTGCCTGCGAGCCCGAGGCCTTACGGCAGGGCGTAGATCTCGCCCGTGTTACGGAGAAAACCTTCGTAATCCATACCGTAACCGAAGACGTAACGGTCGGGGACATCGAGACCGGAAAAATCCGCCTCGAGACCCTCCGATCGTGCCCGTCGCTTCGTGACCAGCACCGCCTTCAGGACGGCGGCCGCGCCACGGGAGCGCAGGGTGTCGGCCAGCGCCGCGAGCGTCACGCCCTCATCCAGAATATCATCCAACAGGACCACGGTGCGCCCGGCGACCGGCAGGCTTGGACCTGCCTCCCAGGTGAGCTCACCGCCCGTCAATGCGCCGCGATAGCGCGTGGCATGGACATAATCGACCTCGAGGGGGAACCGCAGGCGCGGCAAGAGGTGCCCCGCAAACACCAGGGCACCATTCAAGACCACCATCACGATGGGGTTAGTCTCGCCCACGGCCTCCCCGATCGCGAGCGCCATGCGATCCAGGGCCTGTTCGACATCGGCCCTGGTGTGAATCCGTTCGGCTGTTTCCAGCACCTGCCAAGCTTGGCGCGCCTGCGCGCCGCGATCGTTCCCCACGGTCACCGATCAGTACGTGAAGGTCACGGTGTCATCATCCATGGCCTGGGTGATGACATAGGCGCCGCCCACGGTCTCCTCGATCTCCGGAATGAGGTCCTTGCCCCACAGGTCCAGGGTCGGCGTGCAAACCTTGAAATGGACGCCGGCTTCATGCGCGTCCTTGATGAAATCGTAAACCGACTTGCTGCTGCCTTCCTGCACGAAGAGCTTTTCGGCGACACCCTTGACGGCAAGCTCGCCCGCACGCGCCGTAAGCACCACCGTCACATCGAACTCCATCGCCGCCGCGACGGTCGCCTGGAAAAAGGGCGCCCCGAGCTCAGAAGGATTACGTGGGTCCGTATTCACCATCATCATCAAAAGCTTGTCAGCCATCGCTATGCTCCGCCCATACGGTCAAAGGAAAGACGCGCGATTGTAGCAGCCCGTGCTTATAAAGCCCATAGCTCAAGGCCGCGGCCGGACGCCGAGAATGGGGGTGCCTCTTATAGGTTCAGACCCTTCAGGTAGGCGCGGAACTCCTTCTTCAGCTGTGGATGACGCAGCGCGTACTCGACCGTGGCCTCCAGGTAACCAAGCTTGCTCCCGCAGTCGTAGCGCTTGCCTTCGAATTCATAGGCCAGGACCTGCTCCCTCTCGAGGAGCTTGGCGATGCCATCGGTGAGCTGGATCTCACCCCCGGATCCCGTGCCCAGATTCTCCAGGAGATCAAAAATCCGCGACGTGAGGATATAGCGTCCGACCACGCCCAGGGTCGACGGGGCCTCCGCCGGGCTCGGCTTTTCGATGATCCCCTCCACGCGGTGCAGACGATCATCCCAGGGCCTCGTCCTCACGATGCCATAGGAGGCCGTATCCTCGCGTGCCACGTTCTGCACGCCGATCACGGCATTATGGTAATGCGCATAGAGATCGACCATCTGGCGCAACGCCGAAGGCTGGGCGTCTATCAGATCGTCGGCCAGGATGACCGCGAATGGCGCGTTGCCCACCACCTGACGCGCGCAGAGCACGGCGTGCCCCAACCCTAAGGCCTCGGCTTGGCGAATATAAATACACGTCACCTCCTTCGGGAGTATGCCGCGCAAGGAGTGGAGGATCTTGTCTTTGCCGCGCACCTCAAGCTCGGCCTCGAGCTCATAGGCCTTGTCGAAGTGGTCTTCGATGGCGCGCTTGCTGCGGCCCGTCACGAAGATGAGTTCGGTGATGCCGGCATCGATCGCCTCTTCCGCCGCGTACTGGATGAGCGGCTTGTCGACGATGGGTAGCATCTCTTTGGGGCTCGCCTTGGTCGCCGGCAGAAACCGCGTCCCCAGACCCGCCACCGGAAAAATCGCCTTCTTTACAGCTGTCACTGGACAAAATCCCCCATTGCAATGTGCCAAGCCCTTCCCTGATCTCTCCCTTGATTCTATAGGCAAGGATCGGCGTGGCGCCATCCCTCCCATCCAAGTGCCTGCTCAGGGCAAGCCCTATGCGCGTACGCGCCAGGACTCGTTGACCGCCGCCGCGACCCGCGGCCACGAGGCTTGATCTCGGCGCTTGCACGCCACGGCCGCGTTCGCTAGGCGCTTGAAGCGAGGCACCCAGCTCTCATGTCCGCCGTAAAGTCTCCCCCAGTCGGGCGGCGCCGCTATCTCACCTAGGGGGAGGATTTATGGGCCGATTGCGCGGTATGAGACTGGCCGCCATAATAACGGTCACGGCCTCTGGCGCGGCGACAGCCGCGACGCGCAATGATCATAGGGCCCCCCGGCGGGCCTGCACGTGGCCCAAGCCCCGTTTCTCGTCAAGGTCCCACGGCCCGCGGTCGAACATCCGATCCGGGTCATCGGCCTCACCGAGCGGCAGCTGCGCGCAGAAGGTGACGCCGCACATTCTGGGAGCCCTCGTCGGACCCGATGCCGCCTTCCTCGCGCGCGATCGCTACGGGACCCCGCACACGGAGGCGCGCGATGGGCAGCATTCAAAAAGAGATCGAGGGGCGTGCCCGTCTTCGTGTCCGCTTCCAGACATGCAGGATTGCCATACACCATACGGCCGCCTCTCCAGGTAGGCTCATCGCGCCTATCATGTCGACCCAAAACGGCTTCATATCCGCGGTCGGCAATCAGGAAAAGGCTAGGCCCTGGGGCCCGCGAGCTGATCCGGGACCAGATGGCCCCGCGCGATGGGCATCGTCGCACGGCGGGCTTCGATCACTTTAAATTCGACAAGGAGGCTTGGTATGCGCATGCAAGACATCCGCGGTAAGATCGCGGTGGTAACGGGGGCATCGAGCGGCATAGGCGAGGCCGCGGCGCGACTTCTGCATCAGGAAGGCCTCGAGGTCGTGGTCTGCGCGCGCAACCGCGACAAACTGAACGCGCTTGCCCAGGAACTGAAGGAACGCGTCCATCCGGTCGCCACCGACGTTGGTGATCCCGAGCAGGTCGCCGCGCTCTTCGATTTTGTTCGAGGACGCTTCGGCGGCCTCGACCTCTTGTTCAACAACGCCGGCGTCGGCTATCACGCGCCATTTGCCGAAAGCAAGCCACGCGAGTGGCGGCTCACCATAGATGCGAACCTCTACGGCGTACTGAACTGCACGCACGCCGCCATCCCGCTTCTGCGCGGACGCCAAGGCGCCATGATCTCCACGGTCTCGAGCGTCGGCGGCCGCTATGGCATCGCGGGATGGTCGGTCTATAACGCCACCAAGTTCGCGGTCGTGGGCTTCCATGATGCCCTACGCAAGGAGCTGGGACCCGAGGGCATCCGCGTGGCCTTGATCGAGCCCGGCGCGGTCTGGACGCAATGGGGACACAACGTGCCCGACGAGCAGATGATCGCCCGCCGCGAATCGCTCGATGCATTGCACGGCGAGGATATCGCACAGGCCCTCGTGTATAGCTTCGCCCAGCCGCCGAACGTCCTGGTCGAGGAGATTTTGGTGCGCCCAGTCCGCCAGATCAGCCCCTGAGCGGGCCCCGCCCACACGCACTCATGCTCATGGCGCCTGTGGCCGCCGGCCCTATCCTACTTACTCCCCCGCAGGGGGCTGCGGGACACCCCGGGGCCCCTGTCGGCCCCTCCAAGCGCGTGCTAGCATGGACGCCGATCATGGCCGCATCGGCAAGGGACCTGCAGCAACCGCCACCCCTGACGTGAACCGGGGCGGTTATGCATCCCTTCCAAGCCCCAAGGCCGTCGCTCCCCTGTCGGATCGACGCGAAGAGGTCGCGCCTGCGGGCTCGCTTCATCATACGACGGTTCCGATAGCATCGCCAACAGGAGGAGCGGGATCAGGCGCTATCCCTCCTCGGTCCGGGGACCGGGGCTTCCCGCACATACTATGAAAAGACTGATCGCGTCGTTCGCCGTGGCAAGCCTAGCCTTGAGTCCGGTATTCGCCAAACCCCTGAAGGTCCCTCTCAAGGCCGAGAATGGCTCGGGTGAGAGCGGCTACGCCCTGCTCTATCCGCATGGGTCGCGGACTCGGGTCGTAGTCCACCTGCACGGCGCCCCCAAAGGTGTGGTACAGCCGGAGCATATCCACCCGGGGAGCTGTCCCAATATCAACCCGCGGCCCGCCTACATGCTCAAATCGCTGCGGCACGGGAAGGCGGTCACCCTGATCCATGTGCGCTTGAAAAACCTTCTCAAAAGGCCTTTGGCCATCAACGTGCATGCAAGCCGCCAGGACATGCAGAAGTCCGTGGCCTGTGGCGACATCGGCGCCCAGTGAGGATGCCTGCGGGAGGCGGGGGATGCATTTCGGTCCCCCGCCCCTTTGTCGGCAACACCTCTGAAACCTGCCGCCCGGGATGGCCCGCGACGATCCTAGGAACTGCCGCGTGCGCACGCGGGCTCGGTGGCGGCCGCTCCG
The DNA here is from genome assembly GCA_021794275.1 of Pseudomonadota bacterium. GTDB lineage: Bacteria > Pseudomonadota > Gammaproteobacteria > Acidiferrobacterales > Acidiferrobacteraceae > Acidiferrobacter. Next base: position 24,583 of record JAJYRD010000089.1, on the reverse strand, counting down.
CCCATGTCGATCATCTCTTTGAGCGCCGCCGCCAAGGCCTCCTCGTCATCCCGCGCGCACAGATCACGCAATCGATCCAGCCCTTGCCCAAAGCGCATCGGATCGGCGCAAGTCCCGGCGGTGAGACGAATCTTCGGATGGGTGGTCTCGAGCAAAGCCTCGTCGGCGTAGAACAGTTCTTCGTAGAGCTTCTCTCCAGGCCTCAAGCCCGTGTATACGATCTTGATGTCATGCCCGGGGCGCTTGCCCGACAAAAGGATCAGCTGCTCGGCGAGATAGCCGATGCGCACGGGTTCGCCCATATCGAGGACGAAGATCTCGCCGCCCTCGCCTATGACGCTCGACTGCAATATGAGGCCGCAGGCCTCCGGGATCGTCATAAAGTAACGGGTGATGTCCGGGTGCGTGACCGTGACCGGGCCGCCACCTGCGATCTGCGTCTTGAAGAGCGGGATGACGCTGCCCGCCGATCCCAGGACATTGCCGAACCGCACGGTAAGAAACCGCGTCTTCGAGCGCGCGTTCAGCTCCTGGCAGAGGATCTCCGCGGCACGCTTGGTGGCGCCCATCACATTGGACGGGTTCACCGCCTTGTCGGTCGATATTAGCAAAAAGGTGCCACAGCCATGGCGGTCGGCGGCCTGCGCCAGGGTCTCGGTGCCGAAAACATTGTTCATGACGGCCGCCCGGCTCTGCGCCTCCAGCATCGGCACATGCTTGTAGGCCGCCGCATGAAAAATGATATCCGGGCGTTCGCGTGCGAGCACCCGGTCCACGAGCAGGCGGTCGCGCACATCCCCCAGCACCGGCAATACCGTAAGGTCCGGATAATCGCGCTTGAGCTCGAGTTCGATGCTGTAGAGGTTGTACTCGCTGCGCTCGAAAAGGACGAGCGTGCGGGGCCTCAATGCGGCGATCTGTCGACATAACTCCGATCCTATGGAGCCGCCGGCGCCGGATACGAGTACCGCCTTGCCGCCCATACCGCGATTGATCTCGTCTTGCTGCAAAAGGACCGGTTCGCGACCCAGGAGGTCGTCGATGCGAACCTCGCGCAACTCCTGGATATTGACCTGGCCGTCCACGAGGCTCTGGAGCCCCGGAAGTATCCGAAATGGCCGGCCGCTACGCTCGCAAAGCTCCACGAGCCTGCGCATACGGCTCGCCTTGGCCTCGGTGACGGCGATGAACAGGATGTCGGCCTCCAGGCGCGCGGCGACGTCCGGCAGCTGCCCGCAGTCAGCCACGACCGGCACCCCATGGATCTCCTGGCCGATACGCCGCGGGTTGTCGTCCACGAATGCCACGGGGCGATAACCCACGTCGGACCCGCGCAGAAGGTCGCGGACCAGCATCTCGCCCGCGCGTCCGGCGCCCACGATGATCGCCTTTTTGCCCGCCACCTGGTAGAGGCCCCGGTCCTTGAAAAACCGGTAGAAAAATCGCGGGCCGCCCAGGAGCATCGTGAGCAGCAGTCCGTCGAGCACGAACACGGAGCGCGGCACTTGCACGAGCCGCACCCAGAGAAACAAAACGAAGGCGCAGACGGTGACGCCCACGACGATCGCCTTGAATATGCGCAGGAGATCCGGGACCGAGGCGAACCGCCAGAGGCCGCGATAGAGCCCCATGGTCCAGAAGACCACGCCTTGCACGATGAGCACTACCGCGAGCAGGCGCAGGCTCTGGTGCCAGAAGGTGTGCGGGACATAGCCCATGTTGAACCGCAGCCAGTAGGCCCCAAGCCACGCCAAGGCGATGGCCACGAGGTCGTGCGCGACGACCGCCCAGCGCCCGAGAGGCGCCTTAACGCGCGGTCTTGCCGGAAGCTTGCCCATGACCCTCCCATCGCCGGACCAGGGCGGCCAGTACGCCGTACAAGGCCGCCAAAGCCGCGATTATAGCCCATTGCGCGGCCACGGACGCCCCGACCGCGCCATAGGCGCCAAGACTGCATGTGGCCATCAAGGCGTACTCGGCCAGGACCGTTTGCCGGTGCGATAGGCCGGCGCGCACCAGCCGCTGGTAGTAGTGCTCGCGGTGCGCGGCGGTCAGGCGCTCGCCACGCACCGCCCTCTTCATGATCGTCACGGTCGCGTCGACCAGGAAGGGCGAGAAGGCCACGAGCCCCACCCAGAGCGGAAAATCCCCGCGGGCGCTACCCACCAGGATCAGGATGCCGACCAGGAATCCGAGCACGGTCGCGCCGACATCCCCCATGAAGAGGAGCGCGGGCGGGAAATTGGTCACGGTGAAGCCGAAGGCCGCGGATGCGAGCCCAAGCGCGACCCCCACAAAGGTCGGGTCGTGGGCCCGATGGCCCAGCAAGGCCAACGTGCCGAAGCCGAAGACCGCCATGCCACCCGCGAAACCATCCATGCCGTCCATGAAGTTGTAGAGATTGATCCACCATACGAGGAAGACACCAACGAGCGGAATCGCAAGCGGGCCCGCGATCGCCCCCTCGACGCCCGGCAGCCACCCTCGCGCCTGGGGCGCCAACAGCAGGGCCACGGCGAGCGCCGCCGCGACATGCACCACAAGCCGCAGACCCGGACTTAAGCCCCGACGATCGTCATACCAAGACAAAAACGCGATCGCGAAAAGCGCCACGGCGATGACCGCAAGCGCGGGGGACAAGGTCCAGGGGTCTCCGATGGCGACCACCATCGCGCCCGCGAGAATGGCAAAACCCCCGGTACGCGGCACAGGACGCGCATGCAAGGACCGCTCGTTCGGGATGTCCAGTATCTGCCAGGGATTGCGGGGGTGGGCTAAGAGCCGTGCGCCGACCCACGCAACCAAGGCGCCTGCGGCATCCATAAGAAGCGGTCGGATTGTCAAGTACGCTCCCGCATGCGCGTACGCAGCTTGCGATATGCGGGTGAGCGGAAGAACCGCAGAGCGCTTTGCACGTGCCAGAGGAAATACCGCGGCCGTCGACGGGACGTGCGTTGCCCGTCATGGATGATCACGGCATCGGGGGCGACGGCGACGCGCAGGCCTGCGACCGTGAGCCTGCAACAGAGGTCGCAATCCTCGTAGTAGAGGTGATAACCCGGATCGAACCCCCCCACCGCCCGGAAGGTCGCGGTGCGCAACGCCATGAACATGCCGGCCACCCAGTCCACGCGCTCATCGGCCGCGCGCGGCCGCGCGACCAGGCGGCGCAGCGCATTGAGCGGCGTCGGCAACCGCCGACGACTGTCTTGCGCGTCACCTCGACTTCCGACCACCACCGGCGCCGCCACCCCCACATCCTGGTCCTCGAGGAGCGCCACGAGTGGCGGGAAAGGATCAGCCGTCAGACGCACGTCGGGGTTCACGACACAGAAGACATCCGCGTCGATGATCGCCGCGGCGGCATTGTGGTTGGCGGCGAAGCCGCGGGGGGCGTCGTTGCGCACCACCGAGACCGGAAAGGGAAACGTGAGATCCGGCAGCACCTCGGGCTTGTTGACGGTGAGCACGACCTGCACGGGCGTGTGGCAAAAACCGGCGATGTCCGACAAGAGGCGCGCCACGAGTGCCCCTTGTCCATGGCTCACCACCGACACTGCGATGCGCGGCGTGCCGTCCCTCACCGGGCCCCTCCGCCCACGCGCAGGGCCTCTACCATGCCCGCCACAGACTGCGCCAAGGAATAACGCGGGGTAAGTCCGATCGCCCCCCACACGCCATCATCCGTGCTTACGCAGGCTTCCAGCAAAGGCGCGAGTGCGCTTGTGTCCCAAGGGCACGGCCGCCGCGTCCAGTGTGTCACGCCATCCCCGAAGCGCGCGAGCGCGGTCAAAGCCCCGGCGGGCAGCGCATAGCGTCCCACGCGCCGCCCGCACCCGACACGCATGACATCGTAGATCTCGCGCATGGTATACGGCATCCCATCGGTCACGGTGTAGGTGGCGGTGTGGGCGTGACCCGACAAAAGCGCGACCAATACGCGCACGAGGTCATCCCGGTGCACGAGGCTGCGACGCGCGAGACCCCGGGGGATCGGCAATGGCCACGGGTGATCGGCGAGCTGCAGGAGGCGTTTGAGATTGCCGCGCACACCAGGGCCGTACACGAGCGCCGGACGCACAATCATGCACGACGGCAGTCCCGCTTTGCGCATCAATTCCTCGGCGGCGCGCCGGCTGTCGGCATACTCATCCCGCGCGCACTCGGCCTTGATGCTGCTCACGAACAGAAACTGTGCAACGCCCGCGGCGCGGGCCTCGGCCAACAAGGCACGGGTGCCCTCCACGGTGACCGCCCTATGGTCCGCACCGGAGGCGCGGGTGTGGGCGACTCCTGCGAGATGGATCACGGCATCGCAATCGGCGCAAACCCCGGCAAGCGACGCGGGGCTCGTCAAATCGGCCGACCGCCAGTCGGCCAAGGGGCCTGCCGCGCGTCCCAAGCCGCGAACCCCATAACCCGCGGCCTCGAGGGCCGGCAAAAGCGCCGTCCCGATGAAGCCCAAGGCCCCGGTTACGAGGACACGCACCCGACCTCCATCATGCCGATCTTGCGGCGAGCGGCTCACGCATCCGGAAAAAATCATACCGGCGGGCAAGCTCCGCGAATGCCCCCCGCGCCGTGATGCGACCCTCCTCGAGCAGCACTACCTCATCGCAGCAAGCCACGGTGCTCAACCGATGTGCGATGACGATCATGGTCTTGGCGCCAGCCAAGGAATTGATGGCATCGGTCAGATCCGCCTCCGTGGGACCGTCGAGGGCGGCCGTGGCCTCATCGAGGACCAGGATCGCGGGGTCATGGTACAAGGCACGGGCGATGCCCAGGCGCTGGCGCTGTCCGCCAGACAGACGCACGCCACGATCGCCGACCTCGGTATCGATCCCCTCCGGAAGATCCGCTATGAAACCCGCCATTTGCGCGATCTTGAGCGCACGCATCACGGCCTTGCGGTCGATGTCCGTTCGCGCCACCCCGAACGCGACATTCGCGGCGATAGTGTCATCGGCGAGATAGATCTGCTGGGGGACATAGCCGATCTGCCGCCGCCATGCCTTCAAGGCCCCCGGACCCAAAGGCCTGCCGTCCACGAGCACATCGCCGCGCCCTTGCAAGAGGCCGAGCAAGACATCGGCGAGCGTGGTCTTGCCGGCGCCGGAGGGGCCCACGAACGCCACCGACGAACCCTTCGCTATCGTCAGGTCCACGGCATCCAGGGCCTGCTGCGCGCAGCCCGGGTAGGAGTAACTGAACCCACGCAAGGTGATCTCGCGATCGAATGCCAGGGGCATATCCGCCTCGTCGTCCGATGATGCCCCGATCTCCTCGAGCGCGTCCGCGACGATATCGATGGTCGCCCGGTTGAAGCGTATCGACATGCCCGCGTTCAGCATTTTCGTGAGCGACGGCATGAGCCGGAATACCGCCATCGCGTACATCGCCATAAGCGGGATGGCCGCTTGCGGATCGCGCAAAATCCACTCCGCATACAGAAGGATGCTGATCAAGCCACCAAAGGCCAGACCTTCGATGGCAAGCCGCGGCATATGGGCGGTAACCATCTGCGCCGCGCTCGCCTCGCTATAGCGACGGGTGGCCTCCTCATGCTGCAAGAGGAGCGGCGCTTGACGGTCGAGGACCGTGAGATCCTTTATTGCCGAAAGCCCGGTCGCCGCATGACGAAACATGGCGGTCAAAGCCTCCTGCCGCTCCCGTCCGAGGCGCTCATTGCGGGCGCGCGTGGCGCGGAATATCGCGAGGAACGCGACCCCGAGGACGCCACCCACGCCAAGCGTGAGTCCGGGGCTCACCAATAGCAGCAGACCGAACACGGCGAGCGACACCACAGACTCGCTCACGATCTGCAGACCCGGGAGCAACACCCCATCCGTCAGGACCGGGATCTCGCCACGCACGTTTTTCAAAAGGTCGGTGCTGTTGCGTGTCAAGTGAAACACGTAGGGTGCCGCCACGTAGCCCGCGAGCATCCGGTCGGCGAGGTCCTTTTGCAGCCCATAGAGAAAGCCGAATTGGCGGCGATAACCGCGCGATACGACCAGGGCCTTTACGCCTATGATGATCAGCAGAAAAACGGCGAGCGCCACCGCGAAACCGCGCCCCGAGGATACGCCCAGGAATCGCTCGATGGCCTGCGCGGCGGGCAGGGCCATAACCCGTCCTGGATTCACGAGAAACATGGCCACTGGCAACACGACGCCCACACCCAGCATCTCGAAGCCCGACGTGATCACCATCCAACCGAAAATCCGGACCGCCTCGCGCCGCTCACGCGGCCGCAAAAGACGCCAAAGTCTCGTTATCATCGCCTCCCCTTCGGCCGACGCGATCCCTGCCATGGCCCTTTTGCTGGAGATAGGGTATCCGCCCTACCCGCCCACCGACGGCTCCATGCGCCGGTAGATGTCCTCGAAGCGCTTGATGTCGTCCTCCCCGAGATAACTCCCCGACTGCACCTCGATCATCTCGAGCGGTATCAGGCCCGGGTTCTCCAATCGATGACGCACCCCCACCGGGATATAGGTCGACTGGTTCTCGGTGACCAGGAATTCCTCGTGATCCCGCACCACCCGCGCCGTGCCCTTCACCACCACCCAGTGCTCGGCACGGTGATGGTGCATCTGCAAAGACAGCGCCGCGCCAGGCCTCACCATGATGCGCTTGACCTGAAAGCGTGTACCGCTGTCCAAGGTTTCGTAGAAGCCCCAGGGGCGCCATACCCGATTTGGCATTGTGCACTCGCTACGCCCCACCGCCTTCAGACGCGAGACGAGTTCCTTCACGTCTTGCGCGCGGGAGCGATGTGCAACCAGGACTGCGTCCTTGGTCTCGATCAAGATGAGGTCGCGTACGCCGACTGCGGCGACGAGCCTGCCGTCGGCCATAATCAGGTTGTCCTCGGAGGCAAGCGTCACGACATCGCCACGCACTACATTGCCGTCGCAGTCCTTGGCGCCAATCTGCCAAAGCGCCCCCCACGCCCCCACGTCCGACCAACCGGCGGCAAGCGGCACGACCGAGCCCTGCTCGGTCTTCTCCATGACCGCGTAATCGATGGATTCGCTCGGGCAATCCTCGAAGCACTTACCAATGTGGAAGAAATCATGGTCCTGCCGACCTTGGGCGATCGAGGCCTCGCAGGCCTCCAATATGTCCGGCCGCAGTCGCCGCAACTCCTCTATCCAGCGCGACGCCCGCATCAGGAAAAGCCCGCTGTTCCAAAGATACTCACCAGAGGCGAGAAAGGACTCGGCACGCGCGAGATCGGGCTTTTCCACGAACTCCCCAATGGCGAAGCCCGCACCCCGGCGGATGTACCCATAGCCGGTCTCCGGGGCGTCAGGTACGACACCGAAGGTGACGAGCCGCCCGCCGGCAGCGTGAGCGAGCGCGTCACCCACCGCCTTGCGAAACCCCTCGGCATCGGTCATGGCGTGATCGGCCGGCATCACAAGCAGCATCCCGTCGGCGTCGGTGGCCAATATGCGCAGAGCCGCAAGTGTCAGCGCCGGCGCCGTGTTGCGGCCCGCCGGTTCGAGCAACAAGGGGCAAGGGAACTTCCCTATCTCGCGCATCTGCTCGGCGATCAGAAAACGGTATTCGGCGTTGCTCACGATCACGGGCGCGCCCAGATCGGCCAGCCCCTCCAGCCGCAGCACGGTCTCTTGCAGAAGGCTGCGTGTCCCAAAAAGCGGCAGGAGCTGCTTTGGATGATGATCGCGTGACAGAGGCCAGAGTCTGCTGCCGCTTCCGCCGCAAAGAATGATGGGATGGAGCTTCATGGCGGACCTCTCGCTCACGACATCCCACTTGCGGCCGAAAGCCGCTCCACGTAGCGCCCCACGCCTTGTTCGACGTCGTACGCGGGCGCGGTGTAGCCCGCCGCGCGCAGGGCGGCGACATCCGCCTGCGTGAAGCTCTGGTACTTGCCGGCCAAGGCCTCCGGGAACGGGATATACGTGATCACTTCCCTTTTCACCAGCTCATCGGCCGTAAGCGGCTCTTCGCCGCCATGGCGTCTAAGCGCATTCACGGTGGCCGCGGCCACCTCGTTGAAGGTCTGCGCGCGCCCCGTGCCGACATTATAGATGCCGCTCACGTCCTTGTGGTCGAAGAAATGAAGGTTGATCTTCACCACGTCTTCCACCGACACGAAGTCGCGACGCTGTTCGCCGGGCGCGTAGCCGCCGCTTGCGCCGAACAGTCGCACCTGGCCCGTCTCCCGGTATTGGTGGAAGAAGTGGTAGGCGACCGACGCCATGCGGCCCTTGTGCTGCTCGCGTGATCCATACACGTTGAAATAGCGGAATCCGACCACCTGGCAGGCCCGACGCGCGCCTCGCCTCACGTACTGGTCAAACAGGAACTTCGAGTAACCATAGACGTTCAATGGAGACTCGACATCGCGCTCTTCCCGAAACACGCGACCCGCGCCATAGACCGAGGCCGACGAGGCGTACAGGAACTGGGCACCCTCGCGCTCGCAAAATCCGAGCAGCACCTTCGAATATTCGAAATTGTTGCGCATCATGTAGAGGCCGTCGTGATTCATGGTGTCCGAACACGCGCCCTCGTGGAATATGGCCTCGACACGTCCGGCGTACACGCCCCGCTCGAGATCCGACAGGAAATCGCGCTTATCGCGGTAATCGGCGATCTCGCAATCGGTCAGATTCAGGAACTTGTCGCCGCGCTCCAGATTGTCGACGACAAGGATGTCGTCGCGACCCCGTTCATTCAACCCCTTGACGATGTTGGAGCCGATGAAGCCTGCCCCGCCCGTTACTATGATCATGCCCCATCCTCCAAAGCCAAGGCCCGCGAGAGCTCCTCGCGCGGCACCGCCACCGCCCCCAGATGTCCAACCACGATGCCGGCCGCGGCGTTTGCAATGTGTATGGCCTGAAGCAGGCTCGCCTGGACCGCGAGCGCCGCCCCCACCATGGCAATCACAGTGTCGCCGGCCCCGGTCACATCGTAGACCTCGTGGGCCTTGGCCGGCACATGGGTGCGCGCCCCGTCCCGCTCGAACAGGGTCATGCCCTCCTCGCTGCGCGTGACGAGCAAGGCCTCGAGCGCCAATTCCTCGATCAGGCCTCGCGCCTTGCGCTCGAGATCATCCTCGTCCCGGAAGCGCCCCGTGACCTGTTCGAACTCCTTACGGTTGGGGGTGATGAGCGTGGCGCCACGATAAGGGCTGTAGTCGTCGCCCTTGGGGTCCACCACCACAGGCAGGCCGGCCTTGCGACCGAAGGCGACGATGTCGCGGACATGATTCAGCCCGCCCTTACCATAGTCCGACACGATCACGGCACCCGCGTCGCCCAAGCCTTCTTTGTAGGCGGCGACGAGATCGCGGCAGCCGTCGGGGGTCACCTGGGTCTCGAAATCGATGCGGATCAGCTGCTGGTTACGCGACACGACACGCAGCTTCACGGTGGTGTTGACCAAAGGATCCCGGACCAGACGATGCGCGACGCCTGATCCCCCGAGGAGGGCTGCGAGCGAATCGGCGGCGGCGTCGTCGCCGCAAAGCCCGACCAGGGCGCAGTGGGCACCCAGACCCGCGATATTCTGCGCCACGTTGGCCGCCCCGCCCGGACGCTCCTCGGCGCGCCCCACCGCTACCACCGGCACCGGGGCCTCGGGCGAGATACGCTCCACGCCCCCATACCAATAGCGGTCCAGCATCACATCCCCGACCACCGTCACCCGCGCGCGGGTCATGCGGTCCAATACCGCCGAAAGCGAAACCGTCACGACTGCTCCAGATCTTTCAATGCGTTATGAGTGCGGGCCGCGCGGGCCTCATCGAGGCACGCGGCGAGGGCCGCCGCGGGGTCCGGCGCCTGCGTCACGGGGCGACCGATGACCAGATAGTCAGCGCCCGCCGCAAGGGCTTCGCTTATGGTCTGCGTGCGCCTCTGATCGTCCGGGGCCGAGCCCTGCGGGCGGATCCCCGGGGTGACGAGGACAAAACCGGGCCCGCGCAGATCCTTCAGGTCAGAAGCCTCTTGGGCCGAGCACACCACCCCGTCGAGACCCGCCTCGCGGCAGGAGCGCGCCAGGCTTCGCACCCGTTCGCCGCTCGCGCCGAGCCCAAGCGCCACGACCTCCTCGGGGCTATGGCTCGTAAGGACCGTGACGCCCACAAGCCTGGGCCCGTCCACGGGGATCGCCCGACGCGCCGCATCGAGCATGCGCGGCCCCCCCAACGCGTGCACGTTCACCATCCACACCCCGAGGTCCGCGGCGCGGGCGCAGGCGCGGGCCACGGTATTCGGGATGTCGTGAAACTTGAGGTCCAGAAACACCTCGAGACCGAGACCCTGTAAGTCGCGGACCACGGACGGGCCCTCGGCGCAGAAAAGTTCGAGGCCCACCTTGACGCGACACTGCGCCGGATCGAGTCTGCGCGCGGCCGCAAGCGCACCCTCCGCGTCCGCGAAGTCCAAGGCGACGATGATTACGGGCTGTTCAAACGACATCGTCCTCTCCCGACGGCGTGACGGTGTTCCACCGGTGGCACCCCGGGCACTGCCAGTGCAGGGACTGGCCCGAGAAACCGCACTGGTGACACAGATAGCGCCTGCGGCCCTCCACGATCTTTTCGATGATCCCCTTCAGGATCGCGAGATCCTCGCGCGACTCGCCCGAGGCCTGCTCGACATGCAGCCCGATGAGGCGGTTCAAGCCACGCACCGAGGGCTGCCTGCGCAGCCACGACACGATGAAGGCCTCCGCCGCGCGCAAGCCCTCGCGGCGCTGGATGACGTCCGCCAAGGCGAGCATGAGCGCGATATCCCGATGCCGCCCCAGGGCCTCCTGGAAAAACCGATACAGACCCTCTTCGTCGCCCACCGCCTGATAGCTCTTGGCGAGCGCCTGCGCCACCTCGCCCAGATACAGCGGGTTTTGGATCTCGACGCGTCTCCAGGCCTTGATGGCGTCCTTGTGACGCCCGAGATCGGCCTCGATATTACCAAGAACCATGCTTGCCCGCACACACGCCTTGTCGCTCTGGAGCGCCCGTCTGGCCTGTTCGCGCGCCACGTCATGCTCGTTGCGCTTATAGGCATCCTCGGCCAATTCGCAATAATACTGGGCAATCACGTCATTCAATCCGGGGCCACCCGAACGCCCGAGCCTTCGGCACACGCTGATCGCCTTTTCCCAGTCCCGCTCCTGCTGATAGATGTGCATGAGGAGCCGCAAGGCCTCCTCGTTATGCAGCCGGATCTCGGCTAGTTCCAGGAACAGGTTCTCGGCGCGGTCCAGGAGACCCGCCTTGAGATAATCCTGCCCGAGCTCTAGCAGCGCCCGCGCCCGCTGATCGCGGTCCAGGGCCGGGCGGGCGATGATGTTCTGGTGGACACGTATGGCACGCTCGACCTCTCCACGCCTGCGGAAAAGGCTCCCGAGCGCAAGATGGGTCTCGACAGTCTCGGAATTGACCTCCAAGACCTTGATGAAGATCTCGATGGCCTTGTCGGCCTGCTCGTTCAGAAGGAAATTCAGGCCCTTGAAGTAGGCGGTCGGCAGATCCTTGCGCGCCCGGTGACGCCTCTCGTCATAGCGCGCGGCCACCCACCCGGAACCGGCCGCAAGCGGCAGCAGCAGCCAGATCAGGACCGACGCATGCTCAAAGAACATCTTTTATGGGCAAAGCGCGCAGGTTCGCGACCTCCTGTTCCATCTGGCGCACCTGTTTGCGGGCCACCCCAAGCTGGCGGCGCAGGCGCACCAGGCGGTTCAGGCTCGCCATGAAACCCACGATGATGCCCATCACGAGGACCACGACCAAGACGAGGGCGAGCGGCGCCTGCCACGCAAGACCCCCGTAGTAGCGCACCGTCACATCGGTGGCGTTCTTGTACGCGAATCCCAGAGCGATGAAGACCACGAGAATCGCGATGGAGCCATACAGGACCCGCTTCATGATGAAACGCTACCCCCTTCAAAAAAAACGGCACGGGCGCCTCGCCCATGCCGCTCTTCTTTCATTGCTCGCGCCACACGCGATGGGCTTACTGATCGACCCGCTCGCGCAACTCCTTACCAGGCTTGAAGTGCGGAACGCGCCGATCCGGGACCTGCACGCTCACACCGGTCTTCGGATTGCGCCCAAGCCGCGCGGGGCGATGGTGTAGCGAAAAACTCCCGAATCCCCGCACCTCTATGCGCTCACCGGCCTGGAGCGCGCTCGACATGCGCTCCAATAGCCCCTTTACCGCAAGCTCCACGTCCCGCTGATCCAACTGCGGCTGGTTCGCCGCCAAAGTCTGAATGAGTTCGGACTTCGTCATCGCGCTAAAGCCCCATTACTCCTTTTGCCCGAGCTTCTCTTTCAGCTTATCACCCAAAGACGAGGTCGCCACCGGGGCTTTGCGGGTGTATTCCTGCACAGCCTCGTTCTCGCGCTCCATGTCCTTCGCGCGCACCGAGAGCGTGATCTTGCGGTTCTTGCGGTCTATGGTCATGACCTTGGCCTCGACCGTATCCCCGTCCTTCAGAACCGCCCGCGCATCCTCGATGCGATCACGCGAGGCCTCGGACGCGCGCAGATAACCCTCGACGTCGTCGGAAAGCTTCACGGTGGCGCCCTTGGCGTCCACGGCCGTCACGACGCCCGTCACCACCGCGCCCTTGCCATGCTCGGCGCAGTAGTTATTGAAGGGGTCGCCTTCCATCTGCTTCACGCCAAGCGAGATCCGTTCGCGTTCAGGATCAACCGCCAACACCACCGCCTCCAGCTCGTCACCCTTCTTCAGGTCGCGCACCGCCTCTTCGCCGGCGCGGCTCCACGAAAGGTCGGTGAGATGGATCAGGCCGTCTATGCCGCCTTCGAGTCCGACGAAGACGCCGAAGTCGGTGATGGACTTGATCTGGCCCTTCACGAGATCACCCTTGTTGTGCGAGGCGGCGAACTCTTCCCAGGGGTTGGGCTGGCACTGCTTTATGCCAAGCGATATGCGACGGCGCTCCTCGTCGATGTCGAGGATCATCGCCTCGACCTCATCGCCGAGCTGCACGATCTTGGTCGGGTGTACGTTTTTGTTGGTCCAGTCCATCTCCGAAACGTGGACCAAACCCTCGACCCCTTCCTCGATCTCGACGAAGGCGCCGTAGTCTGTGATATTGGTGACCTTGCCGAAGATGCGGGTGCCGATCGGATAACGGCGGGCAAGATCCACCCACGGGTCGTCACCGAGCTGCTTCAGGCCCAAAGACACACGGTTACGCTCGCGGTCGAAGCGCAAGACCTTGGCCTCGACCTCATCGCCGATGTTGAGCATCTCCGAGGGGTGCTTGACGCGCTTCCAGGCGAGGTCGGTGATATGCAGGAGGCCGTCCACCCCGCCCAGATCGACGAACGCGCCGTAATCGGTCAGGTTCTTGACGATACCCTTGACGACCTGGCCTTCCTCGAGGTTGGCGAGCAGCTGGTCGCGCTCGGCCGATATCTCGTTTTCCACGACCGCCCGACGCGATACCACCACGTTATTACGCTTGCGGTCGAGCTTGATGACCTTGAATTCGAGTTCCTTGCCTTCGAGATAGGACGGATCGCGCACCGGGCGCACGTCGACGAGCGAGCCCGGCAGGAAGGCGCGGATGCTGTCGATGGCGATGGTGAAACCGCCCTTGACTTTGCCGGTCATGATGCCGGTCACAACCGTCTGCTTCTCGAACGCCTCTTCCAGCACGTCCCACGCCTTCACGCGACAAGCCTTCTCGCGCGACAGACGGGTCTGGCCGAAGCCGTCCTCCATGTATTCGATGACCACCTCGATCCGGTCACCCACCTTGGCGCCGATCTCGCCGTTGGCGTTGCGGAACTGTTCTGTCGGTATCACGCCCTCCGACTTGAGGCCGGCGTTGACCACCACGACCTCGTCGTCCACATGCACGACCTCACCCACGATGAGGCTGCCGGGACGCATCTGACAGGACTGCATGCTCTCTTCAAACAATTCGGCAAAGCTTTGGCTCATGAATCTCTCTGGCGTCTAGGCCCCAAAAAGCAGGGCGGGTTGGCCGGCAACGGCAGCCGGATTGTTGTTCTTCGATTCGGCGGAGGGGTAAAGGCTATCGCCGGCTTCTCGCCATGGCGAGCACCCGGTCGACCACATCCTGTAGCCCGAGGGCCGACGAATCGAGCACGACGGCGTCCTCTGTGGGCTTGAGCGGTGCGACGGCGCGGTTTGCGTCCCGGTCGTCCCGCTCCCGAATCTCCTGTATAAGCTGCGAAAGCGTAACACTGAAGCCCTTCGCCTTCAACTGATCATAGCGCCGCTGAGCCCGGACCTCGGCGCTCGCCGTGAGGAATACCTTCAAAAAGGCGTCCGGAAAGACATGGCTGCCCATGTCGCGACCGTCGGCTACAAGCCCCGGCGGCTTACGCGCAGCGCGCTGGCGGTCCAACAGGGCCTCGCGCACCGATCCCAGGGCGGCGAGCTGGGAAGCGGCATTGGCTGCCTCGGGGCTGCGCAGCAAGGCCCCGCATTCGCGCCCGTTGGCGAACACCGCGGTTTCGCCGCCATCCGCCGCCACGAAGCGCAGATCAAGCCTGGCGGCGAGATCCCGCAAGTTCGCCTCGTCACCGAACGCGATACCCTCCCACGAGGCCGCAAGCCCCAAGGCGCGGTAGACGGCGCCACTATCCAGGTAGTGCCAACCGAGCCGGCGGGCCACCGCCGTGCCGACCGCGCCCTTACCGGAGCCCGAGGGGCCGTCTATGGCCAGGACCGGCATCATGACGCGGTCGTCTCGAGATCGAATCCGACCGCCCGCGCACAGGTCACGAAACCCGGAAACGAGGTCGAGACGTTCCGGCAGTCGCGCACCTGCAGGGGCGCCGTGGCCCGCAGACCCGCAACCGTGAAGGCCATGGCAATGCGGTGATCTCCGCCCGAATCGATCACGCCACCACGAAACCCCCCGCCTGTGATCGTAAGACCATCCGGGCGCTCCTCCACGGCCACGCCAAGCGCGGCGAGACCACGCGCCATGACGGCCAGGCGATCGCTCTCCTTGACCCGTAACTCCTCGGCCCCACGCAAAGTCGTGACGCCCTCGGCGCAGGCGGCGGCCACGAACAGGGCCGGGAATTCGTCTATGGCAAGCGGCACGAGTTCCGGCGGTATGGCGATGCCACGGAGAGGCTTCGCACGCACGACGAGATCGGCGACCGGCTCGCCGCTTGCCACGGTCTCGTTTTCCTGCTCGATGACAGCCCCCATGGCCTGCAGGATGTCGATGACGCCACGGCGCGTGGGGTTGATCCCGACCCGCTTGAGCCTCACGCTGGACCCAGGGACGATACTTGCTGCGACCAGGAAAAAGGCCGCCGACGACAGGTCCGCCGGGACATCGAGACAGACGGAATGCAAGGGGCCCTGGCCCCCCTCCAGCGAAACGGTGGCACCATCGCGCGTCACGGGGTAGCCGAAGCCTGCCAGCATCCGCTCGCTGTGGTCACGGCTCGGCGCGGGCTCGATCACGGTCGTGCGCCCCTTGGCATAGAGGCCAGCTAAAAGGATCGCGGATTTCACTTGGGCGCTCGCCACCGGCAGGCGGTATTCGATGCCCGACAGTGGGCGGCCGCCCACGATATGGAGCGGCGGGCGGCCGCCCTCCCCGGTCTCGATGACGGCCCCCATGGCGCGTAGTGGCGCGGCCACCCGTTCCATGGGCCGACGCATGAGCGATTCGTCGCCCACAAGCCGCGTGCCGAAGGGCTGCGCCGACAAGAGGCCCGCCAAGAGACGCATGCTGGTGCCCGAATTGCCGAGGTCCAAGGGCCCGACCGGGGCCTTCAGACCATATAGACCCACGCCCTCCACCACGAGGTGGCCCTCATGGGGGCCTTCGATGGAGACCCCGAGCGCCCGGAAGGCGGCGATGGTCCCCAAGACGTCCTCACCCTCGAGGAGACCCGTGATCTCGCTGCGTCCGCGGGCCAGGGCGCCAAGGATCACCGCGCGGTGCGAGATCGACTTGTCGCCGGCCACGGTAATCGTCCCCGAAAGTGGCCCCCGGGGCCTCACCGTGTAATCAATGCTCGCCATCGGCGACCTCCTTCATCAAACCGGCACGAAACGCGCGGGCCCTCGCGAAATGCTCCAAAAGTCCCTCGAAATCGCCGCGCGCGAGATCTTCGCTCAAGGCCGCCAGGCGCTCGGTGAAGGCCGCGAGCGCAGGCCCGAGACAGGCGGCGTTGGCCGCGCATACATCCCGCCACATGAGCGGATCGCTGCCTGCGATGCGCAAGAAATCCTTGAGCCCGCTCCCCACGAAGGGTGCGAGCCGCTCGACTGGTTCCTGGTCCGCAAGGAGTTCCGCGCAGGCAAAGGCGAGAAGGTGCGGGAGATGGCTCGTGTAGGCCACGAGTCTGTCATGGGTCGCGGCGTCGGTGAGGATGACGCGGGCGCCAGCCGCTTCCCACATCGCCCGCACGGCCCCCACGGCGTCTTGGGCCGTGATCTCGGTGGGCGTCAAGAGGACGCTACGCCCGGCAAAGAGGTCGGCGCGCGCGGATGCGGGCCCCGAGCACTCGCTGCCCGCCATGGGATGACCGGGCACGAAACGCGCAAGACCCAGATCCCGCCCGGCGACGGCCACGCCTTCCTTGGCGCTACCCATGTCCGTGACGATGGTTTGGGGGGGCACACAATGGGCCAGACGCGTGAGCAGGTCCGGCAGGGTCCCGAGCGGGGTCGCGAGCACCACGATATCGGCCTTAGCCGCCGCCACCTCCAGGTCCTGGGCGCAGTCGATCAGGCCGCGCGATCGCGCCTCTTCCAATACCGCGGGATCGGCATCCACCCCCACGATCCGCTCAGCGAAGCCCGCCTCCCGCAAGGCCGCGGCAAGCGACCCGCCCATGAGACCCACGCCCACGATCGCAAGCCGCCTCTTGGCAAGCGCCGGCTGCCGTGGATCCCGGCTCACCGGGCCCTCACCACGTCGGCCAGAGCGCGCGATAGGCGCATGTTTTCCTCGGGACGCCCCACGGTGATCCGCAGATGCCGCGGCATGCCGTAGGGTTTGAGCGGCCGGACGATGACCCCCTGGCGCAGCAAGGCATCATAAATGTGCGCGGCGTCGCCCACCTCGACGCACACGAAGTTGCCGGCCGACGGCAGAACCGCGAGACCCATTTCCGTGAGCGCGCGCGCGAGCGACGCGCGCTCGGCGGTATTGGCCGTCCGCATCCGCTCCACATAGTCGTCATCGTCGAGGGCCGCCACCGCCGCCGCTTGAGCAACCAGGTTTACGTTGAAGGGCTGACGCAGTCGATTCATGAGCTCCGCGAGCCCGGCATCGGATACGGCGTAACCGACCCTAAGGCCCGCGAGCCCATGGATCTTGGAAAAGGTCCGCACGACGATGAGATTCGGGTGGCGCGCGAGGAAGGCGCAGCCATCCGGGTGATCCGGATCCGCGACATATTCCCGATAGGCCTCGTCCAGCACCACGATGGTGGACTTAGGGACGACCGCGAGGAAGGCCTCGAGCGCATCCCGGCCGAACCAGGTTCCGGTCGGGTTATTGGGGTTGGCGAGAAATACCATGCGCACGCTCGGGCAGAGGGCGCAGGCCAAGGCATCCAGGTCATGGGCATAATCGCGCGCGGGCACCTGGATCATTTGCGCCCCCAGGCCGCGCACACTGATCGGGTAGGCGGCGAAGGCGTACTGATCGCAGACGGCGGTCTCTCCCGCGGAGAGGAAGGTGCGGGCAACGAGCTCCAGCACGTCGTTGGATCCATTGCCGAGGGTGATCTGCCGCTCCGAGACCCCAAGACGCCCCGCCAAGGCCCGTTTCAGGGCGAAACCGCCACCATCCGGATAGCGCTCCATCTGGGCGAGCGCGGCCGCCGCGGCCGCCCGCGCCTTGGGGCCCGCACCATAGGGGTTCTCGTTCGAGGCAAGCTTGATCGCACCGGTCACGCCCAGTTCGCGCTCGAGCTCTTCTATGGGCTTGCCCGGCTGATACGGCACCAGGCCGCGGACGCCGGGCACCGCCAGGATCACGGGATCACACGCCATTTCCATTACACTCTCATCATTATTTAGATCGGGTTCGCGCCGGCCTAAAGCGCCTGGGGATAAGACCCGAGGCGCCGCACCACGCTTCCGTCGCGCTCGAGTTCGGCCAGCGCCTCCTGGATCGCGGGATCCTTCTCGTGGCCCGCGACATCCACAAAAAACACGTACTCCCAAAGTGCACGCCGGGCCGGTCGCGACTCAATGCGCAGGAGGCTGATGCCGCGGCGGGCGAACGGCTCGAGCAGCGCATGCAGGGAGCCTGGGGTATGGGGGGCTGTGAGCAACAAGCTGGTCTTGTCCTGTCCGCTCGGACCCACGGGGCTTCCGCCGATCACAAAAAACCGCGTGGCATTGTCGGGAGCGTCTTCGATGTTCGAGGCGAGGATGGGTACGCCCCAGTGGGCGGCCGCCTCGCGCGAGGCGATGGCGGCGAGCTTGGGCTCATCGACCGCGCGCCGCGCGGCCTCGGCATTGTTCGATACCGCGACCTGCTCACAATGGCGCAGGTGGTGTTCTATCCATCCCCGGCATTGGGCAAGCGCCTGGGGGTGGGCTGCGACCTGTTCGATCTCGTCCAAGGCGCCGGCGCGAGAGAGCAGCTGATGGTGGATCCGCAACACGACCTCGCCCACGATCAGAAGCGGTGAACGCATGAGCAGGTCGTGTGTGTGGCTCACGATTCCTTCCGCCGAATTCTCGACCGGTACGACGCCGAAATCCGCGGTCTTGGCCTCGATGGCGCGGAACACCTCCGCGATCGTGGCCACCGGCATAGCTACCACGGCGCCGCCGAAGTGCTTGCGGAGGGCGGCCTCCGTGAAGCTCCCCTCGGGCCCGAAATACGCCACCGTCAGAGTATGCTCGAGGGCCAGGCACGCCCCCATGACCTCCCGGAAGATGCGCAGGACGTCCTGTTCCGGGAGCGGCCCATGATGGCGCGCGCGGACCTTCGCCAACACCTGACGTTCGCGCTCCGGCCGGTAGAATACCGGCTCGCCATCAAGGGACTCTTTGATCTTCGCGATCGCCTGGGCGGCGCGCGCGCGCTCGGCGAGCAACTCCTGAAGCTTTTCGTCGATGGCGTCTATCCGCGCGCGGTGCTCATCGAGTCGCCACTCCGGATCGTCGGCACGCTCGGACATGGCTTCAGGCCGAAATCTTGCGCGCCGACATCACGCCAGGAATGGCCGCGATCTCGCCATAAACCGCATCGGGAAGCGCGCTGTCGAGATCGACGAGCGTATAGGCCAGATCGCCCCGCGACTTGTTGACGAGATTATGGATATTGAGTCCGGCGCGCGCCATGGCAGTCGAAATCTGGCCCACCATGTTCGGTACGTTGGCATTGGCCACCACCAGCCGGCACGCCCCTTCCCGCGCCACCACGACTTCGGGGAAGTTCACCGAATTACGGACGTTCCCGCGCTCGAGGAAATCCTGCAGCTCCTCGGCCACCATGATCGCGCAATTGTCCTCGGCCTCCTTGGTCGAGGCGCCCAGGTGCGGCAAGACGACCACCTTGGGATGGTTCTTCAAGCGGTTTGTCGGAAAGTCACACAGATAAGCGTGCAGCCGGCCGCCATCGAGCGCGGCCACGACCGCGTCATCATCCACGACCCCCTCGCGCGCGAAATTCAGAATGGTCGCCGTGGGCTTCAAGAGGCCTATGGTCTTGGCATCGATCATATGGCGCGTGGCATCGACGAGCGGTACATGAAAGCTTACGAAATCCGCGCGACGCAGCAGTTCCGCGACACTGCCCGCCTTCTGGACGTCCGCCGAGAGCTGCCAGGCGCCCTCCACGGTGAGCTCCGGATCGAAGCCCACGACGTTCATGCCAAGCAAGAGGCCCGCATGGGCGACCATGCGCCCGATCGCGCCGAGTCCCACCACACCCAAGACCTTGCCCGGCAGCTCGCTCCCCGCGTAGGCCTTCTTGCCGGCCTCTACCGCGCGACTGATCTCGGCGTCCGAGCCCTCGAGACCGGAGGCGAACTCCCAGGCCCCGCGCAGATTGCGCGCGGCGATGAGGAGCCCTGCCACGACCAGCTCCTTGACGGCGTTGGCGTTGGCCCCGGGCGCGTTGAACACCGGGATCCCGCGTTTGCTCAAGGCCGCGACGGGGATGTTGTTCACTCCCGCCCCCGCGCGCCCCACCGCCTTCAGCCGCGCCGGCAAAGGCATGTCGTGCATATTGAACGAACGCAGCAGCAGGGCATCCGGGTCATCCAGATCGGCGCCGACCTGAAAGCGTTTGGCATCGAAACGCGCAAGACCCAGCGGCGAAATCTGGTTCAGCGTCCGGACCTTGAACATCAGCCGCGTCTCCGCGCGAAGTCCCGCATGAAGTCGACGAGCGCCGCCACGCCCTCCTCGGGCATCGCGTTATAGATACTCGCGCGCATGCCCCCGACTGATCGATGCCCCTTCAGCTGAAGGAGGCCTGCCTGTTTCGACTCCTTGAGAAAGGCCTCGTCGAGACCCGCGTCTTTCAGGGTGAAGGGGACATTCATCCAGGAGCGGCAGTCCTTCGCCACCGGGCAGACGTAAAAGCCACCCGAGCCGTCGATCGCGTCATACAAGAGCCGCGCCTTGCGCTCATTGATCCGCGCCATGCCGGCAAGCCCGCCTTGATCTTGCAGCCAGTCGAAGACCAGCCCCGCCATATAGATCGGAAAGGTCGGCGGGGTGTTGTACATGGAATCGTTCTCGACATGGATCCGATAGTCGAGCATGGTCGGCATCCCGGGAAGTGCCTGTCCCACGAGGTCTTCACGCACGATCACGACCGTAAGCCCAGACGGCCCGATATTCTTCTGCGCGCCGGCATAGATCAATCCGAACCGGCTCACGTCGATGGGCCGCGACAGAATGGTCGAAGACATGTCGGCCACGAGCGGAACCGCGCCCGCATCGGGGACGAAGGGAAACTCCACTCCGCCTATGGTCTCGTTGGGGGTGTAATGCAGATAGGCGGCCTTGGGATCGAGGCGCCAGTCAGCGACCGCAGGGATGTCCGTGAAGCCATGCGCCTCGCCGCTTGCCGCAATGTTCACCTCGCAAAATTGCTGCGCCTGGGCGATCGCCTTCTTGGACCATTCACCGGTGTGGATATAGTCTGCGCGCCGTTTGCCGCGCAGGAGGTTTATCGGCACCATGGCGAATTGCAACGAGGCGCCTCCCTGAAGGAACAGGACCTTGTAGGAGTCGGGTATCCCCATGAGGGCGCGCAGGGTGGACTCCGCGCGCGCCGCGATATCCAGGAACTCCTTGCCCCTATGACTCATCTCCATGACCGACATGCCACTGCCATGCCAGTCGACGAGTTCCTCTTGCGCCTTCCGCAAAACCGCCTGCGGCATCACCGCAGGCCCCGCCCCGAAATTAAAGATCCGCGCCATCGTCGTCACCTGAGTCGGTTACCTCTGTTTCGGCCTCGACCTCTCCGTTACCGAGAGCCGCGGCCTCCTCGATCTTCTCCACGCCCACCAGGCGCTCGTTCGCGTCCAAGCCCATCAAGCGCACCCCCTGCGTGTTACGACTTTGCAGGGATATCTCGCGGGCGCGCATGCGGATCAGGCTGCCTGCGTCGGTGATCATCATGGCCTCGTCCTCGTCGCCCGCGAGCACCGCACCCACGATCGGGCCGTTGCGCTCGGTCACCTGCATTGAGATCACCCCTTGGCCGCCACGGTTGTGGCGCGGAAACTCCGAAAACAGCGTGCGCTTGCCATAGCCATTCTCGCTCGCGATCAGCACCGCGTGATCGCCCGCGCCCGGATCCACGATCATCAAGGAAACGACCCGTTGCCCCTCGCGCAGGCTCAAGCCGCGCACCCCGCGGGCGTTTCGACCCATCGATCGAACGTCCGTTTCCTGGAACCGCACCGCCTTGCCGCCGTTACTGAAAAGAAGGATATCATTATTACCCTGGACTATGCCCACGCCCACCAGCACATCGTCGCCGACCAGATCTATGGCCACGATCCCGCTCGTACGGGGGCGCGAGAAGTCGGCCAGGGGCGTCTTTTTCACGGTCCCGTCCGACGTCGCCATGAACACCGACTTCCCTTCCTCGAAGTCCGCAAGCGGCAGGATCGCCGTGAGCTTCTCTCCTTCGCCTAGCGGCAGGTAGTTCACGATCGGGCGCCCCTGGGCGCCGTGGCCGGTCTGCGGCAGATCATAGACCTTGAGCCAATAGGCCTTGCCGCGGTTCGAGAAGCAGAGCACCGTGTCATGCGTGTTCGCGACCACCAGGCGGTCCACGAAGTCCTCCTCACGCATGCGTCCGAAACTGCGCCCCTTTCCGCCGCGGCGCTGCGCCCGATAATCGGCGAGCGGCTGGCATTTCACGTAACCTGCATGCGACAGGGTGACGACGACCGCCTCCTGGGCGATCAGGTCCTCGCGGCTCAGATCCAGGCGTCCCGCAAGGATCTCGGTGCGACGATCGTCCCCGTATTGGGTTTTGATCGCCGTGAGCTCCTCGGAGATGACCTCCAGAAGCCGCGTGTCACTGCGCAGAATCTCCGACAAACCCTCGATCTTGCGTAAGATCTCCTGATACTCCTCATGGATCTTTTCCCGCTCGAGCCCCGTCAGGCGATGGAGCCGCAGATCCAGGATGGCCTGCGCCTGGGTCTCGGTCAGCACATAACGGTCTTCGAGCAGACCCACGTCCAAGGGCAACCCCTCAAGGCGCGAATGCGGGCCCGCGTGACGCAAAAGCTCCGCCACGAAGCGCGCGGACCAGGGGCGCGCGAGCAGCGACTGGCGGGCCGCAGCCGGATCCGGCGCGGCCTTGATCAGGGCGATGATGGCATCGATGTTCTCAAGCGCGACCGCGAGGCCCTCCAGGATATGGGCCCGCTCCCGCGATTTGCGCAATTCATAGAGGGTGCGCCTCGTAACGACTTCGCGTCGGTGACTGAGAAAGGCCTTCAATATCTGCGGAAGGGTCAAAAGCCGCGGCTGCCCCTCCTCGAGCGCCACCATGTTGATGCCAAAGACGGTCTGCAGCGCGGTCTGCTGATAGAGGTTGTTCAGGATGACTTCGGCGTTCTCGCCGCGCTTTAACTCGATGACCATGCGCATGCCCGACTTATCGGACTCGTCGCGCAGCTCGGCGATGCCCTCAAGGCGACCTTCCTTGACCAGCTCGGCGATCTTTTCGAGGAGCCTCGCCTTGTTGACCTGATAGGGGAGCTCGGTGACGATCAGGGCCTGACGGTGTCCGGGACGTTCCTCTTCGATCTCTACGCGTGAGCGCACGTAGATCTTGCCACGCCCTGTGGCGTAGGCCTCGCGGATCCCGGCGCTGCCGTTGATGATCGCGGCGGTGGGGAAATCAGGGCCCGGGATGTAGGCCATGAGGGCATCGACCGAGAGGTCGGGATCGACGATCAACGCGAGCAGCGCATCCACCACCTCGGTGAGATTGTGCGGCGGGATGTTGGTCGCCATACCCACGGCGATCCCCGACGAGCCGTTCACGAGCAGATTCGGCAGGGCCGTTGGCAGCACCGACGGCTCGTGTTCCGATCCGTCGTAATTCGGCGTGAAATCGACGGTCTCCTTGTCGAGGTCGGCGAGGAGATCGTGGGCCATACGCGCCATGCGGATCTCGGTGTAACGCATGGCGGCGGGCGCATCCCCGTCCACGGACCCGAAGTTGCCCTGACCATCGACCAGGGGATAACGCATGGAGAACGTCTGGGCCATGCGCACGATGGTGTCGTAGACCGCGGTGTCGCCGTGCGGGTGATATTTACCGATGACATCACCGACCACGCGCGCCGACTTCTTGTAGGGCCGGTTCCAGTCGTTGCTGAGTTCCCGCATGGCGAACAGCACGCGTCGGTGGACGGGCTTCAGACCGTCCCGTACGTCCGGGAGGGCGCGCCCCACAATCACGCTCATGGCGTAATC
Organism: Pseudomonadota bacterium; assembly: GCA_021794275.1. GTDB lineage: Bacteria > Pseudomonadota > Gammaproteobacteria > Acidiferrobacterales > Acidiferrobacteraceae > Acidiferrobacter. The sequence goes on along the minus strand of JAJYRD010000089.1, from coordinate 623 downwards.
GAGATAGGACTGGCGCATCTCCTCTTCGAGATTGACGGGGATAGTTTCTTTGGCGAATTGATCCATTGGGTTTGGGCCGCGACGCGACCTTAGGACCTCTTTATGGGGCGTTCGAAACAGTCGCCCACAATACCACAAAGGGCCTCCACGCTAAAGGCAAGCCCCGCCGCCGGCAAACGACGCGCCCGAGTCGCAAAAGGCTTGAGTCCGGGCGCGGTCAACGGCCCCCGCGCCCTCGTCGCCCGCATCGCCCTGAAGACCGGCGGCGGCACAGCAACAACAGTCGGCCGCGGGTCCCTGCGTCCCTTCTCAGGAAAAGCCGCGATCCCGCGCCTCGGCCGGTCCGCGGGACGGTCCAACGGCGGTCTTTGTGTCACAAGCACGGGTCTCGACCTGGGGGTGGCTGTCCGTAGGTTCCGATACGACGCCGGGACCAGCCCCCAAAAAGCGAACGCGCCCATCGCGGCGCGCTCGCTCCTCCACCCTCCCCTTCAGCCTAGAAGCTCGCGGTCACCGAGGTATAGAGCCCGTTGGAGTTGGGGACGCCGGCGATGTGGCCCAGCATGGCGTAGGCGAGCGTGAGCGAGACGCTCTTGTTCGGGACATAGGCCACGAACACGTCC